>NZ_RWIN01000015.1 GCF_009761815.1 Pseudomonas sp. PB120
TTCTCGCGGAGTAACTTGTGATGCTGATAATCTTGTTGACTATCAGTCTGACTCCACAAGCACCCACACGAATTGCTTGATTCAGTTGTTAAAGAGCGGTTGGTTAAGATCTTTCGTCTCAACCGAGCGGCGCATTCTACAACGCACATTCTCAAATTGCAACCTTAAATATTTTTGATTTTACTAATAAAATCAACTACTTAAGCCCGAACAAACATCAATATGCTCGTTAGCGGGAGGCGAATACTACAGCATTAAAATACTCGGTCAACCCCCTCTACGAAATTCTTTCTCCTCCCACCCACTTCACACTCATACCTGATCCATAGTTTCGACCACGCCCTGGTCCTCACCCAGAAAACCACCGCTTTGATGCTGCCACAACCGCGCATAGACGCCGTTCTTCGCGAGCAATTCGGAGTGAGTGCCCTGTTCGATGATGCGCCCATCATCCATAACGATCAGCCGGTCCATGGCTGCAATCGTGGACAGCCGATGGGCGATGGCGATCACTGTCTTGCCCTGCATCATTTCATCAAGGCTTTCCTGAATGGCCACTTCGACTTCCGAGTCCAGCGCGCTGGTGGCTTCGTCAAGCAACAGGATCGGCGCGTTCTTGAGCATGACCCGGGCAATTGCGACGCGCTGGCGCTGGCCGCCCGACAGTTTGATCCCGCGCTCACCCACCAGGGTGTCGTAACCGGTATGGCCTTGTCGGTCGCTGAGCTGGCTAATGAACCCGTCGGCCTGGGCATTGGCCGCGGCGCTGCGGACTTGCGCGTCAGTCGCATCGGGACGGCCGTAGGCAATGTTGTCGCGAATCGAGCGATGCAGCAGGGACGTATCCTGCGTGACCATGCCGATGGCGCCGCGCAGACTGTCTTGCGTCACGTGTGCAATGTTTTGGCCGTCGATGCGAATCTCCCCGCTGTCGACGTCATAAAAGCGCAGCAACAAATTGATCAACGTGGACTTGCCAGCGCCAGAGCGGCCGACCAGGCCGATCTTTTCGCCCGGGCGGATACTCAGGCTCAGGCCATCAAGCACCTGGCGTTCGCCACCGTAGTTGAACCGCACCTTATCAAAGGTGACCGCGCCGCCGGAGGTCACGAGCGCGCCCGCGCCCGGCGCATCCTGCACCTTCGGGCCACGGGTAAAGGTGGCCATGCCATCCTGCACGGTGCCGATGCTCTCGAACAGCGAGGTCATTTGCCACATGATCCAGTGCGACATACCGTTAATGCGCAACGCCATGGCGGTGATGGCCGCCACAGCACCCGCGCCGACCTCACCCTGGTGCCATAGCCACAGCGCATAACCGCCCGCCGCCATGATCAACGCCACCACCAGTGCCTGGTTGACGATCTCGAACTGGCTGACCAGACGCATCTGCCGAAAGCCGGTTTGCTTGAAATCTTCCATCGCCGCACGCGCGAAGTGCGCTTCACGGTTGGAATGGGAGAACAGCTTCACCGTTGTGATGTTGGTGTAGGCATCGGAGATACGCCCGGTCATCATCGACCGCGCATTGGCCTGCTCCTGCCCGACTTCCCCCAAGCGGGGCACGAAATACCACATGGCCAGCCCGAACAACGCGACCCAGGCAATGAACGGCAGCATCAGTTTCAGCGCGAAGCCGCCGGCCAGTGCAATGATCGCGATGAAGTACACCCCGATTCCCGGAGCGATCTCGATCAGGGTGAACAGCATGTCCCGCACGGCCAGTGCCGTCTGCATCACCTTGGTCGTGACCCGGCCGGAAAACTCATCGGAAAAAAACGAAAGGCTTTGCCGCAGCATCAAACGATGGAAGTCCCAGCGCAGCCGCAACGGCAAGTTAATCGCCAATATCTGGTGCTGCACCATGGTGCGCAACGCCACCAGCCCGACACTGGCCACCATGACGATGCCCATGCCCCACAACACACGACTTTCCTGCGCCGCCGCTTCACCGCCTGCCTGCCAGGTCGACAGCAGGTCCACGACCTGCCCGAGGAAGGAAAACAGCCAGGCTTCGTAAATCGACACACTGGCACTGACCAATGCGAGCGCGAGGATGTAGCCGCGGGCACCCCGCGTACAGGCCCACAGAAAGCGGACCAGGCCGTTGGGCGGCGGTGGTACCTCGTCAGGCGGAAAGGGGTCGAGTCTTCGTTCAAACGCACGAAGCATGGTGTTCTCCAAAACAATCCAGTTGAGGAGATTCTGCCATCGAACGGTTGCCTTGAGGGTTTTGCGAAGGTGAGGCACTGCGCTGTTGGCAGATCTAACCGCAGCGAACTTGATCTGCGCGGCATCCAAGGACTCTATAAATTTCAGCAACCACCTGCATCGTGGCGTCTTCGATCGTGCCTTCATTACGGCACAAAACCCAACCCTGCTCTGCGCTCGCCCGCTCGAACGCCAGGGTACTCGCGACATGTTCTTCCAGCTTATGCATCACCGTGCTGCTTAGCCCACGCGTTCGTGCCGCCGCTCTCGCCCATGAAATATCCGGATCGGTGACAACCCCGACATGCAGGTCTGGCACTTGCACGTCACGATCGATGTTCAGCTGCAGAATCTCTGCAAACGGGACCGTGCGGCGAAACGCGGCATCGGACGGGTACCAGCGATCAATCAAGACGATGCTGCCGGGTGGCTGTTTAGGCAGCACGTGCCGGGAGATCCAGGTGCGGCTATCAGCAAAGCGCTCACAAACCCGCCGTTCCAGATCCCGGTCTGGGTGTCTGACGAGTTGGTTAACCAAGGCCATGGTTTCACCCCGATACGGATCGCTTTTTTTCTCGCAAAGGCGGATCACCTTTTTGTTGTCCGCCCGCAGTGCTCTCGTAACGGCCTCCAACAGTGTGGTTTTGCCGGTCCCCTTGGGCCCATCCAGAGAAATAAACAGCGGACGATTCATTCTTCACTTAACGATTGATGGATGTTTTTAACACTCTAACCCAGTTTCCGAGTGCGCTGAAATTCCTGCATATTTAGATAGCCTGCTAATCACAAGCTAAACTATGATGAGCTAACTTTACCGCGATCGGCCTCGACATGACTGACACTTTGACATTGGGTTTTGCCCTGCACGACAGCGCCCGGCTGATGCGCAAACGATTCGAGCAACGGGCGCGGCATCTGGGGCTGACTCGTTCGCAATGGCAGGTTGTGGCCATGTTGTCGAAGCATGAAGGCATCCATCAAAAAGGGCTCGCGGATTTGCTGGAGCTGGAGTCGATCACCCTGGTGCGCCTGCTCGACAAGATGGCCGAGCGTGGTTTGGTGGAGCGGCGGCGTCACCCCACGGATCGGCGCCTGTCGCTGCTTTTTCTGACGGAACAGGCCCATCCGCTGTTGGAGCTCATGCGTGAGATGGGCAAAGCCACCCGACTGGAAGCCACAGAAGGATTCTCTGAAGAAGAGCGAGAACTGCTCCTGCAGATGATGAGGCGCATGCGGTCCAACCTGATCGAGGCTTGCAACCTTCCCATCGACGAGGAGTCGCGTCGTCATGACTGATCAACGTCTCAAGTCTCCTGTCGAGCACCCCATGAAACCGGCAGCGCCACGGCTGGAGGCCGAGGCTCGCCAACCCGATCACGGGCAGAACGGGAAAGGGCAAAGTCCTGCGCCCCCTGCCCGCCCGACGCGACAACGGCTGCGGGTGGCCCTGTTTGCATTGCTCCCCATCGCGCTGCTGCTCGGCGGCTATATATATGTCACTGGCGGGCAGATCATTTCCACCGACAATGCCTACATACAAGCGGATCACGTCGGTGTCTCGACGGATGTGTCGGGCCTGGTCGCTTCAGTCGATGTCAAAGACAACCAGCGAGTCGTCAAAGGCCAGGTACTGTTCACGCTGAAGCCCGAGCCTTTTCAGATTGCATTGGCCAGCGCCCAGGCGCAGCTCGGTAACGTGCGTAATCAGATCCTCAACCTCAAGGCCAATTACAACCAGGCACTTGCAGAGATCGATCAGGCGCAAATCGACCTCGCGTATTACCAGACCAGCTTCCAGCGTCAGCAAACGCTGCTCAGCGTTTCGGCGGTGTCGAAAACCAATTTCGACGACGCCAAGCACGCCCTGGACAGCACCCGGCAAAAAATCGCCGTGGCCAAGGCCTCCGCGCAAATGGTGCTGGCGCAGTTGGGCGGGAACATCGACACCCCGGTCGAAAAACAGTCCTCGTTTCTACAGGCACAGGCCGCCGTCGACGAAGCACAGCGCAACCTCAATAACTCGGTGGTCAGGGCGTCGTTTGATGGAGTGGTGACCAACGTTGATTCGCTGCAAGTCGGCTCTTACCTGCAACCACCACAATCGGGCATCAGCCTGGTGTCGGCCGATCATCTGTGGGTCGCTGCCTCGCCCAAGGAAACCGAACTGACCCACCTGCAACCCGGTCAGCCGGTGAAGATCAGTGTCGACAGTTACCCAGGCGTCGAATGGCACGGCACCGTCGAGAGCATCAGCCCGGCGTCGGGCTCCAGCTTCTCGTTGTTGCCCGCACAAAACACCACGGGCAACTGGGTCAAGGTCGTGCAACGGATTCCCGTGCGGATCAGCATCGACGATGCCGATCAGAAACCGCCGCTGCGCACCGGCATGAGCGTCCAGGCGCAGATCGATACCGGCTCGGCCCGCGGTCTTCCGTTCTCGGGGCTGCTGGCCGGCAAGTCCACAGCCCATGAGTAACGTGGCGGTGGCCCATCGCGGAATGATCACCGCCTGCGTCGTGCTGGCGGTGATCATGCAAGCGCTGGACACCACCATCGCCAACGTCGCCCTGCCGTACATGCAAGGCAGCATCTCCGCCAGTTCGGACCAGATCAACTGGGTGCTGACCTCCTACATTGTCGCCGCTGCAATCATGACGCCGCCCTCGGCGTTTCTCGCCAAGCGCTTCGGGCGCAAACGCGTGCTGATCTGGGCCATCATCGGCTTTGTCGTGTCGTCGATGCTGTGCGGCCTGGCGCAGTCGCTGGAAGAAATCATCCTGGCCCGCCTGCTCCAGGGTTTGGCGGGCGCCGCCCTGGTGCCTTTGTCCCAAGGCATTTTGCTGGATATCTACAGCCTCAAGGAGCGCGGCTCAGCCATGGCGCTGTTCGGGGTGTCGGTCATGGTCGGCCCGGTATTGGGTCCGATGCTCGGCGGCTGGCTGACCGATAACTTCAGCTGGCGGTGGGTGTTCTTCATTAATCTGCCCATCGGCCTGTTGGCGTTGGCCGGGATCGTCTACTACGTCAGCGAAACCACCACCGACACGTCGTCACGCCTTGACTGGCTGGGATTCGGTTCGCTGACCGTCGCCATCATGGCGCTGCAACTGTTCCTGGACCGAGGTGAACAACTGGGCTGGTTCGCCTCCGGTGAAATCCTGATCGAAGCCATCGTCGCAGCCGCCGCCCTGTATGTATTTGTGGTCCATACCTTTACTACCGACTCCCCCTTCATTAACCCCCTGCTGTTCAAGGATCGTAATTTTTCGATCAGCGTGATCTTCATTTTCATCGTCGGCATTACCTACCTGGCCTCGCTGGCATTGATGACGCCTTACCTGCAAACCCTGATGGGCTATCCGGTGTTGACCGCCGGCATGGTGATGGGCCCCCGCGGGCTGGGGACGATGTTGACCATGTTCCTTGCCGGTCGATTGCTGGGCAAAATCGATACTCGTCTGTTGCTGCTCACCGGCCTGGGATTGTCGGCGCTGTCGATGGGGTTGATGACCGGTTGGACGCCCCAGGTGTCGATGCAAACCATCATCTACGTCGGTTTCATTCAAGGCACGAGCCTGGGCCTGCTGTTTGTGCCTTTGACCACCGTGGCCTTCGCAACCTTGCCCCCCTCCTTGCGCGCAGAAGGCACCGGGCTCTACAGCCTCGCGCGCAATGTCGGCTCCAGCGTCGGAATTTCCATTGTGACGGTGCTGTTGACCCAGAACATCCAGGCCAACCATGAACAAATTGGTGCCTACATCACGCCCTTCAACCGGGCTTTCGAGGCCTGGCCGATCAAGAGCTTTCTGGACCCGATGGCTGCGTCCGGTCGCGCGACGCTCGACGCCATGGTCACGGTGCAAGCGAGCTGGATCGCCTACCTCGATGACTTCAAGCTGCTGATGCTGTTGTCCCTGGCGGTCATGCCGCTGCTGCTGATCATGAGGCCGCCGAAACTTCAGACGAATGAAGAGCCTGTGCCCGTGTTGGAGTAGTTCAGGAGAACCTGAGATCCGCGGGACTGAAAAAACCAGCAGTGGTTCAAAAAAATCTCAATAAATTGGATCCACTTGCTGACAAACGCTTCTTACACCCCCACAATCGGGCGCTTTCGCGCTAAACAGTCGCAAAAAGCCAGCACTGAATGAGGCTGACTCCGCGAGTGGGCGATCATTTGGACGGGCACACGCCGCGTCGCGCATGAACTTACCAAGGATGGGAAATGCAATGCTTCAAGGATCGAACCACGCTTGCGAAAGGGTGATTGTGCCCACCTTTGCCTACCGCCCCCCTCTGCCGGCCCCAGGCTGAAACGCACCTTACTCCCACTCCGTTCCATCCTTCTTTAACAACAAAAAAATCTGTATTGGAGTACGTATGTTGCGTTCTGACAGCGCGATAGCTGACGATTTTGCGTGGTCGTTACCGACCGCTTTTTCAATGACATCCCGGCAGCGCCGAGTCGGCTCCGCAAAAATGCGCCACGGCATTTCACTGCTGTTGGGCGGGTTATGCCTGCTGATGCTCGCGCTGGGTGCACGCCCGGCGCTGGCCGTCGATAGCGTGAAATGTGCGCCGGCCGACAGAGCCATCACCGTCGCCCGGGGCAGCACGTATACCATCGACCTTTCAGCCTGCAGCATTTTTGGTCTGACCGATAACGGAGCCACCGCCCAGCACGGCACGATCAGTGGGCTGCTCAACAACGGCGATGGCATCGCGACTTACACAAACAATAACGACGGGGCCACCAGCGACTTTTTTACCTTGCAGGATGAAGACTCCAACGACATCCGCTTCTCGGTCACCATCACGGGCGCAGCCTCGCCCATTACCGTGTCGCCGGCCAGCTTACCCACGCCGGTGATCGGTTCAACGTTCAGCACGAGTCTGACTTCGTCGGGAGGTGTTGCTCCCTACACCTATACGACCAGCGATGTATTGCCGGCGGGCCTGACGTTGGCTGCGAACGGGATCATTTCCGGTACCCCGACGGAAACCGGTTCCTTCAGTTTCGGGGTCACCGCGACCGACTCGACCTCGCCAACACCCTTTAGCACCACCAAGACATATTCCACCACGATCAGCCACCCCTCGCTTGCCTTGACGGATGGTCAAACGCTGCCCGATGGTGCTGTCTCGCAGGCGTACACCCACGCCTTCGCAATCACTGGTGGCACGGCGCCGTACACGTTTGTGGTCGAATCCGGCAGCCTTCCGCCGGGGACTACGCTGTCATCCAGCGGATTGATGTCTGGAACGCCAAGCGTCGCCGGCGACTACACGTTTGTCGTTAAATTCACGGATACCACTGGCGGTCTCGGCCCGTATGCCCAGTCAAAGAGCTTCAACCTGAAAATCACCGCTGCTCTCCAGCCACCCGTTGCAGGGGCAGCCAATGTAACGGTTGCAGCCAATAGCACCACCAACCCGATTACCCTGAACCTGAGCGGTGGCGTCGCTTCGAGCGTTGCGGTGGCGACCGCTGCCAGCCATGGCACCGTCACGGCCAGCGGCACCACCATTAGTTACACGCCGACCGCCGGTTTCGCCGGCCCGGACAGTTTTACCTACAACGCGACCAACACTGGGGGTACTTCCAGCCCGGGCACCATCACAATCACCGTTATGCCAGTTGCTCCCCTCGCCCCCACAATTAGCGCAGTCGTTGCCGGCAATCGCGAGGCGACGGTGTACTTCACCCCGCCGACCAACGACGGGGGCAGCACGATTACCCTCTATACCGTCACGTCCACCCCTGGAAATGTCACTGGCATGGCCAGCAATAGCCCGATCACCTTGACCGGCCTGACCAATGGCACTGCCTACACCTTCAAGGTCGTGGCCACCAACGCGATTGGTTCAAGCAGTCCGTCGGCGGCTTCTTCCGCGGTTACGCCAGTGGGGGCTGCACCGACGATCACTGCCGTGTCGCCCAATAGCGGGCCGACAACGGGCGGCACCATTGTGACGATCACCGGGAGCGGTTTTACCGGGGCCACGAGGCTAACGTTCGGCTCTGTAAATGCCTCCGCCTTTACGGTGAACAGCGACACCCAGATCACTGCCAGCTCGCCTACCGGCAGCGCCGGCATCGTCGATGTGGTGGTGACAACGTTTTCCGGCACCAGCACCACCGGTTCGGCGGATCAATTTACCTACTCGAATGCCCCGACCGTGACCGGTCTTTCACCGGCTTCAGGTCCAATCGCTGGCGGCACCAGCGTGACCATCAACGGCAGCGGTTTTACCCCGTCCTCGACGGTGACATTTGGCGCAACTGCCGCCACAGGTGTCACGTTCATCAACACCACCCGGCTCACCGCCTCTGCGCCTGCCGGCACTGGTGTTGTCGATGTATACGTGACGGTGCCGGGCATAGGCACCAGCGCCAGCAATGCAGCGGATCGGTACACTTATTCCGATGTTGCCGTCGGCCCGGTCGCGGCGACCGTAGCCTGGAGCAGCTCGGCCAATTCGATTGCGCTGGACCTGCAAGGCGGGTCGCCCACATCAGTGGCCGTGGCTTCGAACCCTGCACATGGCACGGCCACCGCCGTTGGCACTAACATCACTTACACCCCGACGGCGGGTTTCGCGGGCGCCGATTCGTTCACTTATACCGCGACAAAGAACGGGACCACCTCGAGCCCTGCAACCGTTTCCATCACCGTATCGCCACCGGCGCTGACCCTCGCGGCGACCGGTTCATGGACGACCACCAAGGGCCAGCCTTATACCCAGAACCTGGTCTGGGGTGGCGGTATGGCCCCCTACTCCAGCTACACCGTGACGGGTTTGCCCAATGGGCTGAGTTTCACCCCCTCGACAGCCAACAGCGTCGCCATCTCCGGTACGCCAACTCAGGCTGGCAGTTTCAGCATCACGGCCAGCGCGACAGACAGCAGCACCGGCCAGGGCCCTTTCACCCAGACATCAACATTCACGCTCGTCGTCAACGCGGCCTCAGCGTTAACCCTGAGCCCTGGAGCAACGACGTTTAACGCAACGTTCGGCACTGCGTTCTCGCAGACGTTTACCGCCAGCGGTGGCCTGGCACCGTACACCTTTGCCCAGAGCGGTCGATTGCCGTCCGGGGTGACCTGGAATGCGGCGACGGCCACACTGGCAGGCCAGCCCACTGAGAGCGGCGACTTTGCGTTCACCCTCACCGCCTCCGATAACACCCCTGGAACACCGGAGACACTCACCCAGAACTACCTCCTGAAAGTGGTCGGTGAAATTCCGGTGGCGCCGTCGCAATCCATCACCGGTGCCGGCCCTGGCCAGCCAGTGGTGATCAATTTGACGGGGAACGCCACGGGTGGTCCGTTTACGGGCGCCCGGTTGATGTCCATGACCCCGGCCAACGCCGGCACCCCTACGATCAATACCGTGGGTGCAGGTGCTGCGCTCGGCAATAACTACAGCTTGCGTTTTGCCCCCAATCCCGATGTGGGCGGGATTGTCACGCTGACCTATACCCTGAGCAATGCCACCGGCACCTCAAGCCCGGGCGTGATTACCATCAGCCTGACGTCGCGCAGTGATCCGTCCAAGGATGCCGAGGTGCAGGGCATGATCAACGCCCAGGCCAGCAGCAGCCGACGCTTCGCCAGTGGGCAGATCAGTAACTTTCAGCAACGCCTGGAAGCGCTGCACTCGGGTAATGTCAGCTCGTTCAGCAATGGTTTCACCCTGACGTCGGCCAGCCTGCAACGCCAGCGTCAACGCCAAAGCCTGAACGATGACCCCACGGGCATTGAACAGTGGTTGCAGATCCAAAGCGCCAAACTGCAGTCCGATCAGTCGTTGCGATTGAATTCGGCGAGCAAGTCGACACAAGCCTTGCGCGCAAACCCGCTCAGTGAGCTGGCCCCCGAACTCGGAAGCCCGTCTGCTGACGAGCCGACTTCTGCGCTGGCGTTCTGGACCAGCGGCACGATCAGCATGGGTGACGACTCCAGCGGCAAATCCGGCCAGGGTCAGGACTTTGTCACCTCGGGCTTGTCCGTGGGCGCGGATTATCGCCTGGCACCGAACCTGACGGTGGGCCTGGGGTTTGGTTATGGCCACGACAAAACCGACATCGGCGATAACGGCAGCCGCAGCCAGGCCGACAGCTACAGCCTGGCGCTATACGGCAGCTACCAGCCCATCGAGAACGTCTATCTGGACGGTGTGCTGGGTTACCAGCGCCTGACCTTCGATAACCGCCGTTATGTCACCGATAACGCCGCAATGGTGAATGGTGATCGCGACGGCAACCAGACCTTCCTCTCCCTGGCCGCCGGTTATGAATACCGCCTGGAAAACTGGATGCTATCGCCCTACGCACGTCTTGATCTCTCCCACGCGACGCTCGACAAGTACCGGGAACGTGGGGATGACCTGTTTGCCCTGAGTTACGACCAGCAGACAGTGAAAACCACCAGCACCAGCCTGGGCCTTCGCAGCTCGTACACACGCGCCACGGGGATCGGCCTCCTCACGCCCAGCCTGCGTGTTGAATACCAGCACGACTTCCAGGGTGCTGGCGATGCGGCGATGCGCTATGCCGGCGTCGCTGGCAACGGCGCGCTGTATCAGGTCAAGCTCGACGCCCTTGGCCAGGATCGTGGCGTGTTCGGCGTGGGGCTTGGCCTGCTCACCGAATCCACCTTGAGCCTGAACATGGAGTATCAATACACCCTGAGTTCCGCCGCACAGAAGGCACAATCGATGCTGTTCAACCTGAGAAAACCGTTCTAAGCGTCCGACAACGCGCTTAAACATCAGGCCCCTGCACGACAGCACGTCGTGTGGGGGCTTTTTTCATCCTGGCCTGTCGTCAGCAAGGATGAAATGGGGGTCGACCACGCGGTCATCATTCGGTCACAATTAGATATTAGTTTGCCACTACACAGGAGCAGGAATCAGCATGCAGTGATGCGCCCATCGTTTTCCTCGCCCGGCTTTCTCAGATCCCTGCTCATTACCTTGTGCGCAGCGACACTCGTTTTTCTCTGGACGTTGTACTGCCAGCAGAAAGCGACCGCCATCCACGACGCCCTCGCCGCCAAATCCGCAGAACACCTCAACCTCGCAACCATCGCTGCAGAAAACCTGCGCCAGTTGGTGGATCGCGCGCAGGCGATTGGCAGGGTCACGCGCAGCGACGTTGAAGAGCTGGGGCAACGCCAGGATGGTCTGGTGAGAATGCTCGCCGAAGACCCCGTGTTCAAACGAATGAGCTTGTATGGCAACGATGGGCAACTGATTTCCGCCAGTCATTCGGATGAATCCAGAGAGCTGTCGGCCGACTGGTTAAAGCAACTGCAACAACATGCCGCCGCTTACGGCTTCAAACCTGTTCTGCCGGGCATTACGCCGTCGCAAAACAAATCACTGATCCCGAACTGGCGCCTGCCTTTCCTGCTGCCTCTGCTCGATGCAAGTACCGGAAAAATGAACGGCATCCTCGTCGTGCAGCTCGACGTTGGCTACCTGGCAGCACTCTTCGAACATATCAACCTGGGTCAAAGCGGCATCCTGCGGCTGCTGGATAACAATGGCCAGGAACGCCTGCGCATCAGCAACAGCGGCGTCGTCATTTCCGGTCCCATCATGAGGCCCGAGATCCCAAACTCGGGTGATCTGACTGGCAAAACCACCCAGCATGCCGGTGATGAGTCCTACCAGAGCATGTACCTGCGGGTGCCGCAGCGCGGGTTCAGCGTGGTGGTCAGCCAGGATGAAGATGAAATCCTCAAATCTTCGCAGCTCACCTATCGCCGCCAACTGTGGTTGAACCTGTGCATGACCGCGCTCGTACTGGCTGGCCTGTTCTGGACGCTGCGCGTGTTGAGCAGGCGTCAGGAAGCGTTCCTGGCGCTGGAACAAGCGCAGATAGAAAACCAGACGCTGATTGGTCGACTTGAAGAGGAGCATCGGCGCAGCAGCCACGCGGCGGCGACCGATCATTTGAGCGGCCTTCACAACCGCCGGCAATTCCTGGAGGTCGCCGCGCGAACCCTGGCCCTGCAACGTGGCAAGCGCCGGTTGGTGGCGATTCTGTTCATCGACATGGATCGATTCAAGTCGATCAACGACTCACTGGGCCACAAGGTCGGCGACCTGTTGTTGCAAGCCGTCGCCGGGCGAATCAAGCGAATGCTCGAGCCCGGCGACGAAGCCGCGCGCTTCGGCGGTGACGAGTTTGTGGTGCTGCTGGCGGGAGAGCGCGCAGAAGAGCAAATCGATGCCTGGGTTCGGTCGCTGGTGCAAAAACTGTCGGCCATTTACTCGCTGAATGAACACGAACTGGTGACCAGCCCCAGTGTCGGCGTCAGCATTTGCCCCAGGGATGGCCAAGACATCGATGGCTTGATTCGCAGTGCCGATGCCGCGATGTACTCCGCCAAACGTGCTGGTCGCGGGCAGTACCGCTTCTTCGATCCCTCACTGAATATCGCCGATGTCGAAGAGTTCATTCTGGAGCAGGCGTTCAGCGCCGCGCTCAAGGAGCGGCAGTTCATCCTTCACTATCAGCCGCAGATTCGTCTGGAATCCATGCTTGTCTGTGGCTACGAGGCGCTGGTGCGCTGGGAGCATCCCGAGTTCGGTTTGCTCTACCCGGACCGCTTCATCTCGTTGGCCGAGCGCAGCGGCTTCATCATTGCGCTCGGCTGGGAAGTGCTGCGCCTGGCGTGTGAACACCTGGCGCACTGGCAGGCAGAGGGACGATGGCTACGGCTTGCGATCAACGTGTCGGCGATCCAGCTGCGCCAGGCGGATTTCAGTGACACGGTGCTCGATGAGTTGAGACGTCATGGCATCGAGCCGCAGTTCCTGGAACTCGAGATAACCGAAACCACTTTGCTGGATCCGGAAGGTCAAGCCATCGAGCACCTGCACCGTTTGCGCCGTGCAGGCATGAACATCAGCCTGGATGACTTCGGCAAGGGCTACTCCGGCTTCGCTCACCTTCAATCGCTGCCGCTGACAAAACTGAAGATCGACCGTTCGCTCATTGCCCCGCTGTCCAACAGCCCCGATGACAGCCCAATTGTTACGTCGACCATCATCCTGGCCAAACGTCTGGGGCTAGAAGTCGTGGCCGAAGGCGTAGAGACGCGCGAGCAGGTCGTCTGCCTGAAGCTGGCCGGCTGCGACATCGCTCAGGGCTATCACTTCAGTCGACCGCTGTCGTTGCAACAACTCAGCGAATACGCCCCCTTCATTAATCTGGTGGAACCGACATGCGCCTGATGATGTGGATAGCCGCCGTCCTGGCGCCCTTGATGCTGACGCCCACCGTGAATGCCCAATGCACTCAGCAAAGTCTGCGCATGGCGGTGGTTCCCAAGAAAAGCATGGACGAACTGCTCAGTGACCTTCAGCCCCTGGTCGAGTTGCTGGGCACGAAGCTGGGAATGCCCGTCGAAATTGTGCCGTCCTCCTCGTATGAAAGCGTTGTCGATGCCGTCGTCTCCGGTGGGGTTGATATCGCCTGGTTGGGGCCGGCGTCTTACCTCCTCGCGTATCAGCGCGACCCGCGCATCCAGCCCTTTGCGAGCCTGACCATCAATCATGGTTACTTCACCCCCGCGGGCCACCATTACCAGGCACTGCTAGTGGCGCGCCGCGAGGTTGCCACGGACATTGAAGCGCTGCGCAATAAAAAGGTCGCACTGAGCGACCCGGCCAGCACTTCCGGCAGTGTGGTGCCTAATGCCGAATTCTCAGCGCTGGTTCAGCAGCCGCTCACCCGGTTTTTCGGCTCCGTCGTCTATTCCGGGTCTCACGCCAAGTCGCTGGATGCTGTTCTGGATGGAAAAGTGGACGCAGCGTTTGTGGCGAGTGTTCAGGCCGATGCCTACTTGAACAGCGGCCAGATAGGCCGTGACACGCTGCACGTGCTGTGGCGCTCAGCGCCGATTTACTATGACCCAATGGTGTTTAGCGGAACGCTGTGCCCCAAGCTGAAGAAGACAATTCGTGAGGCCGTGTTGAACCATCAAGAGAAACTGGCCAGCTTTTTAGCCTCTCAACAGGCATCGGGCATCGTCCCGGTCAGCCATGCCGAATATGCGCCACTGCTGCGGATGATGCAGTCGGTTCCCGTCGAGCAATGATTGCTCTCTCAACGTTATCCGACCTGGGTTCGCTGCCGTGTCGCCTGCCAGCACATCAGCGACCCCGCCGTTACCAGCACGGCCCCCTGCCAAAACTGCACCTGCAACACGGCGCCCAACCAGACTGAAGCAAACGCCGACGACAGCACCGGTGCAAGGTAGGAAGCCGTCGCCAACAAGGTGAGATTGCCGCGCAGGATGCCTATGTTCCAGAGCGCGTAGCCCCCCGCCATTCCGACGGCGGCGGCAGCCAGTTCCAGGCTGTTACTCACGCTGAACGCAGGGATCACTTCGCTGCTGAAGGCGTATTTCACCCAAAGGACGATCGCCGTCAGGACAAAGAACAGCACCACCAGATTCTGCCCGCCCGCGTACCGGCGAGTGACGTTGCAATACAGGGCGAAGGTGATCCCGCAGGCCAGCGCCAGGCCATAACTGAGCGGATTGGATGACACATTGGCGACGATGCCGGGCAATGACAATCCATCACCACTCACCACCCACAAAATGCCGAACAGCGCGAGCGCCGTGCCAGGAATGATAATCCACCGGGCTTTCTGGCCATTCATGACGATGGCCAGCACAACGGTCAGGCAGGGCCAGAGATAATTCACCACGACCAGTTCAATCGCCTGATTGCGCGTAGTCGCAAATCCCAGGGCGAGTGACAGGCACACCTCGTATGCCACAAACAGCGCACTGCCCAGCACAAGGTAACGCTTGGGCGTCGAGCGCAGGCGCGGTTTTCCCAGCAGGCTCACCAGCAAGAGAGCGCCCAAGGAATAGATCATTGCCGCGCCGCCCAAAGGGCCGAAGATTTCGCTGACACTCCTGATCAAGCCTGAGGCCGTGCTCCATAAAAGGATCGCCAACAATCCGCATGCTGTCGCGGCACGTTCACTTGTGACCCGCATGGGCCCTCCTCGCCTGAAAAAGTGGCGAGTCTACTGGAATCTCCATCGCCCAAGCAGTGAGATGAACGTCGAAGCGCCCGAGCAACCCTGACCCGCCAACTACACTCATTCACACCATCTGCGCACAGAGGTCTCCGCCATGGCGAGCAAAACCGCAATCGTATTCGCTGGCGGCGGCAGTCTGGGTGCAGTGCAGGTGGGTATGTTGCGTGCCTTGGTCGAGGCCAGTGTTCATTTCGACCTGGTGGTCGGTGCTTCGGTCGGCGCTATCAACGGTGCCTATTTTGCCGCCAGGCCCGATGCCGCTGGCGTCGAGGCGCTGGCCGGCTTCTGGCGCGGGTTGAGTAAAACCGACATCTTCCCCCTCTCCTGGCTCGACACCTGTAGAGGGCTGATCAAGCGGCGTGGCTATCTGTTGCAGCCAGCAGCCTTGAATCGTTTGCTGGGTCAGGCACTGCCCATTCACCGCATTGAGGACGCAGTTTTGCCCCTGTACATCGTCACCACCAACCTGCTCAGCGGTGCCGAGACGGTGCTGTCCAGTGGCGAAATTGGCCAAGCGTTACTGGCCAGTGCTGCCATCCCGCTGGTGTTCCCCAGCGTGCAAATCGCTGATCAGTTCCTGATTGACGGCGGCGTGGCCAGCAACACACCGATTGCGACGGCCGTTGCCTTGGGTGCCGCCAAGGTCGTGGTCATCCCCACCGGGGTGAGTTGCGACCTGAAGCAACCGCCCCGGGGCCTCGTCGCCTTGGCCCTGCACACCGTCAACCTGATGAGCATGCGCCAGCTGGTGAGCGACATCGAACACTTCCGCACGCTCACCAGCCTGCACATCGTCCCGCCCTTGTGCCCGGTGGATGTCTCGGTGTTCAACTTCGACCAGACCGAGTCGTTGCTGCAGCGTGCCTATGAGCAAACCCTGCGGTGGCTGGACCGTGGGGGACTCGAACGCACCAAGGTGCCGGGGGCCCTGACCATCCATTCGCATGACCACGCGCATGAGCATTGAGTAACCCGCACCCGGTTTGAAACCGCCAGCGATGTGCTAACGTTCGCGCGTCATCACTTTGAAGTCCTATGCCGATGTCCATTGCAGACAATCTCCTCGCCTTCACTTTCGCCGCCACCCTGCTGACGCTCACGCCCGGCCTCGACACCGCCCTGATCCTGCGAACCGCGACGGTGGAAGGTAAACAGCAGGCGTTCCGAGCAGCACTGGGTATCAACGCCGGCTGCCTGTTGTGGGGCGCCGCCGTCGCCTTTGGCCTGGGTGCCCTGATTGCGGTGTCTGAACTGGCGTACAGCCTGCTGAAGTATTGCGGCGCCGCTTACCTGGCCTGGCTCGGATTGAACATGCTGCTGCGCCCACGTCGCTCATTGTCGCCCGCTGAAGCAGACGCAAAGCCGAATGCAAACTGGTTCCTGAGGGGCATGATGGGCAACGTGCTCAATCCCAAGATCGGGGTTTTCTACGTGTCCTTTCTCCCGCAGTTCATTCCCCAAGGGCAGGACCTCATTGTCTGGACATTCGGTTTGGTCAGCATTCATGTCGTGCTTGGTTTGCTGTGGTCGTCGACGCTGATTGGCGCGACCCAACCACTGGCCGGCGTTCTGCGGCGTGGGAATGTGATCAAGTGGATGGATCGCATAACCGGCATGGTTTTTGTGCTGTTTGCGGCTCGGTTGGCTTTCAGTAAACGTTAAGAGTAACTGCCGCCGTTATATGTCCCGCACTGATCAACTAACTCGTCGATTGCATTTTCTGTTTTGAACAACTTCATAGACGGCATTGCAACGACTTTTCGCTGTAAGCAATTATCGCGTTATAGCTAAATCCCTTTAATTAAGCCTCTTGGCTCGCCACTGATCGCATTGATTCGCGTCACAAGAACTCCGCAAAAATTATGATCTAGTCTCACTAGAGTTTTGGCGGAGTGAATTCAATGTCACTGGCTGATGATCAAAAATTACAGCGGCGCAAGGAAACCCTGTTGTTCCTGTTTCTTGTCGTCTGCCTGTTTCCGCTGCTCTCGGTCGTTATCGTGGGCGGCTACGGCTTCATCGTCTGGTTCCTCCAAATGATCTACGGCCCACCGGGGCCGCCCAACTGATAGCTCTTTGCTGGAGACTATTGGAGTCAGCCCATGGACGAAATCCTGCACATCGCAAGCCTGGTTGTACTGGCCCGACCTGAACTACTTGAAGCTGTTAAAGCCAACTTGCGTCTATTGGACGGTGTTGAACTGCATCAGGAAAGTGCTGCCGGCAAACTGGTGGTCGTACTTGAAACCGTACACGAAAACCAGATCCTGCAACGCATCGATCAAATCAACAATCTGCCGGGCGTACTGAACGCCGCATTGATCTATCACGAAGTCCTCGATCCTGCCGGAGACGTCCAATGAGCCTGTCACGTCGAGCGTTCGTCAAGGCTCAGGCCGCCGCCATTGCAGCCTCCGCGGCGGGCCTGCCGATCTTCACCACGGCCAGCAATCTGGTGACCGAAGCGGACATGGTCACCCTGGACTGGAACAAGGCGCCCTGCCGCTTCTGCGGCACGGGGTGCAGCGTGATGGTCGCCACGCGGGATAACCGAGTGGTCGCGACCCATGGTGACGTCAAGGCCGAAGTCAATCGCGGGCTGAACTGCGTGAAGGGCTATTTCCTGTCGAAAATCATGTACGGCGTCGACCGGCTGACCCAGCCGTTGCTGCGGATGAAAAACGGTGAGTTCGACAAACAGGGCGAGTTCCAGCCGATCAGCTGGGAGAAAGCCTTCGACATCATGGCGTCGAAATACAAGGAAGCCTTGAAGAACAAAGGCCCCGAGTCAATCGGCATGTTTGGTTCGGGGCAATGGACGGTGTGGGAAGGCTACGCTGCCAACAAGCTGATGAAGGCCGGGTTTCGCAGCAACAACATCGACCCCAATGCCCGCCATTGCATGGCCTCGGCGGTGATGGGTTTCATGCGCACGTTTGGCATGGATGAGCCGATGGGTTGCTACGACGACATCGAAGCCACCGACGCCTTTGTGCTGTGGGGCTCGAACATGGCCGAAATGCACCCGATCCTGTGGAGCCGGGTCACCGACCGGCGCCTTAGCTACCCGCATGTAAAAGTCGTGGTGCTGTCGACCTTCGAACACCGCAGCTTCGAACTTGCCGATATTCCCATGGTGTTCAAGCCACAAACCGACCTGCTGATCCTCAACTACATCGCCAACCACATCATCGAAAGCGGCGCGGTCAACAAGGACTTCATCAGCCAGCACACGCGGTTCGCCCAGGGCGCCGATGACATCGGCTACGGCTTGCGGCCGGACGACCCTCGGGAAAAAAAGGCGAAGAATGCCGACAAGGCCAACACCTGGACGGACATCTCCTTTGAGCAGTTCGCTGCGTTCGTCAAACCCTACACTCTGGAGCGCACGGCCAAGGAAACCGGTGTCCCGGCTGAACGGCTCAAGAGCCTCGCCGAGCTGTATGCCGATCCGAAGCGCAAGGTCGTGTCGTTCTGGACCATGGGTTTCAACCAGCACACTCGCGGTGTGTGGGCCAACAACCTGATTTACAACATTCACCTGCTGACCGGCAAAATTAGCGAGCCCGGCAACAGCCCCTTCTCGTTGACCGGCCAGCCATCGGCCTGTGGCACCGCGCGCGAGGTCGGCACCTTTTCCCATCGCTTGCCCGCCGACCTCGTGGTAACCAACCCAAAACACCGCGCCACCGCCGAAAAAATCTGGAAGCTGCCCGAAGGGACCATTCAGGAGAAAGTCGGTTTTCATGCCGTACAACAAAGCCGCATGCTCAAGGACGGCGTGCTCAACGTCTACTGGACCCAAGCCAGCAATAACATGCATGCCGGGCCGAACATCATGCAGGAGACCCTGCCCGGCTGGCGCAATCCGAAGAATTTCGTGATCGTCTCGGACGTCTATCCCACGGTTTCCGCCCAGGCCGCCGACTTGATCCTGCCCAGTGCCATGTGGGTGGAAAAGGAAGGAGCGTTCGGCAATGCTGAACGACGTACACAGTTCTGGCATCAGTTGGTGAGTGCACCAGGGGACGCCAAGTCGGACCTGTGGCAACTCGTGGAATTTTCCAAGCGCTTCACCACCGACGAAGTCTGGCCCGCCGACCTGCTGGCCAAGTCTCCTGAATTGAAGGGTAAAACCCTGTACGACGTGCTGTTCAGAAATGGCCAGGTCGACCAGTTTCCGGTCGAGCAAATCGAGGCCAACTACAAGAATGACGAAGCCAAGGCGTTTGGTTTCTATCTGCAAAAAGGGCTGTTCGAAGAATACGCCCAGTTCGGTCGTGGCCACGGTCATGACCTGGCTCCTTTCGACCTTTACCACTCCGAGCGCGGGCTGCGCTGGCCGGTGGTCGATGGCAAGGAAACCCGTTGGCGTTATCGCGAAGGCTACGACCCCTATGTGGAAGCGGGCAGCAGCGTGCAGTTTTACGGTTACCCGGACAAGAAAGCGATCATCTTCGCCCTGCCCTACGAACCTCCGGCAGAAGCGCCGGATGCCGACTACCCGTTCTGGCTGAGCACCGGCCGGGTCCTGGAGCATTGGCACACGGGCAGCATGACCCAACGGGTCGAGGAGTTGTACAAGGCCGTGCCCGATGCGCTGGTGTACATGCATCCCGAAGATGCCCGGGCGATGAAGGCGCGGCGCGGCAGTGAAGTGAAACTGATCAGCCGGCGCGGGGAAATCCGCGCGCGCATCGAAACCCGAGGGCGCAACAAGCCGCCGAGGGGCCTGGTGTTCGTGCCGTTTTTCGATGCCAACAAACTGATCAACAAGGTCACGCTCGACGCAACCGACCCGATCTCCAAGCAGACGGACTACAAAAAATGCGCCATTCGCATCGAGTTGGTCAGCGTGGCTTGAGGAGAACCGTCATGACTTTTCGAATTCTGCCGTTGGTTTTGCTCGCCGTGATGGGCGCTGTCATTGCCGCCGAGGTGGATTACCCGCTGGATGCACCCGGCCCGGACGGGCGCCGGCCCGGCGGCACCCTCACCCAGAGCATGCCCGCGCCGCCGATTGCCAACGATGAAAACAAGGACCTCAAACGCGAACGCAACTACCCCGACCAGCCGCCCACCATTCCCCACAGCATTCGTGGCTATCAGATCGACAAGAACGGCAACAAATGCCTGACTTGCCACAGCCGGGCCAACAGCGCGCGGACCCAGGCAACGATGATCAGCATCACCCACTACATGGACCGCGACGGCCAGGCGTTGGCGGCGGTCTCGCCGCGCCGCTACTTCTGCAACCAATGCCACGTCGCGCAAAAAGAAGTGCAGCCACTGGTGGGCAACAGCTTCGAGACCATCGACAAAATCCTGCAAGACGACGCCAACGCCGCGCAGAAACCTTGAGGACGCGCCATGAAATCATTGTTCGCCCTGCTTAAGGACTACTGGGGCATCCTCTGCCGGCCAAGCGTTTACTTCAGCCTGGGCTTTCTGACACTGGGAGGCTTTATCGCCGGGATCGTTTTCTGGGGCGGTTTCAACACGGCGCTGGAGATGACCAACACCGAAAAATTCTGCGTGTCCTGTCATGAGATGCGCGACAACGTGTTTGTCGAACTGCAGGACACCATCCATTACACCAACCGTTCCGGCGTACGCGCCAGTTGCCCGGACTGCCACGTGCCCCACGAATGGACCCACAAGATCGCGCGCAAGATGCAGGCCTCAAAAGAAGTCTGGGGCAAGCTCTTCGGCACCATCGACACCCGCGACAAATTCCTCACCCTTCGCCGTGAACTGGCGGAACATGAATGGGCCCGGCTCAAGGCCAATGACTCGCGCGAATGCCGAAATTGCCACAACTTCGAATTCATGGACTTCACCCGTCAGAGCAAACGTGCCGCGGCGATGCACTCGACATCGCTGGCCAACGGCGAAGCCACGTGCATCGACTGCCACAAAGGCATTGCACACAAACTGCCGGACATGAGTGGGGTGAAGGGTTGGTAGTTATTCAAGGTCCCGAGCCCATGATGCAGCCAGTGGTCGTGGCATTTCGCTGATCGAAAGCGGGTGGCTAAACTTATTAAATCGAGGTCAATTGAAACCTGGACGATAGCCGTTACCGGCGAACCTTTATCGGCATCAAGACGGGCCGCCCAAAGGAGACGATCATGTATGCAGTCATAAGAACCTACCTGGGTACGGGCGCAAAGCAGCTTTTCGAGGAGTTGGAAGCGCGCCATGCCGACGTCGAAGCGACCCTGCGGGCGGTGCCAGGTCTCGTCAGCTACACACTGCTCAATACGGGTGATGGCGGTACGGCAGTGACTGTCTGCACGGACAAGGCCGGCAGCGATGCGAGCTTGAAAGTCGCACGTGACTGGATTCAGAAAAATGCATCCCACATCCACGCGAACCCGCCGATCGTGACGGAGGGTCCGGTTATTGTGCAGATCAACTAGCGCAACCACCCGCTGTTGTGGGTGATTGCCTAAATCGGCGCCACACCTGCCACTCAGTCGCCCCCAAGCATTTCGACGGCTAGTTCCGCAAGCGCACGCAGCCGGTCCATTTGCCGCATATCCTGGTGATACCCCATCCAGATATCTCGACCGGGCGGCGCTTCCTCAACGTCAAGCAGCCGAAGCGCAGGCAACTGGTCACCGAGTGCGCGGGGCAGCACGGCGACACCAAGCCCGTTCGCACACATCTGCGCCTGAACCGTGCGACTGCTGCTAGTGAAAACGGTTCGGGCCCGTGGGTACAACTGCTGAAGCCAAATCACATCGGGATAATGGGCCTGGGCAGTATTCATGGTGATCAAGCCAAGGCCTTCGCCACCTGCCTTGGGAGACGGCATCGCCGCCCCGGTATACAGGCCGTAGGGCATCGTTGTCAGGCGGCGCTGAACGATGTCGGGTTCGGTGAACGGGACGATTCGGAACGCAATGTCGGCATCCCTTCGCGTCAGGTCGAACAGTCGGTGCCCGGCCATTATTTCGGGGACGATCATCGGGAAGCGCCGCGACAGTTCACAGAGCACGGGCGACAGCACATAGCTGGCGAACCAGTCTGCGGACGAAATCCGTAACAGGCCTTCGGGTTGATCGCTATCGCCCGCCAGTTGCCGCTCAATGCCCAATGCACTGCGTTCCATTTCTTCAGCCAGGCACAGGATTTTCTCGCCACTGTCAGTGAGTACCAGCCCTTGTCCCGTGCGACGGAAAAACGCTTGACCACCCGCTTCTTCAAGCACATGAAGGCGCCGACCGACAGTGGGATGACTGACGCCCAGTTGCTTCGCTGCCCCGCCCAGTGATCCGCTTCGGGCAATGGCGAGAAAGACGCGCAAGTCATTCCAGTCCATGGCGCACCTCGTACAAAAATGAACGCCGAGGTTGCAGCAATGGCACTCCCCTCGCAAGCCCCCCGCTCGCACACTGGGCCCCACTTTTTTGCGCAGCATTCCATAAAGGGGAAAGCGAATGAACATTGGGTTTATCGGTGTCGGCAGCATGGGCCGGGCAATCATCCCGGTGCTGATCAAGGCGGGCCATGAGATCTTTGCGTGGAATCGCAACCGCGACGCGCTGGCTGGCCTGCCGGGCGTGCGCGTGCTGGAGTCTCCAGCGGCGGCGTTCAAGGAGGACATCGTCATCAGTCTGCTGGCGGACGATACAGCGGTGCGGGAAGTGCTTCTGTCTTGCGATGCATTGCAGGCCGCGGACAAGCATTGTGTTCATATCGTGATGTCGACGCTTTCACCCCGGTTGATGGAGGAACTGCAAACGCTCCATGCCCAACGGGATATCGGGTTGATCGCCGCGCCGGTGTTGGGTGTCCCTGCGGTGGCGGCCAGGGGTGAACTGAATATTTTGGTCGCCGGGCCTGAGGATGCCATCGCTAAAGCCCAGCCCGTCTTTGATGTGCTTGGAAAAAAGACCTGGAGGCTGGGCAACCATCCTGTTCATGCCTGCATCGCAAAGATCGCCGCCAACATGATGATCACCCAGGCCATCGAGTCCCTCGCCGAAGCGAACGCCCTCGCCGACCACTACGGGCTGGCGCCTGCGGCGTTTACCGACGTGGTGACCCAGACACTGTTCGCCTGCCCCAGTTATCAACGTTACGGACAGAACATCGTGAACAGCCACTATGAACCGGGCTTCAAGCTTTCGTTGGGCCTCAAGGACATCAATCTCGCGCTCGATGCCGCAAGCCCCAAAGGCCTCGGTTTGCCCGCTGCCAGCGTCGTGCAATCGAGAATGATGGCGGCTGTGGCCCAAGGGCTGGGAAACAGGGACTGGTCGGCATTCGCTTCCGTGACAGCCCCGATGCGCGTGCAGACGGACGACGAACAAGCGACGTGAACATCTGCCACGCCGCCGTGATTGACGAGGGATTTTTACTCAAGAACCGTTGGATCGCGCCGGATTTCCTCGCGGGCCATGGCTTCCCACAGGAACGGGAAGCCATTGGCATCGGTGCGTTCCCCCGTAGCGAGCGCGACGCTGGCGGGCAACGGTGAGCCGCCGCCCAGTGTTTCGACATGCCAGGCCAGGCGACTGCGCCACTCCAGCGTGATGGCGCGCAAGTGTGCCTGGCGAATGCCGTTGGCTACCACCAGTACGCCGTGGTTGGCGAGCAACGCCCATTTTTGCGTACCGAGGGCGTCGACGACGGCGCGGCCTCGTTCGGTGTCTTCCACCGTGCCCTGATACTCGTCATACAGCACCGGGTCAGAGTCAACCAAGGCAGACGTCTGGTCATAGATCGGCGGAATACGCCCGGCCACCGACCACACGGATCCCCACTGGGGATGGTTGTGGATGACCACGCCGACATCATGCCGGGCGGTGTGCACGTCGATGTGCAGGTTGATCGCCGGGGTGATGTTCCACTCCCCCTCGATCACCTTGCCTTGTTGATCAAGGCGCAGGATATCCGAGGCGGTCACTTCACCCCAGGTCAGTTCCCACGGGTTGGCCAGGTAAGTGCCGTCGTCCTGGCGAACGGTAATGTGACCGGCAATGTGATCGTTATAGCCCTCGCGATACAACACCCGACACAGCAGTGCCACGCTCTGGCGGGGTGTCAGTTCGGGCAGCAGCGCGTAGCGACCTGGCTTGGGTGCGTAGCGGGCCAGCAAATCCTTGTTCAGCGAATCCTTCAACATAGCGGTTTCCTCTTGAGCGACAGTCGCAAACGGTGATGACCCATCAATACATCAGGCGTGGAAAGGCCCGCGAGCGAAGACCGAGGTGCGCTGCATGCGCCGTTGGTGCGGTTGATAGTCCAGGATGGCGTTGTGCAGCACGCTTCGGTTGTCCCAGAGCACCATGTCGCCGACACGCCAACGATGGCGGAAACCGAATTGAACGTGTTGGCAATGCGCATGCAGGTAGCCAAGGATGGCATCGCTCTCGGAAGTGGCCAGGCCGTCGATATGGGTGGTGTAGGTCGGGCTCAGGTACAGCGCCTTGCGACCTGTTACCGGGTGCTGAATCACCAGCGGATGCAGGTGCCGTCGGTTCCCGCTGATGACCTCCACATAGCGCTCGTGTGTGACGACGTTTTGCCGTAGCGCTGCGGTCATGGGGCCGTTCATGTCGTGCCAGGCGCTGAGGCCTTCGAGGTAGTGCTTCATGCGCTCGGACAGCGCGTCGTAGGCCGTGGTCATGCTGATCCAGCAGGTGTCTCCGCCACAGGGTGGCAGGATCTGCGCATGGGTCATGGTGACAATCGGTGGGCTGGGCAGAAAACTCTCGTCGTGGTGCCACATGTCTGCACGATCACCCAGTCTGGAGTCGATCACGGTGATCTGTTCAAAGCCCTCACCCAGGTTGGGATAGAAGGTGTGCACTTCCGGCTCGCCGAAATACCGCGCAATCGCCAGGTGTTGCTCGGGACTTAGCCCCGGGACGTGCAGGACGAGGGCTTCATGTTTGACAAGTGCCGCCTCGATGGCGGCCAGGGTTTCTGGCAAAACGACTGAAGCAGAATCCAGGTCGAGCACTTCGCCACCCAGGCTTGGGCCAAGGGGCAAGACGGTGAAAGATGAAGACATGGGCAATCTCCCGGCAGGGTTGGAACATCCGATCTTATGGGGCGTATCACTACGCGTTTGGACGTTGTCTGATCGACGAAAACGATCATACTCACGGCGCAACGGCTCGAATATTCGCATTCGGCATGCGACCAAAACCGCTAGCAACCGATTGATTCAATTGATAATTAATTGTTTTTTGGTGCGACGTAAAATGCAGCACTCGGATTTCATGAACAAGAAAGGCGTCGAAACCACAATGAGCTCAAAGTCCTCACCAGAGCAGTTACCCGCGTTACGCAAACGACCGACCCAGTCACGCTCTCGCGCACTGGTCGATGCCGTGGAACAGGCGTGCCTGCGGATACTGGATGAGGCCGGGGAGGAAGCGCTGACCGTCGCCCGCATCGCAGAAATATCCGGGGTCGCGGTCGGCTCGATCTACCAATATTTCCCCAACAAGGACGCGATGGTTGCCTTGCTGTACGAGCGCATGCTCGACGAGGAGTCCGAGGAACTGTTGCGGGTGCGCGAAAAGCTGGTGGGCGTGCCGTTGAAAGAGGCGCTGCGCGATATTCTGGCCAACATCATTCGTGTCGAAACACGCCTGTTCAAACTGAACAAGGCCTTTCACTTGCGTTACCACTCTGCCCTTCACCTGGGTATGTGGCGCGGCCCTTACCGCACGACCGCTGAATTCATCGAGGCGACCTGGCTGCCGCTCCTGCATCTGTACGAGCACGAGATCACCACAGAGCACCCTGCCCTGGCGGCTTATTTGCTCGGGCAGGGGCTGCGCAGTGTTATCCGGTCGGTATTGGAGGACATGCCGGCGCAGCTGGAGCAACCGGCCTTGCTCGATAGTCTTGTTGCCATGGCGGTTGGTTGTTTACGGCCGTCGGGAGTTGATTAACACACTGACCTTGCGCGGCCCTTTGGCAAACGCTTCTCGGCAAGGCAGAGAGAACGTCGGCTTTTCCGGATGATCGATCAACCGCTTGGCGTCGGCTTCATGCTGCGCTTGGAATGCGATCTACAATCATGGGGCATTCCCTCACCTGTATTGCTCCCATTCAAGCGAAAGAAAAATCAGCGGTACCGAACAATCCCGGTACCTTGCCCGCAGGAGATCATTTCATGCCCACTCTTCGACTTTGCGCTTTGATCGCGGCGACCTTGCTGGTGTGCTCGGCGGGAACCACTTGGGCGACAGAGCAAGGTCAACAGCGACGTGCTGCACGAGACGTTCGCCAGGAAACGCGCCAGGATGCGCGCCAGACCAAGCAGAACTGCCGCGCGGCCGACCAGCAAAGCAACTCCAAATGCCGCCAGACCAAACGCCAGACCAAACAGCAAGGGCGGGAAAGAGCCCGGGACATCAAATACTGAGTCGCGCGCCAGTCCGCGAACAGGACCGCCAGAGAACCGTCAGAAGCTGACCTTGCACGTCGGCTTCACGACGACCACTTTTGCGCTGCTATGCTGATAGCTACTGTTTCTAAATTCGAGACGAGCAGCATGGCAGAACAAGGCAATCATTCCCCGTTCATGTTCAAGGCTGCGGCCTGCTCGGCCGGGATTTGCCTTGTCGCTGGTGCTTCCATAAAACTGCTCGACACTCACTTCAACACGACGTTGTGGGCCGATACCACGGCCTGGCTGCTCCGTCTTGGAGATTGGGTGTTGCTGGAAACGTCAATGCCGAACTGGGCGCTGGTGATGATCATCGCGATTTTGATCAGCACGCTGTCTGTCGCGATTTACTACGCCCGCATCACGGATGGCGCCTATAGCGAGTTACACGAGATAGAGCGAAAAATTTACAAAAAGAACAACCCTCAGTTTCCGCAGCTGACCGATAACGAAACGCTGCTGATGGAAGCGCTGGCCTACCATGCGAGCTTCAGAAAAATTGCAAACCTGGACTCGCTTTGCAAACTTGTCTCACTCAGTACGTTAGAAGTCGAAATCGGCCTGAAGCAACTCCAGGCCAAACGTCTGGTGAAGCATCAGGTGACAAGGGGCACGTTCGGCTACACCACGTTTGAACTTACGTTGGCAGGTAAGGATTATGCGTTAGAGCGACTTGCGCTCACTTAATGTCGGCACCAGCGTCGCCTCTGAATTGGCTTCACGGTTGCCATACGCCGCAAAATACTGACTTAACTGACGCCCAAATCGAATACAGGGCTTTTCAACGACGTACCAGGAAATACTGGCCAACGCCAAAGCAGCGGCAATCGAAACAGCCTGATTTTCATGAATGCTGAAAGCCGGAAAGACGGCGACTACGGCCTTTTGTATGGGCCATCCGAAGACATAAACGCCATACGAAAAGTCGCCCGGTAACCGCAATGCCTTGATGGGGGCAGTAGTCATCAGCCAAAGCGCCGTCATCAAGAATGCCGGATAAAACACAAACTGGAACGCCGGCCCGTGCCGGCAGATCCAGGCAAAGAGAATCAAGCCGCAAACGATACTGAAGTTGATACTTGCCTGGTCTTTATAAAGCGCAAGAAGCGCGCCAAAGGCAAAAAAGGCCGGCAGGCGACCGCCAATATCCACGTTCATCAGGCCAATCACTTCAACTTCGTCTGGCAATACGATTGAAATGACAAGTATTGCAACGAGCACCACCGTCGCAAAAATCTTATGACGGAATACCCCGCAGAGCCCTGCTGCCAGCAGCATCGCGTACATGATCAGTTCATACCGGATCGTCCAGATAGATCCGTTGGTCAGCGGGTTGTTGGTGTGTTCAAACACACCAGGCAACGAGTACTCGACGTAGGGGTGCCGAAATATGGCTGCAAAAACAGAGCTGTCAGCAAAATAACTATTCAGCGGCAGTGTGGTGAGCATCGGTCCAAGCAGGAACACGCAAGCGACCGCGCTAACGAGGACGGCCGGGAACACCCGGAAAAAACGAGCCAGAATGAAACTCAGTGGAGAGCTATTAGTGAGCCAGCTATTGGTAACAAGAATGCCGCTCAGGAAAAAGAAGAATTCAACGGCCAGCGATCCAGAATAGTCGAATCCAAGCAAACCCCTGATGGGCTCTGTCGTCACCGGCCCGGGAACAAGCGCATAAGCGTGCCCCCAGATGACCGCACATGCCGCGACGAGGCGGAGCAAATCCGCATTGTTATTATCCCTGTGCAGAGCGTTATTCAGTTTCATTGAATGGCTCTCGGAATGGTGCGCAATGGCAGGCAATTTGCCGGTTACGCTGGGTGTACCCGATACGGTCTGAGTGTAGACGGCACATTAACGCGACTGCTGAACATGAAAATAAAGTCATGTTGCCGGGTGCAAGGCCACCCTCACGCCGCCTCGAGACCATCGCCGCCATATTCAGTAATCCGCCGATTAGTCGATAATTGATTTACCCCTTAGCGATCGGCACGCCTCAATGGATCAGATTCTTTCTCTTCTCTCCGATACCCTTCCCAAAGCGCAAACCCTGGAGCAGCTCACACGCCCCCTGCTGGTGCTGCTCAGCCAGATCACTGGCATGGAGTCGACCTACCTGACGACCATCGATACCGACGAGGGCGTCCAGCGTGTCGAGTTCGCTCGCAACGTCGGCGACATGGTGATTCCTGAAGGGCTGGTTGTGCCTTGGGCCGATACGCTGTGCAAGCGGGCGCTGGACGAGAATCGCATGTACTCGGACAACGTTGCCGAATGTTGGGGGGATTCAGAGGCGGCCGCGGCCTTGGGCATCCGGACTTACGTGAGCGCGCCCATCAGATCCCAGGACGGGCACGTGCTGGGGACGGTATGTGCCGCCAGTTCGGATCAGGTGGCCCGCTCTTCTGAAGTGGAACCCTTGC
Source organism: Pseudomonas sp. PB120 (assembly GCF_009761815.1). Taxonomy (GTDB): domain Bacteria; phylum Pseudomonadota; class Gammaproteobacteria; order Pseudomonadales; family Pseudomonadaceae; genus Aquipseudomonas. The sequence continues at coordinate 29,129 of NZ_RWIN01000015.1, forward strand.
TGATGCTGCTGTCCGGGTTGTTGGGATATGCCCTTGAGCGCGGGCTGCTTGTTGAACGACTCCAGGCTGCCAACGCCGAATTGACCAAACTGGCCCTGACAGACCCGCTGACCGGCCTGTCCAACCGGCGTGCCATTCTGAACGAGGCCGCGCGCCTGTTCGCCCTGGCCCAGCGGGAGCACAAATACATCCTGATGGGTGTCATCGATCTGGATGGGTTCAAGTCCATCAACGATACCCGCGGCCACCTGGCCGGAGACCAGTTACTGCGTGGCGTGGCCGCCCAACTGCAGCACGCACTCAGAAGCAGCGACATCATCGGGCGTACGGGCGGTGATGAGTTCATCGTGATCGCGCTGGGCACACCCGCCGAACACTCGGACCCGGAAAAAGACCGGCAACATGCCGCCGAATTGCTTCAGGATCGCCTGTCCAAAGCGACAATTGGACGCTATGAGCTGGGCCACGGTCTGGGGGACGTTGAATACACCGGCGCGAGTGTCGGGGTTGTGGCTGTGATGCCGGGTAGCGTGACCGTGGACGAGGCCACGAAACTGGCAGACCGCGAAATGTATAAGGTTAAACAGCAGCGCAAACATCAGCGATTGTAAAAAAGATAGAGGAAAGCTGATTGCGAGTGATCGAAGCCCGGGAAGACCGGGTTGTGGGTGCCGTGCTGGGTGAGTATCTCTCCAGCAACGACCGATGACGGCTCCGGGCTTCGAACACTCAAGTGGTGGTCTCAATAGCTTCTGGGCGACTCGTTATCTCCAGTTAGCTTAAGCAACTTTCAGTCATCGTCAGCGAATTGTTCGGTGGCTAAAGGTGCGTCGGGATGCATCGAGTGAGAACTGTTTCGCCCGACGGCCTGGGTATACCCAAATGCGTCATCGTCAGCGAATGGCCCGGCTGCCAACGGCGCGTTGGGGTGCATCGAGTGTGATCCATTTCTCCCGACGGCCTGGATGTATCCCGATGTGTTGTCGGCCGTGGGTTCGCTCGTGGTGCTGACCCAGTTTTTCGGTGTAGATGAGTCTGCAAACGCGGTCTGGCAAGCTACGGTGAGTAGCGCTGCGGTCATCGCGCTCAGTAGGATAGTGCTCATTGTCGTACGCCTCCGTTAGAGTCGCACCACGCAGTTTGAACCTCTGAGCAAACAGTGTGACGGTAGGTGACCGACGGCTTTTAATGCTAATCGTCGGTGTTCACTTACTAAACTGCCACCCACCTCACCTCACCGGGCCCCACGAAACATGAACCAATTGTTAGCCATTCGCGTGTTTGCCCGCGTCGTCGAGGCCGGGTCGTTTGTAAAGGCAGCCGACTCACTGGAAATGCCCAAGGCCACCGTCAGCAAACTGATACAAGATCTGGAAGGCTTTTTACGCGTGCGCTTGCTGCAACGTACCACCCGTAGCGTGACCGTCACCCTAGACGGAGCCAAATACTATGAACAAACCGCGCGCATCATCAGGGACCTGGAAGAGATCGACGCCGGCTTTCAAAGTGCGCTGTTCAATCCTCGCGGCAAAATCCATGTCAATGTCGGCGGCTCCGTGGCGACCGCGCTGATCATTCCGGCCTTGCCTGAGTTTTTTGCACGGTTTCCCGACATCGAGATCGAACTGGGTGTGAGTGATCGGCATGTCGATCTGATCAGCGACAACGTCGATTGTGTCATTCGCGGTGGCGCCATCCAGGAACAGTCATTGGCGGCAAGGTTCCTGGGGCAAGCGTCCTGGACCACCTGCGCATCACCCGCCTATCTGCAACGCTTCGGCACGCCTGGCCACCCGTGGGATCTGGAGCATGAACATCGCATCATCAGCTATCACTCGGCTCGAACCAGTCGAGTGGTACCGGCCGTTTTTCAGTGCGGCGACGAGAAAATCGAAGTGATCGGCAAGGGTGTACTGAGTGTCAATGAGAGCAACGCGCACATTGCTGCCGGGCTGGCGGGCCTGGGTGTGATCCACACGTTCAATTATGCGGTGCAACCCTTCATCGAGACCGGGGCGCTGGTGCCCGTCTTGCAAGACTGGCGCCCTGCCCCGTACCCCTTTCATGTGGCTTACCCACCCAACCGCAATCTCAGCAATCGGGTGCGCGTTTTCATCGACTGGCTGGTGGAGCACTTTTCCACGTTAACGTGAACAAGCCCGCCAGTGTTAGCCTCGGTAATCAGATCTGTGCTGCACCACCGTCAACGAACAGTTCGATGCCGTTGATGAAGCTGCTGTCATCCGAGGCCAGGAACAACACGGCCTTGGCGACTTCTTTCGGATCGCCCAGACGCCCCATTGGCACCAGACTGGCCAGATGCGCATGCAGGCCATCAAGATGTTCTGCCGGCACCAGGCCTGCCAGGCCAGGGGTGGCGACAGGGCCAGGGCTGATGGCGTTTACACGGATGTTTCGCGGCTTCAAGTCCAGCAGCCAGGAGCGGGCGAAGTTACGCACGGCGGCCTTGCTCGCACTGTAGACACTGAAGTTTTCGGTGCCTTGGGTGGCGGTGGTGGACGCGGTCAGGATCACAGAGCCCCCGTCCTTGAGTAGCGGAAGCGCTTTCTGCACAGTAAAGAGCAGGCCTTTGACGTTGACGCTGAAAATGCGGTCGAAGTGCTCTTCCGTGATCGAACCCAGCGGCAGCATATCGCCGCCACCCGCATTGGCAAACACGATATCGAGATGCCCGGCCTTCGCCGAGATCACCGAGAACACCTTGTCCAGATCGGCCAGATTGGCCACATCGCCCTTGATCCCGACCGCCTTATCGCCAATCAAAGCAACCGCTGCGTCCAGTTCCGCCTGACGGCGGCCCGTGATGAACACCGTAGCGCCCTGCGCGGCGAACTCTTGTGCTGAGGCCAGGCCAATGCCGGTGGTGCCGCCGGTGACCAGTGCAACTTTACCTGCCAGTTTGTGGCTCATCGTTGAATCTCCGATTGATTGCATAGTGGGAATTTCAGCTCGGTGTTTCGAACCGGTGAAGCCACTCTATGCTTGCGGATTGCGCGGAAAAACAGGATGAATCCGATTTCTATATCCATGGACATGGATAATTAGAATGCACAGACAAGGGGAGAAAGTCGGGGCAGGATTTCACCCGCCCCGGAGGGTGGCCTAGCCTCGCAGAAAAGCGAGCAAATCGGCGTTGATGGTATCGGCGTTCGTTGTAGGCATTCCGTGTGGGTAGCCCGCGTAAGTTTTCAACGTGCCGTTCTGCAACAGTTTGGCTGACAAGGGCCCGGAGTCTTCATAAGGCACGATCTGATCATCATCACCATGCATCACCAACACGGGGATCGTGATGCTCTTTAGATCGTCGGTAAAGTCGGTCTGGGAAAAGGCCACGATCCCGTCATAGTGAGCAATTGCGCAGCCCATCATGCCTTGGCGCCACCAATTCAAGATGGTGCCCTCGGACGGTTTTGCACCTGGGCGGTTGTAACCGTAGAAAGGTCCCGCAGGAATGTCGTGGTAGAACTGTGCGCGGTTGGCCTTCAGCTGTGCCTGCAGATCATCGAACACCGACTTCGGCAAACCGCCTGGATTGCTCGGGGTCTGGACCATCAGCGGTGGCACGGCGGCGATGATGACGGCCTTCGACACCCGGTCCTCGCCATGGCGTGCAATGTAATGGATGACTTCGCCACCGCCAGTGGAATGCCCCACATGGGCAGCCCCCTGCACGCCAAGATGGTTGACCACGGCCGCGACGTCATCGGCATAGTGATCCATGTCGTGCCCGTCCCAGACCTGACTGGATCGCCCGTGACCGCGCCGGTCGTGCGCAATGACCCGGTAGCCGTTCGCCAGGAAAAACAGCATCTGCGCATCCCAGTCGTCCGCACTGAGTGGCCATCCGTGATGAAAGAAGACCACCTTGGCGTCGCGTGGCCCCCAGTCTTTGTAAAAAATCTCGACACCGTCCTGCGTAGTGACATACCCCATGTTCGCATCTCCTGTATGAAATGGAGGTCACGATCAGAATCGTGTTCTGATCGTGACCGTTAAGGTCATGGCTTGTTTGGAGCGGAATATGAGCATAGGCGAACTGGCGAAAATCAGCGGATGGGCGCCTTTATGCTGATGATTTCAACGATGACGCCCGGGGCCAGTGATACCCACAGCTGAACGTCATTGCCGTCGTTGGGTGCATTGACTTCATAATCGAGGCCGTGGGCTTTCACGCGGTCGAGCACGAAGCGCCACTCTTCAAAGTCGGCGACACGCAATGCAATGTGGTCGATCCGGGGCGACACCTTCCCGGCCGGTAACCCGCCTGTGGCCTGGGATAGATGAATCAGCGGCCGACCCTGGCTATACAACCAGGCACCCGGCACCCGAAAGTCGGGGCGGTGCCCGTTAGTGAATCCCAGCACGCCGGTGAAAAAGCCAACGGCTTTGCCGAGATCCGCGATGACGATGTTGACGTGATCCAGATGCATGAGGATGCCCTGTGATGCCAATGAAGTGATCCATTGTGCAAACACGGCATGCATTTGAAAATTTGCCTGGCCATTGATGGATTATCAAAAATTTTGGAAATATCCACACACCAATCCCTGTAGGAGCGAGCTTGCTCGCGATGGACGCTAACGATTACGCGTGTGCACAGGTTAAACGTGGAGGTCTCAGGTCCATCGCGAGCAAGCTCGCTCCTACAGAGTCGGTGTCACGACGCAATCTCACGGGATGCTTGTTCGAAACGTTCACTCAAAAAATCCAGCAACGCCCTCACCCGTGGTGCCAGGTAACGGCTGCGCGGGTAAAGCGCATGCACCGGCGCTTCGACCGATTGCCATTGCGGCAGCACCAGGCTCAAGCGCCCCGCCGCCAGGTCAGCGCTCACGTCCCAGATCGACTTGAGCACGATGCCGTGACCATCGATCGCCCATTGGCGGGCCAACGCGCCGTCGTTGGTTTCACGCGCAGCCTCCATGGGCACCTTGAACAGCATCGTTTCCTTGCCACGGTGCAAGCGCCATTCGCTGGACCACCCCGATTGGCCGGCGACAATGTGATCGAACTCGACCAATTGATGCGGGTGATCAGGCGTGCCCTTGCGCTGCAGATAGCTGGGTGCGGCGCAGAGTACGCGGCGATTGGCGGCCAGCGGTCGTGCGATCAACGAGCTGTCTGGCGGCACGCCGAAGCGGATCACCAGGTCGACATCGTCGGCGATCAGGTGCGACAGCGAGTCGGACAACAGCAACGCCGGAACGACCTGGGGATAGCGGGCTGTGAACTCGTCGAACCAAGGGTTCAGCACATGCCGGCCGAAATCCGAGGTCGCGGACACGCGGATCTTGCCGCGAATTTCTTTTTTTTCCGCGGACAACGCCGCTCGGGCATCGTCCAGCGACTGCAACGCGTCACGGCAATGTTGCAGATAAATCCGCCCCTCATCGGTCAGCCTTAACTGCCGCGTGGTGCGCTCGAACAAACGCGTGGCGAGAGATGCTTCAAGCTTGAGCAAACGAGCGCTGGCGGCGGCTGGCGACAGGCCGAGCTTGCGCCCTGCCGCCGAGAGCCCACCCAGTTGGGCCGCTTCGACAAACAGGCGGATCGCTTCGAGGTTATCCATCATTCTTCCAGTATTTTTGAAAATCCATCAAAGACTAGCCTAATTATCAAATCTCATCCCCGGTTGCAGACTGAGCCCATCAACTCATCAGCCCAGGAACTGACACCATGACCACTTTATTTACACCGATCACCTTCGCCGGCCTGAATGCCCCTCACCGGGTCGTGATGGCGCCCATGACCCGAGCACGCAGCAGCCAGCCCGGCGACATCCCTAACAGCCTCAACGCGCAGTACTACGCACAACGTGCCTCGGCGGCATTGATCGTGACCGAAGCCGCGCAGATTTCCCCGCAGGGCAAGGGTTACTCCTTTACACCCGGCATCTACAGTGACGCGCAAGAGCAAGGCTGGCAGCGCGTGACCGAGGCGGTGCATGCCGAGGGTGGCCGCATCTTCCTGCAACTGTGGCACGTCGGGCGCTTGTCCCATCCAGACTTCCATCAGGGCGAGCTGCCGGTGGCGCCGTCCGCTGAACCGTTTGAAGGGCAAATCTGGAAAGTCGACCCTGTCACTGGACTGGGCGGCATGCACGATTCACCGACACCCCGGGCGCTGACCCGGATCGAGATTGCGCAGATCGTCGACGACTTCCGTCAGGCCGCACGCCGCGCTATTCGCGCCGGTTTTGATGGTGTGGAAATCCATGGGGCCAATGGTTACCTGGTGGACCAGTTCCTGCGCACCACGTCCAACACACGGACCGATGAATACGGCGGTTCACGCAGCAATCGCCTGCGTTTTCTCAAGGAAGTGGTCGACGCGATCAGTGACGAAATCGGCGCCGAACGTACGGCCATCCGCCTGGCACCGTTCCTGACCGCCCGTGGCATGGCCTGCCCGGACATCCTCCCGACCATCCTTGAGGCAGCCGAGTATTTGCAGGCCAAAGGCATCGGCTATCTGCACCTGGTCGAAGCGGACTGGGACGATGCGCCGGTGTTCACCGAATCCTTCCGTCAGGCGATTCGCCAACGCTTCAGCCGCCCGATCATCGTCGCTGGCAACTACGATCGCGCACGCGCCGAGTGGGTCATCAGCAAAGGCTATGCAGACCTGGTGGCGTTCGGCAGACCGTTCGTGGCCAACCCTGATTTGCCGCTGCGCCTGGAAGAAGACCTGCCACTGGCGGCCCTTGATCCCGCCACCCTGTTCGGCGGCACTGCCCAGGGATACAGCGACTACCCCGCCCTCACCCGCGGAGAAACCCAGTACGCGCTTTGATCACTGGCCTGCTGGCCGCGAACAATGGGGGGTGCCCATTGTGTGATTAAGCGTTCTACGCACATGGGGTTGGCGTGGCAGCTGCTGAAGGTGGATTGAACTACCCTCATTTGAAACGGGTGAGTCGCTGTGGTGCGATTCACCCACAGGCGAGCGGCAGTCCACGGTAGGCAGCTTTAACAAAGAGGGCCCTATGAAATCACCAGCACGCAGGATTTTTTACAGCACGCTGTACAGCGCCATTGTTGTCGTACTGCTGGCGGGCTGTGGCGATAAGAATGAACCGGAGAAGCCTGCCGTTCAGGCCAGCCAAAAGTCCGCCACTGCAGAGCCCGGCATGTCCGAGACTAAAGCCATCGCTGAAGAGGCGTTCATCTACGGCCTGCCTATCGTGATGAACTATGCCGTCATGAATGATTTCACGCTGAACAAGAACTCAGGGCAATACAAGGGTCCGTTCAATCAAATCAAGAGTGACGCGCGCGTCTTTACCTACGAGGATACCGCTGTCGTTACGCCGAACAGCGATACGCCCTATTCCATGCTCTGGCTCGATTTGCGTGCTGAACCCATGGTTATCTCGGTGCCGAACGTCGACAAAAGACGCTATTACTCAGTACAGCTTTGCGATGGAAACACTTATAACTTCGGCTATATCGGTAGCCGCGCGACTGGAAGTAAATCAGGCGATTATCTGGTCGTCGGCCCTGAATGGAAGGGTACGGTACCGGCGACAATCAAAAAAGTTTTTCACTCGACAACGCCCTTTGCCCTCACTATTTTCCGCACCCAGCTATTCAACGCTGCCGATATGCCAAGTGTTGTGAAAGTTCAGGCAGGCTACAAAGCGCAGCCACTTTCTGCGTTCCTGAAACAACCCGCTCCGGCCGCCGCCCCTCCTATTGATTTCCCCTCGGCGACAACAAAAGGTATCAAGGACAACTTCTACGAATACCTCGACGCCGCACTTCAGTTCGTGCCGCAAACCTCAGTCGATAAAGACGTCCGCGCACGGCTCGCCAGCATCGGCATCGGCCCCGGAAAAACCGTTGAATTAAAAGATCTCTCCCTGGAACGCAAAGCCGCCGTTCTGCTCGGCATGAAGGAAGGTGACGACAAAGTATCGGCGTATCTTGCGAGCGGGATGAAGGAAATCAACGGCTGGAAAGTGGGTTCACTGATGGGGGACGAAGCTTTCTATAACGGAGACTGGCTCAAGCGTGCCGCTGCTGCAAAGGCCGGCATTTACGGCAATGATGCCGCCGAAGCGATGTACCCGATTGCCCGCGCGGATACGAAAGGTAAGGTACTGGATGGCAGCAAACACAATTACACCCTCACCTTCCCTGCTGGCCAACTCCCCCCGGTCAATGCCTTCTGGTCGGTAACGATGTATGACGGCAAAAGTCAGCTGCTGATCAAAAACCCGATCAATCGCTATCTCATTAACTCGCCGATGTTGCCCGTCATGACGAAAAACCAGGACGGATCGCTCACCCTTTACATCCAGAAAAGCTCTCCCGGAAAAACGAAAGAAGCGAACTGGTTGCCCGCGCCCGATGGGCCCATCTATCTCGTCATGCGTCTTTACTGGCCGAAAACCGGCGCGCCCTCCATTCTTCCGGCCGGGTCCGGTACTTGGGCACCTCCGGGGGTTGTGCAAGCGGAATGATGCACAAACACCGCGCTAATGGTCACTCTGACAGGCCATTTTTTCCCGGCATCATTAGCTTGGTCGGTACCTGAAAAGTGCTGCTCAGTGTCGGATGCAGCCTTCACGACAGGCAGATAGCGGCCAGAAGCGGTCAGTCAGAAATCGTCAGAATGCGGTTCAGAACATGAAGACTCAGCTCGATAATCGCTGTGCGTCAGTGCCAGTCTCTAAAACAGTGTATGCATTGACGCGCACGCCAAGTCCTCAACTGCCCTCCGCAGAATGAGCAGTGGGCAAGCTTTGCTCGCACAGGGGCTTCATCCGATGGTGGAAATACTCCCAGACAACATCCGGATCAATATTTTCTCGGCGGACTATTTCATCTACTACTGCCTGATCACCCTTCTCGTGGAAAACCCCGATGATCGCTAGTGTTTCAATTGATGGACAGTAAGCAGTAATTGACTCGCCGCATCGATTACAAACGCGTTGACCATAGCCAGTAATCATAAATTCGTTTCAGTCCCTGGAACTGGAGATGACCTTTTTACTAGATGCTCAGTGCACTGACAACGTCCGCTAAGGGTCGTTTTCTGCCACTCGCGATAGGCAGCAATCGGCCAGAAACAGTCATTCAAAGAGATTCGAAAACACTCGCCCACTGAGCATCATGACTCAGCCTAATGACTCCCCATGCCTCGATAAATACGCATTTCAACTCATCGGCACAGCGAACACCGCGCTCGCGCGCGCAACGGTTCGCTCACCTACATGCAAGCTGACCGCAGCAAACGCCAGTTGACGTCCTTTTTTAGAGTACTCAAGACGCACTTCCAGCCACTCATTGATGTGTACTGCGCCGAGATAGTCCAGGGTCATGCTCGCCGTGATCAATGGTTGCGGAGGGTCGCTGGAAAATGCCATGGCGTAACCCATACCCACATCGGCCAGCGTCGCCAATACACCACCATGCAAAGTGCCGCGGCCATTGGCATGTCGTAAGTCCGTCAGTAATCCCAATTCCAATTGCAGTCCGCTGCCCCTCGCGTAGATCGGGCCAAGCAGATCAAGCAACGGACTACTGCGGGAAAACGGGGTGAAGCCCTCAGGAATTGCGGCGGTGTTCATGGTCTCTCCTTGTGCCGGTTACTAACCGGCGTCATTGACCTGAATACTTCAATTCAACTTGAGGGTTTATGAGTAATCGCGCAGTGGGGCAAGGACTATGCGTGTGTGGAATTTGCCTTGATAAACGAGCGCCCTGGGGCCGCCGGCAGCCCGTACGTCAACGCAACGTTCAAAGGCTCGTTACGAGGGGTATAACTATCAGATCCAAAAGAGGGTCACCGTGAATGACCCTCCAAAGGCAGCGCCCAGACCAGGCGCCCCAAGCGCGGAGTAATGTGATGAGTTCCAAAGCACGGCGATGGGCGCGCAACAGCTTTCTTGGCGGCATCGAGCTGGCCTTGCTGATTGTCCCATTGTGCGCGAGCGCCGCGTTCAAGTGCCAAGCCAGGGACGGAGCCATCAGCTACACCAACCACACCATCGCCGGCGCCCGATGCACTCGTATGAATGGCACGGCGGGCGGCGGTGTCGGCGCCAAGGCATTGGTCCAGCCACGCGTTGTGAGGAGCGATGACCCGGGTGCGATGCGGATTCGGGTGTACACCTTCATGCACAACGGTGTTCGTCAGTACGTGAGCCGACGCCCCGAAGGGATCTCGGCACGGGTCGATGTCCTTGAGGTTTATCACATCAAGGGCTGCTATCTGTGTGCGGCGCCGAGGGGTTTCAAGGTCGCTTCGCTGCGCCTGGACACGCACTCCTATCGGCGGGAGATCGAAGCCGCGTCAGGTCATTATGGTGTCGACAGGGAGCTGATCCGCGCCGTGATACATGCGGAATCGGCATTTCGCCCCAACGCCATTTCCGATAAAGGCGCCCAAGGACTGATGCAGTTGATGCCCGCCACGTCCGAGCGCTTCGCCGTGGACAATCCCTTCGACGCAGGACAGAACATTCGTGGCGGTGTGCGCTACCTGGCCTGGCTGCTCAAACGCTTCAATGGCAACCAGAGGCTGGCATTGGCAGGCTACAACGCCGGCGAAGCGTCCGTGGACCAATACAACGGGGTGCCGCCGTACGCCGAAACGCAATCCTACGTCACCCTTGTGCAGTCCTTGACCGAACGCTATCGCGACCGTCGCTGATACCGTCAGTATTACAGGACGCATCACCCGGAAAAATTCAGATCAACAAATCCTCATAAAACGAACCAAATCGACGCTCGGGATGAGCCAACTGGATTTCCAGAATCCACAGGCCAGTATTCGGGTATTGATCCAGATCCCCGAGGTCGCCGCCCCGGTGAATCGCATGGGGGAAATCGCTGACCCGGTGGCCCTTGATGTCGAGGTTGAGCGTCCAGCCCATGGCCTTGGCCTGAGCGGCGGCAAAGTCATACAGCGCCACGCCGGAAACCCGCTCGCTGCGCCAAAAGCTTTCGACCCTGTCGAACAGCTCCTTGGCCGCCGAGGCACAGGCGATCATTTCCGGATCTGAACCGGTGGTGAAGGTCGCGCCGGCGTCTCCTTCGTGCCCTTGCCACACCACGCCCATGTCGATGAAGAAAATGTCTTCGGCCCCCAGCTCGGGGTCGCCATCGGAGCGCTGCTTGAAGGTCTTGAGTGTGTTGGCGCCGAAGCGGATCAGCAGCGGATGCCAGATCCGATCCATGCCCAGTTGCGCCAGAATCTCTTTACCCCGCAATTGCGCCTCGGACTCGCGCATTCCCGGCGTGATGACACGGGCGATCTGATCGATAGCCTTCCAGGTCATCTGCTGCGCGTGGCGCATCGTTTCCAGCACGTAACGCTCACCTACCGCTTCTTTGCGGGTCAAAACCGTACTCATCATTCATTCCCTTGGTAAGAAAGCGCAGGGTACGCGCTATATAGAACTGTATATTGCGATACTGATTACCAAAGATAAAGCCATGGCCCAGGCGCTGATCGGTCGCCCGACCAGCGCCATCAAGAGCCCTTACGCCCGCCCCGTCTTCACTCTGCCTTTTTCGTACGCTTGGGTTTGGCTTTGGCCGCGACTTTCGCACTCGCATTGTCCACGGCCTTGGCCGCCGGCGAAGGCACCTTGGCCCCCGTGGCCTGCACGAACAGGTCGTAATACTCCTGGGCCAGTTTGCGTATCGCCCTGCCGATGTTGGCGTAGTCGTACTCGTTGAGGTTGGCCAGCGACACCCGCCATGACGGATGCGGTGTGCCAAAGCCCTTGCCCGGCAGCAGGATCACCCCGGTTTCTTCGGCGAGACGGAACAGCGCCTGATTGGGTTTGAGCCGCCCCAGCATCCACTGCACAAACTCGGTGCCGTACATCTGAGCCGCCAGCTCTTCCAGGTCGATCAGGTGGTAGTAGCGCACCGAGTTGCCGTCATGGGGCATGGGCAGGCCCAGTTCGCGGTACATGGCTTCTTTTCGTCGCAGCACGATGCGCTTCATTTCCGCCTTGTAGGCGCCCGGCTCGTCCATCAGGCAGAACAACGAAAACAGCGTCATTTGCGCTTGCACCGGGGTCGACAAGCCCGCGGTGTGATTCAGCGCCACCGTGCGACTGTCGGCCACCAGTCGGTCGATGAATTTCAGCGTGCGCGGCGACGTGGTAATCGAGCTGTAGCGTCGGTCCAGGTCCTTGCGCTTGGCCTCTGGCAGTTTGGCGATCATGGCGTCGATCACGTTTTCTTCATGCGTGGCCACAATGCCCATGCGCCAGCCCGTCGCGCCAAAGTATTTGGAGAACGAATAAACGAGGATGGTGTTGTAGGGGCAGATGGCGAACAGCGAGACGAAATTGTCGGCGAACGTGGCATACACATCGTCGGTGAGGATGATCAGGTCCGGGCGCTTTTTCACGATTTCGGCGATGTAGCGCAGGGTATCGTCATCGATCTTGACGGAAGGCGGGTTGCTCGGGTTTACCAGGAAGAACGCCTTGACCTTGGGGTCCAGCAGCTTGTCGAGTTCTTCATGGGTGAACTGCCATTTGTTGGATTGCGGGGCTTCGACAAACAGCGACACGAGGTTGTAATCGCTCAGCTGCGGGATCTCGATATACGGCGTAAAGATCGGCATGCCCAACGCAATGGTATCGCCCGCCTTGATGATGTGATTGGCCTTCAGGCTGCCAAACAGGTACGTCATCGCGGCGGTGCCACCTTCGAGCGCATACATGTCGAATTTGCCGACAAAGGGGTACGTCCCCACCATCTCCTTGTGGATGTATTTGCCGACGATGACCTCGCTCATCTTCAACATGCGGTCGGGCACCGGGTAATTGCAGCCCAGGATCGCTTCGCACAGTTCATAGATGAAATCGCCCGCATTCAGGCCCATTTGGTCGCGGACATAAGACACCGCCGCTTCGATAAAACGCACGCCCGGCGCACCTTCGTGCTGCTTGGTGTACAGCTCGAATCGCGCCTCGATGCCTTCGCGTTGCGGAAAGCCGCCGACGTGCTCCATGTACCGATAGGAGCGCTCGGCTTCGGTCATGGCAAACGCGCCGAACTGGAAAAAACCATGACGCGGGGTCGTGGCCAGGAAATTGGGATTTCCCCGGCCGGCGTTCAGCATCAATTGATGGCTCTGAACGGCCCGCTCCATCAGCGCGTCCTTGAGTTCAAAGGGGCTCAGCAGTGCGAGTTTGTCCGGGTCGCTAAAATCCATGTCACTACTCCTTGCAGCCTGTTTGATAAGCAAACGACCAATCCCGCTCAGGGGTGGGCTGGCCTCCAATGAAAGATCTAAACCAGTGCCACCACCAGCGGCCCCAACAACGTCAGGAACACGTTCGCCAAAGCGTAGGTAATGGCAAACGGCACCGTGGGCACGGTGTTTTCAGCTTTATCCAGAATTTCACCAAAGGCCGGGTTGGCGCTGCGCGTGCCGCTGAGCGCGCCGGCAAAGATCGCGGTGTTTTCATAGCGCAGCACGTAACGGCCAAACAGCATGGTCAGGACCAATGGCAGAATCGTGACCACCACGCCAATGACGAACAGGCTCACGCCTTGATCTTTTACGGTTTGTACCGCTTGCAGACCGGAGGAAATGCCGACGACGACCACAAAGCCCGCCAGCCCCAGGTCCTTGAGGATTTGCACGGCGCCGCTGGGCATTTCGCCGAAGGATTGACGACGGGACCGATACCAGCCAAACAGCAGGCCCGACAGCAGCGCGCCACCGCCGCTGCCCAATGTCAGGGGAATGGAGCCGATGCGAGCGGTGAGCAAGCCCACCAGCAAACCGACCACCAGGCCCGCGCCCATGTACACAAAGTCGGTCTTGGCACTGGGAACGATGGCGTGGCCGACCTGCTCCACGATGCGTTTCACATCTTGTTCCGCGCCAACAACGGTGACCACATCGCCCAGCGTGACCAGCGTGTCGGACGCCAACGGCAAGGCTTTGCCCTGGCGTGAAATCTGCGACACGTACACGCCGTGGCGCACATCCTGTGCCGCATCGGCGCGGATATCGCCAATGCTGCGTTTGTCATACGCCGCATTGGTGATCACCACATCGCGGCGCAGCATGGTCAGCTCCATGCCTTCCACACCGTCCAGTTCTTTGCCCATGCGGGGCGCCGCCGTCACCACGGCGGGGCGTCGGCCCACCACCAGCACGATATCGCCCCCTTGCAGCAGCATGTCCGGGCTGGGCTCCAGAATCTGTTTGTCGCGTTTGACCCGTTCGATCGTGATAGACACGCCTGGCGTGCTCTCCAGCGCCCGTACACTGGTGGCCGTATTGGCCGGCAATTGGAAAATCCGCCCGACCAGATCCGGCGCGGCCGCTTCCTGACCCTGGCCATAGACATGCACGCCGGCCTGTTCTGCGGTTTCGGCGCGCAAAGCGTCTTCCTTGATGCTGCGCCCCATGAATTTGGGCAGCAGGTTGACGCAGACCAGGATGGCGCCGAACGAACCGAACACATAGGTCACCGCATAGCCAATGGCGACATTACCCTGCAGGCGTTGAACCTCATCGGCAGCCAGCCCCAGCTTGGCAATGGCGTCGCCGGCGGTGCCGATAATGGCCGATTGTGTGAGTGCCCCCGCCGCTACGCCTGCGGCCAACCCCTTGTCCAGGTCGAACCATTTGGCCAGCAGCACGACCGTCAACAGGCCCGTTGCGGCGAGGACAATTGCCAGGATGATTTCCTTGATCGACTGCCTGCCCAGTGAGCGGAAAAAATCCGGTCCGCTTTCATAACCCACCGCATAAATGAACAACGCGAACATCACGGACTTGACCCCGGGATCTATCTGAACACCCACCTGGCTGACCAGCACGGCGACCAGCAAAGAGCCCGCCACGCCACCCAGCTGGAATTTGCCGAACTTGATCTTGCCGATGTAATAGCCCACGGCAATGGACAGAAACAGCGCAATTTCCGGCGACTTGTGGAACAGATCGTGTAGCCAGCTCATGGCAGCCCTCGGCTGAATAGTTGGAAAGACGTTCGGCTAACCGCTCTGGATTGAACTGGCCAAACCGACAATAAGCGGTCCCATCAAGGGCAATACGACATTGGAAATTGCGTAGGTAATGGTGTAACCCAACAGCGGCGTGGAATTGCCGCAGGCGTTCTGGATGGCACTGAGCGCAGGCGTGCTGCATTGCTGCCCGGCAATGGCCCCCAACAACACCGGGGCGCTGAGCTTGAGGAGAAAATGGCCAGCCAACAGCGACACACAAGCGGGTATCAGCGCGATGGCCACCCCCAGCATCGGCAACGTGAAGCCGTATTGTTTGATGAGGGCGATGGCCTGCGGGCCGGACGACAATCCCACCCCGGCAATGAAACCCGCCAACCCCAGGTCCTTGAGCAAGGCCAGTGCGTCGGCATTGACCGTATGCAGGTCCGCGCGTCGGGCGTGATACCAGCCCAGTACCAGCCCGACCACCAGCACGCCCCCGCCGGTGCCGGCTGAAAAAGGAATGCCGCCGATCTTGAGCGTAAAGCTGCCGAGCCAGGTGCCCAGCGCGATGCCGAGCCCGACGATGCCAATGTTGCTGGTCAGCTTGTCGGGGAGCGCTTTGCCGATGCTGCCGAGCATCGGGGCCGTCACTCGCCCTCCTCCATGGTTGGCATCGTAGATTTGCAGCACGTCGTGCAATTTCAATCGCGTCGCGGGCAGCGCCGCCAACAAGGAATCGCCTCGCCGTACGGCGGCCACATGCACGCCCGGCGGCAGGGTCAATGCTTGCAAAGGCTGGTTGGCCAGTTCCGGCGCTTGCAACACCACCTCGTACGTGTCCAGCGCAACCGTCAGTGTGCTGGTATCGGCAAGCTCAGAGCCCAGCGAGGCGCCCAGGTCAATAATTGATCCTCGGTAGCCCACCATCAAAACCTGGTCACCACGGCGCAACTTGAGCGAAGGCGACACAGACAATGCGTGGCCGTTGCGTTGCACCCGAACCACGCTGGACTGCTGCCCCAGTCGTTCATGAATCTGCGCAACGGTATGGCCGGCGCCCGCCCTCACAACGTAAGCGCGACCCACAACCGCAGGCACCGCCGATACACCGGCGCTTTCCACAGTGCCGCCCATTTGCAGCCAGAGTTTCTCGGCCTCCTCGCGTAAATTCACGCGCAGAAACAACGGAAACAATTGGCTGGTGACAATCACAATGGTGATCAGGCCGCAGATATACGTAATGGAATACGCAGTGACCACATTGCCCTGCAATCGGGTAATTTCACTGGCCGGCAGCGGCAGGCGCGAGATGGCATCGGTGGCCGTGCCGACCACGGCTGACTCGGTAGCGGCCCCGGCCATCATGCCGGCAGCGGTCCCAGGGTCCAGGTGCATGACGGCCGTTGCCAATAACACCAAACCCAGCACAACCACGACTTCAATCAGGCAGAACACGCCCAACTGCATGCCCTTGGCATTGAGGTTGGCAAAAAACTGCGGGCCGCCGCTGTAGCCCAGGGCGAAGATGAACAGCATGAAGAACACGTTCTTGATGCCGGAGTCGACGGCAATACCCAGTTGGCCAATCACCAGCGCTGCGATCAGCGTGCCGCACACTCCGCCCAACTGGATCGGCCCCAGACGCACCTGCCCGATGGCATACCCGAACGCAAGGGCGAGGAAAATCGCCAGCCCTGGGACGTCTTGCAACGCCTGGACAAAGAGATCGATCAGATCGACTACGACGCTTCCCATGACATCCGTTCCTTGGGAGACGAGTTGCGCTCGTCGTATGTGAAACCTGCCTGTTCAGGCGCTTCACAGGTGAGCGTTGAGGAATAGCAGATAAGCGCAGGACTGCAAGGTGAACGCCGAATATCACCGGTGAGGTCGATGGCTACTCATCAATGCGAAGAGACATACATCGAGGGAGTGGAAGGCGCAGGCAATGCATACGTCGCCTTCATCCAGTCGATCTCTGCGTTGGGTGTCCGCCCAAAGAACCGTTTGAATTCGCGGCTGAATTGCGAGGCGCTTTCGTAGCCGACGCTGAACGCGGCCATCGATGCGGTCATCGAGTTGCGCAGCATCAGCAGTCGCGCCTGGTGCAAGCGCGTCGATTTCAGGTATTGCATGGGCGACGAGTCCGTCACGCTGCGAAAGTGCAGGTGAAAACTGGGCACGCTCATCCCCGCTTCCTCAGCAAGGGACACGACGCCCAGACGCTCCTGATAGCAATCGTGGATCTTGCGAATCGCCCGGTTCACTTTGCCGAAGTGCCCCTGTTGATTGAGCGCAGCGCGCATCGAACCGCCCTGCTCGCCGGTCAGGATGCGGTAGTAAATCTCCCGTACCAGCGATGGTCCCAGTATGTGCGCATCGCCCGGACGGCTCATCGCTTCGAGCAAGCGCAGCGTCGATGCTTGCAGCAAATCGTCCATCGGCGAGGCATACATGCCCTTGGGCTCGGCATCATTTGGCCCGAACGCTTCATCGACTTGCAGCATCAACTCGCTGGCCAGTTGCAGATCCAGGCGCAGGTAGACCGCGAGCATGGGCTCCTCCTCGCTGGCATCCGTCTCCATGGTGAACGGAACGGGGACGGACACCACCAGGTAGTGCTGGGCGTCGTAGACATAAACATCTTCACCCAGATAGCCGCGCTTGCGCCCTTGGCACAGGATCACGATACCCGGCTCGTACAACACGGGCGTGCGGGTCAATGGCCGATTCGAGCGCAGGAAACGGATGTCTTCCAGCGCGCTGAGGTTGTAGCCCTCGACCGGTGCGAGCTTTTCCATCAAGCGCACCATGTGTGAGGTGCATGAATCGGTATGAGCCATTGACGCCTCCCCGGAGCGCTTAACCATCGGTAGAACGGGTCAGCGTTTCCCATTGGTCAATTTCGCTGAGCGCACGACGCAGTTTGTCACGTACCACGCCCAACGCATCACTGCCCAGAAGCAAGTGCGCAGGTGGCGTCGGGCTGTCGATGACCTGCAACATGGCCTGCGCCGCTTTCTGTGGGTCGCCCAGTTGCTTGCCGCTCTTCTCTTCACGCGCCTTGCGCACCGGGTCGAAACCGGCGTCGTAGTCGGCAATGCTTCGGGGCGTGCGTCGCATCGAACGACCGGCCCAGTCAGTGCGAAACGAGCCCGGCGCCACGGCAGTCACGAAGACGTTGAAAGGCTGCAGTTCCTTGCTCAGCGTGTCGGAGATGCCTTCGAGGGCGAACTTGCTCCCGCAATAGTAAGCAATGCCCGGCATCGTGATGGTGCCGCCCATGGACGTGATATTGAGGATGTGACCGGCACGACGCTGGCGAAAATACGGCAGGAACGCCTTGATCATCGCGACCGCGCCGAACACATTGACGTCGAACTGCTGACGCATTTCCTCCAGCGGCGACTCTTCAAGGATGCCCTCATGGCCGTAACCGGCGTTGTTGACCAGCACATCGACCGGGCCGTACGTGGCCTCGACAGCGGCCACTTCGCTGTCAATCCGGGCGAAGTCGGTGACATCCAGAATCACCCCATGCGCACGATCTACGGAGAGCGCCTGAAAGGCCTGTAATGCGGTTTCATTACGCACCGTTCCAATGACGCGGTGGCCCGATGCGAGCGCCTCTTGCGCCAGCGCTTTGCCGAAGCCGCTGCTCACGCCCGTAATCAATAGTGTTTTTCTGCTGTTCATGGCGAAATCCAATCAGTGAGGTCGAGGCGATGGTAGCTTTCGATAACTCGCTCACCTATGCCGGTTTATCTCAGAGCATTGCCTATTCCTATCAGGCCGCCCCGCGTAAAGGCCGAAAGAACGCCCTGATTTCCTCAGCCAGGATCTGAGGTTGCTCCAACGCGGCGAAATGCCCACCACGGTCGACGTGCTCCCAACGCTGAACATCGAACACCCGTGCCACCCAGCTACGAGGGGGCATCGGGATTTCCTTGGGAAACAGCGCGACACCAAGTGGCGGAACAACGCGCTCCCCTGGCGCGAACGCCAACGGGTTCTGTCGATTTTCCTTGTACAGACGCAAGCTTGCATGGACGCTGCCGCTGAACCAGTACAGCGCGATGTCGGTGAGAAGCGTATCGAGCGACAACACCTGTTCAAGGTCGCCGGGGTGATCGACCCACGCCTGGAATTTTTCGATCATCCAGGCTGCCAGCCCTAGCGGTGAGTCCGACAGTGCGAAAGCAAGCGTCTGAGGTTTCGTGCTCTGCAACGCCGCATACGCCCCTTCAGTCGCCGCAAAATGGCTGCTGCGATCGAGGAAACCCTGTTCTTCCTCGCTCACAACAGCCTGGCCATTGCCTACGGACGGCCGATAGCTGCCGGGGATGTAATTAACGTGCGCGCCAATGAGTTGGGGGCCGTGATCCCGAGCAAGCCACATCGAAACACCTGCGCCTATATCGCCACCCTGGGCGCCGAAACGTTCGTACCCAAGCTGCCCCATGAGCCCTTTCCAAAGGCCGGCAATCTGTCTTGAACTGACGCCGGCCCGGTTCGGTGCCGGTGAGCAACCGTAGCCCGGTAACGACGGCACCACGACATCAAAAGCATCGGCGGCGTCACTACCGTGAGCCGCTGGGTCAGTGAGCAGCGGCAGCAACCGTTCCATTTCCAGGAAGGAACCCGGCCAGCCATGCGTGATCACCAGAGGAATCGGTTTGTCCCCCCTTCCCGCGCTGGTGCAGGAAATGAATGGCCTGGCCGTCGACCTCCGTCATGAACTGCGGCAATTGGTTGATCCGCCGTTCCTGGCTACGCCAATCAAACTCGTTGCACCAATAGTCGAGGCAACGCCTCAGGAAAACAGATTGAGTGCCGTCTTCCCAGCTGTCCGGACTGAGTGCATCAGCAAAATTGGCATGACGAAGCCGCTGGCGAAGGTCGCTTAGCTGCGCGTCAGTGACAGCCAGCGTAAAGGGGCGGATGGGCATGACGGTTCCCAATCAATGTAAAAAACCAGAGTACGGGGCTGATGCAAGTAAGCAAAGAGATACAACAAACGACGCGTACCGTGTGGCGAGGGAGCTTGCTTCCGCCGGGTGCGTAGCGGCTCAAAAAGAGGGGACTGCTGCGCAGTCCAGCGGGAGCAAGCTCCCTCGCCACAATCCAGATGTCACGCTTAACCAACTGGCATTTTCGTACCGAACGTCGACAATACTTTTCAGGCGCCAAAAAAACCCAGTAGCGCGGCATATCGCACTTGGTTTACTTTGCCGCCTGTAACGCCGAAGTTAAGCCATTTATCACAGTAATTCCAAGGTAGTTTTGGGTGTTAGAAAATACGGAAGTTTCAGCAGTTGCTGACAGAATTAAATCCAATAACAAGCAGATTCCCGCAGCCGCAAACACCTCCCTGGCCTATCGATCCGACATCGATGGCTTGCGGGGTATCGCCGTCCTGCTGGTGTTGATCTTCCATGGCGGGTTGTCGCTGTTTCCCTCCGGATTCATCGGCGTCGATATCTTTTTCGTGATCTCCGGGTACCTGACCACCTCGATCATTCTGAAATCCATCGAGCGTGGCTCGTTCAGTTTTGCGGGGTTTTACGCGCGTCGCATCTGGCGCCTGCAGCCCGCGATGATTGCCCTGATGTGGGTGACCCTGGCGTTGGCGGCGTTTTTCTACCTGCCGAACGACTTCATCCAATTCCTGAAAAGCGAGCGATACACCTCGCTGCTCATCTCAAACCAGTATTTCGAGCGCACCACCACCGCGTATGCCGCTGACGATACGTCGAGCCTGCTGTTGCTGCACACCTGGTCGTTGGCCATTGAATGGCAGTGGTACCTGGTGTTGCCACTGGGTGTTTGGCTGTTGCGTCGTTACTGCACGGAAAGTGTATTCAAAGCCGTCGTACTGGGCCTGACCATCGGCGCGGCCGCCTTGTCGCTCTACCTGTCGAGCAAGTTCCCGGACAAGAGTTACTACTTCTTCACCTCCAGAATTTTCGAACTGTTGATTGGGTCCTGCGCGGTGGTGTTCAACGCCGACAAGGTCAAGCTCAATTCAACCTGGACGAACATCCTGGGAGCGGTGTCCGTGTTTGCGCTGTTTTACTGCGCCACCCGTGAAAACATTCTCATGGGGTTCCCGGATTACCACGCGGTGGTTGTTTGCCTGGCCACCGCGCTGCTGCTCTGGCGCAGCGGTTCTGAAAGGAGCATCACCGCCAGGGTGTTGTCTTTCCCGCCACTGGTGACTGTCGGCACCCTCTCCTATTCGCTCTACATCTGGCACTGGCCGGTCCTGGCGACGGCCAGCTACCTGGGCTTCAAACACAGCACAGAGCTGACCGTTGCCTATTGGGTGTCGACCTTTGTGTTGGCCGCGCTTTCCTACGTCACGATCGAGCGTAAATTCCGCAAGCCGAAGTGGGGGTTCCCAATGACCCTTGCGGTGCTGATGGTGCTGCCGGCGATCGCCCTTTCCGCGCTGTATTCCGTGAGCGTTGCCAAGGGTGGATGGCCCCAGCGTTTCGGCGCAGATATGTCGCAGGTGTTCGACAGGCTCAAGGCAACGACGCCTCCCACCCGTGAGGACTGCCTGGGGGGAGCCAGCGATGGCTCCGATAAGCGTTGTATTTTCGGGGCGCCTGATGCGCAGGTTGGGGCCTTCCTCATGGGGGATTCGTTCTCCAATCAGTACTGGGGCTTTGTCGACACCTTGGCGAAAGACGCCAACCTGTCAGTGCTCGCGCAAAGTGAATCGGCCTGCCTGGCACTGCCTGGCATTTACTTGTACGACTGGAGCAAAACCAAAGGCACCGTTTATAAAAAATGCCACGACAAAGTCGCGAACTACTACGAGCTCATCAAAAACAACCACTACCGGTACGTGCTGATTGGGCAGATCTGGGACAGCTACGCCGACGCTGAAATCGTGACGAGCCTGGATGACCCGCGCAGTGTTGAACTGTCTCACCAGCGTTTTGAGGTCGCGATTCGGGAAGCGCTGGACATCATCAAGGCCTCAGGCGCCGCACCGATTTTCATCAAGGCCATGTATGGGATGCCAGCGGGGGTCAATGAGTGCTTGTTGCAACGTTATGTCTTGCGAGGGCAGTTGGGCAGTCTCGAACGGAGCGAGTCTTGTCAGCGAGTGCCCAGGGTTGATTCAGAAAACCCATGGATGAATTCGGTGTTTGCTCAGCTTCAGGTTGAATACCCGAATCTGCTGCTGATCGATCCCAAGGATCTTCAGTGCGACAGCGATACGTGTGCGACCACGGCGAATGGAATTCCGCTTTATCGCGACATCGGCCACATGACCGACTACGCCGCGTACACGTTCGGCGAGACCTATCTGCAAAGGTTCGGCAACCCGCTGAAAGTCTCCCGATAAGCATCAAAAGCCCGCCTCCCATTCCGGAAGCGGGCCTCCTGCGCTAAACCAGTGAGGTCTACAACCCGCACGCGTAGAAATGCGGGTTATCCAGACCGGCCTTGCCATAGCCCAGCGCATCGCCGGCCAACGTAAAAATCTGCCCGCCCGCGGCGGCCAGCACCGCATGGCCCGCGGCGATATCCCATTCCATGGTCCGCCCCAGGCGCGGATAAATGTCCGCTTCGCCCGCCGCCACCAGGCAGATCTTCAGCGATGAACCCGCGCTTTTCAGTGAGCGCACCTTGCGCCCGTCGAGAAACTTGTCCAGCGCGTCGGCATCACCATGGGAGCGGCTGGCAACCACATCCAGCCCTTCTTCCGATACCGTCCGGCATTGAATGGCCCGACGCTTTCCGGCCTGTTCGATAAAGGCACCGCAACCGCGCGCACCGGCAAACAGCCGCTCCAGCGCCGGCGCCAACACCACCCCCAGCACCGGCTCGCCGTTTTCGATCAGGGCGATGTTGACGGTGAACTCGCCGTTGCGATTGATGAACTCCTTGGTCCCGTCCAGCGGGTCCACCAGCCAGAAGCGCTGGCCCACTTCCGGTACCTGACCGGCAGCGGCAGCCTCTTCAGAAATCACCGGGACCTGCGGCGTGAGTGTCGCCAAGGCCTGCAGAATCAAAGTTTCGGCACGCTCGTCAGCCTCGGTCACCGGCGAGGTGTCGACCTTGCCGCGCACCTCGAAATCCGTGCCGTACACCTCCAGCACCAGTTCGCCCGCTGCGCGAGCAATGCCGATGACGTCTTCCAGCAGAACAGTCATTGACGCGTTCATGGGGTTTCTCCTGTTTTTGTTCTTCGTATGGTCCATACGGCCTATGCGCCGTTTTCCGGATCCGGGAACAGTACAGACATCCACAACTTCGCCACTCAGCAAATGGATGTTTAACAGGAGTTCCTGTGCCCCACGGTAATCAGCTGTCCGTTGTGCAAATCAACAAGCTGCGCCTGCGCGCCGTGCAACTGCGCATCGGCGGCAGCACGCTCAAAGCCATCAACCAGGACACCGGGCTCTCGTCGCCGACCATCATTTCTGCGTACAAGGCGTGGCAAGCCGGTGGATGGAGTGCCGTGCCCGTACGCGAGCGCGGACGCAAACAAGGTGAAGGCCGCAGCCTTTCCGCCGAGCAGGAACAGAACATCTACCTGTTGTTGGTCAGCACGCCGCCGGAGCGGCACCAGTTGCCGTTCCTGCTCTGGCAACTGGAAGCGATGCAGGCGCTGGTCAAGCGCCTGCACGGTATCGACTTGCCCGAGCGCACCGCCGCCCATTACCTGCAACGCTGGCAACTCAATGCCGAGCGCCCGGCCAAGCGCGTCGCCAATGCTTCGCTGGCGGTGCAGCGTTGGTACCGCAGCACTTACCGGGACATTCTCGAACAGTCCCGCGCGCAGAACGGCGAGATTCACTGGATCGATGACTACGGTGCGCGCAACGACCAGGGCAAGCTCAGTTACGGCGTGCTGCGCGCGGTGAGCAATCGCGGCAAGGTGTTATGGCTGCCTTACGAGGACGGACTGCGCGCGCCCCACCTGGAAGCCTTCTTCGACCGCCTCTATCGCTCGGCCGACCGCAAAGTGTTTGCCCTGCTCTCGGGCATGCACTGGCAACGCGCCGCGACCTTCATCACCTGGGCCGGCGAGCGCGCCGAACGCCTGCATCTGTTTCACCTGCCCGAAGCCAGCGCCATGTTGTGCGGCGCCCGTGAACTGGCGACCCAGATCAATTCACAAGCCGCGCGCATTGGCCATGACGACGCGCCAAAAGCGGTCGTCCCGCCCTTGCCTCGCGACCCCATGCTGCAGATGTTGCGCCTGATGTTAAAACATCAAGTCGCGCATAAGTCCGAATCGCAGCAGTTGTACGTTGATAAACGACAACAACAAAAAGCGAGAGGAAAAACTATGACGCTTACCCACCTGCAACGACTGGAGGCCGAAAGCATCCAGGCAATGCGCGAGGTTGTCGCCGAAGCCGACAACCCGGTCATGCTCTACTCCGTCGGCAAGGACAGCGCGGTCATGCTGCACCTGGCGATGAAGGCCTTTTACCCGGCCAAGCCACCCTTCCCTTTACTGCACGTCGATACCACCTGGAAGTTCCAGGAGATGTATCGCTTCCGCGATCAGATGGTGGCCAAGCTCAACGTCGACCTGCTGACCCACATCAACCCCGAAGGCATTGAAATGGGCATCAGCCCGTTCAAGCACGGGTCGCAGATCCACACCGACATCATGAAGACCGAGGGCCTGAAACAGGCGCTGGATCATTACGGTTTCGATGCGGCGTTCGGCGGTGCACGTCGCGACGAAGAAAAATCCCGGGCCAAGGAACGGATTTTCTCTTTCCGCTCCGACCAGCACCGCTGGGACCCGAAGAACCAGCGCCCGGAACTCTGGCACCTGTACAACACGCGCAAACACAAGGGCGAATCGATCCGCGTGTTCCCGCTCTCCAACTGGACCGAGCTGGACATCTGGCAATACATCTACCTGGAAAACATCCCGATCGTACCGTTGTACTTCGCCGCGCCGCGCCCGGTGGTCGAGCGTGACGGGATGCTGATCATGGTCGATGACGAACGCATGCCACTCAACCCGGGTGAAGTGCCGATGATTCGCAACGTGCGCTTCCGCACCCTCGGTTGCTACCCGCTCACCGGTGCCGTCGAGTCCGATGCCGACACGCTGCCCAAGATCATTCAGGAAATGCTGCTGACCCGCACATCCGAGCGTCAGGGGCGAATGATCGACCACGACTCGTCCGCATCGATGGAGAAGAAAAAACAAGAGGGGTATTTCTAATGGCACACGTATCTGACCTGATTGCCGAGGATATCGGGCAATACCTCAAGGCCCACGAGCACAAGAGCCTGCTGCGTTTCATCACGTGCGGCAGCGTGGACGATGGCAAGAGCACCCTGATCGGCCGCCTGCTCTACGACTCGAAAATGCTCTTCGAAGACCAGATGGAAGCACTGGAGGCCGACTCCAAAAAGGACGGCACCCAGGGCGGTGATCTGGACTTCGCCCTGTTGGTGGACGGCCTCGCCGCCGAGCGCGAACAAGGCATCACCATCGACGTGGCCTACCGTTTCTTCTCCACCGACCGCCGCAAGTTCATCGTCGCCGATACCCCGGGCCACGAGCAGTACACCCGCAACATGGTGACCGGTGCTTCCACCGCTGATGTGGCGGTGGTGATGATCGACGCCCGACGCGGCGTGCTGACTCAGTCCCGGCGCCACAGCTACCTGGCTTCGCTGATCGGCATTCGCAAGGTGGTCCTGGCCGTCAACAAGATGGACTTGATGGACTACTCGGAGAAAGTCTTCAACGCCATCGTCGACGACTACCGCGCCTTCGCCAAGCAGATCAACCTGAACGATGTCACCGCCATTCCGATGTCCGCGCTGCGGGGTGAAAACATCACCGAGCAAAGCGAACACATGCCCTGGTACCGCGGCACCACGCTGATGGGCTACCTGGAAACGGTCGAGATCGACGAGGCGCACCAGCAGAAACTGTCGTTCCGCATGCCGGTGCAGTGGGTCAACCGGCCCAACCTGGATTTCCGTGGATTCACCGGCACCATCGCCAGCGGCGTGATTCATCCCGGTGACCGCGTACGCGTGTTGCCGGCCGGACAAGAGAGTCGCATCTCGCGCATCGTTACCCTCGACGGTGACCTGCAACAGGCCGTGGCCGGACAGTCCATCACCCTGACCCTGACCGACGAAGTCGATTGCAGCCGTGGCGATGTGCTGTCCACCGCAGAGGACCCGGCCAGCGTCGCGGACCAGTTCCAGGTCAACCTGATCTGGATGCACGAACAGCCGATGCTCGCCGGTCGCCCCTACCTGATGAAGATCGGCGGCAAGACCTTGTCGGTCACCCTGGCGGTGCCCAAGTACAAGATCAACGTCAACACCATGGAGCACCTGGCGGCCAAGGAACTGGCGCTGAACGAGATTGGCGTGTGCAACCTCTTCACCAGCCAGCCGATCGCGTTCGATGCCTACAAGAACAACCGCGAAACCGGCAGCTTCATCCTCATCGACCGCCTGACCAACGCCACCGTCGGCGCCGGCCTGATCGAGTTTTCCCTGCGCCGTTCGCAGAACATCCACATGCAGCACGTGGATGTGAACAAGAAGGCACGCGCTGAACAAATGGGCCAGCAACCGGTGCTGCTGTGGTTCACCGGTTTGTCGGGCGCCGGCAAATCGGCCATCGCCAACCTGCTGGAAACCCGCCTCTACGCTCGCGGTCGCCACACCTACTTGCTTGATGGCGACAACGTGCGCCACGGCCTCAACCGCGACCTGGGCTTCACCGACGCCGACCGTGTGGAAAACATCCGCCGGGTGGCCGAGGTGTCCAAGTTGTTCGTCGATGCCGGGATGATTGTGTTGACGGCGTTCATCTCGCCGTTCCGTTCCGAGCGCGACATGGCGCGCAGCCTGCTGCAGGAAGGCGAGTTCATCGAGATCTTCGTCGACACGCCGCTATCGGTCGCGGAAGAGCGTGATCCCAAGGGCCTGTACAAGAAAGTTCGTCGCGGCGAACTGAAGAACTTCACCGGCATCGACTCGCCTTACGAGGTGCCCAACAAGCCGGACATCCACATCGAGACCAGCAAGCTGACGCCCGAGGGCGCGGTGGATCGCATCCTCGCCGTGTTGACCGAGCGCGGCATCATCGGCAAGGACCTCTAATCCCATTGCCCGGCACGCCGGGCCTCAAACGGGCACCGCTGCGGCGGTGCTCGCCTCACTCAAGAGAGTCTAACAATGACAATCAGCTCTATTGACGAACAACAGCTATTGACCGGCCAGACCTGGGCCACGTTCTGCGATCACCTCAAGCGCTGCGGCGAGCAGATCCTGCGCCCCGAAGCGCCGGCCGATGCGGCCACCCGTGCCGAAGGCTTCCGCTACCTCACGCGCCTGCTGCGCATCGGCCTGGAAATGCACATCGAGTTTGCCGATCCGGCGTTTCCCAGCTTCTTCAAAACCTCCCACGAGACCGCGAAGATTGGTGCCGACAACCCGGACAACCTCTACGAGTACTCGCGCCTGGACGGCACGCTGGAATACCGCATCAAAGGCCAGCGCGGCAGCGTGGCCTACCTGAGCTTCGGCACCCAGAAAGGCGGTTACGAAACCGACGGCACCCTGATCCAGACCGGCTTCATCGACGCCAGCCAACTGCACGTCGATGCCCAGGGCAATTTCGAAATCATCCTCAGCACCGAGCCGCAACCCGGTAATTGGCTGAAGATGGAAGACACCACCAACGCCCTGATCGTGCGCCAGACGTTTCTTGACCGTCGCAGCGAAGTGCCGGCCAAGCTGAGCATCGAACGCATCGGCACCGACAGCAAGCCGCAGGCACTTGACCCGGCGACGTTCCAGCAGGGCCTGGCGCGGGTGTCGAGCTTCGTCGAAAACACCGCCAGGCTGTTCGCCGACTGGAGCCAAAGCTACCTGCCGCACAGCAATCAACTGCCTCCGGCCAACCAGGCGCTGTGCCAGTCCGTGGGCGGCGACCCGAACATTTTCTATTACCACTCGCACTGGGCGCTGGCCGAGGACGAAGCACTGGTCATCCACATCGATAAAGTGCCGGACTGCGATTTCTGGAACCTGCAGATCAACAACTACTGGATGGAATCGCTGGACTACCGCTACCACCAGATCTGCTTCAACAAACACCAGGCCCAATACGACGACAACGGCGGCGTGACCCTGGTGCTCAGCGAGCGCGACCCGGGCGTGAACAACTGGCTGCAAACCGCTGGCGTGCGTCAAGGCACAATGTGCCTGCGCTGGGTCGGTGCCAAGGAGCAATGCCACCCCACCACGCGCGTCGTCAACCTGTCTGCTGTGGCGGAGGCCGTATGAACGCCCTCACCCGCATTGAAGACCTGACCGTCGAAAAGCTGTTGACCAGCGCCATCGCACGCGCCAACGGCCTGAGTGATTTTGGCGACGACAACTACCGCGAGTCGTTGCAGGCGTTGCTCGAGGCCCTGGCCGCAGAAGCCCGGCTGTCGCCGTCCGGCCTGTATTTGCTGGAAGAACGGCTGGTGGGGCAACTGGTCAACCGTCTGGTGATGGAAGACTACCTGCGCCGTTATCCGGAAATAACCGAGGTGTCGATCGACGATCCACTGGTCATCGTCGGTTTGCCGCGCACCGGCACCACCATGCTTCAGCGCACGCTGGCGGTTGACCCGCGCTTCTACTCGGCGGCATGGTGGGAAACCCGTTTCCCGGCACCGCTGCCGGACGAGACCCTGGCCGCACCGTCCAAGCGCATCGCCCAAGCCAAGGCCGAAGTCGACCTGATGGCCGAAGTGATTCCGCAGATCCTCGCGATCCACCCGCTGGATGCCATGCTCTGCGACGAAGAGTTCATGCTCATGGAACACTCGTTCATGTGCGCCATGGACGCCTACGTCAACGTACCCAGCTACACCCGCTGGCTCGATCAGCAAGACCAGCGCCCGGTCTACACCCAGTTGAAAAAGATGCTGCAGTTCCTGCAGTGGCAGAAAAAACAACGGGGTGAACCCGCCGGCCAACGCTGGTTGCTCAAGGCGCCGCAACACCTGCATACCCTGCATTTGCTGCTGGACGTGTTCCCGAATGCCCAGGTGATTCTGACCCACCGCGAACCGGCGCAGACCATCCCGTCCATGGCGAGCATGGCCCACACCCTGTGGCAGATGTACAGCGACGACCCGGACCCGAAAGCCGCCGGCGAGCAATGGAACAACCGCATGGCCCGGGGCATCCGTCACACCATGCAGGTTCGTGAGCAGCACGCGGCCGGGCGTTTCCTCGACATCCACTTCGCCGACACCGTGACCCAGCCGCTGCAAGTCCTGGAGAAGGTCTACGCCTTCGCCAACCTGCCGTTTACCGACAAGGCCCGCGCCGATGCGCAGGCCTGGCTGTCGCAAAACAGCCGGGAAAAGCGCGCCAGCCACGACTACAGCCTGGAGCGTTTTGGCCTGAATGAAACGCAGATGACCGAGGACTACCGCGAATACCGCGCCCGTCACTTGAGCGTCAATCACTAAGCACGGGGGAAGCATTCATGGAAAAAATCATGTTGACCTTGTGGAAGCCGACACAACCGAGCGCCGAGCAATGGCGCCCGGATTTGCTCGGCCTTCGCGACGAACTGGTGCGTGCCGGCGCCCACACTATCCGCGTCATGCTGGCCGATGACGCAGTGGCCGCCGCCCACGCCCAGTGCATCACCAACAGCGCCGCGCCCTTGGACGGGCTGCTGTCGTTGTGGCTGGACAGTGCCTCGCAATGGCCCGCGATCAACAAGATCGTGGCGCCATTGACCCGCCGCCTGGAGGCGTATCTGGTGCTGGAATCCGAGCCCTACCCCGAAGAACGCCAGGCCCGTGCCGCTCAATACCAGGTGCCACTTGGCGAGCGCACACCCGGCATGAATCAGGTGGCGCTGCTGCACAAGCCCCACCGGTTGAGCTACGAGCAATGGTACGACGCCTGGCGCAACGGGCACGGGCCCAAGGCCTATCCGTTGCAGTCGATCTTCGGCTACCGCCAGAACACCGTGGTGCGCTCGCTGACGTTTGGCGCGCCGGTGCTGCATGCCATCGTCGAAGAAAACTTCCCGCCCGAAGCCATCGGCAATCAGCAGGGGTTCTTTGCTGCGCTGGGCGACCCGGACACCTGCGCAAAGCGCCAGCAGGCCATGTACGAGTCGACCAGCCAGTTCATCGACTTCGACAAAATCGACTGCATCCAAACCAGCCAATACCAGCTCAGCGAGTGAACAGCCCTCAAGGAGGCTTTCCATGTTGGACCTAGAAGCAATCGAGCTGATCAAACAGCTCAAGGCGCGATATTTCCGCGCCATCGACACCTGCAATATCGAGATGCTCCAGGCCATGCTCACCGAAGACATCGCCCTGTCGTTCAAGAGCCCGGCCTACGAGTTCCACGTCAAAGGCCTGGGCGATGCGCTGGATTTCTACCGCACCTCGTTCACCAAGACCCGCCTGGCCACCCACAACGGCCATACCCCTGAAATCGACGTCGATGGCGACCACGCCACGGCGCTTTGGTACCTGAGCTACGTGTTCATCAACCTCGAGGACAACACCCACCTGCATGGCAGCGCGATTTACCAGGATCGCTACGTCAAGCGCGACGGGCGCTGGATGATCGCCGAGACGGGTTACGAAACCTTGCTCGAGACGATCCAGCCCTTGAGCGAACAGCTGCAGATCACCTCCAGACCCATCAACTGAACGCACGACAGGAGACCGTCATGGCCAGAGCCGAAAACATCGTCACCTCCCACACGGTGGAGATCAACGCCCCCGCCCGCGTGGTCTGGGCAGTGCTGATTGATCTGGAGAATTACCACCAGTGGAACAGCTTTTGTCCGAGCATCCGTTGCGGCCTGCAGATCGGCGACGAAGTGCACATGCAAGTGCTGACGCCTGATACCGGCGAGACCGTTCCGGTATTCGAATACCTCGTGGCGTGCGACCCCGAGCAACTGTTGTCGTGGGAGCAGCGCCCCGTCCCGGAGAACATGGACGCCGCCCGCCGCGACCAGTACATCAAGGCCATCGATGACCACCGCTGCCGCTACTTCACCACCGACATTTTCCTGGGCCTGAACCAGGACACCATCATGCGAGAGCACGGGGCCTGGGTAAAAATAGGCTTCGACCAGATGGCCCTCGACCTGAAACGCCGCGCCGAAGAACTGTACGCCCGCGGCGCCTGAGCAGCCCATTTCCCATCATAAAAACAAGAAGGTAATTGCCATGTTGCTGAAAGATAAAGTTGTGATCATTTCCGGTATCGGTCCTGGCCTGGGCATCAAGCTCGCCGTACGGGCTGCGGAATATCAGGCCAAAGCGGTGGTGTTGGCCGCGCGTACACCGGCCAAGCTGGACCAGGCTGAAAAAGCCGTCCGCGATGCGGGCTACAGCACGCCTATCCTGAAAGTGCCTACCGACATTACCCAGCCCGACCAGTGCCAGACGCTCGCCGACCTGACGGTCGAGCACTTCGGCCGCATCGACATTTTGATCAACTCCGCCTACGCCCATGGCGCCTGGGGCACGTCTTCCGCGTCGTCGATGGACGACTGGCGCAACGCGATGGACGTCAACCTGTTCGGCACGATGCACATGACCCAGGCCGTGCTGCCGCAGATGAAGAAACAGAAGGTGGGCAGCATCGTCATGATCAACACCATGGCCACCCGCACCCCCAACCAGCTGGAATCCGGATATGCCGTCTCCAAGGGCGCATTGAAAACCGCCGTACAGTACCTGGCCCAGGACCTCGGCCCGTTCGGCATCCGCGTCAACTCCACCTTCATGGGCTGGATGTGGGGCGCGCCGGTGATGGGCTTTTTCAAGAGCGAAGCCCAGCGCCTGGGCGTCCCGATGGAGTCGCTGGTCGACCAGATCGCCCAACAGATCCCGCTGCGCAAGATCCCCGAAGACAGCGACTGCGCCATGGCCGCCCTGTACCTGGCCAGCGATTACGCCAAGGTCATTACCGGCGCACAACTGGACGTCAACGGCGGTCACTTCCTGCCTTGCTAACCAGCCCGAGGCGACAGCAATGTCGCCTCTTTCGGCTGCCTAAAGATTGGTCCTTCTGGCCATCGCCCCGGAGATTACCCACATGCTGGACCTCGTTGCCATCGAGCACATCAAACAGCTCAAGGCCCGCTACTTTCGCGGCATCGACACCTGCAACCTTGAGCTGCTGCGCACGCTTCTGGCCCCTGACGTGAAGATCCGTTTCGACAGTCCGACCTACCAGCTTGAACTCAACGGTCTGGAAGAAGCCATGGCGTTCTACCGCACCAGCTTCACCAGCCGTCGCTTCGGCATGCACAACGGCCATACCCCGGAAATAGTGGTCAACGGTGATGAAGCGACGGGGCTCTGGTACCTCAACGACCTGTTCATCAACCTCGATGAGCAAACCATGCTCAACGGCAGCGCGATCTATGAGGATCGCTACGTCAAGATTGAGGGCGAGTGGCGCATCCTCCACACCGGTTACAAGCGGCTGCTGGAAATGATCGGCCCGCTGGACGCCCAGTGGACAATCACTTCCAAACCGATCAACTGAAGGACGAACCAATAGACAAGGCGACAGAAATGTCGCCTTTTTAATGCCCGATGCCGACCGCGTGTAGCAGCTGCCGAAGGCTGCGTTCGGCTGCGAAGCAGTCGTAAAATCAGAGAGTGCGGTGCATCAGGTACACCGAGGTCGCCGGGTTTACGACTGCTGCGCAGCCGGACGCAGCCTGCGGCAGCTGCTACAGGGATTGCGTTGCGGCTGCGTCGGCGTGACGCAGCACGACCTTTGGCCTCAGCGCAGATTCAACCAGTTCGGCACGCTCTGGCTGATCGCGACACACCCCGCATATTGCTTGCAGGCTTTCACGGTTTGGGATTCCACCGGTTGGGAGACCTGCACGGTCACCACCAGGAGGAACAGAATCAGGAAGCAAACATAATAGGCAAGAAGACTTTTTGTTTTCATTGTTAGTGCTCTCGTGACTGTTAAGTCGGACCCATGTGTTGCAATAACCCCCTGCGATCAACCTGTGCTCCCAGGGGGTGTTACCTCTTAGCGCTCGTCGACCGTGATGAACTCACGGCGTTCGGCCATGAACGCGGGCACTTCATCCTCATCGGTAAAGAACTGCTCGTACCATTCGCGCAGCTGGTACACCGGGCCGTCGGTTTCGGCCAGTACCGGCTTGTCGATGCGGATCTTGTGCTTCCAGATCACCACGTCCTGGTAGAACGAATCGCGGTTGCCCTGGACATACGCCTTGGCCACTTCCAGGTTCTGTTCTTCCGTCCAGCCCGGTACCCGCTTGACCATGCAGCCAAAGCGCAGGTCGAAGCTGTTCGGCGTCACGGGTACATGGCTGTTGAGCAAAATGGCGTGGATGCGCACATCGCCGAACATCGAGCTGATCTGCGTGAAGTGGGTCGCCGGCCCGTAATAGGCCGACGGCGCGATCAGGTCGCCGCCCAGGCGCTCGGAGTCGCCATGGAAAATCTGGTGCCCGATGTGGCCTTCGAAAACGTTGGCGAAGTATTTGGTCGGTGTGCCGTGGACCGGCCCGAAATGCTGGGCATCCACCAGGTTATCGACCAACTCCCGTGGGTTGGTTTCGATGTGCATGGTGTCGATGTTCCAGTCATGGATCCAGTCCGGGTCGTCCATTTCTGGCAGATGCGGAATGACCACGCCTTCTTTCGGCGCGCGGCCCTCAGGGTTGTTCCAGACGAACAGCAGGTTGTTTTCTTCGCACGTCAGCCAGCTGCGGGTCTTGGCCTTGGGTGGAATGCGCTTGCAGTAAGGGATTTCGACGCATTTGCCGGCGGTGTTGTACTTCCAGTGATGGAAAGGACACACCAGCTTGTCGCCTTCGATGGTGCCCTGGGACAGGTCGGCACCCATGTGCGGGCAGTAAGCGTCCAGAACGCTGATGGCGCCCTGGCTGTCGGCAAAGGCCACCAGCCGGGTGCCGAACACTTCCAGGGTGTGGGGCTTGCCATCACGGTAGTCGGCGGCATTGCCCAGGCAGTGCCAGCCGCGCGCGTAACGGTGAGTACGCTGGGCGTTCTCGATGCTGATTTCAGCGAGTTTCGTCATTGTTATTGTTCCTCGATTGCAGACTTTGGGGTTGGCAATGCCCCCAAGAAATACAGGGTGATCCCATGGCGAACATCATTGAACAGCCGCGCAAGGAGAACATCCTTCAGTTGGACTAGATCAAACGCGATCCACTCTCAAAGGGCGCCCGCATCACGTCGGGCACCCTGCTCCTCGGTTATTGGCCGAAACGACGGGCCGCTTCTGGGCCGAAGTCTCGCGGGCTGAAGCCCGGTTTGTTCAACTGGTAGCCGTTACGCTGTTCGTTGATCAGGTTGAACGCCAGGTAACTGCCGGCATTCAGGTCGTAGTACAGGCCGACGCCCGCTTGTTGGCGCTGGCTTTCGTAGGCGTAGAAGAAGTTGAGCATCGAAGTGCGCCACAGCTCCCCACGGTTGTCGTAGTTGTCGGCGAGCATCGGGAACCAGGTGTCTTCGTCGATGTACAACTTGCGTTTGCCGTACAGGTGGCGGTAACCCGGCTTGAGGGTGCCTTCCAGTTCCCAGACCCGATGACGCTCGAAGCGCAGCACATCCGGGTTGATATGGCCCGGGGTCAGCATGTCGGCGTACTTGAGGTTCGGCGAATGCAGGCGATAGGTGTCGTAGGGAATGTACATCTCGCGCTTGCCGACGATTTTCCAGTCATAGCGCTCACCCGAACCGTTGAACAGTCGAACCTCGTCCACGGTGATCGAGCCGCCGCTGCCCGGGAAGGACATGTCGAAGCCATAACCCGGCGACTGGCGTACACGGCGGGTGCCCGGATCGTAGCGCCAGGCCTGGTTGGGTTCGGCCTTGTAGTTCCAGAAGTTGGTACCGGTATTGATCTCGCCCTTGTCCCGTTGTGGCAGCAAGGTTTCATTGAGGTAGAACGACGAGTTGCCGGCGGTATCGCCGACCTTGCCCGGTTCACCCGCCGGCGCCAGGTTGCGCGAATGCACGCGGCCCCAGTTGATGTTGCCGTCCTTGAGCACATAGGCGTTGTCCGACGTGTATTCCTCGGTCCAGGCCATCAAGGCAAACATCGAAGCATTCTTCAGCAGTTCCAGGCCGCTGCGCGGTACCGGGAACGGCGTGCCCCCGGTTTTGCCCACCACCCCTTCACCGTCATCCACCAGGCGCGCGACCTTGGCGTTCTCGCGGGTGGCCTGGCACGTCGAGTCACTGAAACGGAAGTCTCGGTGCGTCGGATAAACCGGCATCTTGTAAGTGGACGGATAAAGCTTGAACAAGGCTTTCTGACCGTCGGACAGGTACTGGCTGTATTGCGCCAGGTTGGCGGCGGTGATCACGAACAGCGGCTTCTCTTCCGGGTACGGATCGATCGGGTGGTTGCCGGTGCCCTTGAAGTCCACCTGGGGTGGCGCGCCCAGCCACTTGCCACTGAACGCCGGGATGCTGCCGTCGGCATTGCCGCTCTTCTCCGCCCCCATGCAAGTCAGATCCTTGCCCAGGCGCTCCACATCTTCGGGTGCGGCGTTCGCCGTGGAGATTGCGCTGCATCCCAATATCAACCCCAACACCCAGGTGGGAGTGGCGTTGGCAGCCCGCGAGACAAGACAACTGGAGGCCAGGTTACTGCCGGTCATTTTTTATTCTCCTTGGTTACCGATAGCGGTCACCCAGTATCGGCAGCCCAAGGATCGACAAGCATCGTCCGCACGGACTAACGCATTTTGGCGCGGCTCGCACGCCGGGCAGGCTAAAGCGCTTTCTCCGCGAGGGCTGGCGAATGCGGCTCCGCCAATGCCACGACACTGTTGAGCATGATCCGCACCAGTTCGGTCTGGCGCCGCACACCGGTTTTGGAAAAGATTGAACGAAGGTGCGCGCGGGCGGTGTTGCGGCGAATGTTCAGGGTCTCGGAGGCCTCCTCCAGCGACAGGCCGTTGGCCAACTCGAGGGCGAGCGCGGTTTCGGCAGGTGTCAGGTTGTACAGCTGCGACGTGGCGATGTTGCTGACCAGCGACTTGCTGACTGCGTCGCGCACATACACCACCACCGTCGGCTTGCCCTTGCCCTCGACCAGTTCCTGCGTCGGGATCAACTCCACCACCACGCCCAGGCTGACTTTCCCCGAAGGCCGGGAAATCGACATCGCCTCGGCGCCCTGGAATCCCGCGTCGCCCTGCTTCGCCCGCTGAAAGGCGTTGCGCACCAGGCGCAGCAGCTCGCGATTGTCGCTCGGGTACGTCGCTTCGAGCCGGCCACCGACAACTTTGAGGCCGTCCTGGCTGTCGAGGATCTCCCGCGCCACCGAGTTGAGCTGCACCACCGTGCCGTTTTCATCGAGGACGATGGTTGCCACCGCCATACGACTGATGGTCTGCGAATACAGGCTGCCCAACGATTCGCTGCGATCGAGCTGCGAATGCATGTGCAACGCACGGCGCAGGTGCGGCAGGAGCATCTGGCACATCGCACGATCGACCTCGGAAAACCGCGCCTGGTCCCGTGGCCGGTTGATCCGGAAACGCACGGCGCTGCCATCCGGCATGCGGATATCGGCGCCGAGCATCTGGTGACAGTTATGGGGTTGGCAATACAGCAGGTAAAAAGAAGAGCTGAGCCACTCGGCTTCGCTCATCAACTCGTCCACGGTGAAGACCGTGTCGGTGGGCAGGCTATCGAACAGCGTGGACTTGGCGTAGTAGGCGTAATGGTTGATCCCGCCTTCCCCCAGTTCGACGTCCCCGGCGACCATCATCGGTGACAACAGTGGCTCGTCCTGCACGCGCAGGATCAAGGTCACGAAATTGGCCTTGAACAGCGCCCGCAACTGGCGCAACGAATCACCCATGCAGCGAATATCCATGGCCGAGTCGTACATGTTGCCGATCAGCCGTTCGTAGTCGGCCAGCTCCAGGCCCATCTCCGACAGGACCTGCGTATTCGTCAGGCGACTTTGCATAATCACTCCCCCAGCAGCGGGCCCGGACTGCAGGGCCCGCGTTAAATTGATGATGGGTGATATCGCCTTATGGCAGCTCGAACAACCCCGCCGCCCCCATGCCACCGCCGATGCACATGGCGATGACCACGTAACGGGCGCCGCGCCGACGACCTTCCAGCAGGGCGTGACCGACCATGCGTGCGCCGGACATGCCAAACGGGTGGCCAATGGAGATGGCGCCGCCGTTGACGTTGAGGCGTTCCGCCGGGATCTGCAGCGCGTCGCGGCAATGCAGAACCTGGCAGGCAAAGGCTTCGTTGATTTCCCACAGGCCGATGTCCGACACGCTAAGGCCAAAACGCTTGAGCAATTTCGGGATCGCCACCACCGGGCCGATGCCCATTTCCTCAGGCGCGCAGCCGCCGACGGCAATGCCACGGTAGATCCCGAGCGGCGTCAGCCCGCGACGCTTGGCTTCTGCGCGGCTCATCAACAGGCTGGCCGAGGCACCGTCGGAGAATTGCGAGGCGTTGCCGGCAGTGATGAATTCCCCTTGCTCAATCCATTTGCCGTCCTTCCACACCGGCTTCAATGACGCCAGGTCTTCCAGGCGTGTGTTCGGTCGATTGCATTCGTCGCGTTCGACCAGCACACGCTGATGTTCACCAGGTTGGCCGCTGGCATCGAAAAGCAATTTATCGACGCTCAGGCTGACGATTTCATCCGCGAACAACCCGTCACGCTGGGCAGCGGCGGTGCGCAGCTGGCTCTGCAACGAATACTCGTCCTGGGCCGCGCGGCTGATGCCGTAGCGGCGCGAGACTATTTCAGCGGTTTCCAGCATCGGAATGTAGGCGCTCGGCATCACTTCCAATACGGCTTCGGACTGGGAGCGATAGCTGTTCTTGTGCTTGTTCTGGGTCAGCGACAACGACTCCACGCCACCGCCAATGGCGATGTCCAGTTCGCCGGTCATGATGCCTTTGGCGGCAACGCCGATGCTCATCAGGCCCGAGGCGCACATGCGGTCCAGGGCCATGCCCGGTACGGTGTCCGGCAAGCCGCCGGTATAGGCACAAAGGCGGCCGATGTTGTAGGCCTGGGTGCCCTGCTGCACCGCCGCGCCCATGATCACATCGTCCACTTCACCCGGCTCGATACCGGCGCGCTCGACCACGGCACGCACCACGTGGCCGCCCAGTACCGGGGCTTCGGTGTCGTTGAACGAACCGCGAAACGACTTGGCGAGCGCGGTCCGCGCAGTGGCAACGATGACAACTTCATTCAGGTCCATGACAGGCTCACTCGGTAATAGGGTTGAAGGTGTAACGGCTGATGGTGTCGATCACACAACCGGGGCGCGTTTGGCCCTCGACGTCCACGGTCACGCGCACCACCAGCTGGATGGCGTCCGCCAGTTGTTCGGCACGCACGATGCTGGCGCTGCCACGCACCCGCGAACCGACCTTGACCGGTGCCGGAAAGCGCACGCGGTCGCTGCCGTAATTGACGCCCATCGCCATGTTCTCGATGGTGATCAATTGCGGCAGGAACAGGTTGACCAGCGACTGGGTCAGGTAGCCGTGGGCAATGCACGCGCCAAACGGGCCGCTGGCGGCACGGACCGGATCGACATGAATCCATTGGTGATCACCCGTGGCTTCGGCGAAGAGATCGATGCGCTCCTGGCTGATGGTCAGCCACTCGGTGCTCCCCAGGTCCAGGCCCTCGGCCTCAAGCAGCGCCCGGGCACTGCTGAAAACATGACTCATGGTCCATTCCTCAGGCTTGTTGGGAACTGACGGACAGCACTTCGCCGACCATGTAGGAGGCGTAGTCGCTGGCCAGGAACATCATCACGTTGGCGACTTCCCAGACTTCCGCCGCACGGCCGAACGCCTCACGCCCGGCAAGGCTGGCGAGCAGTTCTTCACTGGAGGCTTTCTTGAGAAAGTCATGCAGGGCAATCGACGGCGACACGGCGTTGATGCGCACGCCGTACTCGGCGGCTTCCAGCGCACTGCAGCGAGTCAGGGCCATGACCCCGGCCTTCGCGGCGGCGTAATGAGCCTGCTCTTTCTGTGCACGCCAACCGAGCACCGAGGCATTGTTGACGATGGCCCCCGCGCCACGGCGCTGCATTGGGCCCAGCATGGCGCGGGTCATGCGGAACGTGCCGGTCAGGGTCACGTCCAGCACGCGCAGCCACTCTTCGTCGCTCATCTCGACCACACGCTTCTGGCCACCGAGGCCGGCGTTGTTGATCAGCACATCGACGCCGCCGAGCAGTTCTTCAGCGTTGGCTACCAAAGCCTGGACTTCGTCTTCGACAGTGACGTTGCACAGCTGGCCATAAATGGCTTGCAGGCCGGTTTCGCTCTTGAGGCGCTCCACGGCTTCTTCGAGGCGGCGCGGGTGCACGTCGGAAATCATCAATGCCCGGCAGCCCTCTTCGGCGCTGCGCCGGGCCGCCGAGTACCCGATACCGGCGCCCGCGGCGGCGGTAATCAGTACCGATTTGCCGGCCAGCAATTGATGGCCCGGGACATAGGGGGGAGCTTGTTTCACAGCGTTTACCTCCGAAGGTATCAGTACGCTGTCAGGTATAACGGCAAGCTTGGGGGGATACATCGTCAAAACGGGGTATGGCGGGTTTGGGGGGCTGGTGCCGATTGGCTTGGATTGGGTGTATATCCGTTTCTTCGGTAACGGCCGCTGATGGTTTCGCCCTTACGGCGAGTCACTTGGAAGAGCCCCAAGTAACCAAGGGCTCTTGCCCCTTTCGTTCGGTGCCTCGCTAAGGCTCGGCATGCCCTCGCTCCGGTCCTGCTCCGTGGGCCCGCCGC
>NZ_RWIN01000143.1 GCF_009761815.1 Pseudomonas sp. PB120
GATGGTGTGTCAGTCGACACCACTGCGCCTGATACACCATCGCGAGCAAGCTCGCTCCTACAGGGGAATCATCGGTTACCGAAGTGTTCAGGCGCCATTTTTCAGCAACTGACTGAACGCCTCAAGCTCACCTTTCTCCAGATCGGACACCAGCACAAACCGCATATGGTTCTGTTGCCAGGACACCACGTTAAAGCCACGAATCGCCTGAGTCTGCGGCGGCGTATCCGCCTCGGGCGTGGGCAGGATAAACACGTTGATAACGTGCTTGGCCCGCCCGTAACTCAGGGCCGCCGTGGTCTGGTGTTGCAGATAATCCAGGCGCCCACCCAACAGCGGATAGCCCTGCGCCGCGTAATCGAAGACCGGTGGCGAGAAGTCCAGTTTGCCGGTGAACCACGGCTTCACGGTGTGACGGTCCGAGGACACCACATCGTTAAGGTGAGTGCCCATCAACGAGCGCACGTGGCTGGAGACGGCCTCGTCCATCAGCGGTTGTTCGCTAACAGGCGTTGCCACATACAGCACCACCGCGAGGGCCAGGGCCGCCGCTGAAAATGCCGGTGCGAACCAGCTTCGCCAACGCTCGATAGCGCGGGATTTCGATGGGGGTTCGATGGCGCGCAGACTGGCCGTCAGCGACGCAGGGGCCGCGAAATACGGCGCATGGCGCTTCACTCCGGTGACCAACAGCTTCGCCTGCTCATGCGACCGCGCGCACTCGGCGCACCCAGCGACATGCGCGGCCACTTTCGCAGTCATCGCAGGATCAAGTTCCTTGTCCAGATAGCCGTGCATCAGCGTCTGGCAAACCGTGCAGTCAAGTTCATTCATGATCGTGCAACTTCAGTAGTTCGAGCTTGAGCATGGCGCGGGCCCGGGCGAGCCTCGACATGACGGTGCCGATGGGTATGTCGACCACCAGGGCGATGTCCTTGTAGGGCATGTCTTCGAGTTCCTTGAGCACAATCACCTCACGGAACGCCGGCGGCAGAGCGCTCAGGGCTTGCTGGATCAGCGCCGCATTTTCGGTGTGAATGGCCAGCAATTCCGGGGTCTGGCTGTGGCTCAGGGCCCCGTCGTCTTCGCTGATGTCGTCGCCGATCGCGACCCAGTGGCGCCCGGCCGAGGCCTTGAGCCAGGTGTAGCTTTCGTTGCGCACGATGGTCAGGAACCAGGCCTTGGCGTTGCCGTCGGCAAAACGGTGCAGGAACCGAAAGGCGCGCAGCGCACTTTCCTGCACGACATCGCGCGCGGCGCTGTCATTGCCCGTGAGCCAGCGCGCGAGGTTGTAGGCCGCGTCCAGATGGGGCGCAAACAGTTCCTCAAATCGCTTCATGGTGTTTTCCGCACTGTCCCACCCTTGTAACTGTGAATCGCCGGTTTTTATTCCCGGAAAAAAAACTTATTTTCCATAGCTCGACGCAATTCCCCTGTAGCAGCTGCCGAGGCACGAGGCTGCGTTGCGTGTCCGCAGGACCGCCCTCTGGGGGCCGCTGCGCAGCCTGACGCAGCCTCGTGCCTCG
>NZ_RWIN01000144.1 GCF_009761815.1 Pseudomonas sp. PB120
GTGTGTCAGAGAACAATTATTCGACTGACACACCGCCATCGCGAGCAGGCTCGCTCCTGCAGAGGGCTTTGGGTGTTCGCCAAAATGCAAAAAGCCCCTGAATCGTGAGATTCAGGGGCTTAGTGTTAGCGGGAGTAACGATCAGGCCGCTTCGATCTTGCGACGGTTATGCTCAACCTTGCTCAAGTAATCCGCCAGCTTCTGTTGTTCCCCCGGGGTGGTGAACAGCCCGAGTTTGCTGCGGCGCCACAGAATGTCGTGCGCCGTGGTGGCCCACTCTTCACTGCACAGGTAATCGACTTCGCGGGTGTAGAGTCCGCCGCCAATGTGTTCGCCCATGTCGCTGAGGTTCTGTACACCTTCAAGCATGCGCCAGGTGCGGCTGCCGTACGTGGTGGCCCAACGGCGCGCAATTTCGGTCGGCACCCAGTCGAACTGGTCGCGAATCCGCGAGCTCAGCGCTTGTGGTGTGGTCATGTCCTCGCCCCCCGGCAGGGTCGCCGTGGCGGTCCAACTTGGCTTGATGTGCTTGAAGTACGGCGCCAGTTGCGCCAGTGCGGACTCGGCCAGTTTACGGTAGGTGGTCAACTTGCCGCCGAACACGGACAGCAGCGGCGCATCTTCACCGGTGCCGGACAGCGCCAGGGTGTAGTCGCGGGTGACGGCGGACGGGTTGTCGGATTCGTCGTTGCACAGCGGCCGAACGCCGGAATAGCTGTGCAGGATATCGTCGCGGCTGATTTGCTTCTTGAAGTGGCTGTTGACCACTTTCAGCAGGTAATCGGTTTCGCCTTCGGTGATCGCAACTGCCGCCGGATCGCCGGTGTATTCGCGGTCGGTGGTGCCGATCAGAGTGAAGTGGTTCAGGTACGGAATGGTGAAGACGATGCGCTGATCTTCGTTTTGCAGGATGTGCGCGTGTTCGCCTTCGTACAGTTTCGGCACGATCAGGTGGCTGCCCTGGATCAGGCGAATGCCGTAGGGCGATTCCATTTTCAGGTCGTCGCGGATGAACTTGGCGACCCAGGGGCCGGCCGCATTCACCAGCGCCTTGGCGCGAATCGAAAACAGACTGCCATCGGCACGTTCCAGGTGCAGGTGCCAAAGCCCCTTGGTGCGACGCGCGCTGACGCAACGGGTCTGGGTGTGAACGTGAGCACCGTTCTCGCGAGCCGCCATGGCGTTCAGTACCACCAGTCGCGCATCGTCGACCCAGCAATCGGAATATTCGAAGCCTTTGGTAATTTCACTTTTCAGTGGGCTGTCGGGACCGAACTTCAGGCTTTTCGAACCTTCGAGTTTTTCCCGTTTGCCGAGGTTGTCATAGAGGAACAGCCCGGCACGAATCATCCAGGCCGGTCGCAGGTGTGGGCGGTGCGGCAATACGAAGCGCATTTGCTTGACGATGTGCGGTGCCTTGGCCAACAGCACTTCGCGTTCGGCGAGTGCTTCGCGCACCAGACGGAATTCGTAATGTTCGAGGTAGCGCAGGCCGCCGTGGATCAGCTTGCTGCTGGCCGAAGAGGTGTGGCTGGCAAGGTCGTCTTTTTCGCAAAGGAACACCGACAAACCGCGACCGGCAGCATCTGCTGCGATCCCG
Organism: Pseudomonas sp. PB120; assembly: GCF_009761815.1. Taxonomy (GTDB): domain Bacteria; phylum Pseudomonadota; class Gammaproteobacteria; order Pseudomonadales; family Pseudomonadaceae; genus Aquipseudomonas. Next base: position 1,601 of record NZ_RWIN01000144.1, read on the forward strand.
ACGCCATTGATCCCGCCACCAATGACGGCGATGTCGTAGACCTCAGCGAGAGGGGGCGTGGGCAGGGTAGAAGTGGGCATCGGCAGGCCTCAGGCGTTTTTGGCTTTCTGTATTTGATTTCGAACATGAATGTTCATATGCGAAAATCTTAGCCCATAAAGAAGCGCGCAGCCAGTCAGCTTTGATTGAAAAAACTCATCGAAGGACGGCTAAAGGAAAATTATCGAACATTAATGATGCTGGTCGCGGTTTTTGTGGCGAGGGAGCTTGCTCCCGCTGGGCTGCGAAGCGGCCCTAAAACCGGCAATCGAGGTCGTTCAGGAATAACAGGGTCGTGAGGTTTGCGTCTGCTGCGCAGCCGAGCGGGAGCAAGCTCCCTCGCCACAGGGGAAGCTCGCTGGGTGGGAGAGGGCTTAAACCACTTCGAGCCGAATCTTGTGCTGACTCAACAACTGCGCCAACGCCGGCACCGGCTGCTGATCAGTCACCAGACAATCGATCAGGCTGATCGGCCCCAGGCGAATCATGGCGTTGCGCCCGAATTTGCTGGAGTCCGCCGCCAGGATCACCTGCCGGGCATTGGCGATGATCGCCTGTGACACCCGGACCTCCTGATAATCGAAATCCAGCAGGCTGCCGTCTTCATCAATGCCGCTGATGCCGACCAGGGCGAAGTCGACCTTGAACTGGTTGATGAAATCGACACTGGCCTGACCGACCACGCCACCGTCACGCCGCACATTGCCACCGGTCAGCAGAACGTCGAAGTCGTCTTTGGCGCTGAGCATCGAGGCCACATGCAGGTTGTTGGTGATGATCTTCAGGTGGTTGTGATTAAGCAGTGCGCGGGCAATCGATTCGGTCGTGGTGCCGATATTGATGAACAACGAAGCGTGGTCGGGAATCTGTGCCGCAATGGCTTCGCCGATACGCTGTTTTTCATCGCGCATCTGGTCGGCGCGCATGGCGTAGGCGGTGTTTTCGACGCTGGAATCATAGGCTGCGCCGCCGTGGTAGCGCCGCAGTAAATTGGCTTCCGCGAGCTGATTGATATCGCGGCGGATGGTTTGCGGTGTGACGACGAACAGCGTGGCCATTTCCTCGATGCTGACATAGCCGCGTTCGCGAACCAGCTCGAGGATTTGCTGCTGACGGGGAGGCAGATTCATGGGGCTTCCTTTGGGCTGCCGTGCAAAATTTGCCCATGATGCCGCAGGAATCTGCTCCCTGCCAGTTAGAACCTAAACCGATCCTGCCGTTGGCTTATTCAGCACCTTCATGCGGTTCCCAGTCGCGGGTGCGGCTGACGGCTTTTTTCCAGCCGGCGTAGAGTTTTTCCTTCGCGGCTTCGTCCAGGGTCGGCTCGAACTCGCGTTCGATCACCGCTTTGCCGCGCAACTCTTCCAGGCTGCCCCAGAAGCCGCACGCCAGGCCGGCCAGGTAAGCCGCACCCAATGCGGTGGTCTCGCGCATTTTCGGGCGCTCGACCTGTGTGCCGAGGATGTCGGCCTGGAACTGCATCAGGAAGTTGTTGGCGACAGCACCGCCATCCACGCGCAGGGCTTTGAGGCGTTCGCCGGAATCCTGTTGCATGGCGTCGAGAACATCGCGGGTCTGATAGGCAATCGACTCCAGCGCCGCGCGAATGATGTGATCTACGCGTACGCCACGGGTCAGGCCAAACAGCGCGCCGCGGGCATACGGGTCCCAGTACGGAGCGCCCAGGCCGGTGAAGGCCGGTACCAGGTACACGCCGTTGCTGTCCTTGACCTTGTTGGCGAAGTATTCGGTGTCGTGGGCGTCGTTGATGATCTTCAGTTCGTCACGCAACCACTGAACGGTGGAGCCGCCATTGAACACCGCGCCCTCCAGCGCGTAAGCCACTTCGCCACGCGGGCCGCACGCGATGGTGGTCAGCATGCCGTGCTGGGACTTCACGGCTTTGTCGCCGGTGTTCATCAGCAGGAAGCAGCCAGTACCGTAGGTGTTTTTCGCCTGGCCTGGCTCGACGCACATCTGGCCGAACAGGGCCGCTTGCTGGTCACCCGCGATGCCGCCGATGGCGATGCCGCTCTTGGTGTGGCCGTAGATTTCGGACGAGGACTTAACTTCCGGCAACATCTCGCGCGGGATATCCAGCACGTCCAGCATCTTCGCATCCCACTCCAGCGTGTGGATGTTGAAGAGCATGGTGCGCGAGGCGTTGGTGTAGTCGGTGACGTGCACCTTGCCGCCGGTAAATTTCCAGATCAGCCAGCTGTCGACGGTGCCGAACAGCAGCTCACCTTTGCGCGCGCGCTCACGGCTGCCTTCGACGTTGTCGAGGATCCACTTGAGCTTGGTGCCGGAGAAGTACGGATCGGTCACCAGGCCGGTGGTATCGCTGATGTATTGCTCGTGGCCGTCACGCTTGAGTTGCTGGCAGATCTCGGTGCTACGGCGGCACTGCCAGACGATCGCGTTATAGATCGGGCGGCCGGTGGTTTTGTCCCAGACCACCGTGGTTTCACGCTGGTTGGTGATGCCGATGGCGGCGACCTGGTCGTGATGCAGGCCGGCTTGTGCCAGGGCCTCGACCATCACGGCGCTTTGGGTGGCGAAGATTTCCATCGGGTCGTGTTCGACCCAGCCGGCTTGCGGGTAATGCTGGGCGAATTCGCGTTGGGCGGTGCAGACCACGTTCGCGTCGCGGTCGAAAATGATCGCGCGAGAGCTGGTCGTACCCTGGTCGAGGGCAATGATGTAGTTCTTATTCTGAATGTCGGTCATGTCGATTGCCTTGGACGAAATAAGGGAGTGAGGTCAGGCGCGGGACCAAATGGGCAGGATCACGCGCCTACGGTATCAAGAAGTTCTTGGTTTGCCGTCAATGGCCGGTGATACATCCTTTGTAGCAGTAACGGCGTTGGGCAGATGGCGGGCAATCAGCCCACGATAGGCAGCGGCGCCGAGGCAGGCACCGACAATCGGTGCAAAAATCGGAATCAGGAAGTACGGGATATCACGTCCGCCGGTGAGGGAAATTTCACCCCAGCCAGCAAAGAAAGTCATCAGCTTGGGGCCGAAATCACGGGCCGGGTTCATGGCAAACCCGGTAAGCGGGCCCATCGAGCTGCCAATCACTGCAATCAGCAGGCCGATCAGCAGCGGTGCCATCGGCCCGTTGGGCAAGCCATTGTTGTCATCGGTCAGGGACATGATCACGCCCATCAGGATCGCGGTGATGATCACTTCAACCAGGAACGCCTGGGCCGTGGACAGGGCAGGGTTGGGGAAGGTAGAGAAGACCGACGCCAGTTCGAGGCTGGCCTCGGTGCCACGAACCATATGGTGAGTTTGTTCGAAATCGAAGAATAGGGCGCTGTACAACGTGTAGACCAACAAGGCCCCGCAGAAAGCGCCCGCCACTTGGGCGAAGATGTAGAACGGCAGTTTGCGCTTTTCGAAGTCCGCAAAAATGCTCAGGGCGATGCTGACGGCCGGATTGAGATGGGCCCCGGAAACCCCAGCGGTCAGGTAGATCGCCATGCTCACGCCGACACCCCAAATGATGCTGATTTCCCACAGGCCAAAGCTGGCACCCGCGACCTTGAGCGCGGCGACGCAACCCGTACCAAAAAATATAAGCAGCGCGGTCCCCAGGAACTCGGCCATGCATTGGCTCGAGAGCGATGGTTGTTGTAAAGCAGTTGTCATTCAAACCTCGGTTCTTGTTGTTGTCTGACGCTTTGTCCTTCCCGAACGAAGCGCGATTTTCACCGAGGCAGGATCCCCATCCTGTTCTCGGCTTGCAGCCGGGTGTTGCATTGAGACGTTCGTGCAGTATTCAGATTCGAAAAAATATAGACAAGAAACACTGCTGTCAAAGGTCGAAAGTGAACAGATGGTCACAAATCAACTATTAGTCATGTGAATGATCGTATTGTTCACGCGGTAACTCGCGCGCGGACGGACGGTAAAAAGCGCCTGATGGCCTTTGAAACAGGGCCGCCGTAGAGCCTTTTATGAATCAATAACCTAGAATCGAACGCAGGATTTTTTACTGCCGCCAGTCTGGAGCTGCCATGACCCCCGCGTTGGATTTGTTGAAAAAAGTTCGAGCCGAACATCGCGTGCACAGTTACGAACACGACCCCAAGGCAGCGTCCTATGGTTTGGAGGCGGCGGAAAAACTGGGCCTGGACCCTGCGCAGGTGTTCAAGACCTTGCTGGCCGCCAGTGAAAAGGGTGAATTGCTGGTAGCCGTGGTGCCAGTCGTCGGAACGCTGGACCTGAAGGCTCTGGCCCACGCTGCCGGGGTGAAAAAAGTCGAAATGGCCGACCCCGCCGCCGCTCAGCGATCAACCGGTTATCTGTTGGGTGGCATCAGCCCGCTGGGACAGAAGAAGCGCTTGCGCACCTTTATCGACAGCTCGGCCCAACCCTTCGCGAACATTTTCGTCAGTGCCGGCCGTCGTGGCCTGGAAGTGGAACTGGCACCGTCCGTGCTCGCCGAACATACCCAGGCGAAATTCGCCGATATCGGCCGCGCCTGAATCAGGGAGAAGGTTATGCAGTTGGCGTTTCATCAGGTTGATGCATTCAGTGACCGGCCGTTTGGCGGCAACCCGGCGATGGTTTATCGGCTCGATGCCTGGCTCGCCGACGAGCTGATGCAGAAGATCGCCGCCGAACACAACCTCGCCGAAACCGCGTTCGTGGTGCGTGAAGGGCAGGCCTGGCACATTCGCTGGTTTACCCCGACCACCGAGGTGCCGTTGTGTGGCCATGCGACGCTGGCCACTGCTTACGTGCTGTTCGAGATCTATAAAGAGCCGGTCGAGCGGCTGGACTTCCTTTGCAAATCCGGGCCATTGAGCGTGAGTCGAGAGGGTGATCGTCTATGGCTGGATTTTCCGGCGATCGAGCCTTCGGAAGTGGGCGTGACGCTGGATGTCGAGCGCGCTCTGGGAGTCGAAGCGGTCGATGTGCTGGGTTCGAATGAATTGTTCGTAGTGCTGGAGTCCGAGCAAGCGGTGCTCGAATGTCAGCCGGACATGGTTGCCTTGGCGAAACTGCCTTGGCTGGGCGCCATCGTGACGGCACGGGGCAGCCAGCACGACTTCGTGTCCCGTTATTTCGCGCCGGCGATTGGCATCAACGAAGACCCGGTGACGGGGTCCACCCATTGCAGTCTGATTCCTTACTGGTCGAAGCGTCTGGGCAAGTCGAGCCTGATGGCGTATCAGTGTTCAAAGCGAGGCGGGGCGTTGTTCTGCCGGCTGGAGGGGGATCGGGTGAAGATTGGCGGTAATGCCACGCTGGTGGCGAGCGGAACACTAACCCTGGGCTAACCCCAAACCCACTGTAGGAGCGAGCCTGCTCGCGATAGCGGTCTCACATTCAACAGTGATGTTGAATGACCCAGCGCTATCGCGAGCAGGCTCGCTCCCACAGGGATCTTCGGTGTTCAAAGAGCCGTGCTATACCGCCGCACACCGGATTCCACTGCCGAAATCTGCGCCGCCGTGCTGCCGGACGCCTGGAACAACACCAGATGTTCAGCCGCCACCCGAATGCCGACTTCCGCGCCAATCTGCTGATCGACATGACTCGGGAAGATCGACTCCAGCTGTGCACCGGTCGGCATCTGCAAGCGATACAGCGTCGAGGCCCCCTGGAACGACTTGCCGACAATTCGCGCCTTCAAGGCGCTGTCCGGCGCGTAAACGATGTCGTCCGGACGCAGCAGCACGTCCACGGCACCGCCGATTGGCCAGGTGTAGGCACGATTGCCACGCAATTCACCGAGCTCGGTCTGTACCGATTCCGGGCTGTTGAGCTGGCCGCGAATGAAGTAACCCTGACCGATGAAACTGGCCACGAAGGGCGTCAGCGGTTCGTGATAGAGGTTGTAGGGCGTGTCCCACTGTTCCAGGCGACCTTCCTTGAACACCCCGACATGATCACTGACTGCGAAGGCTTCTTCCTGGTCGTGGGTCACCAGAATCGCACTGGTGCCACGGGCCTTGAGGATGTCGCGCACTTCATGGCTGAGCTTGCGCCGCAGTTCGCCGTCGAGGTTGGAGAAGGGTTCGTCGAGCAACAGCAGTTGCGGTTCCGGCGCCAGGGCGCGGGCCAGGGCAACCCGTTGTTGCTGACCGCCGGACAGTTCGTGCGGGAAGCGCTTGCCAAGGTTTTTCAGGTTGACCAGTTCGAGCAGCTCTTCGGTGACGCGATCCTTGTCTGGATGCTTGCGGATCCCGAAGGCGATGTTCTCGGCCACGCTTAAATGTGGAAACAGCGCGTAGTCCTGGAACACCATGCCGATCCGGCGTTTCTCCGGTGCGAGGGTGAAGCCGGCGCGGGAGATGGTCTCGCCCGCGAGCGTGATCTCTCCTTCGTGCACCGGCTCGAAACCGGCAATGGCGCGCAGGGTGGTGGTCTTGCCGCAACCCGAAGACCCAAGCAGGCAACCGATGTCGCCGGCGTTCAGATGCAGGTTGAGGTTCTGCACGACCCGCTGGTCTTGATAGCCGCAGGCGAGGTTGCGCAGGTTCAGCAGTAATGGCTGGCTCATGCGTGGTGATACGCCGGCTCTACCAGAAATTCGAGCAAGGCTTTCTGGGCGTGAAGCCGGTTTTCGGCTTGATCCCACGCGACGGAACGCTTGTCGTCGAGCAGGTCGACGCTGATTTCCTCGCCACGGTGAGCAGGCAGGCAGTGCATGAACAGCACGTCGTCGGCAGCCGAATCGAGCAACGCACGATTGACCTGGTAGGGGGCGAACAACTGCAGGCGTTTGGCGGTTTCTTCTTCCTGGCCCATGGAGGTCCAGACATCGGTGCTCACCAGGTGAGCGCCGCGTACGGCGTCCTTCGGATCGCGCACGATGGTCACGCGGTCGCCGGCCTTGGCCACGAATTCAGGGTTAGGCTCGTAGCCTTCCGGGCAGGCAATGCGCAACTGGAAGTCGAACTGGATCGCTGCTTCTATATAGCTGTTGCACATGTTGTTGCCGTCGCCGATCCAGGCGACGGTCTTGCCTTGAATGGAGCCGCGGTGCTCAAGGAAGGTCTGCATGTCGGCCAGCAACTGGCACGGATGCAGGTCATCGGACAGGCCGTTGATCACCGGCACGCGGGAGTTGGCCGCGAATTCGGTCAGGGTACTGTGGGCAAAGGTACGGATCATCACGGCGTCGAGCATGCTCGACATCACGATGGCGCAGTCGCCGATCGGTTCGCCACGGCCCAATTGCGTGTCGCGCGGGGACAGGAAGATCGCCTGGCCGCCGAGCTGGATCATGCCGGCTTCGAACGAGATTCGGGTGCGGGTCGAGGATTTTTCGAAAATCATCCCGAGCACGCGGTTTTTCAGGGGCTCGAACAGTACACCGCGGTTACGCAGGTCCTTGAGCTCAACGCCTCGACGGATCACGCTGACCAGCTCTTCGGGCGTGCAATCCATCAGGGAGAGAAAGTGCCTTGCGCTCATCATTGACTACCTTTTTGCTACAAACCGCAGATGCTCAAAGCCTTGTTTAACGGAACAACGGGCGAGACCTGCGGCGTAAGCCGCACGGGGCGACGAAATAGGGCAAGGCGCGATCTTATAATTAAATGTCGCGTCTTACCAATAGGGCTAAAGTTTTTAGGGGTGTTCAGCATCGAAACAGACTTTTGGTATAAGCGTCTTTCAAGCCAGTGTCCCGACCAGCAGCCCGTCATTTGTACACCGGGCTCCCTGGGCTTTGCAATCAAGCAAGCGGGGATGGCGCCGTGGCAGTCGGTTTCTGACCCGGCATTCGAGACCTGGGATGGCAATGTGCCTCGTCGGAAACATTTGCTAATGCAAAGTGCTGGGTTATAACTAATTCACGAGCGACGCAGGAAGCCATTCGCAATGGAATCGAAAGAACAGCAATTGATGGAATTACTTGGCCTCACGGCCCGCTCACTGACGCACCTCACTGCCTCCATGACCTCGATGTCCTTCGAGTTGTTGCGCAGTCATGACGAAGTCACCAGGGCCGCAGGCCGTCGCATGATCGACCGCATGGCAACCATCAGTGCCGGGCTCGACGAGCACTGGCGGCTGATCGGCGAACTCACCGGCGTGCATGTGGCGCACGAGCAGATCGAGACCATCCAGGAGATCCAGTTGCAGGCGCCACCCAGGTTACCGCCGAACTGATCCCGAGCGGCTATCGGCGGGCCTGATGGTCGCCAATTCACAAGACGAACGTCGCTGGCGCAGCGCAGGTGCACGCGCCATAGTTTTGTTCCCGCGGCTGCCATTGCCCGCCCAGAACAAGACAGAGACTGGCCATGACCAAGACTCTCCATCACCGTGCCTGCCACCTGTGTGAAGCCATCTGCGGCCTGACCATCGAAACCACCGAAGTCGACGGCAACGTCAGCATCACCTCGATCAAGGGCGATGCTCAGGACACTTTCAGCCGTGGGCATATCTGCCCCAAGGCCGTCGCCCTGCAGGATATTCAGAACGACCCGGATCGCCTGCACCAGCCGATGCGGCGGGTCGGCAGCGAATGGCAGCCCATCGAATGGGAAGACGCTTTCAGCCTTGTCGCCGAACGCCTGGCGACAATTCAGGAACGGCACGGGCAGAATGCGGTGGCGGTCTATCAAGGCAACCCCAGCGTCCACAACTACGGGCTGATGACTCACAGCAATTACTTTCTCGGCCTGCTGAAAACCCGCAACCGGTTTTCCGCGACGTCAGTCGATCAGTTACCTCATCACCTGACCAGCCACTTGATGTATGGCCACGGTTTGCTGTTGCCGATCCCGGACATCGATCACACCGACTTCATGCTGATCCTGGGCGGCAATCCACTGGCCTCCAATGGCAGCATCATGACTGTGCCGGATGTGGAAAAGCGCCTGAAGGCGATTCAGGCCCGGGGCGGCAAAGTGGTGGTGGTCGATCCGCGTCGCAGCGAAACGGCGGCGATTGCCGATCAGCATCTGTTCGTACGCCCCGGTGGCGATGCGGCGCTGTTGTTCGGTCTGCTCAACACGCTGTTCGACGAAGGCCTGACCCGCGACAGTCATTTGCCGGTGGACGGTCTGGACGAGGTGCGTGAGGCGGTCGCAGGTTTCACCGCCGAGGCCATGAGCCCGCTGTGCGCGGTGCCGGCCGAGCAGATCCGTCAACTGGCGCGGGACTTCGCGGCCGCACCGACGGCCGTCTGCTACGGGCGCATGGGCGTTTCGACCCAGGCGTTCGGCACGTTGTGCCACTGGGTCGTGCAGTTGATCAACCTGGTCACCGGCAACCTCGACCGCGTGGGCGGTGCGCTGTGCACCGAGCCGGCGGTGGACCTGGTGGCCTCCACCTCGGGCGGGCATTTCAACCTGTGGCAGAGTCGCGTCTCCGGGCGCCCTGAGTACGCGGGTGAGCTGCCGGTGTCGGCGCTGGCCGAAGAGATGCTCACCGAAGGCGAAGGGCAGGTCCGCGCCCTGATCACCGTCGCCGGCAACCCGGTGTTGTCGACCCCCAACGGCCGGCAACTGGAGCAGGCGCTGGACGGCCTGGAATTCATGGTCAGTGTTGACCTGTACATCAATGAAACCACGCGCTATGCCGACCTGATCCTGCCGTCCACCTCGGCCCTGGAAAACGATCACTACGACACCACGTTCAACATGTTCGCGGTGCGCAACGTCAGTCGTTTCAACCGCGCGATCCTGGCCAAACCGGAAGGCGCGCTGCACGACTGGGAAATTTTTGTCGGCCTGGCCAAGGCCTTTGCGGCCAGGACCGGCAAGGAACTGAAACCGACCATCGCCCCGGCGCAGATGATCGACCGTGGTCTGCGCATGGGCGCGTATGGCGATGCGTCGGAACACAAGTTGTCCGTGGCGACCCTGTTTGATCATCCCCATGGCGTTGACCTGGGGGCATTGAAATCCAACCTCGGGCCACGGCTGAAAACGGCCAACCAGCGAATCCAGGCCGCACCTGCGCCGATACTCGCTGACCTGAAGCGCTTCGCGGCGTTGCAGGCTCCGGATGCCGATGAGTTGTTGATGATCGGCCGCCGTCACGTACGCAGCAATAATTCGTGGATGCACAATTATCACCGGCTGGTGAAGGGCAAGCCCCGTCATCAATTGCTGATGCACCCGGATGACCTGGCCAGCCGGGGGCTCAACGATGGGCAGCGCGTACGAGTCAGCTCGCGGGTCGGGGTGATCGAAGTTGAAGTGCTGGGCAGCCTGGATATGATGAAAGGGGTGGTCAGCCTTCCTCATGGTTGGGGCCATGCACGGCCTGGCGTGCAGATGACGATTGCCAGTGGTCAGCCGGGTTCCAGTGCCAACGACCTGACCGATGAATGTCAGCTCGACGAGTTGTCCGGAAACGCAGCGCTCAATGGCGTACCGGTCACGGTGGCAGCGGCTTGATCGAGTCTGTCGGGGAGACCGAGCATGGCGCTCGGGTTTCCGTTACAATGCGCCACCGTGCCGACCCTTGAGTCGGAAAGTTCAGCCGAGGTGCTCCATGGATATCATCGAAACGATTAAAGAGCAGATTGCTAACAACACCATTCTGCTTTACATGAAAGGCTCGCCGAATGCCCCGCAGTGCGGCTTCTCCGCGAAAGCCGCGCAGGCCGTGATGGCGTGTGGCGAGAAATTTGCGTACGTGGACATCCTGCAGAACCCGGAAATCCGCGCCAACCTGCCAAAGTACGCCAACTGGCCAACCTTTCCACAATTGTGGGTTGGTGGTGAACTGGTCGGCGGTAGCGACATCATGACTGAAATGGCTGCCGACGGTTCGTTGCAGGCCACGATCAAAGCCGCTGCTGAAAAAGCTGCAGCCGCCAAGACCGAAGCCTGAGCCCCGGGCACTAAAAACCCTTCACGGTTATCCGTGAAGGGTTTTTTTTCGCCTGCAAATAACTTCTCCGGCGACAAACCCCGCTTTATGTAGCAGCTGCCGAGGCACGAGGCTGCTTTGGGCTGCTCAGCGGCCCCCAAGCGGCGGTCCTGCGGACACGCAACGCAGCCTCGTGCCTCGGCAGCTGCTACAAAAGGTTGTCCTCGTGTACCGACCTGACTAAGATGTCAGAAAATTCATCCTATGATTGGATGAAAGGGCGAGTCCTATGTCAGAAATTTCACCACTCATTAAGCGTTCCCTGGTCGATCAGGCCCTGGAGCAATTACGCCTGCGCATCGCAAAAGGGGTCTGGACCGTCGGCCAGCGCCTGCCCACCGAGCCCGAGCTGTCTGCCGAGCTCGGCATCAGCCGCAACACGGTGCGCGAAGCCATGCGCGTGTTGGCCTTTTCCGGCTTGATTGAAATCCGCCAGGGCGACGGCAGCTATGTGCGCGCGGTGGTCGACCCTCTGGACACCCTGAAGGCGCTCTCCCGTTGCACCCACGAGCAGGCCCGTGAGACCCGACACATTCTGGAAGTTGAGGCGATTGGCCTCGCGGCCATGCGGCGAACCGATGAAGACCTGGTGGCGTTGCGTGAAGCGCTCGGCGTCAGCGGCAGCCATTATCACGGCGACCTCGACAGCTACATCGCCTGCGACCTGGTGTTCCACCGCCGCTTGGTGGATGCCGCGCACAACCCGGCACTCAGCGAGTTGTATCGCTACTTCTCCAGCCTCGTTGGCGCACAACTGCGCCAGACCCTGAACATTACCCCCCGGCGCCAAGAGGTGTTCGACCTGCACATCGAACTGCTCGATGCGGTCGAGCAACGCGACCCGGAACGGGCGAAAGCCCTGTCGAGGCAGTTGATCAATGAACCTTGAAACCGAGAATTCCATGTCCAGCGACAACCGCAACATCACCCAACCCAAGCGCACGGCGGAGCTCGAAGAGCTGCTGATCGATGCCGAGGCCGATGACGAAGCGGTCCAGCACAGTCAGCCGATTTTGCGTCGTCCATGGCTGTTGTTGCTTGGCCTGATTCTGGTGGCATTGAACCTGCGACCGGCCTTGTCGAGCATGGCGCCGATGCTCAGCGAGGTCTCGAAGTCGCTCGGCTTGTCCGCTGCGCAGGCCGGTCTGCTGACGACGTTACCGGTGCTTTGCCTCGGTCTGTTTGCGCCGTTGGCGCCGATCCTGGCGAGGCGTTTCGGGGCCGAGCGGGTGGTGTTGGGCATTCTGCTGACCTTGGCGGGCGGGATCATCCTGCGCAGTTCGTTCGGTGAAATCGGCCTGTTTGCCGGCAGCGTACTGGCCGGCGCGAGCATCGGTGTGATCGGCGTTTTGTTACCGGGCATCGTCAAGCGCGACTTCGCCAAACACGCGGGCACCATGACCGGCGTCTACACCATGGCGCTGTGTCTGGGCGCGGCGATGGCGGCAGGCGCAACGGTGCCGTTGAGCGAACATTTCGACAAAAGCTGGACGATGGGCCTGGGCTTCTGGGTGCTCCCGGCGCTAGTGGCGGCGATTTTCTGGTTGCCGCAAGTCGGTCAGAAACACGGCGCGCATAACGTGGCTTACCGGGTTCGCGGTCTGCTGCGGGACCCGCTGGCCTGGCAAGTCACCTTGTACATGGGCCTGCAATCATCACTGGCGTACATCGTGTTCGGCTGGCTGCCATCGATTTTGATTGGGCGTGGCCTGACGCCGACCCAGGCCGGCCTGGTGCTCTCGGGTTCGGTGATTATTCAATTGGCCAGTTCATTGGCCGCACCGTGGCTGGCGACACGCGGCAAGGATCAACGACTGGCGATTGTGATCGTTATGGCGCTGACCCTCGGCGGCTTGTTCGGTTGCCTCTACGCGCCCATCGAAGGACTGTGGGGCTGGGCGATTCTGCTCGGCCTGGGGCAGGGTGCCACGTTCAGCCTGGCGTTGACCCTGATCGTGCTGCGTTCGAGGGACTCGCACGTCGCGGCCAACCTGTCGAGCATGGCCCAGGGTTTCGGTTACACCCTGGCGTCGATGGGGCCGTTCGCGGTCGGCATCGTGCATGACTGGACCGGCGGCTGGAACGCTGTGGGCTGGATCTTCGCGGTGATCGGTCTCGGCGCCATCCTCGCCGGCCTTGGCGCTGGGCGTTCGTTGTATGTGCAGGTGGTCAGCGAAAAGGTCTGAACTACAAGTAAACAATCTCCAGTGACGCCGCGCCGTCGAGTAGCACCTCCGCGCTGAGGTCCAGCTCGGCGGTGGGCGAGATGACGGTTTCGACGGTCACCTGGCTCGTCAGGTTCTGAATGGCAATCGGGCCGGCGCTGCTGCCGGCCACGTCGGTAAACCCCAGGTAACTTCTCGCGCCAATTGGAATCGGGCGGCTGTTCGACGGGCTCCAGGCCACGCCGCCGGTGGTGGAGTCGGTTCTGAAGACTTGCGACAGATCGTCCACCACCGTGTTGGCTGGCTCGAAGTGCAGCGAATACAGGCCGATTTTGTTGCTGCTGCGGTCGAGGTTCAGGCCGTAATAAATCTCGCTGTTGACGATGGCCGAGCCGTCGCGGTTGTCACGCATGAGCAAGGCAAAACGTGTCGGGGCATTGCACTGGATGCCGAGGTCTAGCGTCTGGTCGCGCAGTCGCGTTCGCTTGTTGACGCTCAGGTTCTGCCGGGGGATTTTACCGAAATCGACGAGGCCGCTGTTGGACAGACTCAATGTGCAGGCTCGCGGGGTGATGATTCCTTTAACGCTCAGATCCGCCGACGAGGCGGCGAGTATCAGTGGCGAAGTCGCGACGAAAAACGCCATCGTCAGAGCATGGGCGATTATTTTCATGGGGCAAAGGTTCGCTTTGGAAGGTTGGCAGAATCAATCAACCCTTGCCCGAAGCATGACCCCGGGCAAGGCTGGCGAAGGCGTTACAGGTAGCCGACTTCCAGGGTGATCGAACCGTCGATAGCGACTTCGTCGGTCAGGTCCAGGCTGTCGGCGCGGGCAATCGCGGTGGACACTTCAAGGTCCATCGTCACGTCCTTGACCGCTATCGGGGTGGTGGTGTCGCTGATGGAGCCGACCGAGAGAAGGGAAAACTCAGGGTCCATCCATTTGTTAGGCACCCACGTTGCGCCGCCATCGTAAGAGGCCAGGGTCGATGCTGCCACGCCGTCTGCCAGCGGATTAGCCATTCTTATGTAAAACCCCCCGAGCTTCTGATTGCCATTGATGAAGCCCAGACCGAAGCGGGTGCTGTCGCTCGACGTGCCAGGCCGGTTATCGATGACGCGCAATTTGATCGGCTGCTCAGCATCGCAATTGATCGACAATTGCAGCGTTTCTCTTGGCAGGTTTGTATTGCGGTCCGGATTTAGATCTTTCGCCGAAGTCTTTCCGTGATCCACGACACCACCGTTGGACAGGGTCGGCGTGCAAGCACCCGGAGTGATGCTGCCGGTGACGGTCAAATCAGTGCTGGACGCTGCCAGCGCGTAAGGCGCAAGGCTGATCAGCGTGGTGGCGGAAAGTGCTGCACAGTATTTTTTAAGCATTTTTTTACTCACTTCTACGGTTGTCGTCCTCACTGACCGAGGTGCTCAAGCGCGCCCTGGATTCAGCGGGATCGGGTTGGATGTCACAGGTAAACAATCTCGATCGTCCCAGCCCCATCGAGGTCGATGGAGCTGCTCAAATCCAGGCTGTTGGCGGGGGCGATGACGGCATCGACGGTCACGGTGCTGCTGAGGTTCTGGATCAGCACCGGGCCGGCGTTGCTGCCGGGGCTGTCGGTAAAGCCCAGGTAACTGGTTTTGCCGAGGGGGACCGGGTTGGCATTGGCGGTGCTCCAGGCCACGCCGCGGGTGGTGGAGTCGGTTCGATAGAGGCGCGCGAAGCCGTCGGCACTCGAGGAGGCCGGGTCGACGCTCAGTGAATACAGGCCGATCTTGTTTTGGCGGCTGTCCGTTCCCAGGCCGTAGTAAATGTCGCTGTTGACCGTGGCCGAGCCTGAGCGGTTGTCTTGCATGATCAGGGCGAATGAAGTGGGCGCATCGCAAGCAACTCTCAGGGTCAGGGACCTCGCCGGCAGGCGTGTGCTTTTGTCGGCGTTGAGCTGGTTTTTGGACAAGATGCCGAAGTCGACCACACCGCCGTTGGACAGCATGGGCTCGCAGGCTGCCGGGGCGAAACGGGCACGCAAGGTCGCCTCTCGGGTGCGCCCGGCAGCGACGGCATCGAACGCCCCGGAGGTTTCCCAGGTGACCGCGTCACGCACCTGCATGCCTTGCTCTTGAACCCAGGCGCTGAGCTCAAGCTGTGCCGAGAAACGGCGCCCTTGTAATACCGCACCGGTTTGCATGGGAACAACGCCATGCCCCGGTCGCCAGATCAGGTTCGACGCCGTTTCCTTGGGTGGCTGGCCGGCACCGGCAATCAATCCGATATCGACCGATTGGCCATCGAGTACCGCGTCACGGATACGTAGCTGATAACTGCCGCGTTCGGCAAATTGAAAGCGTTCAACCGTCGCCGCCGTCGCGCGATAAAACAGGCTCATGTCGATGGGCTGTGAACAACTCAGGTTCAAGCTCAACTGACGTTGGCCCAGGTTGCGCTCCGGGGCGGAATCGGGACGAATCGCCCGGTTCATCAACCCGTAATCCAGCACGGGCTGGCTCAGGTTGAGCTGACAGTCATCAGTGGACGCTTCGGCCAGCGAGGGGCGCGCGCTCAGCACCATGGGCGCGAGGAGTAGCAGCCAATATCGGTTCAGGTTCATCGCATTCATGTTCAGAGCGCTCGGCACTTGGCAGGGACGGTTTCGTAATACGCGTTGGGGTCGGCGTCGGCTGGCAGCTCGAAACGCAATTGGCAGCGATCCAGCCCCGGTGCACTTATCCACAACGCTCGGGTATCGAGGACGTTGGGCAAAAACACCAGGCCGCCGTCCTGCACCAGGGTCACGAATTCGCCATCCTCGGTATTCACCGACGCACCACGGGGCAGGAGCGCACCGTTGGCGCTGGTGACTTTGAGCAAGGCGCGGCGGGTCAGGCTGATGCCGAACTCGACGTTGTCGACGGCACCGCGTCCGGCGGAAATCACCGCCAACCCGTTGTGAATGTCGGCGTTGCGCGGCAGGGTCTTGGTATCGACTTCCACGGGGCTGCGGCCATACGCCGCTACCTGCGGGACCACCGCTTGACCGCTCCAGTCAGTCCACACCGGCCCGCTGGGGGTCGTCACTTTGATCGCCGCCATGTCGCCCACCGAGAGCAGGGCAAAGGTGTCGCTCACCGGATAGGGCGACAGCGTCACACCACCGCCGTGCAGCACCGCGCCGCCCCGGGCGCTGGCCTGATAACTGGAACGCTCGGCGTCGGAACGGGTGTAGTTCAGGTCCAGTTGGCTGTAGCGCGGAAGCAGTGAAACACCGGCGGTGGACTGCACCTGCTTGTCCCGTGTGTCATGTTCGACGCCGACCCGGTACGCCAGTTGATCGCTGACCTGTTCACTCAGGCCTACGCCGCTGCGGTACTCGCCACCGGCGTTGCGCACCCAGGTACGTGCCCGGCGGTTTTCACCCAGGGGAATGCTGAGGTTCAGGTAAAGGCTGTCATCGCTGTTGTTTGCGCCGCTGACTTGCCATTCGGCCGTTGCCGAGACAGAAACCCCACCGATGTAAGTGCCCCAGGAGGCCAGGGCGCGGCTATTGCTTTTTCCGTCGAATGAACTGGATCGACTGAAGCCGCCGCTGAAGGTGCCCAGCCACGGGTGGGACCATGACAGGGCGGCGCTTTGCTGGTCGCGATAGCGGGATTTGCTGTCGTCTGCGGTGTTGTCGAACACCGCGTCTTCCAGTTCACGGTAGCCAAGGGTTCGGTAGGAGTTGCCGGCATTGAACGCCCACCGATCATTTAAACGGTGCGATACGCTCAGGTCTGCCTGAAGTCCTTGGCTGGCGTGTCGGCCACCGGCGTCGGTGCCAGTCAGCGTGGCTTGAACCTGGGTGAAGGGTGAGGGCAGCAGCCCCACACCGGCACCCACCGCGCGATAATCGTCGGCGCCGGTCAGGCCTGCACTGAGCAACACTTGCGGGTCAAGCGCGCCGCTCCAGCCGCCACTGATCACCCAGGGATCGCCCCCCTGTTCATCACCGATACTGCGCACCTGGCCGGCCGCCAGCGAATAGCCGGGTGCCGGCAAACCTATCCCGAGCATCGCGGCAGGGATGGTGAAGCTGCGCTCGCTGCCATCGGTTTCCTTGAGGGTGACTTCGACGTCGGAGCGAGTGTTGAGGCGTCGTACGTTGGTCAGGGCAAACGGCCCGGCGGGCACTACCGTGGAATGGATCAACGAACCGTTCTGCCGAACCTCGACCTGAGCCTGGCTGTTGGCGATACCTTCGATGACCGCGCTCCGTCCTTCGATCTGCAACGCTTGCTCATTGAGCACCTGCACGCCGGTGATCTGCGCGCCGGCCAGCACCGGGTTATACAAATTGATCTGACCCGCCTGCAGCACCGCCTCATGGCTGGCGAAAGTGCGTTGGGCGTAGGCCGCAATATGGGTCGTGCGGGAAACGTCGTCCTGCCAGGTCTGAACCTGACGGCTGCGCACGATCCAGTCGCCGGCATTGAACCCCAGTTCAGTGTTGGCCGAGGCATAGCGGCTCGACTGATCGCCAAAACGGTTGTGCAGGCCAGTGACGTCGTAATTGAGCAGACCGGCGACACCGCCGGTTTGATAGCCAGTGAAATCCCGGGCGGCGGGGCGTATTGCATCGGTAGGCACGACCAGCGCCAGGGCAAGGCTTGCCGGGTCCGGTTCGATCACGGTCTGCGGCGCGCTGCCGAGGAAGTCGTGACACGGGCCATCGTCGAGCATGCGGGCGGGCAGGTTCAGGTTGGCCGCATCGAGCAACGTGCGATCGAAGCACAACGCGCCTTCGCCATTGAACGCGACGTCGACCCGGCCATGGCGTTGACCGTTGACCGTGAGGGTGACCGGGTGCCGTCCGACGGCAAATCGCGGCGCTTGCATCAGCGACGTCGCCAGCGCCGGGTCGATACCGCGCTGCAGCAGCGTGTCTTTGTCGAACGACGCCGGTATCAAAACATCACCAAAGACGTCGTGCACCATCAGCGCGTTGGTGAGCAGCAACGCCACCGTGGTTCGCCGCCTCAACAGGTGAGGGCGAGCGCTGGCACGATTAACGGGCACGGCTTCGCCATCTCGGTAAATCGATACTGTGTTCATCGGGTTCACTTGGGTTATGTCGGCGTGCCGACCCATTCGCTGCAGGTCAGACAGGCTGGTGACGACGGCTGGAATGCCGTCGCCTTGAATCAGGCGCTTACTGTGGCGTTGTGGGCGCTCTCAGGGTGGGTTTCAGGATTTGATGGGCGCCTCGTAATGTGGCACCGCAAAGCCGTAGACCGTTGCCGGTTGAAAACGCACCTGCGTGGCGGCGCCTTCGGGCACCTTGATGCTGATGTGCTCACCGGGCAGCACGTAGGTTTTGGGCAGCATCGCGTTGCCCGCTGCCGGTAGCAGTTGCACCTCCTGGCCCAGGCGAACCACATAAGGTGTGTCGTTGCGCACGGTCAGTTGACCGTCCTGCAGCGACCATTGCAGATCGGTCCACGGCGTGCGATTGGGCGCCAGGCCTTTGGGATGAAGGATCACCGGCAAGTTCTGGCGCACCGTCACCCCGACCCGTGCCTGCCCGGCCTCGGCGGGGGCTTTGCCTTGGGGAATGCCTTCGAAGATCACCCGCTTCAAACGCTGGGTGAGCAGCGGCTTTTCGGTTTGCAGGATGAACCGCACCAATTGGGTCTTGCCCGCTTCGACGCGTGCCAGCGGTGGGGTCACGAACACCAGGGATTCGCTGTCTTCGGGGATGTCTTCGAGGGTGACGTGCATCAACGCCAGATTGGCATCGGTGTTGATCACCGACACGGATGCTTCGCCGTCGGCCTCGTTGACGATGACTACGGAAGTGTTCGGCACCATACCGTCGGCTTGTGCTTGTGCGCCCAGCAGCAGGACGAATGCGCCGAGTCCGGAATGGAGCAGATGACGGCTGACTTTGGAAAACATCGTCATGACGTGTCTCGTTGAATGTTCGAAAAATGGAGCCGGGAACACCGGGCTATCAATAGTTCAATTGCACCGTGACGTACCCGTCGATGGGGATTTCGTCGGTCAACGTCAGGTCATTTGCGCGAACGATGGTGGTAAACGCCGTGAGCCGGGCGCGCAGATCCTTGATGGCAATCGGTGTGCTCAGGTCGCTCAATGCCGCGAACGCGGTCAGGCCGGCGTGACCCAGGTAGGAAGACACTCGCCAGGAAGCACCGTCGTTGAGGGAGATGATGGATTTCACCACGACCCCGTCGGCCACCGTATCGAACAGGCCCAACGCAACGCTGCCCAGGTTCTGGTCATCGTTGACGACGCCCAGGCCGTGGCTGTTTGGGTGGATGGCGGACGAGCCTTCGCGGTTGTCGATCGTCGTCAGGGTGAATGGCGTGGCGGCGTCGCAGTTCACCTCCAGGTACAACGTGCCGTTTGGCAAGGCCGTGGGCTGATCAGGCCTGAGGTCTTTCACCGTCACTTTGCCGTGGTCGACGATGCCGCCGCCCGACAGACTGGGTGTGCAGGCGCTGGGGGTGATCAGGCCGCTGACGCTCAGTTCGGTGCTGCTGGCGGCGAAGACCACGGGCGCGCAGGCGATCAACAGGGGCGTCAATAGAGCGAAGGAGCATCTTTCCATGATGGGTCGTCCTTTGATTGATCGGGCAGCGCGGTGTACCGAGCGTTGCCCGT
The DNA here is from genome assembly GCF_009761815.1 of Pseudomonas sp. PB120. Taxonomy (GTDB): domain Bacteria; phylum Pseudomonadota; class Gammaproteobacteria; order Pseudomonadales; family Pseudomonadaceae; genus Aquipseudomonas. The sequence continues at coordinate 21,320 of NZ_RWIN01000144.1, forward strand.
GAATGACTTAGGGTTACAGGTACTTGATTTGCAGGGTTGCGGAACCGTCGAGCTTCACTTCATCGGTCAGGGTCAGGCTGTTAGTGGCGGCGATGCCGGTCCGCACATACAGATCAATGCTCAGATCCTTTATCGCGATGGGCGCAATGTCCGCCCCCAGGGCGCCGACACTCCAGATGTTGTTGACCCCCCAGAATGCTGAAGACCCTTCCTTCAGCCAGGTCTTGCCGCCATCCGTGGAGAGAATGGCTTGGGCCTTGGTGGCATCCGCCATCACATTGCGCGGAATAACACGAAAGTTACCCAGCTTTTCATTGGTGTTGATCAGCCCCAGGCCAAAGTAGCTACCAAAAGTGCTTGTGCCCGCGCGGTTATCAATCGGGTTTATCGCGAACGGCGTCGCCGCATCGCAGTTCACTGTCATTTGCATGACTATTTCGGGCAAGTACGTGGGTTTGTCGGGGTTGAGGTCCTGTACGGAAATCTTGCCGTGATCAGCGATGCCGCCTCCGGCCAGCACAGGGGTGCAGGCATTCGGCGTGATAAGTCCCTTAACGGTCAGGTCCGTGCTGGAGGCGGCAAAAACGGACGATGCGCCGGTGAGCAGCAACGCAGCAGTCAGGAGGGATAAAGGTTTGTTCATCTGTTGAGTCATCCTTGATGAAGAGTGTTCAGCCCATGTTTGGACAGGGCGCAATCTATCGATCGATGTAGCCCGGAGGAATGCAACTAATACGAAAACGGACCGTTCGGTGTATGAAAGAGTGTCTCAGGCTACAAATCGCCGCCTCTTAAGCGTTGTCTGTAGTCCTTCTGTGTGGGCAAGGGAGTTATGAAATGTAGGGCGGTTCTTTTTGTTTTATAGGAGAAAGAACAGAGCCCCGGATGCATTGGGCGAAGCGTTTTTACGCACGAGATTGGTCATTGTGGTGTGAACAGGACGGCGCTACGTTTCGTGCATTCCAGTCGCCAAACAGGATAATTCCGACAATGCGCGTAATCATTGCTGACGACCATCCGGTCGTTCGTATCGGCTTGCGGATGCTCGTCGATTTGAACCGGACATGTGTGGTGGTGGGTGAGGCCGACGGCCCGGACACCCTCTTGAAGTTGCTTTCAACCACGCCTTGCGATCTCTTGATCACGGACTTCGCGATGCCGGGCAATTTGCAGGCCGATGGGCTGAAGATGCTGAGCGCGATTCGACGTCATTATCCTTCGACGTCAATCATTCTGGTGACCATGTTTGCCAATGTGACGACGCTGCGGGCCGCCCTCGCTCAGGGGACAATGGCGATCGTCGCCAAGGGCGCTTCGGCGACGGAATTGCCCATGGCAATCAAAGCGGTGGGTGGCGGGCGGAGCTTCATCAGCGAGTGCTTGCGCGCAACGCTGCTCCAGGCAGACGCCGATGCTCAATCAAGTTCCGCTTCACTGTCGGCCAAGGAGCATGAAGTCGTCAGAATGCTCGCCAGCGGCATGACCGTCAGTGAAATCGCCGGTCACTTCAAGCGCAGTGTCTCGACCATCAGCAAGCAGAAAAACATGGCCATGCAACGGCTGGGCATTTCCACGGACGTGGACCTGTTTGCGTATGCCCGTGACAGCGGGATGGTGCATTAGGCTTCGACGCAGCCGAGGGTATTCCCACGGCGAATGCCGGTAGTGTTCTGCGCCGTTGTTGACTATCGTGCACGCATTCTCGCGAAACCCGTTTTCCACCCCAGGGAGCTTGACCATGAGTGATGCCAATAACGCCTTGATCACCCGCTTCTATCAAGCCTTCCAGCGGCTGGATGCCGAGGCCATGAGCGCCTGCTATACCGACGACGTGGTGTTCAGCGATCCGGCGTTCGGTGAACTGCGTGGCCGTGATGCCGGCGACATGTGGCGCATGCTCACCACCCGGGCCAAGGATTTCTCCCTGACCTTCGATAACGTGCGCAGCGATGAACGCAGCGGTGGCGCACATTGGGTGGCGACGTACCTGTTCAGCCAGACCGGCAACACCGTGGTCAACGATATCCAGGCACGGTTCGTGTTTCGCGATGGCAAGATTTGCGAGCATCACGATAACTTTGATTTGTGGGCCTGGTCACGACAGGCGCTGGGCTTCAAAGGCCTGCTGCTGGGCTGGACGCCGGTGGTGAGAAACGCTGTTCGCGCTCAAGCCTTGAAGGGGCTGAAGGCATTCCAGGCCAGTCGCTGATAAGATTGCGGCTTGTTTCCTTTCAAGCCTTGATCGTCACGTGAACACGCCGAGCGAACCCGCCACCCTTAACGATGAACCGACGCTGCCCGTCAGCAAGCCCTGGTTTGTCTACCTCGTTCGCGCGGCCAACGGTTCGCTGTATTGCGGGATCAGCGATGATCCGGTGCGGCGCTTCGCCACCCACCAGAGTGGCAAAGGCGCGCGGTTCTTTCTGTCCAGCCCGGCGGTGGCGCTGGTCTACACCGAAGCCTGTCGCGACAAAAGTGAAGCGCTGCGCCAGGAACGGCTGATCAAAAAACTCAGGAAAAGCGCCAAGGAATGCCTGGTGGCGAGCGCCGCTGCGGTCTTATCAATCTGACTGATCAGTTCCCATCAGGCAGATCTGTAGGCTGCCATCCCATTGCGCGCTAAGCTGCGACCTCCTTACCCGTGCGGCGGAGCCGAGCATGTCCGAGTTGATTCTTCATCATTACCCGACGTCCCCATTCGCTGAAAAGGCCCGCCTGCTGCTGGGCTTCAAGGGCTTGTCCTGGCGCTCGGTGAAAATTTCGCCGGTGATGCCAAAACCCGACCTGACGGCGCTGACCGGTGGTTATCGCAAGACGCCGGTGTTGCAGATTGGCGCGGATATTTATTGCGACACGTCACTGATCGCTCGCCGTCTGGAACAGGAAAAAGCCTTGCCGGCGTTTTTCCCTGAAGGTCAGGAAATGATCGCCGCGACCTTCGCCGCCTGGGCGGACTCGGTGGTGTTTCAGCATGCCGTGAGCCTGGTGTTTCAGCCGGAATCAGTGGCCGTGCGCTTTGGTCAATTGCCGCCGGAAGCGATCAAGGCTTTCCTGGCGGACCGTGCCGGGTTGTTCAGTGGTGGCAGCTCTACAAGGTTGTCGGCGGAGCAGGCGCGGCATCAGTGGCCGACGATCATGGGGCGTCTTGAAGTGCAGCTTCAGCGCGAGCAGGGCGACTTCCTGTTCGGTGAGCCGTCGATTGCCGACTTTGCCCTGGCCCATTGCCTGTGGTTTCTCAAGGCCACGCCGGTGACTTCACCGTTGGTCGATGCCTATCCGGCGGTCAGCGCATGGTTCGGGCGTGTGATGGGTTTCGGTCATGGTGCGCCCAGCGAGATGACGTCCGAGGAAGCGCTGGAGGTGGCACGCAATGCCACGCCGGCCGCGTTGCCGGATGAACAGTTCGATGAGCCGAATGGTTTTGAGGTGGGGCAGCAGGTGGTGATCGCGGCCACTGATTATGGCGTCGATCCGGTAGCTGGAGAGTTGCTGTTCGCCGGGCGCGAGGAGCTGATTCTGCGTCGGGAAGACGAGCGTGGCGGCGTGGTGCATGTGCACTTTCCGCGGTTTGGTTTCCGCATCGAAAAACGCTGATTAACACCCATACACACCCTCTGTGGTAAGGGGATAAATCCCCTCACCACAGAGGGTGTGTGAAGCTGATGGTTATTTCAGGGCCGCAAGAATCGCATCCGGGTCATACCCGCGAAGCAATGTCCCGTTGACATCGATGATCGGAATTCCGCCGCCGCCCAGCGTCTCGTACGCTTTGCGGGCCTCGGCATCCTTCTCGATATCGAATTCCTTGTAGGGAATCCCCTTCTGATCAAGAAAGCGTCGGGTCAGCTTGCAGTAGCCGCACCACTCAGTGGCATAGAGCACGACGCTGGCTTTGGCCTGGGTCTGCTCCGACACCACCTGCGAAGGATGGAACACCCGCTCGATCTTGCCCCAGTTCTGATAAACCACGACCACCAGCAGGATCAGCAGGAATTTCTTCAGTACGCTGCCGAGCATCAGTTGCGTCGCTTGAGCTGGTCGGTCAACTGGGTTGGCAGGCCTTTGATGATCAGCGTGCCGGCTTCTTCGTCGTATTCGATCTTCGAGCCCAGCAGGTGTGCTTCGAAGCTGATGGACAAGCCTTCGGCGCGGCCGGTGAAGCGGCGAAACTGGTTCAAGGTGCGTTTGTCCGCCGGGATCTCCGGTGACAGGCCGTAATCCTTGTTGCGGATGTGATCGTAGAAGGCTTTTGGGCGCTCTTCGTCAATCAGCTCCGAGAGCTCTTCCAGGCCCATGGGCTCGCCCATTTTTGCCTGGCTGCTGGCGTAATCCACCAGGGTCTTGGTTTTCTCGCGGGCGGACTCTTCCGGCAGATCTTCGCTTTCGACGAAATCGCTGAAGGCCTTGAGCAAGGTCCGGGTTTCCCCAGGACCGTCGACGCCTTCCTGGCAGCCGATGAAGTCACGGAAATACTCGGAAACCTTTTTCCCGTTCTTGCCCTTGATGAACGAAATGTACTGCTTGGATTGCTTGTTGTTCTGCCATTCGGAGACGTTGATTCGCGCCGCCAGATGCAACTGACCCAGGTCCAGGTGTCGCGACGGGGTCACGTCCAGTTCGTCGGTCACGGCAACGCCTTCGCTGTGGTGCAAGAGGGCGATTGCCAGGTAGTCGGTCATGCCTTGCTGGTAATGCGCGAAAAGCACGTGGCCGCCCACGGAGAGGTTCGATTCTTCCATCAGCTTTTGCAGGTGTTCCACCGCTACTCGGCTGAATGCCGTGAAATCCTTGCCGCCCTCGAAATACTCTTTCAGCCAGCCGCTGAACGGGTGCGCCCCCGACTCGGCATGGAAGAAACCCCAGGCCTTGCCTTGTTTGGCGTTATAGCTTTCGTTGAGGTCGGCAAGCATGTTCTCGATGGCGCTCGACTCGGCCAGCTCGGAGTCGCGAGCGTGGAGAACTGCAGGCGTGCCGTCGGGTTTTTTGTCGATCAGGTGGACGATGCAATGACGGATCGGCATGGGCTTCTCGGCTGATTGAGGAGAGGAGTGCGTGCTCCCCCAAAAAGTGCCAAGTGTACCGCAACCACTGGTTTTGGCGCGGTGCGAAGGGCAATTCGCCGCCGACCACCGGTCCTTATGCAGATTTTTAGCGATTTAGAGCAATAAAGCTGACCAAATGGGTAGCTAGAGGCGGATATTTCCCCGTCTCTGTGCTAGTTTTGCCCCGTCTTACGCGAAGTCACTGCGTTAAGCGTGCATTCAGCATTTGTCAGGTCGAACCAAACCCTGATTTCGGTATCTATAACCCCGATCCCGTGGTTATTGGCCGAGGGTGCCAGATCCAGAAGATCGGGCTCGATGGCTGACACTGCACTCTGCAATCCATATGAATTTGATAGGGAAGGAACACTACATGGCTCTTACTAAAGACCAACTGATCGCCGACATCGCTGAAGCTATCGACGCGCCAAAAACCACCGCGCGTAACGCTCTGGACCAACTGGGCCAAATCGTTGCCGATCAGCTGGAAAACGGCGGCGAAATCACTCTGCCAGGCATCGGCAAGCTGAAAGTGACTGAGCGTCCTGCCCGTACCGGCCGTAACCCTTCGACTGGCGCTGCCATCGAAATCGCTGCCAAGAAAGTTATCAAGCTGGTTGTGGCCAAAGGCCTGACCGACGCTGTTAACAAGTAAGACGCAGTAAAAAAAGCCGTGCCCCGGAGCGATCCGGGCACGGTTTTTTTGTGCCTGTGATTTGACGATGGAGTCGCAGGCAACACAAAACCAATGTGGGAGTGAGACCGGCTTGCCGGCGATGGCGATGTGTCAGTCACTAATAAAGTCGACTGATATACCGCCATCGCCGGCAAGCCGGTCTCGCTCCCACATTTTTTGATCTGCGTTGGTCAGTTACCCTTGCGGGCCCAGCGTTCACGCCTCCAGACCTGCTGCTCGGATGGGGTCTGGAAAGTCCAGGCAACAAAACGGCTTTTCTTCTGGCCCTGGGACATTTCCACGACCTGGCTTTCCAGCACGCCGGCCTTTTTCAGTGCAGTTTCGATGGCCGGCAGGTTCGAAGCCTTGGACACCAGGGTGCTGAACCACAGCACTTTGTGCTGAAAGCTCGCGCTTTCGGCGATCAGTTGCGTCACGAAACGCGCTTCGCCGCCTTCACACCACAATTCAGCCGACTGCCCGCCGAAGTTCAACACCGGCAGTTTGCGTTTCGGGTCGGCGCGGCCCAAGGCGCGCCATTTACGCTCGCTACCTTTGGTCGCTTCGTCCATCGAGGCATGGAACGGTGGGTTGCACATGGTCAGGTCGAAACGTTCGCCGGGTTCGAGCAAGCCCAGCAGGATGTGCTTGGGATTGGTCTGCTGACGCAGCTGGATGGCTTTGTTCAGCCCGTTGGACTGGACGATGGCTTTGGCGGCGGCCACGGCTGTCGGGTCGATTTCCGAACCGAGGAAGTGCCAGCGATAGTCGCTGTAACCGATCAGCGGATAGACGCAGTTGGCGCCCATGCCGATGTCCAGCACCTTGACCGGTGCACCACGGGGGATTTCGCCGTCGTTGACGCTGGCCAGCAGGTCGGCCAGGAAGTGCACGTAATCGGCGCGGCCCGGCACTGGCGGGCAGAGGTAGTCCGCCGGAATGTCCCAATGTGCGATGCCATAGAACGATTTCAGCAGCGCCCGGTTGAACACCCGCACCGCGTCCGGGCTGGCGAAGTCTATGCTTTCCTTGCCGTACGGATTAATGATCACGAACTTCGCCAGTTCCGGCGTGGTTTTGATCAACGCCGGGAAGTCGTAACGACCCTGATGGCGGTTGCGCGGGTGCAGGCTGGCCTTTTCACGCGGTTCCACGGCGTTGGCCGGGGTGGCGGAATCAGGCTTCTTGCGCGCGGGGCGTGGTGTGCGGGGGGCGGTCATGGGCGTTGTCGATTCGGGTATGGCTAAAAGTGGCGGGTATTGTCCCACATCCAGGCCTTGTGAACCCAATTGCAAAAAACACAGCAAATCCCCTGTAGGAGCGAGCCTGCTCGCGATGGTGGGTCAGCCACATTGATGTCGACTGACACA
>NZ_RWIN01000145.1 GCF_009761815.1 Pseudomonas sp. PB120
TTGCTCGCGATGGTGTATCAGGCGCAGTGGTGTCGACTGACACACCATCGCGAGCAAGCTCGCTCCTACAAGGGCGGGGTCGTCTGCTGGATTTACGCGTGTTTCTTGCGGTACTCACCGGGGGAAATGCCAAAACGCGATTTGAACGCCGTGGAAAAATAGCTCGAATCGGAAAAACCCCACGAATAACCCAGTGCCGACAACTTCTGCTCGGTGTGCGTCTGGCGCAGGGATTCGGCGCACAAATCCAGACGGCGATTCTTGATGTACTTCGCGACCACCAAGCCCTTCTTGGCAAACACCCGGTACAGCCCACGGGTCGACATGCCGACTTCTCGCGCCAGCCATTCAGGGCAGAGGTCTTCGGAACGGATGTGCTCATCGATACAGCCCAGGGTCTTGCGGAAGATCCGCTCATGCCCGTCGGTGCAGTCTTCGGTGTGGCTGATGGCCGGGCGCAACAGGCTGATAATCGCGTCCAGGGTCGCTTCGCTTTCCTGGCAACTGAGGCTGTCCTGGCGGGTAGCGTCCAGCACCAGGTGCATGGCCAGTCGGGCGATGGGCGTGCTCGCGGCAATCCGGTGCCCGCACTTGACCTGATTGAAGCGCAGGGTTTGCTCGACCAGACGGGACGGCAAAATCAGCGACAACTGACGCGAGTTTTCACTGTAGGTGAAGTCGCTGGGGCGCGAGGCGTCAATCAGTGTGATATCCCCCGCCGACAGCAATGCCTTGCTGTCCCCCTGGGCCATGCCGGCGGTACCGTCCAACTGGAACACCGCGAAGTACTTGCCGTCTTCGCTGGCCGCCACCTCGGCAGGCGTGCGGTACAAGCGCGCCTGACAGGCATCGACAAAACTGAGCTTCAGCGCGCCGTCCTGATGCTCGCGGATAGAACCGGTAAAACCGGAACCCAGCGGTTGTGCATTAAAGGCACCACAGATCTGGTTGATCTGATGGACCCACTGATCGAATCCATCACGACGTTGAGCAATTGAAGAAATCATGTCTGGCCTCATGCAGGCTTATTTTTATTATCTACACCAACTCACGAGTTCTCCTGAACGGTCACGCTCCCTGGACGCTGGCGGGCTACTTCAGCCCGCCGAACCGTCGATAGAAACTCTCACCCACATCCGGCAACGGACCGTCGGCGGTTTCCAGTGCGCTGTTCAACCATTCCTCGGCCTTGGCGTAGATCAACCGATAGATATTGCGGCACAACTGACGCGCTGCCCGACCTTCCCAATCGCCGGGCAACAACTCGTCCGGCAATTGCGGGTCGCGCAACAGCAGTTTGCGATACTCGTGAATAAGCAGGACCCGTGCCAGGAAGCAGTCCGAAGGCTGCAGGTTTTCCTGCTCGCGAAGTGCTTGCCAGAGCGGTCGGAACAGCTGGATGAACTCGCTGTAATGGGTCGCCAGCTCCTCGATGTTCCAGCTCTCGCGCACCTGCAAACGCAAGGCCTTGGAGGCCAGCACATCTTGCGCGGTGGTCTCGAAGACGATGGTTTCTTCCTGGGCGCCGAGGTCAAGCAAGGTTGCGTTGAGGTCCGCCCGATCAGTGCGCGGGCAGGCCAGTACGGCGGGCGAGATCGCACCAAAACCTTGCCATTCCAGTTCTTCGCGCACTTGTTTGCGCTTGTCCTGGGTCAGCTGCGTCAGCATCACCAGGCACCAGGAGCCATCCCACGCGGGCACCGTGGAGCTGTAGACCCGCTTGAACGCCTTGTCGAAACGCCGGCGACCGGCACCGGTCAGGCTGTAATAGCTGCGGCGGCCGACTTTTTCGGCGGTCAGCCAGCCTTCTTTGGTCAGACGGAAAATCGAGGTGCGGATCAGTCGCTCGTTGATACCGATGGGTTCGAGCAATTGAATCAGGCTGCCCAGCCACACCGTGCCGCCGTGGGGCTCAATGGCATCCCCGTACAACGTGATGATCAGGGAGCTGGCGCGGATCGGCGTCTGCTCCTGGAAACGGGTAATCAGGTGGTTCAAGGGTGTCAGGGACGACATGGGCGTACCGAGCTGAAAAAAAGAAAAGGAATATACCGGTTTCGCAAAGCTCACATGAATCCCTGTAGCAGCTGCCGAAGGCTGCGTCCGGCTGCGCAGCAGTCGTAAAACCGCAAAACGCGATACTGCAGAAAAACCGCATCGTCTGACCGGCGACCGCTTCGCGCTCGAACGCAGCCTTCGGCAGCTGCTACAGGGATCGATTCGCTCATTTTTCCGAGCCCTTCGGCCGCAGGCCACGGTCGCGGATGCGTGGGCGATCGGGTTCTGGTTCGGTCAGCGGTTCGCAGACCTGCATCTGCTCGAGGCAGCGCTTGGCCAGTTGCTGGTACTCGCGGGTGCCCGCCTGTTTCCACGTCACTTCCTCATCGCTGAGGCTGCGCTTGATGCTGGCTGGCGCGCCCATGACCAGCGACTGCTCCGGGCATTCGAACCCGGCCTTGACGAAGGCCGCCGCCGAGACGAATGAACGCGGACCGATGTGCGCATTGTCCATCACCACCGCGTTCATCCCCACCAGCGCATCGGCGCCAATCCGGCAACCGTGCAACACCGCGCCATGACCAATATGACCGTTGCGTTCAACCACCGTATCGCTCTCCGGAAAACCGTGCATCACGCAGGTGTCCTGGAGATTGGCGCCCTCCTCCAGCACGATCCGGCCAAAATCCCCGCGCAGGCTGGCCAGCGGCCCGACATAGCAATGGGCGCCGACGATCACGTCGCCGATCAGCACGGCGGAAGGATGAACGTAAGCGGTGGGGTCAACCACCGGGGTCAAGCCATCAAGGCTGTAGCAGGTCATGAAGCGCTCCCTCTATAGAGCATTTACAAAGCGATGCCGTTGCAGGCTCATTTTGTATCACATCGCTTTTACAATGACAAAGCACAAAAAACCGTATCACTTGTTGCGGCGATATCCGGGACGGTTCTTTTGCCTTGATAAACAAGGACAAAAGCCAATAAAAACAGGGAAAAAATCAACTTCATAGCGCCCTTCAGGCCGCCAACCCCAAACACCATTCCGACCAATGAGACACATTAAATCAATTTCACTATTGCTTTTGCGTATCACGTTGCAGGTATACTCGGCCAAAACCGGCCCACCGTGCCGATCCAATAATGAGCCGGCTCACCGCCGAGCCTGCACCGTGAGGGCATCCGCCATGCCTCTGACCCTTGATGTCGAGATCATCACCCCGGGCGTTCGCCTGATCATCCTGCAACGCCCGCAGGCATTGAACGCCCTGACCACCGAACTGCTCGGCGAACTGGCGGCTGAACTGAACACCGCCCAAGCTGATCCCGACACCCGCGCCGTGGTCCTGACCGGCAGCCGCAAAGCATTTGCGGCGGGTGCCGACATCAAGGAAATGGCCGAGCGCAATCTGGTCGGCATCCTCGACGACCCGCGCCAGGCGTCGTGGCAGGCCATCACCCGCTTCAACAAACCGCTGATCGCCGCCGTCAACGGCTTCGCCCTCGGCGGCGGCTGCGAACTGGCCATGCACGCCGACATCATCATCGCCGGGGAAGACGCGCGCTTCGGCCAGCCTGAAATCAACCTCGGGATCATGCCCGGTGCGGGCGGCACCCAACGCCTGCTGCGCGCCGTCGGCAAATCCATGGCCATGCAAATGGTCCTGACCGGCGAGCCGATCGATGCTCGCCAGGCCCAACGCGCCGGCCTGGTCAGCGAGGTGACGCAACCGGAATTCACCGTCGAACGCGCCGTGCAGATCGCCCGCACCATTGCCGCCAAAGCGCCACTGGCCGTGCGCCTGGCCAAGGAAGCGCTGCTCAAGGCCATGGACACCGACCTCGCCAGCGGCCTGCGGTTCGAACGCCATGCATTCACCGTGCTGGCCGGCACCCGCGACCGCGACGAAGGCATCCAGGCCTTTCAGGAAAAGCGCACGCCGACCTTCACCGGGCAGTAAGTGCGACAGCACACGAATTCGACAGACTTATCAGAGAGCGCCATGACCATGAATTTTGAACACATCCTATTTTCCATCGAGGCCGGCGTCGCCCTGCTCAGCCTCAATCGCCCAGACCAGCTCAACAGCTTCAACACCCAGATGCATGGCGAAGTGAAAGAAGCGCTGAAACAGGTGCGGCAGAACCCGGACGTGCGCGTGCTGATGCTGACCGGCGAAGGTCGCGGCTTTTGCGCCGGGCAAGACCTGAGTGACCGCAACGTCGCGCCGGGCAGCGCCGTGCCGGACCTGGGCGAATCCATCGAGAAGTTCTACAACCCGCTGATCCGCCAACTGCGCGACCTGCCGCTGCCGGTGATCTGCGCGGTCAACGGCGTGGCGGCCGGCGCCGGCGCCAACATCCCGCTGGCTTGCGACCTGGTGCTGGCGGCCCGCTCGGCGAGCTTTATCCAGGCGTTCTGCAAGATCGGCCTGATCCCGGATTCCGGTGGCACCTGGACCTTGCCACGCCTGGTCGGCATGGCCCGCGCCAAGGCCTTGGCCCTGCTCGGCAATCGCCTGACAGCGGAGCAAGCCGAGCAATGGGGGCTGATCTACCGCGTGGTGGACGATGCCGAACTGCGCAATGAAGCCCTGACCCTCGCGCGTCATCTGGCCACACAACCGACCTACGGCCTGGCGCTGATCAAGCGCAGCCTCAACGCCAGCCTGAGCAACACTTTCGACGAACAGCTCGAGCTGGAAAAAGACCTGCAACGCCTGGCTGGCCGCAGCGAAGATTACCGTGAGGGCGTCGGTGCCTTCATGGAAAAACGCAGCCCTAGCTTCAAGGGACGTTGAGCCATGACCGCACTGAACAAAGACGCGCGCATCGCAGTCATCGGCGCCGGCGCCATGGGGGCCGGCATTGCCCAGGTTGCGGCACAATCCGGCCATCAGGTGTTGCTGCTGGACAATCGTCCCGGCGCCGCCGCGCAGGCCATTGACGGCATTGACCGGCAACTGGGCAAGCGCGTCGAGAAAGGCAAGCTCTCGGTCGAGGCCCGGGCCGCGACCATCACTCGCCTGCACGCCGTTGAGGCCATCGAGGCACTGGCCGATTGCGACCTGATCATCGAAGCCATCGTCGAGAATCTCGAGGTCAAGCGCGCGCTGTTCCGCCAGCTGGAAGACATCTGCGGCGAGCATTGCATTCTGGCCAGCAACACCTCGTCGCTGTCGATCACCAGCATCGCCGCGCAGCTCAAGCACCCACACCGCCTGCTCGGCCTGCACTTCTTCAACCCGGCGCCGATCATGGCGCTGGTGGAAATCGTTTCCGGCCTGGCGAGCGATCCCGCCCTGGCGGAGTGTCTGTACGACACCGCGAAAGCCTGGGGCAAAAAACCGGTGCACACCCGTTCGACGCCGGGCTTTATCGTCAACCGCGTCGCCCGACCGTTCTACGCCGAAAGCCTGCGCCTGCTGCAGGAAGGCGCCGCCGATTGTCCGACGCTCGATGCGCTGATGCGTGACGCCGGCGGGTTTGCAATGGGTGCGTTCGAGCTGACCGACCTGATCGGCCACGACGTCAACTACGCGGTGACCTGTTCGGTGTTTGACGCCTATTACGGCGACACGCGGTTCCTGCCTTCGTTGATTCAGAAGGAGTTGGTGGACGCCGGCCGCCTGGGTCGCAAGAGCGGTCACGGTTTCTACAACTACGCGCAAGGTGCCGTACGACCACAACCTGCCATCGTCGGCAGCACACAAATCGTTGAAACCTGCGTCGTGGAAGGCGATCTCGGCATCGCCGACCCGCTGATTTCGCGCCTGCGCGAGCACAACGTCGAGGTCATTCGTCGCGACGGTCAAGGCGTGTTGCGCGTCGGCGATGCGGTGCTGGCCTTGAGTGACGGACGCCTGGCCTGCCAGCGCGCCAAAGAGGACGGGCTGCGTAACCTGATCCTGCTCGACCTGGCCTTCGACTACGAAAAAGCCAGCCGTATCGCGATCAGCTGCCAGGCCGACATCGAGCCAACTGCTCTGGAACAGGGCATTGCGCTGCTGCAGAAAGCCGGTTTCACCGTCAGCCAGCTCAGTGACAGCCCGGCCCTCGCGGTATTGCGCACCGTCGCGATGCTCGCCAACGAAGCCGCCGATGCCCTGCTTCAAGGCGTGGCTTGTGCCGCCGACATCGACCTGGCGATGCGCGCCGGGGTCAATTACCCGCAAGGCCCGCTGGCCTGGGCCGACACCATCGGCCTGTCGCACATCCTCAAGGTGCTGGAAAACCTGCAAGCCGGTTATGGCGAAGAACGCTATCGGCCGTCGCTGCTGTTGCGCCGCCGGGTCGCCGAAGGGAGGACGTTTCATGACTAATCACGAAGCAATGAACCTGGCCAGCGCCTGCGCGCAAGCGCTGTTCCAGCGCGACACCGCCAGCCAGGCGATGGGCATGCGCCTGCTCTCGGCAGCACCGGGCTGTGCCCGCGTGGGCATGACCGTGCGCGCCGACATGATCCAGGGCCACGGCACCTGCCACGGCGGTTACCTGTTCGCCCTCGCCGACTCGGCGTTTGCCTTCGCCTGCAACAGCTACAACGACGCCACCGTCGCCATCGGCTGCAGCATCGATTACATCGCCCCGGCACGCCTGGGCGACACCTTGAATGCCGACTGCACCGAGCAGAGCCGCTCCGGCCGCACGGGCAACTACGACGTTCGCATTGAAAACCAACTGGGCCAGCTGATCGCGCTGTTCCATGGCAAATCCTACAAAGTGCGCGGCACGGTGCTCGCGCAGGAGACCCCGAATGAATGACGCCTTGATCATCGACGCCGTGCGCACCCCCATCGGTCGCTACGCCGGAGCCTTGAGCAGCGTGCGTGCCGACGACCTCGGCGCAGTGCCGCTGCGCGAACTGCTGCGTCGTCACCCGCAAGTCGACTGGAACGCGGTGGATGACGTGATCTACGGCTGCGCCAACCAGGCCGGCGAAGACAACCGCAACGTCGCGCGCATGTCGGCGCTGCTGGCCGGATTGCCGGTCAGCGTGCCGGGCACCACGCTCAATCGTTTGTGCGGTTCCGGACTGGATGCCATCGGCACCGCAGCGCGGGCGATCCGTTGCGGCGAAGCCGGGCTGATGCTGGTCGGTGGCGTCGAATCGATGTCCCGCGCACCGCTGGTGATGGGCAAGGCCGAGCAGGCGTTTTCCCGTGACGCCCAGGTCTACGACACCACCATCGGCTGGCGCTTCGTCAATCCGCTGATGAAGAAGACGTTCGGCATCGACTCCATGCCGGAGACGGCCGAGAACGTCGCCGAGCAGTTCAACATTTCCCGTGCCGACCAGGACGCCTTCGCCCTGCGCAGCCAGCAACGCGCCGGCGCAGCCCAGGCCAGCGGGCGCCTGGCCAAGGAAATCGTCGCAGTCGAAATCCCCCAGCGCAAAGGCCCGACCAAGGTCGTCGAGCACGACGAACACCCACGCGGCGACACCACGCTGGAACAACTGCAGAAGCTCGGCACGCCATTCCGCGAAGGCGGCAGCATCACCGCCGGCAATGCGTCCGGGGTCAATGACGGCGCCTGCGCGCTGCTGCTGGCCAGCCCGGAAGCCGCCAAACGCCACGGCCTGAAGGCTCGCGGCCGGGTAGTGGCCATGGCCACCGCCGGTGTCGAGCCGCGCATCATGGGCATCGGCCCGGTACCGGCAACCCGCAAGGTGCTGGAACTGGCCCACCTGAGCCTCGCCGACATGGACGTGATCGAACTCAACGAAGCCTTCGCCGCGCAAGGCCTGGCGGTGCTGCGCGAACTGGGCCTGAGCGACACCGACCCGCGGGTCAACCCCAACGGCGGCGCGATTGCCCTGGGCCATCCGCTGGGCATGAGCGGTGCGCGGCTGGTGACCACCGCCCTGCACGAACTGGAAGAGCGTCAGGGTCGCTACGCCTTGTGCACCATGTGCATCGGCGTCGGCCAGGGCATCGCGCTGATCATCGAGCGCTTGTCCGACTAAAGAATCGCGATTCCCGAGGTGCCGAGAGGTATCCTTGGGGCATGCACTCAAAGCCCCGCTGCGGCCGGGCCGGAACACAAAAATAATTCGAGTGAAGTTATGAACATGCCAATTGCCAAAGCCATGCTTGATCCTGTGCTGGACCCGCTGGAAACCGCCAGCATCGACGAACTGCGTCAACACCAGCTGGATCGCCTGCGCTGGAGCCTGAACCACGCCTACAACAATGTCCCGCTGTACCGTCAACGCTTCGATGCGCTGGGCGTGCACCCGGATGACATCAAATCCCTGGAAGACCTGGCGAAGTTTCCGTTCACCACCAAAACCGACCTGCGCGACAACTACCCCTACGGCATGTTCGCCGTACCAATGAACGACGTGGTCCGCCTGCACGCGTCCAGCGGCACCACCGGCAAGCCGACGGTCGTGGGGTATACCCAGAACGACATCGATACCTGGGCCAACGTGGTCGCGCGCTCCATTCGCGCCGCCGGCGGGCGTCGTGGCGACAAAGTGCATATTTCCTACGGCTACGGCCTGTTCACCGGCGGCCTCGGCGCGCACTACGGCGCTGAACGCCTCGGGTGCACAGTGATTCCGATGTCCGGTGGTCAGACGGAGAAACAGGTACAGCTGATCAAGGATTTCCAGCCGGACATCATCATGGTCACGCCGTCGTACATGCTCAACATCGCCGATGAAATCGAGCGCCAGGGCATCGACCCGCACAAACTGGCCCTGCGCCTGGGCATCTTCGGCGCCGAGCCGTGGACCGGGGAACTGCGCAGCGCCATCGAGAACCGCCTGGGCATCACCGCCCTGGACATTTACGGGCTTTCGGAAATCATGGGACCGGGCGTCGCCATGGAATGCGCGGAAACCAAAGACGGGCCGACCATCTGGGAAGACCACTTCTACCCGGAAATCATCGATCCGGTCACCGGCGAAGTACTGCCGGACGGGCAGATGGGCGAGCTGGTGTTCACGTCCCTGAGCAAAGAAGCCCTGCCGATGATCCGCTACCGCACCCGCGACCTGACGCGCCTGCTGCCAGGGACTGCGCGGCCGATGCGACGCATCGACAAAATCACCGGGCGCAGCGATGACATGCTGATCATTCGCGGCGTGAACGTGTTCCCGACGCAAATCGAGGAGCAGGTCCTTAAAATCAAACAGCTTTCAGAGTGTTACGAGATCCATCTGTATCGCAACGGCAACCTGGACAGCGTTGATGTGCATGTGGAGCTGAAAGCTGAACACCAACACCTCAGCGAAGACCAGCAGAAGGCTGTCTGCGGCGAGCTGAGCAAACACATCAAGACGTACATCGGGATCAGTTCGCGGATCGTTTTGCAGCCGATGCATTCGATCAAGCGATCGGAAGGCAAGGCCTGCCACGTGATGGATAAACGTCCTAAAGCATGACTGCTGCACCCCTTTGAGCCCCGCTGATGCGGGGTTTTTTTTGCCTTTTTTCCAATACCCCGCGGTGATCTCAAGTTCATCGCGAGCAAGCTCAGCTCCTACAGAGACAGCGCAATACCTGTGGGAGCGAGCCTGCTCGCGATGGTCGTTAACGATGACGCGGGCTGTCTGATGGAACGCGTTGGCCGGGCGTTTTTCGCGAGCAAGCTCGCTCCTACAGAGACAGCGCAATACCTGTGGGAGCGAGCCTGCTCGCGATGGTCGTTAACGATGACGCGGGCTGCCTGATGGAACGCGTTGGCCGGGCGTTTTTCGCGAGCAAGCTCGCTCCTACAGAAGAGCAAAGCAGATTGGGCGCGCACCCGCTTCTCACCACTCAACAGGCCGAGTGTCAGCTCGACTGCAGCTTTTGATCTTGATCCACCCGCCCCGTCGGGAGGCTGAGTGGAGGTGTTCATCCCTCAAAACCCCACTCACAAACCAACCACTCATCCCAAAGCGATACAAAAACACATACTACACGTAATTTTCCGTTTGATATTAATTTCCGTATCGCTTATAAAGTTCTCCATGCCCTCGATCAGATTCAAGGCGGGAGACCCCTCATGTACGCACAGCTCGTAGAAACCGGCGTAAAGCGCATCAAAGACCTCTCGGAAATGTCCGAACAGGAACGCGCCTTCCAGGAAAAAATCGATTCAGAAATCAAGATCGAAGCCAAAAACTGGATGCCTGATGCCTATCGCCAAACCCTGATTCGCCAAATCTCCCAGCACGCCCACTCCGAAATAGTCGGCATGCTGCCCGAAGGCAACTGGGTCACCCGCGCCCCTTCGCTCAAACGTAAATTGCAACTGATGGCCAAGATCCAGGACGAAGCCGGTCACGGCCTGTACCTCTACAGCGCCATGGAAACCCTGGGTGCCGACCGCGATGAAGAAATCGCCAAGCTGCACAACGGCAAGGCCAAGTACTCGAGCATCTTCAATTACCCGACGCTGAACTGGGCGGACATGGGCGCAGTGGGCTGGCTGGTGGATGGCGCCGCCATCGTCAACCAGGTGGTGCTGCAGCGCACGTCCTACGGCCCCTACTCCCGGGCCATGGTGCGCATCTGCAAGGAAGAAAGTTTCCACCAGCGCCAGGGCTACGAAATCCTCCTGACCATGATGCGTCACGGCACTCAGGCGCAAAAAGACATGGTCCAGGACGCGATTAACCGCCTGTGGTGGCCATCGCTGATGATGTTCGGCCCAAGCGACGAACACTCGCCAAACAGCGCCCAGTCCATGGCCTGGAAAATCAAGCGCCAGAGCAACGACGAACTGCGCCAGCGCTTCATCGACCAGACCATCCCGCAGCTCGAGCTGCTGGGCTGCACCTGCCCCGATCCCGACCTGAAGTGGAACGCCGAGCGCGGTCACTACGACTTCGGCGACATCCAGTGGGACGAGTTCTACGAAGTGCTCAAGGGCAATGGCCCGTGCAACCAGGAACGCGTCGCCACCCGCCGCAAGGCAATCGAAGACGGTGCCTGGGTCCGCGAAGCCGCGGTCGCCCATGCACGCAAAAAACAGAACAAGAACGCCGCCTGATTCGGCCACCTGATGTGGAGTCACTGAAATGTCTGAATGGACCCTTTTCGAAGTCTTCGTGCGCAGCAAGCACGGTCTCAACCACAAGCATGTCGGCAGCGTGCATGCCGCCGACACCACCATGGCCATCGAGAATGCGCGCGAGTTGTACACACGTCGCAGCGAAGGCGTGAGCCTGTGGGTCGTGCCATCGGCACTGATCACCGCCTCGTCGCCGGATGAAAAAGACCCGCTGTTCGACCCGTCGGACGACAAGGTTTATCGCCACGCCAGCTTCTACGAGTTGCCGGCCGAAGTCGGGCACATGTGAGGTCGACCATGAATTCCAAGACTGATCTGATCGAATACCTGCTGCGCCTCGGCGACAGTGCCCTGATCCAGGGCCAGCGCCTGTGCCAATGGTGCGGCAAGGCGCCGGCGCTGGAAGAAGAGCTGGCGCTGATGAACGTCGGCCTCGACCTCGTCGGCCAGGCACGCAACTGGCTGGAATACGCCGCCGAACTGCTGGACGACGGTCGCGATGCCGATCACCTGGCGTTCCGCCGCGACGAGCGCGCCTATCGCAATTTGCTGCTGGTGGAACAACCCAACGGCGATTACGCGGTGACCATCCTCAAGCAGTTCCTGTACGACGCCTGGCACCTCGAAGTGCTCAAAGGCCTGAGCCAGTCCAGTGACGAACGCATTGCCGGGATCGCCGCCAAGGCGGTCAAGGAAGTCACCTATCACCTGCGCCGCTCCGGCGAATGGGTCGAGCGTCTGGGCGACGGCACCGAAGAAAGCCATCAGCGCATGTTGGCGGCGATTCCCGAGGTCTGGCGCTTTACCGTTGAACTGATCGCCGCCGATGACAGCGAACAGCGCCTGTGCGCAGCCGGCATCACGCCGGACATCGCCACCGTCGCCGCCGCGTGGCAAGCCAAGGTCAACCAGATTTTCGCCAGCGCCACCCTGCCCGTGCCTGCTGCACCCAGCTATTTCTACCTGAATGCGCGCAAGGGCCTGCACACCGAACACCTCGGCATTCTGTTGGCCGAGATGCAATTCCTGCCACGAGCATACCCCGATGCAACCTGGTGAGCTGATCGCCAGCGACCTCGGCGCCCGGCCGGCACAACCGACCGACCTGGCCGCTGCGTGGGCAACCCTGGCGCACGTCATGGACCCGGAAGTGCCGGTGGTCAGCGTGGTCGACCTCGGCATCGTGCGCGAACTCGACTGGCAAGCCGGGCACCTGCACGTGGTGGTCACGCCGACCTACTCCGGTTGCCCCGCCACCGAAGTGATCGAAAGCGATATCCGTGACGCCCTGGAGCTGGCCGGTTTCAAGGCGCCGCAACTGGAACGCCAATTGACCCCGGCGTGGACCACCGACTGGATCACCGCCAGCGGTCGCGAGCGCCTGCGCGCCTACGGCATCGCCCCGCCCGACGGCAGCACCAGCAAGCGCAGCCTGCTCGGTGAGAGCCCGGTGATCGCCTGCCCGCAATGCGGCAGCGTCCACACCGAAGTGCTCAGCGAGTTCGGTTCCACCGCGTGCAAGGCGTTGTACCGCTGCGTCGATTGCCGGGAACCGTTCGACTATTTCAAGTGCATCTGAGCGGCGTCGTCCGTCCAGCCGGAGAACAACAATGAGCAAGTTTCATAGCCTGACCATCAAGGACGTACGCGCCGAGACCCGTGACGCGGTGTCCATCGCTTTCGATATTCCGCAGGAGCTGCAAGACAGCTTCCACTTCACCCAGGGCCAGCACCTGGTGGTGCGCACCCAACTGGACGGCGAAGAAGTGCGCCGCTCGTACTCGATCTGCACCGGCGTCAATGATGGTGAACTGCGTGTCGCGGTCAAGCGTGTGGCCGGCGGTCGTTTCTCTGCGTTCGCCAACGAACAGCTGAAAGCCGGGCACGCCCTGGAAGTCATGCCGCCCGCCGGGCATTTCAGCGTTGAGCTCGACCCGACTCGCCACGGCAACTACCTGGCGGTTGCGGCGGGCAGCGGCATCACGCCGATCCTGTCGATCATCAAGACTACCCTGGAAACCGAGCCGAACAGCCGCGTCACCCTGCTGTACGGCAACCGTTCCAGCTCCGGCGCACTGTTTCGCGAACAGCTGGAAGACCTGAAAAACCGTTACTTGCAGCGCCTGAATTTGATCTTCGTGTTCAGTCGCGAGCAGCAGGACGTCGACTTGTACAACGGCCGGATCAACGCCGAGAAATGCGAGCAGCTGTTCTCCCGCTGGCTCGACGTCAAAGCCCTCGACGCGGCGTTCATCTGCGGCCCGCAGGAAATGACCGAGACCGTGCGTGACAGCCTCAAGACCAAAGGCATGGCGCCTGAGCGCATCCACTTCGAACTGTTTGCCGCCGCCGGCAGCCAGCAGAAACGCGAAGCCCGTGAAGCCGCCCGGCAAGTGGATGCCGCCGTCAGCCAGATCACCGTGATCAGCGACGGCCGCGCCCTCGCCTTCGACCTGCCGCGCAACAGCCAAAGCATCCTCGATGCCGGCAATGCCCAAGGCGCCGAACTGCCTTACTCGTGCAAGGCCGGCGTGTGCTCGACCTGCAAATGCAAGGTCATCGAGGGCGAAGTCGAGATGGACAGCAACCACGCCCTGGAAGATTACGAAGTCGCCGCCGGTTACGTGCTGTCGTGCCAGGCCTTCCCGATCAGCGACAAAGTGGTGCTGGATTTCGATCAGCTCTGAAAAACACACAAATACCTGTGGCGAGGGAGCTTGCTCCCGCTCGGCCGTGCAGCAGCCGCAAACCCGCTGGACTCGGTTTATCTGACCCAATCGAACCCACCCTTTTGGGGTCGCTTCGCAACCCAGCGGGAGCAAGCTCCCTCGCCACAGTAGAACTCAGTTTATCCGGCACCGCGCCATGCCCATTTTGAATTCAGGAGCACACTCAATGCCTCACGCCCCTACCCTGCAAAGCTTCATCGCCGGTCGCTGGATCGGCCAGCAAGGCGCACAAATCCTGCGCAGCGCCATCGATGGCCATGAAATTGCGCGCACCCACGAAGAGCGCCCGGATTTCGCCGAAGCCGTCGAGCACGGTCGCCGCCAGGGCATCACTGGCCTGATGGCGCTGGACTTCCAGCAACGGGCCCAACGCCTGAAAGCCCTGGCCCTGTACCTGAGCGAACGCAAAGAACAGCTTTACGCGATCTCCCACCACAGTGGCGCGACCCGCGCTGACAGCTGGATCGACATCGAAGGCGGCAACAGCACGCTGTTCACCTACGCCAGCCTCGGTTCACGTGAATTGCCGTCGGGCAACGTCGTCCACGAAGGCCCGGCGATGCAGCTGAGCAAGCTCGGCACCTTCGCCGGCACGCACATTCTGGTGCCACGCGGCGGCCTGGCGGTGCACATCAACGCCTTCAACTTCCCGATCTGGGGCATGCTGGAAAAATTTGCGCCGAGCTTCCTCGCGGGCATGCCGTGCATCGTCAAGCCGGCCAGCGCCACCAGCTACCTGACCGAAGCCGTGGTGCGTCTGATGGACGAATCCGGTTTGCTGCCGGCGGGCAGCCTGCAATTGATCATCGGCGGCACCGGCGATCTGCTGGATCGCCTGCAAGGCCAGGACGTGGTGACCTTTACCGGTTCCGCCGACACCGCAGCCAAGCTGCGGGTCAACCCGAACCTGATCCGCAACTCGGTGCCATTCAACGCCGAAGCCGACTCGCTGAACTGCGCGATTCTCGCCCCGGATGTCAGCCCGGACGACGAAGAGTTCGAGCTGTTCATCAAGGAAGTGGCCCGCGAGATGACTACCAAGGCCGGGCAGAAATGCACCGCCATCCGCCGCGCGATCGTCCCGGCCAAACACATCGACGCCGTCGCCACCCGTTTGCGTGATCGCCTGAAGAAAGTCGTGGTCGGTGACCCGTCCGTCGAAGGTGTGCGCATGGGCGCGCTGGCCTCCCACGATCAACAGAAAGACGTCGCCGAACGCCTGGAAAGCCTGCTGCAAAGCAGCGACCTGCTGTTCGGTGCTCGTGATGGTTTCGAACCACGCGGTGAAAACGTCAGCCAGGGTGCGTTCTTCGCCCCGACCTTGCTGCAAGCCCGCGACCCGCACGCCGAAGGCGGCGCCCACGATATCGAAGCGTTCGGCCCGGTCAGCACGCTGATGGCTTACGACGATCTGGACGAAGCCCTGGCCTTGGCCGCGCGCGGCAAAGGCAGCCTCGTGGCGAGTTTGATCACCAAGGACCCACAGATCGCCGCCAAGGCCATCCCGGTGGCGGCCGCCTTGCACGGTCGTTTGCTGGTGCTGGACCGCGAGTCCGCCGGCGAATCCACCGGCCACGGCTCGCCATTGCCACAACTCAAGCACGGCGGCCCGGGGCGTGCCGGCGGCGGTGAGGAACTCGGCGGTCTGCGTGCGGTGAAACACTACCTGCAACGGGCCGCGGTGCAAGGCTCGCCGACCATGCTGGCGGCGGTCACCGGCGAATACGTGCGCGGCGCCAAGGTCATCGAAACCGAGGTGCACCCGTTCCGTCGCTTCTTCCAGGACCTGCAGGTCGGCGAGTCGTTGCTGACCCACCGTCGCACCGTGACCGAGGCCGATCTGGTGAACTTCGGCTGCCTGTCCGGCGATCACTTCTACATGCACTTCGACGACATCGCCGCGAAGGAATCGCAGTTCGGCAAGCGTATTGCCCACGGTTATTTCGTGCTGTCGGCGGCGGCAGGTCTGTTTGTGTCTCCAGCACCGGGCCCGGTATTGGCCAACTACGGCCTGGACACCTTGCGCTTCATCAACCCGGTGGGCATCGGCGACACGATCCAGGCGCGCCTGACGTGCAAACGCAAGATCGACCAGGGTAAAAAGAGCCCGCAAGGGATTCCGCAAGGCGTGGTGGCGTGGGATGTGGAAGTCACCAACCAGCTCGGTGAGCTGGTCGCGAGTTACGACATTCTGACCCTGGTGGTGAAACGCGAAGATTGACCCTGAAGGTTGGCCACAACCCCGTGGCCAACCACCATCCCCTGTAGGAGCGAGCCTGCTCGCGATAGCGGTGTGTCAGCAATATTGATGTCGACTGACACATCGCTATCGCGAGCAGGCTCGCTCCTACAGGGGGTTCGGGTGGGAGTTAATGCTTACGCAACCACTCAATAAACAACGCAAACAACTCCGACTGCGAACCGATATTCAGCTTCAAATAAAGATTCTTGCGGTGCATGCGCACCGTCTCCGGCGAGATACTCATCTGGCCTGCCGTGGATTTCACCGAGTGCCCCCTGAGCACCATGTGCGCCACTTCCCGCTCGCGTTCCGTCAACACCTCACACCCGAATTGCTCGAACGCCGACTGCACCCGGTGCTTGAGATCATCGCGCAAGCCTTGATCGTTGCTGCTCTGGATTTCGCTACTACGCTGCAAGCCTCGCTGACTGAACTCGCTGACAAACTCGCGCACCAGCGGTTCGACGGCGCGCAGCAGGTTCAGGTGTTCGACCCGCAGGCATTCACCGCCGAAACCTTGAAAGAGGCTGACGGAAATCTTCGTGTCGTTGCCGGTGTCGACGATGTAGTAGCTGTCTTCCGAACAACCCGCGTTCAGGTAGTAAGTCTTGTAGTAATCACTGTCGAAGAAATTGTCCGGCGCAATTTCCTCCAGGTGATAGAAGCCTTGCGCCAACCCCTGCTCCACCGCCAGGCAGAACGGGTCAAGCAAATAGCCGCCGGAAAAATAGCGCTCCAGAATCGAGACCTGATACTCCTCGGCGATGCCGCGCTGATGCAGCAACTGCGGCGCGCGGTCCTTGCGCTCCAGGCTGATCATCATCGACTCGATGGACACCAGCTGCGCCAGCGCTGACGCCAGGTATTGCAGCGCGTCAGGCTCGTCGATATGGGCGAATGCCTCGCGCATTCCCCCATGCCATTTGTGCAATGCCCCGAAGGGCATTGCGATCAGCGTATCGTCGTTTGGTTTGCTCATGACCCGCAGTCTAGCGGGTGAGCAGGCCCTTGGTAAAAGCCTGACTGTAGAAGTCATTGCCCGAAATACTGGCCGCTCTGCTCAAGCTCGGCCGCCACTTCCAGGATGCACACCCGCAGTGTCTCGACGATTTCATCGACCTGGGCCACCGTCAGGATCAACGGCGGCGACATCACGTTGAGGTGCATGATCGGCCGCACCAGCAACCCACGGGCCTGCGCCCTGGAATGGATCATTTCGCCGATGTTGATCTCGTCGGCAAACAACGCCTTGGTACGTTTGTCGGCGACAAACTCGACACAGGCCATCAGTTTCTGACAGCGCACGTCGCCCACCAGCGGCAAATCCCTCAAGGTCGCCAGGCGCTCTTCCAGGTAAGCGCCGACCACGTCGACATGCTCCAGCAGGTGTTCGCGTTCGATGATTTCGATGTTTTTCAGCGCCGCGGTGCAGCACACCGGATGGCCGCTGTAGGTGAAGCCATGGGTGAAGCAGCGACCCTTGCCGGGCTCGGCGATGACCTTCCAGATGCGGTCGGAAAAGATGCACGCACCCAGCGGCAGATAAGCCGAGGTCAGGCCCTTGGCGGTGGTGATGATGTCCGGTTGAACATCGAACACGTCCTTTGAAGCAAAGAACTTGCCCAGGCGTCCGAACGAGGTCACCACTTCATCGGCGACGAACAGGATGTCGTAACGCTGGCAGACTTCCCACATGCGCTTCAGATAACCCTTGGGCGGAATGATCACCCCGCCCGAGCCCATGATCGGCTCGGCAAAAAAGCCCGCGACCTTGTCCGCGCCGATGGACAAAATCTTGTCTTCGAACTCCTTGATCAGGAACTCCAAAAACTGCACCTCGTCCATGCCGTCCGGTGCGCGGTACGGGTTGGGGTTGGAAACGTGATGAATCCGGTCGTTGGCGTAATCGAATTCCGGCACACGGTCGGCGGCCTTGTTGCCGATCGACATCGTCAGCGTGGTGGAACCGTGATACGCATTGAAGCGCGCAATGATGTGCTTCTTTTCCGGTTTGCCACGGCAGTTTTGATAGTACTGAATCAGGCGGTACGCGGTGTCCACGGCGGTCGACCCGCCCGTGGTCAGGAACACGTGATCGAGATCCCCCGGCGCCAGGCTGGCGAGCTTTTCGCACAGCTGGATGGCGACGTTGTTGGACATGTCGCAAAACGGGTTCGAATAGGCCAGTTGCCGCACCTGGTCGGCAATCGCCAGCGCCATTTCCTCGCGGCCCAGGCCGATGTTCGTGCACCACATCCCGCCCACGGCGTCGAGGTACCGTTTGCCCTGGGTGTCGTAAATGTAAGCACCGTCGCCGGCCACAATGTTCAGCGAACCTTGCTCGGCGTGTTCGTCGAACACGTGATAGCCGTGCATGTAGTGGGCTTTATCCGCCTTCACCAAGTGAGCTTCTTCAGCGGCGGACAATACTTGCTTAGTTGGAGTAGCCATACCAAAAACCTCGAACCGAATAATTGAACGATCAGATCCCGCTCTTCACCGTGCTCCAGACTCGCGTGATGGCGCGCATGTCTTTTGCATCCTGGGTTTTTTGCGGAAACAGCCGCTGACGGATTTCGTCATCGGGATAGATCGCCGGGTTGTTGCGCACACTCGCGTTCAGCAAGGGCGTGGCCGCCGCGTTACTGTTGGCGTAATTGATGTAGTCACTCACGTCAGCCATCACTTGGGGCTGCATCAGGTACTGAAGAAACTTATGCGCATTGGCGACATGCGGTGCGTCGGCCGGTATGTACATATTGTCGAACCAGATCAGCGAACCTTCCTTGGGAATGAAGTAGGCCAGGTTGATCTTCAGCTTGGCTTCTTCGGCACGGGCCATGGCCGTCGCGTAGTCGCCGGACCAGGTCATGGACATGCACACATCACCGTTGGGCAGGCTGGTCAGGTAATTGACCGAGTCGAACTTGCGAATGTAGGGGCGCACGGACAACAGCAACTCTTGCGCGGCTTTCAAGTCCGCTGGCGCGGCACTTCGCGGGTCTCGTCCGAGGTATTGCAGGGCCAGTGGAATGACTTCGGTCGGGGCATCGAGCAAGGTGACGCCGCAGTCTGCGAAACGCGAAACGATCTTTGGATCGAAGATCATTGCCAGCGAACCGATCGGCGCGTCCGGCATGCGTTCCTTGATCTTGTCGACGTTGTAAGTAATGCCGTTACTGCCCCAGGTATAGGGCGCGGAATATTGGGTCCCGGCGTCATAGCCCTGCAAGTCGTGCAGGACTTTCGGGTCAAGGTTGCTCCAGCCCGGCAGCAGGTTCTTGTCCAGTGGCTGGAACACTTTGGCCTGGATCAGCGGCGGTGCGAGGGACGCATTCAATACAACGAGGTCGTAACCGGAGTGGCCCGTGAGCAATTTCGCCTGGACCGTCTCGTACGCATCAAAGGTGTCGTAAATAACCTTGATGCCGCTGGCCTTTTCAAAGTCCGAAATGGTCTTTTCGCCAATGTAATCCGCCCAGTTATATAACCGCAGCGTATTGGCCTCATTGACGTCAGCGGCGTTGACGCTGACCGATAGAGGGACAAGGAACACACTGAAAATCAACTTGAATGCCTTGCGCATAACAAATTCACCTTAACAGGCAGGTTCCGTTCTGGATGACCGGATGAATCCACTATTGAGCGATTCGGCAAACGGCACCATACCCCGAATGGGTGTGTGAAGCGGCTGGCGGGCCAGGCGAAGCCGCAACATGGCAAAAAGAAGCAGCTGCGTTGACCCGTTTTGTCATAGCTCCCGTGCCGGCCGGGCGCTTAGAGTGGCCGACGCACCGATTATCCAGGGCACGCCATGAACGACCTGATCAAACAACAACGAAGCGACGGCGTACTGACGCTGACCCTCGACCGCCCCGACAAGCTCAACGCGCTGAACAACGCCATGTACACGCAGCTGGCAGACCTGTTGCTGGCAGCGGACGAAGACAACGCGGTCCAGGTGATGATCATCAGCGGCGGCCCGACCTGTTTTACCAGCGGTAACGATCTGGAGGATTTTCTCCAGCACCCGCCGACTCACCTCGACAGTCCGGCCTTTCGCCTGATGCGCGTTGTTACCCATCTGCAAAAACCGCTGATTGCAGCGGTGTGCGGGGCAGCCATCGGCATCGGCACCACGCTGCTGTTGCATTGCGATCAGGTGCTGGTCACGCGCAACGCCAAGCTGCGCATGCCATTCGTGAACCTGGGCCTGTGCCCGGAGTTTGGCGCCAGCCTGTTGTTGCCTCGTCTGGTCGGCCACGCCCGTGCCGCGCGCCTGCTGCTGTGGGGCGACAGCCTCGACGGCACCGCCGCCGTGGCGTGTGGCTTGGCCAATGAAGCGTTCGACGATGGCGAGCAATGCCTGGAAGCTGCACAGAAAACGGCCCGGCGATTGCTGGCACAGCCTCTGGAGGCCATGCGCCAGACCCGGCAATTGCTCAAACAGCCATTGATGACCGAACTGCAGGCCACCATCCGCCAGGAAAACCTGCTGTTCATCGACCGCTTGAACAGTCCTGAAGCGCAAGCGGCGTTGAACGCCATACTTAATCGCAGTACAGAAAAGAACTCATCCAAAGGAAAGTCGTCATGAACACCCCAGAAGTTTTTGTAGTCAGCGCTGCGCGCACCGCCATCGGCACCTTCGGCGGTTCGCTCAAGGACGTTCCCCTGGCCGATCTGGCGACCACGGCCGTCTCGGCTGCCCTGCAACGTTCCGGCGTGGACCCGTCGCAGGTCGGCCACCTGGTGATGGGCAACGTGATCCCGACCGACACCCGCGATGCGTACATTGCCCGCGTGGCCGCGATGAACGCCGGCCTGCCGAAAGAAACCCCGGCCTACAACGTCAACCGCCTGTGCGGTTCCGGCCTGCAAGCCATCATCAGCGCGGCCCAGACCTTGCTGCTGGGCGACGCCGAAATCGCCGTCGGCGCCGGTGCCGAGTCCATGAGCCGCGGCCCGTACCTGCTCCCGTCCGCCCGCTGGGGTGCGCGCATGGGTAACGTCCAGGCCATCGACTACATGCTGGGCATCCTGCATGACCCGTTCCATGGCATCCACATGGGCATCACCGCCGAGAACGTGGCCGAGCGCAACGGCATCACCCGTGAAATGCAGGACGCCCTGGCCCTCGAAGACCAGAAGCGCGCCGCGTTTGCGATTGCCAATGGTTACTTCAGCGAGCAGATCGCGGCCGTTGAGATCCGTGATCGCAAAGAGACCAAGCTGTTCAGCGTCGACGAGCATCCACGCAATACCTCGCTGGAGCAGCTGGCGCAGATGAAGCCGGCGTTCAAGAAAGACGGTTCGGTGACGGCCGGTAATGCTTCGGGTTTGAACGATGGCGCTGCTGCGTTGGTGATGGCGACTGGCAGTGCGGTTCAGATGAATAACTTGCGGCCTCTGGCTCGTCTGGTCAGCTATGCGCATGCCGGTGTCGAGCCTGAGTTGATGGGCCTGGGTCCGATTCCTGCTACGCGCCTGGCGCTGAAACGTGCCGGTTTGACGGTGGCGGATCTGGATGTGATCGAGGCCAACATTGCGTTCGCGGCTCAGGCGTGTGCGGTGAGCCAGGAGCTGGATCTGGACCCGGCCAAGGTCAACCCGAACGGTTCGGGTATTTCCCTTGGGCACCCGGTGGGCGCGACGGGGGCGATTATTGCGACCAAGGCGATTCACGAATTGCACCGGGTTAAGGGCCGGTATGCGTTGGTGACGATGTGCATTGGTGGTGGTCAGGGGATTGCGGCGATTTTTGAGCGGGTTTGAGTTTTTTGAGGTGGGGGCATATCCGATGCTGCGGTTGTTGCGGCTGACGGTTTCGCCCTTACGGCGAGTCACTTGGAGAAGCGCCAAGTAACCAAGCGCTCTTGCCCCTTTCGTTCGGTGCCTCGCCTAGGCTCGGCATGCCCTCGCTCCGGTCCTGCTCCGTGGGCCCGCCGCCATCGGCCATCCATGGCCGGGGGCGGCTAAC
>NZ_RWIN01000016.1 GCF_009761815.1 Pseudomonas sp. PB120
TGGTGTCGCCGTCGGCATCGGTCAGGGTGTAGGTGAATTTCTCGGTGCCGCTGCCGCCGTTTTGCAACGCTTTGAAATCAGCATCGCTGGTGTTCAGGGTGTAGGTGTAGGTGCCGTTGGCGTTCAGTACCAGGGTGCCGTAGGTACCGGTGAAGGTGCCGGCGGTGATCGGACCGCTGTTGGGGCCGGTCGCTACGCGGTCGGCGCCTTGTACGTCGTTGGTCAGGACGTTGCCTTCCAGCGTCAGGTTCGCGGTCGTGGCGGTGCCGACGTTGGTGTCGTTCACGGCTTTCGGCACGTCGTCGACGATGTTGACCACGATGGTGCTGGTGACGACGTTACCCAGCGAATCCGTGGCGTGATAAGTGAAGGTTTCGCTGACGGTGTTGGCGCCGTCGTTCGCATGCGGCGTGGTGCTGGCCGGCGAGGTCAGGGTGTAGGTGTACGTGCCGTTTGGATTAAGCAGAAGCTGGCCGTACGCGCCGGTCGCGCTGCCCACCAGGGTGTAAGTGATCGCGCCAGTGGCGCCAGTGACGGTGCCGACCAAGGTGCCGCTGGCGGTTTCGCCGGTGTTGCCCGGTTCGCTGCCGGTGACGGTGCCAGCGGCCAGGTCCTGGCCGTCTTTGGTCAGGTCGAGGGCTTTTTCGAACACCGTCACTTCGCTGTCGCCAACCGCTTTGATGCAGCTGTTGGTGACGTCGATGGTGACCGTGGTGGTGCTTTCGTCACCGTCGGCATCGCGCAGGGTGTAGGTGAAGGTATCGGTGGCGCCTGGGCCGCTCACGGCGTTCGGGTTGCTGTGATAGACCGCGTTACCCGCGGCGTCCAGCGTCAGGTAACCGTAGGTGCCATTGATCTGAGTATTCAGGCCGCCACTGACCGGAGTCGACGTGTCGGAGCCGAAACGTACACCCACCACGCCGCCGCCCGCTGCCGGGCCATCGGCGCCGCCGACGTCGTTCCACAGCACGTTGCCGGTGACGGTGCCGCCCTCGCCCACCGAGACTTTGTCGGCGTGAGCGGTTGGGGTGTCGTCGACGATGTTGACGTTGATCTGACCGCTCGCGGTGCTGCCGTCCTTGTCGGTGGCGACGACGTTGATGGTGTCGGAGATCTTGTTCGCGCCATCGGCGTTCGGGTGGGTGTCGGCGTAGTTCAGGGTGTAGCTGTAGGTCACCACGCCAGTCGCCGGGTTGTAGCCGGTGACGGTGAACACGGCGCCATGGTCAGCGCTGGTCGATTGCGGGAAGCCGGCGATCACGCCACCGCTGACCACGGCGATGCCGCCCACGGTCAGGGTTTGCAGGCCATCCGGTGCCGACACGGTGAAGGTGCCGGTCTGGGTCAGGGCCGGGGCATCAGGCTCGCTGCCGTAAGTGAGGTTTTTCTCGTAGACGGTCAGTTCGCCGCCTTTGACGTCGAGGCCGTTGAGGGTCACCGGGCTGTTGTGGATGTTCAGTTCCAGGGTCGCGGTGCTGGTGTCGCCGTCGGCATCGGTCAGGGTGTAGGTGAATTTCTCGGTGCCGCTGC
>NZ_RWIN01000146.1 GCF_009761815.1 Pseudomonas sp. PB120
TCGCGAGCAGGCTCGCTCCCACATTGGAATGCGTTTCCATGTGGGAGCGAGCCTGCTCGCGATAGCTGCAGTCTGGACGACGCAACTTCTGGATCAGTCTTCCAGCAGCTCCTCAGCCTGACCCAGGATGTTTTCCAGGGTGAAGCCGAACTCTTCGAACAAGGCTGGCGCAGGCGCCGACTCGCCGTAGGTGGTCATGCCGATCACGCGGCCTTCCAGGCCCACGTATTTGTACCAGTAGTCCGCGTGAGCGGCTTCGATGGCGATACGGGCGCTGACCTGCAATGGCAGAACGGCTTGCTTGTAGCCGGCGTCCTGAGCGTCGAACACGCTGGTGCAAGGCATCGACACCACGCGCACTTTGCGACCTTGCTCGGTCAGCTTGTCGTACGCCTGAACCGCCAGGCCCACTTCCGAACCGGTGGAGATCAGGATCAGCTCAGGCTCGCCTGCGCAATCCTTCAACACGTAACCGCCACGGGCGATGTCGGCGATCTGGCCAGCATCACGGGTTTGGTGCTGCAGGTTCTGACGCGAGAAGATCAGGGCCGAAGGACCGTCCTTGCGCTCCAGGGCGTGCTTCCAGCTCACTGCCGATTCAACGGCATCGGCTGGACGCCAGGTGTCGAGGTTTGGCGTGCAGCGCAGGCTGGCCAGTTGCTCGATTGGCTGGTGAGTCGGGCCGTCTTCGCCCAGACCGATGGAGTCGTGGGTGTAGACGTGGATCACACGCTGCTTCATCAGGGCCGACATGCGCACGGCATTGCGGGCGTATTCCATGAACATCAGGAAGGTCGCGCCGTAAGGCACCAGGCCGCCGTGCAGGGCAACGCCGTTCATGATGGCGGTCATGCCGAACTCGCGCACGCCGTAGTACATGTAGTTGCCGCTGGCATCTTCAGCGCTGACACCTTTGCAACCTTTCCACAGGGTCAGGTTGGAACCGGCCAGGTCAGCCGAACCGCCGAGGAACTCAGGCAGCAACGGGCCGAACGCGTTCAGGGTGTTCTGGCTGGCTTTACGGCTGGCGATGGTTTCGCCCTTGGCCGCCACTTCAGCGATGTAGGCATTGGCCTTCTCGGCGAAGTCGGCCGGCAGCTCGCCACTCAGGCGACGGATCAGCTCATTGGCTTCGGCAGGGAAAGCGGCGGAATAGGCAGCGAAACGCTGATCCCACTCGGCTTCAACGGCGCGACCGGCTTCCTTGGCATCCCACTCGGCGTAGATGTCGGCCGGGATTTCGAAAGGACCGTAGTTCCAGTTCAGCGCCTTGCGGGTCAGGGCGATTTCTGCGTCACCCAGCGGGGCGCCGTGGCAGTCTTCTTTACCTTGCTTGTTCGGCGAACCGAAGCCGATGGTGGTCTTGCAGCAGATCAGGGTTGGCTGCGCGCTCTTGCGAGCGGTTTCGATGGCAGTCTTGATCTCTTCCGGGTCGTGACCGTCAACGTTGCGGATCACTTGCCAGTTGTAGGCTTCGAAACGCTTCGGCGTGTCATCGGTGAACCAGCCTTCGACTTCGCCGTCGATGGAGATGCCGTTGTCATCGTAGAAGGCGATCAGCTTGCCCAGGCCCAGGGTACCGGCCAGGGAAGCGACTTCGTGGGAAATGCCTTCCATCATGCAGCCATCACCCAGGAATACGTAGGTGTGGTGGTCGACGATGTTATGGCCTGCACGGTTGAACTGCGCCGCCAGGACTTTTTCAGCCAGGGCGAAACCCACGGCGTTGGCCAGGCCCTGGCCCAGTGGACCGGTGGTGGTTTCAACGCCTGGGGTGTAACCGAGTTCCGGGTGACCCGGAGTGCGGCTGTGCAGTTGGCGGAACTGTTTCAGGTCATCGATCGACAGGTCATAGCCGGTCAGGTGCAGCAGCGAGTAGATCAGCATCGAACCGTGACCGTTGGACAGCACGAAGCGGTCACGGTCGGCGAACGATGGATTGCTCGGGTTGTGCTTCAGGTAGTCACGCCAAAGTACTTCGGCGATATCCGCCATACCCATAGGGGCACCGGGATGGCCGCTGTTGGCTTTTTGCACGGCATCCATGCTGAGGGCACGAATGGCGTTGGCACGCTCACGACGGCTGGGCATCGCTGTTCTCCTGCGGATATTGAATCGAGAGTGAATAAAACGAAACGGAAAAAAGGCGAGCATTTTCCCTCACCGGGCCGCCTCGGGGCAATGACAGATAGTCATCTGAACGCGTTTTTCCGGTGGATAACTTCGCATTCGCCTGATGAAACCTTTCCGCTGACGGTTTGTAGAGTGGCCCTTTCCACGAGAAGTGCCATCTATCGAGCAATATCAAAACTTTTTGATATTGCTCTTGCGATGATTTCTGACCATCACTAGACTGCTGGCCTTATGAATTTACCTGCGCCTTCCATTCAACATGACGATTGCGATGAGCTGGCAGCCTTGTGCAAGGCTGGCGGTGATCCGTTGCGACTGAATGTATTGCGCGCGCTGTCGAACGATTCGTTTGGCGTGCTGGAACTGGCGCAGATCTTCGGCATCGGCCAGTCGGGCATGAGTCACCACCTCAAGGTATTGGCGCAGGCCGACCTGGTGGCGACACGCCGTGAAGGCAACGCGATTTTCTACCGTCGCGCCCTGCCCCACATCGAACAGCTGGGCGGCAAGTTGCACACGGCCTTGCTGGAAGAAGCGGACAACCTGACCCTGCCTGCCGATGTGCAGTCGCGGATCGGTCAGGTGCACGGGCAACGAGCCGCCGCCAGCCAGGACTTTTTCTCACGGGTGGCGGAGAAGTTTCGCGCCCAGCAAGACTTGATCGCCGGCTTGCCGCAATACCGCGAAAGCGTGGTGACGCTGCTCGACAAGCTGAACTTCAGTGAAGGCGCGACGGCCATCGAAGTCGGCCCCGGGGATGGTGCATTTTTGCCGGAGCTGGCGCGGCGCTTCACCCAGGTGACGGCGCTGGACAACAGCCCGGCGATGCTCGATCTGGCGCGCGAGGTCTGCGAACGTGAAACGCTGGCTAACGTCAGCCTGCAATTGGCCGATGCATTGAATGGCGTAAGCCTCAAGGCCGATTGCGTTGTACTGAACATGGTGCTGCATCATTTCGCCGCGCCGGCCGAAGCGCTCAAGCACATGGCGGATTTGCTGCAACCGGGCGGCAGCCTGCTCGTGACAGAGTTATGTAGCCACAACCAGAGTTGGGCCAGGGAGGCCTGCGGTGATCTCTGGTTGGGGTTTGAACAGGACGATCTGGCCCGTTGGGCCACCGCTGCGGGACTCGTTCCCGGGGAAAGCCTCTATGTAGGTTTACGTAATGGTTTCCAGATTCAGGTCCGCCACTTTCAGCGGCCAACTGGCGACACTCACCATCGGTAAATTCAGGAAACAATCGAGATGAGCGAATACTCCCTCTTCACCTCCGAGTCCGTGTCCGAAGGGCATCCGGACAAAATCGCCGACCAGATTTCCGATGCGGTGCTGGACGCCATCATTGCCGAAGACAAGTTCGCCCGTGTGGCGTGCGAGACTCTGGTGAAAACCGGCGTGGCAATTATCGCGGGTGAAGTCACCACGTCCGCCTGGGTCGACCTGGAAGAGATCGTGCGTAACGTCATTCTGGACATCGGCTATAACAGCTCCGATGTCGGCTTCGACGGCGCCACTTGCGGTGTGATGAACATCATCGGCAAGCAGTCCCCTGACATCAACCAGGGCGTTGACCGTGCCAAGCCTGAAGATCAGGGCGCCGGCGACCAGGGCCTGATGTTCGGCTACGCCAGCAACGAAACCGACGTGCTGATGCCAGCACCGATCACCTTCTCGCACCAGCTGGTGCAGCGTCAGGCTGAAGCCCGTAAATCCGGCCTGCTGCCTTGGCTGCGCCCGGACGCCAAGTCGCAAGTGACTTGCCGTTACGAAGGCGGCAAGGTTGTCGGTATCGACGCTGTTGTACTGTCGACCCAGCACAACCCTGAAGTCTCCTACAACGACCTGCGCGAAGGCGTGATGGAGCTGATCGTCAAGCACGTACTGCCTGCCGAACTGCTGACCAAGGACACCCAGTTCCACATCAACCCGACTGGCCAGTTCATCATCGGTGGCCCGGTAGGTGACTGCGGTCTGACCGGTCGCAAGATCATCGTCGACAGCTACGGCGGCATGGCCCGTCACGGCGGCGGCGCGTTCTCCGGCAAGGATCCATCGAAGGTTGACCGTTCGGCCGCTTACGCGGGTCGTTACGTTGCCAAGAACATCGTGGCTGCCGGCCTGGCCGAGCGTTGCGAGATTCAGGTTTCCTACGCGATTGGTGTTGCTCAGCCTACGTCGATCTCGTTGAACACCTTCGGCACCGGCAAAATCAGCGACGACAAAATCGTCAAACTGGTCCGTGAAGTGTTCGACCTGCGTCCATACGCAATCACCACCATGCTCGACCTGCTGCACCCGATGTACCAGGAAACCGCTGCGTACGGCCACTTCGGTCGCACCCCGGCCACCAAGACCGTGGGCGAAGACACCTTCACCACGTTCACCTGGGAAAAAACCGACCGCGCCGACGACCTTCGTCTGGCTGCCGGCCTGTAAGACTTCCCCGGCGGTACCCAAAGCCCTGCACGGTTCGCCGCGCGGGGCTTTTTATTGCCTTGCGTTCGAGCGAACAAGGAACATTGTGGGAGCGAGCCCGCTCGCAATGAGGCCAGTTCAGTCACCACCAGAAATACCAGGCAAAACACCCACCCGCCCCACCAAAAAATAGTGACTAGCCTTCAAGCATTCCCCTGAGCAAGGACGCTCACCATGCTTCTACGCCTGTACTTTTTTATCTCTCTGGCATTGATCTGCCTGACCTCACACGCAGCCGACTGCCCCGATTGGTCC
Source organism: Pseudomonas sp. PB120 (assembly GCF_009761815.1). GTDB lineage: Bacteria > Pseudomonadota > Gammaproteobacteria > Pseudomonadales > Pseudomonadaceae > Aquipseudomonas. The sequence continues at coordinate 4,864 of NZ_RWIN01000146.1, forward strand.
CCCACCCGAGCTCAGGACGAAATCACCGCCCTGCAAAAACAAATCGACTTATGGGACGACAACTATCACCGCAGTGGTCGCTCACTGGTCGCCGACGACCTCTACGATCAGTCCCGCGCTCAATTGATCCAATGGCGCGAATGCTTCGGCTTGGGACTGTCACCCGAACCCTTGCGCACCGCTGGCGGCAAGATTGCCCATCCTGTCGCCCACACCGGCCTGGAAAAACTGCGTGATGGTCGAGCCGTTGAAACCTGGCTGCGTGACCGCGAGGACACCTGGGTACAGCCCAAGGTCGACGGGGTAGCCGTGACGCTGATCTATCGCCAAGGCGTGCTGCACCAGGCAATCAGTCGCGGTGACGGCGTAAGCGGACAGGACTGGACGCCCTCCGCGCGACTGATTCCGGCCATTCCCCGACAACTGAAAGAACCTCTGGATGTACTGGTTCAAGGCGAACTCTATTGGCGACTGACTGGCCATGTGCAAACCAGCGCCGGCAGTCTCAATGCTCGCGCCACGGTAGCCGGGCTGATGGCCCGCAAGGCACTCGACCCGGAACAAGCGGCCGGTATCGGATTGTTTGTCTGGGACTGGCCACAAGGCCCGGCCGAATTACCCGATCGCCTGACGGCTTTGGATAAACTCGGTTTACCAGGCTCGGTACCGTACAGCCAAGCGATCAAGACCCTGGCCGATGCCGAACGGTGGCGCGATCATTGGTATCGCACGCCCCTGCCCTTTGCCAGCGACGGTGTTGTCCTGCGACAGAGCCGACGCCCACCGGCAGAACGCTGGCAGGCAAAAACGCCTTACTGGGCTGCTGCCTGGAAATACCCCTTCGCTCAGGCACTCGCCCAGGTACGCAACGTCGACTTCAAGATCGGGCGCACGGGGCGGATCACACCGGTGCTGGAGTTGAAACCAGTGACGCTCGATGACCGACTGATCCAGCGCGTCAGTGTCAGCTCCCTGCAACGCTGGGAGCAATTGGACATCCGCCCCGGTGATCAGGTATCCATCAGCCTGGCGGGGCTGACCATTCCACGGCTCGACGACGTCATTCTGCGCACCACCGAACGACCCGAGCTGAACGTGCCGGTGGCGGCTGATTTTCATCCCTTGAGTTGCTGGCAACCGACGCCGGGGTGCGAAAGCCAATTTCTCGCCCGCCTGACCTGGCTCAGCGGCAAGCAGGGGCTGGCGTTGCCTTATGTCGGTGCCGGAACGTGGGAGAAACTTTTAGAAACAGGCCATCTAAAAGGCCTGCTGGATTGGCTGACCCTCGATGCCCAAGAGCTTGCTACCATTAACGGCTTCGGCGAGCGCAACAGCGCCCGCCTTTTAAACAGTTTCGACAGTGCCCGGCAACGCCCTTTCGCTCGCTGGCTCAAAGCCTTGGGATTGCCACCGACGGGCCAGGCAAAACTTGCCGATTCATGGCAGGAATTGGCGCAACGCAGCACCGAACAATGGCAGGCTGAAGCCGGTATCGGCCCCGGACGCGCAGCGCAATTGAGCGCGTTTTTCCGCGACCCGCAGGTGCTGGCCTTGAGTGAATCATTACGTGTTGCGGGGATTGACGGCTTTGACAGCCGATGATGCCCGCCCAGCCGGGAACCCAATGATGGCGGCGAGCTCCAACAGCTCATTGCCATCAGACTGATTGCCTTTTCACCATGGAGCTTTTATGAAATTTCTTTCACCGCTCGCCCTGTTGGCCCTTTGCAGTGTGATGGCTACCCCATTGATGGCCGGCGAAGAGGCTCCGGGACTGACCGGGTGCGCCGCCAAAAAGCAGGGCATCATCAACCAGATCGAACTGGCCAAAGCCCATGGTAATGCCGATCAGCAGGCAGGCCTGGAGACGGCCCTGAACGAAGTCACCGCTCACTGCACCGAAGCGTCCTTGAAGAAAGAACGGGAAAACAAGGTGCTGGACGCCAAGCACGAAGTCAGCAAACGTCAGGCAGATCTCGACAAGGCCATGAAAAAAGGCGACCCGGAGAAGATCAACAAGCGCAAGGACAAGCTCGCCGAGTCCCGCAAGGAATTGCAGGACGCGCTCGACGAGCTGGATAAGTAAGTAAAAGCCAGAGGCTGTCTCGAGTCTGAGGCAGCCAATTAATGATCCCGAAACTGCTTATGACAGGCACTGCAGGCATCTTCGACCTTCTGCACCGCAGGCCCCAGATTGCTGGCCTTGTAAGGTTGAACCTTGCTGGCGATCACCAACTCACCGGTAGCGGCCTCAAGGTTACGAGCCATTTCCTGAAAGCGTGCCTGCTGCTGCCACACATTGTCTTTGGCGCTGGTGTGATCTTCTTCACGCACCTGCGGGAAATGCTTCCAGGGCTCATGGGACAAGGCGTCGAGTTTCTCGGCACCTTCCGCGAATTTCGGTCCGTCAAACGCAATGCGGCCACGCAGCATGCCACCCAGGTCTTCACCGGTCTTGAGCATCTGCTTGAAAATGGCCTTGCGCTGACCCAGCGGCGAATTGGGGTCGACACCGCCGCACGCGGACAATGTCAGGCAGGCCAGCAATACAACGGAAAGTCTTTTAAGAGTCATGGTGGTTTCAGGTCACGGGAACGGCGGCCAGTATCCCCGCGTCATCGGCAAAGACCAATAGCCCTATTATCATTACGGGTTGTTTGAGCGCATGGAGCACTCACTCGACCGACAAAGGAATAACTCCATGAACAGCCGTCTCAAGGCATGGCGTCACTGCCTGGCCTGGACGCTTCCGATGGTGGCCGTGCTTGCTGGCTGCACCGGTGGCGACAACAACAAACCAAAGACTCACGCACTGGCCACCTACTCGAGCGCTACCTGGGAAGCGCTTCCGTCGGTGTCCGACAATGACCTGGTCGCCGGCTTCGGTTCGTGGCGCAGCGCTTGCACCCGACTGAAGGCCGATCCGGTCTGGGGCTCGACCTGTGCCTCTGCGGCCAATGTGCCGCAAACCGCCAGCGAGATTCGTGGTTTCCTCAAACAGAACCTCGACGTCTATGGCTTGCGTGCCGCCAACGACAATCCCAACGGCCTGATCACCGGTTACTACGAGCCGGTCTACCCCGGGAGCCTGACTCAAACCGCAGTAGCGAACATCCCGGTGTACGGCGTCCCCGAGGACATGATCATTGTCTCGCTGGACAGCATTTACCCCGAACTCAAGGGCAAACGCCTGCGCGGACGGCTTGAAGGTCGCGTACTCAAACCTTATGACGATGCGGCGACCATCGAAACCAAAGGCGTAAAGGCACCGGTCGTTGCCTGGCTGACTGACCCGATGAACCTTCAATTCCTGCAGATCCAGGGCTCGGGGCGCATCCAGCTCGACGATGGCCGTCAGTTGCGCATTGCCTATGCCGATCAGAACGGACACCCGTATCGACCGATTGGTCGCTGGCTGGTGGACCAGGGCGAGCTGAAAAAAGAAGACGTGACCATGGGCGCGATTAGCAATTGGGCTAAGGCCAATCCGACGCGCATCCCGGAACTGCTCGGCAGCAACCCGAGCTACGTGTTTTTCACCCGTAACCCTGACAGCAACGAAGGCCCTCGCGGCTCGTTGAACGTGCCTTTGACTGCGGGTTACAGCGCTGCGGTGGATCGCAAAGTGATTCCGCTGGGCAGCCTGCTGTGGTTATCCACAACCCGGCCGGACGGCACTGCACTGGTACGCCCGGTGGCCGCCCAGGACACGGGCGGCGCGATTGCCGGCGAAGTGCGTGCGGACCTGTTCTGGGGTACCGGCGAGGCGGCCGGGCAACTGGCTGGCGACATGAAACAGCAGGGGCAAATCTGGATGTTGTGGCCCAAAGGCGCGGCATTGCCGCAAGTGCCTCAGGTGGCTGATGCGGTGAAGGCGACCCCCTGAATTTTACGTCGGCTGATATATAGCCATCGCCAGCAGGCTGGCTCCC
>NZ_RWIN01000147.1 GCF_009761815.1 Pseudomonas sp. PB120
GCACCACCGGCAACAGAATGGTCGCCATGGTGATGCCGAAGCCCGGCAGGCTGTCGCGCGGTTCGCGGTCGAGAAACTGCCGTTCCAGCGGGTTTTCCGCCGGCAGCTGAATGCGCGGCACGATGAACTTGGCGTACAGCGGCCCGGCGATGATCGCGGTCGGAATGCCGATCAGAATCGCGTACATCAACGTCTGCCCCACCGACGCCTGATACACCTGCACCGCCAACATCGCCGCCGGGTGCGGCGGCACCAGCGCATGCACCACCGACAACCCGGCGACCATCGGCAAGCCGACCATCAGGATCGACACGCCGACCCGGCGCGCCACGGTAAACGCGATCGGCACCAGCAACACAAAACCGACCTCGAAGAACAGCGGCAACCCGACCAGGAACGCGATGCAGACCATCGCCCAGTGCGCGTTCTTCTCGCCAAAACGGTCGATCAAGGTCCGCGCCACCTGCTCGGCACCGCCGGACTCGGCCATCATCTTGCCGAGCATCGTCCCCAGCGCCACCACCAGCGCAATGTGCCCCAGGGTTTTACCGACCCCGGCCTCGTAAGCGCCGACCACCCCGGAGGCCGGCATGCCGGCGAGCAACGCCAGGCCGATAGAGACCAGGGTGATCACGATGAAGGGATTGAGTCGGTAACGGGCGATCAGAACGATCAGCGCAATGATGGCGATGGCGGCATACACCAGCAGCCAATAGCCGAAGGACAGGGTCATGCGGTACTCCTCGAAAGGGTCACGTCGAATGGATTGTGAAACTCATAAAACATTTCGAAGCGTGATTTTCAAACGAGGCGAAAGTAATTTTCGTAGAGGGGTAAGGGTTGTCGCGGAGAGATATGCGGGGGCGGTGAATATGAAAATCAGGCAGGCGAATTTTCATCGCGCCCTTTGTAGGAGCGAGCCTGCTCGCGATAGCGGTGTATCAATCAAATCATTGTCGACTGATACACCGCTATCGCGAGCAGGCTCGCTCCTACAGGATCAGGGCCTCAGTCGTGACTCACCCGCGCACGCTTGAGCAGCTTTTTGCAACGCTCCGACAAGTGCAGCACGCGCAAGTGCTTGCCCGCCTTGGCGTAGCGTTCGCGCAGGGTTTTCAGCGCGGCGATGGCCGAGTAGTCGACGAAGCTCAGGTGGCGACAGTCGATCGTCACCACCGGCGGATCATTAGCAGGATCGAACTGATTGAGAAAAGGCGTGGTCGAGGCAAAGAACAGCGTGCCGTGCAGGTGATACAGCTTGCTGCCATCGGCTTCGAGGTGACTGTCGGCATACAGCTCGCGGGCCTGCTGCCAGGCGAAGTTGAGCGCGGCAATGATGATCCCGCAGAGCACGGCGGTGGCCAGGTCGGTGAACACGGTAATGACCGTCACCGCGACGATCACCAGCACATCGTTTAGCGGCACCTTGTTGACGACCCGCAACGAAGCCCAGGCAAACGTCTGCTGCGACACCACGAACATCACGCCGACCAGCGCGGCCAGCGGAATACGCTCGATCAGCGGCGACAGGAACAGGATGAACAGCAGAATCAGTACGCCTGCCACCACGCCCGACAGCCGACCACGGCCGCCGGAGCTGAGGTTGATCACGGTCTGGCCGATCATCGCGCAACCGCCCATGCCGCCAAACACGCCGGAGACCATATTGGCCGCCCCCAGCGCCACGCATTCGCGATCCGGGAAGCCACAGCTTTCGGTGATTTCGTCGGTGAGGTTCAGGGTCAGCAAGGTTTCGAGCAGGCCGACCAGCGCCATCAAGATGGCGTAAGGGGCGATGATGCGCAGGGTGTCCAGCGTCCAGGGAATGTCCGGCAGCGCGAACGTCGGCAAGCCCCCGGCGATGTGCGCCATGTCGCCCAGCGTGCGGGTCGGCAGGCCGAGCAGATACACCGCCAGCCCGACGCTTAAAATTGCCACCAGCGCTGGCGGCACGGCGCGGGTCAGGCGTGGCAGCAGGTAGACGATGGCCATCGTCAGAGCCACCAACCCGATCATCACATACAGCGGTGAGCCGCTGAGCCAGTGGTCACCGCTCTTGAAGTGCTCCAGTTGCGCCAGCGCAATGATAATCGCCAGGCCGTTGACGAAGCCGAGCATTACCGGGTGCGGCACCATCCGCACCAGCTTGCCGAGCTTCAGCAGCCCGAACGCCAGCATGATCAAACCGCCCAGCAACACCGTTGCGAGCAAATACTGCACACCGTGCTGCACCACCAGCGCGACGATCACCACCGCCATTGAACCCGCCGCGCCGGACACCATTCCTGGCCTGCCGCCGAACAGAGCGGTCAGGGTGCAGATGATGAACGCGCCGTAAAGGCCCATCAACGGATTGAGGTGGGCGACCAGCGCGAAAGCGATGCACTCGGGGAGCAAAGCGAAGGACGTGGTAAGCCCGGCCAGGAAATCGGCGCGCAGATGTTTGGGTTTCATGGAGGATCGGACACAGCGGGGAAAGAGGGAGCGGATGTTACGGAATTGAGGGCGGCCCGACCAGTTGCAGCGCTGCTGAGAATGCCTTCGCGGGCAAGCCCGCTCCCACAGGGAATCTGCGTCGTACACAAAATCTGTGTTCGGCGGAGATCAAATGTGGGAGCAAGACCGGCTTGCCGGCGATGGGCGCAACGCGGTCTAAAGCGTACTCACACCATCTCGTGCCGAATCCACTCAACCACCGACGTCCGCTTCGGCGCCCAACCCAGCAGTTGCCGCGCACGCTGGCCCCGCACCCGGCTGTTGGAGCCCAGGCCATAGTTGGCCATTTCATACCCCCACTCGGCCTCGGCGTCCTTCAGCGGCCAGTCTTGCGGTTCACCCAGTTTCAAGGCTTCGGCCATCGCCGTGGTCATGTCGATGAACGACGCCTCACCGCTTTCCACAAAGTAGAACGTGCCCGGTACGTTGTTGGTCAGCGCCAGCAGGTACAGGGCAACCACGTCTTCAATGTGCACGTTGGACCAGATGTTCTGCCCCGTGCCGACGTGCCGCACCACACCGCTTTTGCGTGCCTGTTTGAGCAAGCGCGGCAGTTGCACGCTGTCGCGATTGACGCCCAGGCTGTGACCGTAAATCAGGGTGTTGCAGATTACCGCCGAGTTCACGCCGTCGTTCGCCGCGGCGAGGATCAGGTTGTCGATGGCCACTCGGGCAGCCTTGTCCACAGTGGGCTCCGGCAGTGAGTCTTCGTAATAGATGACGTCGCTGGATTTGCCGCCCGACGCATCGCCGACGATGCTCGAACCGCTGGTGTGCAGGAACACTTTATGGGAACCGCGCAGGGCATTGAGCAGGGCTTCCACCGCACCGCGATGGTCACTGCTGGCGGCATTGATGACGGCGTCGGCCGCTTGGGCCTGTGCGGTCAATAGTGCGTTGTCGTCAAGAGTGCCGATCACAGGCGTGATGCCCAGGGCGCTCAATTCATTGGCCTGTTCGGCGCTGCGCACCAGGCCCGTGACCTTGTGACCCGCCTGGACCAGCCCGGTGGCAATGGAGCCACCGATAAAACCTGCGGCGCCGGTGACGAATACGTTCATGGAGAAACTCCCTGCGTGAATAAGTGATGCGACGAGTATCAAGCAGTCATCACTGACGAAAAATCCCCGTTGACCCAATTCACTCTTGCGCAAGGATCACGAATCAGCCCTTGAAATCCGAGTTTGCGTACACCGCCAATTTGCCCTGGATGAAATCCAGGAAGCACTGGATTCGCAGGGCCAGTTGCGAGTTACGGTAGTACACCGCGTTGATCGGCTGGCGATAACCGCTATTGAAATCCGCCAGCACCACCTTCAAGCGCCCGGCGCGGATGTCTTCGTGGGTCATGAAATCCGACAGGCTGGCGATGCCCTGCCCCTCCAGCGCCAACTGCCGGATCGTCTCGCCACTGGAGGCGCTGATCGCGGCCTGGATCGGCCAGCGGTCACCGTGTACATAACGCAGTGGCCATTGGTTGAGGCCTTCGTTATTCGTGAAGCCCAGCAGCGCGTGCCCGCTCAAGTCCTCGACCGCCAGCGGTGTGCCGTGCAGTTCAAGGTATGCCGGGCTGGCGACGATGTGGATCGGGCTGCAACCCAGCGAGCGGGCGTGCAGAGTCGAGTCGGCCAGCGTGCCGATGCGGATGGCGATGTCGGTGCTTTGTTCGAGCAGGTCGATGATCAGGTCGTTGCTGTTGAGTTCGAGCTGGATGTCCGGGTAGAGCCGGCGGAACTCATCGATGTACGGCACGATGGCGTGCAGCATGAACGGCGATGCCGCGTTGATCCGCAAACGCCCGGACGGGGTTTGCTGGCGGGAGTTGAGGCGTTCTTCGAGCTCGTCCATCTGATCGAGAATCAGCTTGGCGTGCTCGAAAAAATACTTGCCCTCCTCCGTCAGGTCCATGCGCCGCGTGGTGCGGTTGATCAGCGTGGTATCGAGCTTGGCCTCCAACCGCGACAACGTACGGCTGACCGCCGAAGGCGTCTGGCCCACCTGCTCGGCCGCCGCGGAAATGGACCCGCATTCAATTACGCAGACGAAAATCTGCAACTCATCGGATCTGGCTTTCACGTGTGTTCCTTATCGATAGACCGGCGCAGCTTTACTGGCAGAGGAAATCAATTGTGGTGAGGGGAATTTATCCCCTCACCACAGAAGCTCTCATCACAGAGTCAGGCTTTCGATAGTAGCCGAGCCTCAAGCCTTCAGGCCAAACACCTCAGTCAAATGCTGTTCATAACGCGCTACATCGGCTTCAACGTTCGGGCGCTTCATCACGTCCACGCACAGGAACGTCGGCAAACCGGTCATGCCGAGGAATTCGTTGGCCTTGTGGAACGGGAAGTACACCGCGTCCACGCCCTTGGCTTCGAAGAAGTCGGTCGGGTCGTCGAAGGCTTGCTGCGGTGCGTTCCAGGTCAGTGACAGCATGTATTGCTTGCCCTGTAACAGACCACCGCTGCCGTATTTTTGCGAGGCATCGGATCGGGTACGACCGTCGCTGGCGTAGAGGCTGCCGTGGCCTTCGGTGAACACTTCGTCGATGTACTTCTTCACCGTCCACGGCGCGCCCATCCACCAGCCGGGCATCTGATAAATGATCACGTCGGCCCAGAGAAACTTGGCGACTTCTTCGGCGACGTCGTAACCCTCGTCGATGAACGTGGCTTTCACATCCACGCCACCGCGATCCAGCACGCTCAGCGCGGCTTCATGCAGGGTCGCGTTGTAGCGGCCATCGGAGTGAGCGAATTTTTTGCCGCCATTGAGCAACAGAACTTTTTTCATGGGAGGTCTCGGAAGGGTCAGAAATTTGGATGGCGGCAGGTTAGCCATCGACCTCGCGCGGAGTAAGCCCGAGAACCGCAAAATTCATTTGCCCCATACGCACGAATCGACCGGCGATTGTTGCCATACACTTGCGCCGATTCTGACCTTGAGGTGATTTCTGATGAGTGAATTGCAAGGCTTCATCCTGCACGCCAAGACCCGCCCGGAAAAATCCGACGCTTTCGAAGCGTTTTTCAGCGCCCATGTGCAAGCAAGCCGCGCCGAGCCTGGCTGCATCGAATACCACATGCTGCGCGACAAACAGGACCCGACCCTGTTTATCTTCTACGAGATCTGGCAGTCCCAGGCCCATCTCGACGTGCACTCGAACCTGCCGCACATGAAGCAGTTCCGCGACATGCGCATGGAGTACCTGGAACAGGATTTCGACATCCGCGCCATCGACATGCTCAGCCCGTCGTCCGCTACCCGCTGATCAGCAGGTGGCCTCCGAGTACGCCGAGGCCAATGAAAAATACGCGCTTGAACAGCACGGCGCTGATCCGCTGGCGCAGCCATTGCCCGAGCAACATGCCGAGCACCGCCGGGATCAGCGCCAGCAAGGACGCGCTCAACTCGCCACCGCCCAGCGCGCCGCGCCATAACAGGCCAGCGGCGAGGGCGAGGGTCGACACGGTAAACGACAGGCCCAGCGCCTGCACCAGCTCGTCCCTGTTCAAACCCAATGCTTGAAGGTACGGCACCGCCGGGATCACGAAGACACCGGTGGCCGAGGTGATGACCCCGGTCAGCACGCCACACAGCGGCCCGAGCCAGCGTTCGGTCTGACGACCGACGCGCAAGGTCGGCAGCAACAACCCGCTCAGCGCATAGAGCAGCAACGCCACGCCCAGTCCCCGCACCACCCAATGACCGCCGGCCATGCCGATCCACACTGTTCCGACACCGGTGCCGATAAAGATCGCCAGCAGCATCGGCCACAGTCGTTTGACCAGCCCCCGCAAATGCCCGCCGAATGCCAGTTGCCAGACATTGGTCAGGGTCGCGGGGATGATCAGCAACGCGGCAGCCTGTGATGGCGCCATAGTCAGGCCCAGCAAACCCATGGCGACGGTCGGCAGGCCAAGGCCGATCACGCCTTTGATCATGCCGGCGAGGAGGAAGGTGGCGATGACCATCAGAGACAGGGCCAGGCCAAGATTTTGGTAGAACGCGGCGAGTGTATTCATGGGCCTATCCTGAGCCCGGATGGGTCGTGTGAAAATCTGCCATATACTGAGGGTGCCTCTTGTTTTGATAGAGGCTAAATGTTTGTTGATGCTTCTGACACCATCGCGAGCAGGCTCGCTCCCACAGGGGTACGCATTCCAAAGGTGGGAGCGAGCCTGCTCGCGATGACGCTCGTCCAGACAACACACCACTCGAGGCTGTACCCATGCACTTCGACCTCACCGACCTGCGCCTCTACCTCAACATCCTCGACGCCGGCAACATCACCGCCGGCGCCGCACGCAGCCATTTATCCCTGGCAGCGGCGAGCGCAAGAATCCGCGCGATGGAGGCTTCGCTCGGCATTGATTTCCTCGAACGTGGCCGTCGCGGCGTCACCCCAACGCCTGCCGGAAAAGCCCTGGCGCAACACGCCCGCCTTCTGCTGCAACAATCCGAGCTCTTGCAGCAGGACCTGGCCGAATACGCCAAGGGCGTCAAAGGCCAGGTACGGCTGTTGTGCAATACCACAGCGATCACCGAGTACCTGCCGGAGGTGCTGGCGGACTTCCTGTGCCGTCACCCCAACCTCGACATCGATCTGCAAGAACTGCCAAGCCTGCGCATCGTTCACGCCCTACACCAGGGCGCGGCGGACCTCGGCATCGTCTCCGATGCCGTCGACACCCAGGCCCTCGACACCCTGCCCTTTCGCGATGACCCACTGGTGCTGATCATGCCGGTCGGGCATCCCCTGGCCACCGGCTCAGCCCCGGGTTTCAGCGATACGTTGCTTCACGATTACGTCGGCCTGAGTGCCCATAGCGCATTGGCGGTGTACCTCGAAGAACAGGCGCTGCATGTGGGGCGGCGCATGCAAATCCGTATCCGTGCCGAAGGCTTCGACGGCGTGATCCGCATGGTCGCCCGTGGTGCCGGCCTGGCCATCGTGCCGCTGGCAGCCATCCAGCGCCGGGCCGTCGATCAACCGTTCAAGACATTCGCGTTGAAGGAGGACTGGGCCCAGCGAAAACTGCTGCTGTGCGCCCGCTCATTCACAGGCCTGCCCGGTTATGCCAGGGCCTTGCTCGATGCGTTGCGCGCTGAAGATCGAAGCCATGATCGGTGACATCCACTGTTCGACCCGGCAGTCATCTGTATTACGCAACGTTGACCAAGCGTAATATCTGCACTTTGAAAACAGGCTTGGCCACACTCACAAGAAGGGAACCAGATGGCGGAAGAAATAGTGCAACAGGGGACGCTCAAGCGGGGGTTGAAAAATCGACACATTCAACTGATCGCATTGGGCGGCGCCATTGGGACAGGGCTGTTTCTGGGCTCCGCCGGCGTGCTCAAATCCGCCGGTCCGTCGATGATCCTCGGCTATGCGATTGCCGGTTTCATCGCGTTCCTGATCATGCGTCAACTGGGCGAAATGATTGTCGAGGAGCCCGTGGCCGGCTCTTTCAGCCATTTCGCCCACAACTACTGGGGTGGCTTTGCCGGTTTCCTGTCCGGTTGGAACTACTGGGTGCTGTATGTGCTGGTGGGCATGGCCGAACTGACGGCCGTCGGCAAGTACGTGCAGTTCTGGTGGCCGGAGGTGCCGACCTGGGTCAGCGCGGCGGTGTTCTTCGTGCTGGTCAACCTGATCAATACGCTTAACGTCAAAGTCTTCGGCGAGATGGAATTCTGGTTCGCGATCATCAAGGTCGTGGCCATCATCGGCATGATCCTGCTGGGCTGCTACATGCTGTTCAGCGGCACCGGTGGCCCGCAAGCCTCCGTGAGCAACCTGTGGAGCCACGGCGGTTTCTTCCCCAACGGCACCAACGGCTTGCTGATGGCGATGGCGTTCATCATGTTCTCCTTCGGTGGCCTGGAACTGGTCGGCATTACCGCCGCCGAAGCCAGCGAACCACGCAAGGTCATTCCCAAGGCCATCAACCAGGTGGTCTACCGCGTGCTGATTTTCTACGTCGGCGCACTCACCGTGTTGCTGTCGTTGTATCCCTGGGACCAACTGTTGCAGACACTCGGCGCTTCAGGCGATGCGTACAGCGGCAGCCCGTTCGTACAGATTTTTGCCTTGATCGGCAGTGACACCGCCGCGCAAATCCTCAACTTCGTGGTGCTTACTGCCGCGTTGTCGGTCTACAACAGTGGCGTCTACTGCAACAGCCGCATGCTCTATGGCCTGGCCGAACAAGGCGACGCCCCCAAAGCCCTGATGAAACTGAACAAGCAAGGCGTACCGTTGCTGGCGCTGGGTGTGTCGGCGCTGATCACGATGTTGGCGGTGCTGGTGAACTATGTCGCGCCGCATGAAGCGCTTGAGCTGTTGTTCGCCCTGGTGGTCGCCTCGCTGATGATCAACTGGGCGTTGATCAGTCTGACGCACCTGAAATTCCGCAAAGCCATGGGCCAGCGCGGCATCGTGCCTGGCTTCAAAGCTTTTTGGTCGCCGTACACCAACTATCTGTGCCTGGCGTTCATGGCCGTGATCATCTGCGTCATCTGGATGATTCCGCCGGTCCGCGCCTCGGTATACGCCATGCCGGTGTGGGTATTGCTCATCTACGTTTGCTACCGGCTGCGCATGGCCCGGCACCGAAAACTGCCAGTGGCTCAATAAACACTGATTGAAAAAACGCCCCGGCCTTCCCTGAACGCCGGGGCATTTTTTTGTGGGGCGCGTCGGTTTCCGCGCGTTTCTGGGCACACCAGTGTCGAGCACAGACAACTGACACCCCACCAAGCCCGATAGGGTGCGACTTCGTTATCCCCAACGCTCGGAGTCATCATGTCCGCACCGATTACCGTACTTCGCGACACTCACCCGCTGCCGGTGCTCGACGCCTGCAAGTGGGAAAAACTCGAAGGCGACCCGCACACCGTCAACCTCAATGCCTATACCAGTGAAGACGGCAGCAAGATCATGGGCACCTGGATCTGCACGCCAGGCAAGTGGTATGTGGAATACGTGAAGTGGGAATACTGCGATTTCCGCGAGGGGTACTGCATCATCACCCCGGAAGGAAAGGAGCCGATCCACCTGCGTGCCGGGGACATTTTTGTCATTGAGCCGGGCATGAAAGGCACGTGGGAAGTGGTTGAAACCGTGCGCAAGTATTTCGTGTTTGCCTGATGCAAAAAACCGGGAGACCACCCGACGTGGTCTCCCGGAAAATGTACCGATCTGAAATGTGCATTCCTGTGGCGAGGGAGCTTGCTCCCGCTCGGCTGCGAAGCAGTCGTAAACCAGCCAACGCGAAAATTCTGAACTACCGCATTCGCCTGCTTTGGGTCCGCTTCGCGAACCAGCGGGAGCAAGCTCCCTCGCCACAGAAGCCTGCTCGCTGAATATCGTTACTGCGGTTTGCGATAGCTGTTGATGATCGCCGAGAAGTCCTTGGCCCCTTCCCCACGCTGGCTCATGGCCTGATACAACTGCTGGGCCACTGCGCCAAGCACCACCGGTTGGTGCGCCTGACGTGCCGCTTCCGTAGCCAGCCCCAGGTCCTTGAGCATCAGTTCGGCACCAAAACCGCCGGTGTAGCCGCGCGAGGCCGGCGCAGTTTCGACGATGCCCGGCCACGGGTTGTACATCTCCGAACTCCAGCAACGGCCGGTGGAACTGTTGATGATCCCCGCCAACACACCCGTGTCGATGCCCAACGCATCGCCCAGCGCCATGGCTTCGCTGACACCCACCATCGAAATACCCAGCAGCAGGTTGTTGCAAATCTTGGCGATTTGACCGGTGCCGACTTCACCGCAATGAACGATGTTGCGGCCCATCTGCGCCAGCACCGGCTGCAAGGTGGCAAACAGTTCAGGCGTCGCGCCGACCATGAACGTCAGGGTCCCCGCCGCTGCACCGCCCGTGCCGCCAGAGACGGGCGCATCGGCCACGGCCACGCCGTGCTTGGCCGCGGCCGCCGCCACATCGCGGGCGGTTTGTGGATCGATTGTGCTGCAATCCACCGCCGGCACGCCCTTGGCGATCCCCGCAAGCACGCCGTCTTCACCCAGCCAGACACTGCGCACATGCACCGCGGCGGGCAGCATGGTGATCACCAGTTCCGCGCCTTGAGCCGCTTCACGAGCCGTGGCGCTGATGCTGCCACCCAGTTGCTCAAGCTCCGCCAGAACGGTTTTGTTCAGGTCCACCAGGCGCAGCGAATGGCCGGCCTTGATCAGGTTGCGCGCCATCGGCGCGCCCATGTTGCCGAGACCGATAAAAGCGATTTTCATGTCCGGCTCCTTAACGCAAGTTGATGGTGGTGTTCACACCGTCGTTGACGCTGTCGTCATCGAACCAGCGACTGGTGACTGTCTTGGTCTGAGTGTAGAACTGCACCACTTGCTTGCCATACGGACCGAGGTCGCCCAGTTTCGAACCGCGCGAACCGGTGAAGCTGAAGAACGGGACCGGCACCGGAATCGGGATGTTGATGCCGACCTGGCCAACGTCGATTTCAGTCTGGAATTTACGCGCCGCCGCGCCGCTCTGGGTGAACAGGCCGGTGCCGTTGCCGAACGGGTTGGCGTTGACCAGTGCGATGGCCTCGTCGAGCGTATTCACCTCCAGCACCACCAGCACCGGGCCGAAGATTTCCTGGGTGTAGATTTGCATCTCGGTGGTCACGCCGGAGAACAGGGTCGGACCGACAAAATTGCCCTGCTCGAAACCTGGAACCGTGATGTCGCGACCGTCCAACTCCAGCTTGGCGCCTTCCTTGATGCCACTTTCGATCAGGTCGAGAATCCGTGCCTTGGCCCGCTTGGAAATCACTGGACCAACGTCCGTGCCTGGCTCGCTGCCGGCATTCACTTTGAGTTTTTGCGCCAGCGCCTTCAGGTCCGGCAGCCATTGCTTGGCCGCACCGACCAGCACCACCACGGACGTGGCCATGCAGCGCTGACCGGCAGCGCCAAAACCGGCGCCGACCAGCGCATTCAGCGCTTGCTCGCGGTTGGCATCCGGCAGCACCACGGCATGGTTCTTCGCGCCCATCATCGATTGCACGCGCTTGCCGTGTTTGCCGGCCAGGT
Organism: Pseudomonas sp. PB120; assembly: GCF_009761815.1. Classification (GTDB taxonomy): domain Bacteria; phylum Pseudomonadota; class Gammaproteobacteria; order Pseudomonadales; family Pseudomonadaceae; genus Aquipseudomonas. The sequence goes on from NZ_RWIN01000147.1 coordinate 11,563, forward strand.
CGTAGACGTGCGTACCGACCGCGGTCGAACCGACGAACGAAACTGCCTTGATGTCCTTGTGGGTGCAGAGCGCGTCCACCACGTCCTTGCCACCATGAACCACGTTGAGCACGCCCGCCGGAACGCCCGCCTCGATGGCCAGTTCCACCAGCAGCATGGTCGACAGCGGATCCTGCTCGGATGGCTTGAGCACAAAGGTGTTGCCGCATGCGATAGCCATCGGGAACATCCACAGCGGAATCATCGCCGGGAAGTTGAACGGCGTGATGCCGGCGCAAACGCCGATTGGCTGACGCAGGGTGTAAGTGTCGACGCCGCCGGCAACGTTTTCAGCGAACTCGCCCATTTGCAGCGTGCCGATGGAGCACGCATGCTCGACCACTTCCAGGCCACGGAAAATATCGCCTTCAGCGTCGGCAATGGTTTTGCCCTGTTCGTTGCTGAGCACCACGGCAATGCGCTTGGAGTGCTCGCGGATCAACGCCTGCAGCTTGAGCATGATGCGCATCCGCGCGCCGATCGGCGTCAGCTTCCAGGTCTGGAAGGCGCGATGGGCGGCGCTGATCGCCGCATCGACTTCCTGAGCCGTCGCAAACGGCACTTTCGCCAGTACTTGCTGAGTCGCCGGGTTGACGATGTCGTGCCATTCAGTGGTCTGGGACTCGACCCACTCGCCGTCGATCAACAGCTTGACCTTGTGCACGGTGGTGTCGGTTGGCGTGAGCGATACGTTCATGTTCGGTCTCCGGTACGTTGTTCTTATCAAGAGAGCTGGCTGGGGAGCCAAGGCGAGAAAGTCGCCTTGAGATGAGGCGTGTGCCGCGAATTGGTTGTCGGACTGTTTTTGGAGTATAGATGTGCAAACTTCTAATAAGAACGCACATAAAAGCCGGTCCATCATGCAAAAAAACATCACATCTTTAGGTTCGCTGAACTGGGACGACCTCAAGTTTTTCCTCGAAGTCGCCCGCACCCGCAAGGCCAGCACCGCGGCCAAGCGCCTGGCGGTGGACTACACCACCGTGTCGCGGCGCATCAGTTCGCTGGAAGCGGCATTGGGCACATTGTTATTCGAGAAATCCCGGACCAGCGGTTTTGTCCTGACCGCTGAAGGCCAGCGTTTGCTGGGGTATGCCGAGTCGATTGAAAGCACGCTGCACATGGCATGCGAGCAGGTTTCCGGGTCCGGCGTGGCGCTGTCCGGGCACGTGCGGATGGGCTGCACCGAAGGCTTCGGCAGCTTTTTCATCACCCCGCAGCTCAGCCATTTCGTCGACGCCTACCCGGCGATCTCGGTGGACATCCTGCCGCTGCCGCACTTCATCAGCCTGTCCAAGCGCGAAGCAGACATCGTCATCGCCCTGGAGCGGCCGGAGCATGGGCCGTACGTCTGCTGCAAACTGTGTGACTACCGATTGCAGCTGTACGCAACGCAGGACTACCTGGACAAACACCCGCCCATCCGCCGCCCGGCAGACTTGGGCAAGCATTCATTCATCAGTTATGTCGACGACCTGGCTTTCAGTTCGGAGCTGCTGTACCTGGCCAATGTGCTGCCCGGCGCCAGCGCCCATTTGCGCAGCACCAGCGTGATCGCGCAATTCGTGGCGGCGCAACAAGGGCGGTCGCTGGCCATTTTGCCGTGTTTCCTGGCCGCTCAGGATCCGCGGCTGCTACCGGTGCTGCCGGAGGACATCAACATCACCCGGCAATTCTGGATGTACTGCCGCGAGGACCTGCGCAAGCTCAAGCGGATTACCCTGTTGTGGGATTACATCAGGGAGGTGACGGAGCTGAATCAGGGGTTGTTGATGGGCGAGACGCGAGATCTTCGATTTGCAGACTGACAGTTCCTCAAGGAATCAGGTATCGGCACCATAACGAGGTCAGCAGGCCTTTGCCATAGTTTGTAACAGCCATTGGTACGCAACTTATAACACCTATTTTCAGACTCACTCCGCCACTAAATGGGCAATTGCTAGATCCCTACAAATGAACATTCAGCATGGCATTTGAGAGTCGTCCTACATACATGCCAAGCCAGCATGGGGTAGCGTCCTGTCGCATTTAAATGGAGAGACAAGGATCGAGTCGGTTTTTACAGGGGGTGTTATGCCAGTTGAAAACCTTTTCCCAAGTTTTCTAGGGGTAAATGGGCAAGATAGCAATAGGCTGCATGCCGAGGCGACAGAGGCTGCACAGGCGGCCTGGAAAAGAACCGTGGCGGCGAGCGAAAGGAACGAGCGGGAAGCCGATGCACGTAGGAATACGATCAAGAAGCACGAGGAAGTCAGCCTACACGGATGCGTCTTCGCCAAGAGCTGTAATCTCCCTGACGGCGTAATCAATCATAACAACTCAGGCGTATTCATCCCTGTTGAGCAACTGTCTGACTACGGACTATGGGCAGTGATGGGAACCGGGGTGGCGATTACCACCCAAGGAACACCACTGCAACTGGTGGGCGAGTCTGTTGCCGGCAGTGCAATTGCTCAACGTCTCGGCGGATCGCTGTCACTAGGTCTACTGGAAGGATCAGGCGTTGTTGGTGCTGGTTTTCTAACGGGCACTGTTGGAATGTTGATACCGAACACCAGCATTTCGCCTGACAGTGCATTCTACAAAGACGATCAGTACGCGACCCTTGATGCCGGCCGCACACGCGTTCGTGTCAACGTGAAGACCCTGCCAGATGGCGCCGTTAACGCTTATGGATATTACACAGGCGGTAAAACGGACTGGGAAAATGTCCCGGTCATCAAAGCCGCGAAAAACGGTGATAAATTCGTTGCTGACATCGGTAACGGCATTGGCCTCACTTGGATTCCAGCGGCTAATCCTGACGGTGCGCCAGGTATTCCTGCACTCGAAGGTGCCCCGCAGTTGCCACCTGTCTGGGTGTATCCGCCGACAGCACAATCAGACACATTATTGGCGAATCCGGAGCATCCGCCCGAGTTCCGGGATGCAATTATCTGGTTCCCTGACTCGGGCATTCAGCCAATCTATATTGTGCTCAGCACGCAGCTGGAGAAGAACAAAGCTGCTGGTGTTGAATTCGAAGACAAATCCTATGATCGGTTCTCCGAAGAAATGGAGGAATCAGCTCAACAGGTCACTATCAAAACAGAGAGCGGCACCAGAACCCGTCTCGATATGATTGGTAGAGATTCGAACGGTGATATCGCTTGTGTCGAATGCAAGGCTTCTGACACCGCACCACTGACACGAAATCAGAAACAGGCGTTTCCAGAACTCGAACAGAGCGGTGGGGTCATTGTTGGCAAGGGTAAACCCGGCTTCTCCGGTGGCACAGTTCTCCCTCCTACCCGCGTAGACATCTTGCGACCGAAGTAACCCACGGAATTCAAGGAGCTGCAATGTCCATAACAGACACCAATATCATCGACATGTGGGGCGTCCCGAAATGGGATAACAACAAGATCGTTCTTGGTATCTCTGACCACCTTGGGTGGGCTGACAAAACTGAACAGGGCGAGCACCTGCAACTGCTTCAAGACAAGATCAACAAGTACGTGGCTTTCATCGAAAGCGGCGAAATTTACACTGAGATTCCAGGAGCGCTTGGCAAATCTCCTATCATCCGTGTTCTGGGCAAGCATGAGCTAACAGAACAAGGTGAACTCTTCATTGACCGCGCTACTGAGATGTTGAAGGAGGCGGGGATTGGACTGGAGTTTGTGCTTAAAGAAGAAGAGTGACAGGCGATGTCTCCAGTACCTGGGCCAACGCGCGACGACTGCAGCGGGCCAAGCTACCGGGTAATCTCAGCGCCCCCCCTCAGTTATTGAAGATGTCGGGACAACAAAACCCAGTACTGCTTCTGGTGCACTTCGATAGCTGTTTGGTTTTCGAGCCTGGAAAATAATTCTGGTGGTTTTGCGCGGTGTGCTAAGCCAAGTGCGAGGGGGCCAAATGAAAACCGCTCGAACCGGGCCCCTCGCTGATCAGTCCGCACTCACCACAATCGACACCCGGCGATTCTCGGTGCGGCCGGTCGCGGTGTCATTCGACGCGACGGGGTGACTGGCGCCCAGGCCGCGCAGCTGGATGTTTTCTTCCTTCATACCGACCGTGGTCAGCACTTTGCTGACACTTTTTGCGCGGCGCAGGGAGAGTTGTTCGTTGTAAGACTCCTTGCCCGAAGCATCGGTGTGGCCATCAACCCTCACCCGCTCGATGCCGACGCCCAGCAACGCCTTGCCGATGCGCTCGACGATTTCAGTGCTTTGCGGGTTCAGGCTTTCGACGTCGCTGCCAAACAGCACTTTACCGGACAGGCCAAACGCCCAGCCCTCGTCGGTCAACTCGAAACCTTGTTGCTTGAGCACAGCGATCTGCGCCGGGGTCAGGCCTTTTTGCGGCGCAGTCTGGCAACCGGTCAGGGCCAGCAGGGCCATGAACAGGGTCATCGCGAAAAATCGAAGGGAACGCGAGGGGGTCGAAAACACGTGGGTCAGCTCCTGGTTTGAACGTGAACGGCAGGGTGCTCCGCCACTGCCGTGTGCCGAGCGCCGCGTGAAACGCGCTTGGCTTGATACATGGCCGCATCGGCGGCGTTAAGCAGAGCGCTGGGTGTGGCGCCATGATCCGGGTAGACGGCGATGCCGATGCTGAGTGAAGTCAACACCTGGGCATTACCCGGTAACAAAATCGGCATTTCCATGCTGGCGATGATTTTGTCGGCAATGTGTTCCGCGTCCTCGATCGTGTGCAGGGGTGTCAGCAGGATCGCAAACTCATCACCGCCCAATCGCGCCACCAAGTCCTCTTCGCGCAATTGCGCCCGGACCCGATTGGCCACGGCCACCAACACCGCATCGCCTGCGGCATGGCCAAAGTTATCGTTGATCTCCTTGAACCGATCGCTGTCGAGAAACAGCACCGCCACCCGCTCGCCGAGTTTGTGGCCATTGCGCAGTGCGCGAATCAATCGGCCCTCGAAGAACGCCCGGTTCGGCAACCCGGTGAGGCTGTCATGACTGGCCTGATGCGCCAGGGATTCGTTCTCGCTTTTGAGGTGGGTCTGCCAGGATTCGAGTTCATCGAGCAGGGCATTGAAGTCGTTGCCCAGATTGTCGAGTTCGGCGATGGCAGCGGGCGGCACACGCTGATCGAAGGCCCGTTCGCTGCGCGCGGCGTGAGCGACAAACGCCAGGCTGCGCAGTGGACCGGTGATGCCGCGAAGTTGTCGGCGTGCCAGATAGAGCGCCACCCAGGCGCTGATGGCGGTGCACAGGACGATACCCGCCAGGCCACTGAGCAAGAATCGCATCAGGCTGCCGCCATGGCCGGTGAGCTGGATGCTGCCAATTTCCCGACCTTGATGAACGATCGGCATGCTGATGGGTTTTTCGAGGAAGGCCTTGGCGATCTCCATTTCAAGGTCGGAGAACAGGCCGGTTTCCGGTCGTTGCCAGCGGGCCAGCAACGTGCCCTGCTCGTCCAGCACCTGTGCGTCAGCCACTTCTTCGGTAGACGCGATCAACGCCAGCGCTTCGGTGGCAGCAGCCTTGTCGTTGAACACTACCGCCGCTTCCACGGTGTAATTGATTGAGCGCGCGATCAGGTGCAGGTTGTGATCGGCATAGACCCGCAAGGCCAGGACGCCCAGCAGAGTCAACGAAACACTGGCCATGGCCACGGCAACCAGTGCAACGGTCAAATGACCGCGACCGATGACCGAGCGCAAGGTCGGGCGAGTATCCGGTTTGAACAGGCTCATGGCGCCGCCGGTTTGCGACGGGACAATTGCAGCACGCTCGGATGAATACGCACGCCACTGCGGGCAACGGAGTCGAGGTTGACCTCAAAAGACACTTGGTCATCACTGACGCGCAGGCAAAACAGACTGCCCACGGTGCATTGATCATCGCTTTCGCTGATGCTCAACACCGGACGCCCCGCCAATGAGGCGAATAGCCGACTGCGTTCGTCGCCGGTCAGCTTGCCGATGTACACCGCATCGCACTCACCGACAATGGACGGGTTGTCGGCCAGGAGTCGACGCACAGTGACGGGCCGGCCTGTGGCTTGCGTCGTGCCTTTGACCAGGTCATCGGTGTATTCGGTGGGACCGACAATGCACAGGCGCAGTTGCGGGGGCTCAACCGGCCAGCGGGCATAACTGAGAATCCCGAGGACCACTTGGGTGACTGAGCTGGCGCGCTGGTCAGCCATGCCGATCGGGGCTTGCGACTGAGCGACAACGACACCGCTGAGCAAACAGAGAAGGCCTGCCAATAGCACGTGCTTGCAGCCAACCACGCGCGCTGTCATCCAGGCAGCCACCTTCATGCAGGAATTCTCTTGGATCGTGTGAAATGATGCCGCGACGATATCACAGCGCCGGAACGCCAGCGAGGCCGCCGGCCTTTTCAATCACCCCGTTCGACAGCGTCCTCCAGTTCGAGCATCAAACCGCTCAAGCGCTTCACTTTTCGTCGCACCGCCTCTTCGAACACACCGTTCCTGGGCTCGATCAAGGTGAACCAATCCTTGGCCCGGGTAATCCCGGTGTAGATCAATTCCTTGGTCAGAACCGGGTTGAGGGCGTCCGGCAGGATCAACGCGGTATGGGCAAACTCCGAGCCCTGGGATTTATGCACGGTCATGGCGTACACGGTTTCAACATCATTGAGCCGGCTCGGAAGCACAAAACGTATCCCGCCCTGGCCGTCGTTGCGCGGAAACGCCACCCGCAGAACGTGCTTGGCAGGGTTGTCCCGCTCCGGCAACCGGAGGGCGATACCGATGTCGCCATTCATCAAGCCCAGGCCATAGTCGTTTCGGGTCATCAGCACCGGCCGCCCCTCGTACCACTGCTGGTCATTGTCGATCAGCCGGGCCTTGAGCAACGCGGCCGTCACGCGCTGATTCAGCCCCTCCACACCCCAGGGCCCTTTGCGAACGGCGCATAACAACTGGAACGTGTCGAAGGCGTGCAACACCTGCCTGGCCCATCCAGCCCATCGCGGGTCATCGAGCGGACAATCGAGCGGTGGCCGCTCGTTTCGCAGCAGCGTCAGGTAATGCCGATAACCTTGCGGCCCATCGCCATGCCCCTCAAGCAGCAAACGCTCCAGTGCCCGATCCTGTTCCCCTTTTAACGACAGAGAGAACACATCGTCGTGGCTCCGAACCGCCAGCAACTTGCGAGCCTCTTCAGGCTGCTGCTGGTTCACCCAGCGTGCCAATTGGCCAATGCCGCTGCCTTCGCCGAACCGCCGCGAGTGGCGCAGCATCACCACTTGTTGAGCCAGTGGATGCTTGCCTTCGGTGTCTTCATGCAAACCGCTGGAATCCAGGCTCTCCCCACTGACAGACTCCAGCCACTGACGGGTCAGCGGGCTGTACCAACCCGCTTCGGCATCGCGACACAGATCACCCAACACCGCACCTGCCTCAACCGATGCCAGTTGATCCTTGTCACCGAGCAGGATCAGTCGGGCTTGGGCCGGCATCGCATCGAGAAGATTGGCCATCATTTCCAGGTCGATCATCGAGGCTTCGTCCACCACCAGCACATCCAGCGGCAAGCGGTTACCTGCGTGGTGACGGAAGTGCCGAGTACCGGGACGACTGCCGAGCAGGCGGTGCACGGTGGTGACGTCCGACGGGATTTTTTCGCGGATGGCTTCAGAGACGTCCAGGCTCCGCACCTGCTGACTGATGGACTCGGTCAGCCGTGCCGCCGCTTTGCCGGTGGGTGCAGCGAGGCGGATGCGCAGTGGTTTTCCAGCCTCTACGGCCGGGGCCTGCAGCAATGCCAGCAAACGCACGACAGTTGTGGTCTTGCCGGTTCCCGGGCCGCCGGTGACGATACTGAAGGCACTGCGGGTGGCCAGCGCACAGGCGAGTTTCTGCCAATCGATGACGGCACCGGGTTTGACCGGACCGAACAGGCCGGTCAGGCGCTGGGCCAAATCACCCGGGACCGTTTCGTGCTCCGCCAGGCGTTGGCGCAGTGCGTTGTCGATGCGCCGCTCGTACGCCCAGTAGCGGCGCAGGTACAAGCGTTTGCCGGATAACACCAAGGGCCGGTGCTGTGCGGCCTCACGACCATCGACCGCCAAAGCGACCAGGTTGCTGGCGGCCAGGACTTTGCACCAATGAGCACCGTCCAGCGCCTCGAGCAGTTGCGATGGCAGCAGCATCGCCTCACTGTGCACATCGCCTTCCGGTGGCAGCGAAAGCGCGAAGTCCGGTTCTTTCAATGTCTCGAACAAGTCCAGGCACACATGGCCGTGACCCAACTGGTGACTGGTCAAGGCGGCCGCCAGAAGCACCAACGGATCATCATCGGGAGCGAGTTCGTGCAGGAAAGCCACGAAGGCCTTGTCCAGCGCGCGCAACCAGCCGCGTTCGACCCAGCGCGTGAGCAGCAGCAACAAGTCATCGGCGCGACTTAACGGCGCCAGATCCGCCAGGCTTTCAGCCGCCAATGACGTAGGCAACAAATCGGCGAAGGTGCGGCTCATAGCAGTACTCCCTGTTCCCAGGCGGGCTCAGCCTTGGGCTCCGGTTTGCCTTGGAACAACCGGTCCAGTTGTTCGATCAGCGTTTTTGGAGGACGGACGAAATATACGCCTTGGCTGGCTGCGCGCGTGCCGCGTAGAAACAGGTACATCGCGCCTCCGACATGCCGGTCGTAGTCGTAATCCACCAGACGTGCCTTGAGCTGGCGATGCAGGGCCAACACGTACAGCACGTATTGCAGGTCATAACGGTTGTCGAGGATCGACTGCTCCATGGCCTGCTCGGTGTAGGCCGCATCCTCAGCGCCCAGCCAGTTGGATTTGTAGTCGGCCACGTAATAGCGGCCGTCGTGCTCGAACGTCAAATCGATGAAGCCCTTGAACATGCCATTGAGCAACACCGGTTCGGCGGCCACCCGAGGTACGCCGTTGTGGGTGTGTTGCCGCACCAGTTCATCGAGCTTGAGTACGTCGACCTTATGGCTGGCGAACCAGAATTCCATCTCGACGCGGTATTGGGTCAGCTGCTCAAGCACCACTGGTGTTTGCCCGGCGCCGATGTGCAGCGGGGACTTGAGCAGGTGTTGTAGCCACTCGTTCAACGTCGTGATCCAGCCTTCCCAGCCACGCAGATTGCAGCGCCGGCCAATGACGTCCTCGACGGCTTTTGGCGTGGCAGCAAAGCCTTCGTTGCCGGCCCATTCGAGCAAACCATGAAGGAAAGTGCCGGGGTTCGGGCCACGGGGGAATCGATGGATATCTGCGCCCCCCGTGACCAGCTCCCTTGGGGCTTGCGGGTCGAGTCGTTCGTCATCGAAAAGCTTTTGCGCCTGGGGACTTTCCGGGGCTTCATCGGTGCCGGCACTCAGGCTGTCGCCGATGCGCAAGGCGCTGTAAGAGGCGATCCACCAGTTTTCGGCAGCCTTGCGCTTGGGAACGAGCGGAGCCAGCAGAATCGCTTCGTTACGCGGAGGATGGTAATGCTCGGCAGTTGCTTCCGGCATTTGACCGTAGTGCAGCGCCGGACAGTCCTGCTGCAAGTCCTCCAGCCAGTGCATCAACCCGGCCGACTCGGTCAGCGCTGCGCCGCCGCCCAGCAAATAACCCAATGCCGACAAATGCAGCACCGAGCTGTTGTTGTTGCCACGCTTGAGGTCTGTCACGCCAAGCCAGCAGGCATGTTGCGCCCGGGTCAGGGCGACATACAGCAAACGCAGATCCTCGGCCAGGCGCTCATCGTCCGCCAGAGCAATCAACTCCGCCGTCGGTTTCAACGTCACTTGGGCCTTGCCGCTGGCGTCGTGATAATGCAACGGCAGGCGGCTGCCATCGACAGGCTTCGCCGAGCAGATAAACGGCAGGAACACCAACGGATACTCAAGCCCCTTGGACTTGTGGATGGTCACGACCTTGACCAGTTGCTCGTCGCTTTCCAGGCGCAGGATCTGCTCTTCACCCGCCTGACCGGACAACGCAAGGTGCTCGGACAAATGCCGGATCAGGGCTTGCTCGCCATCGAGCTCGGCGGACGCCTGTTGCAGCAATTCGGACAGGTGCAACAAGTTGGTCAATACCCGCTCGCCGTCGCTGCGAGCGATCAATGCCTGGGGCAGCTGGAAGTCATGCAGCAAGCGGCGCAGCATCGGCAAAACGCCCTGCTTGCGCCAGATCTCGCGATAACTGCGGAACTGCATGACCCGCGCTTCCCAGGCCAGTTCGTCCTGATTCAACCGCTCCAGTTCAGCCAGCGACAGGTTCAAGGTGATGCAGGCCAACGCCGCTCGCAGCGGACGCTCGACATCCGGCTCGGCGCAGGCCTTGAGCCAGGTCAGCACGTCGTGAGCTTCCTGGGCGGCGAAGACCGAATCCTTGTCCGACAGGTACACGCTGCGCACACCACGCGCCGCGAGCTCGCCCCGCACCGCCTGGGCTTCTTTTCCGTCGCGAACCAGGATTGCAATATCGGAGGGTCGCAGCCCTCTGAAATCTTTGCCGTCCTGCGTGAAACCCGCCCGGCCTTGTTGCCCGCCGTTGAGCAACGCGGTGATTTCACTGGCGCAACCGGCGGCCAGTTGCTGCCGGTAAACCGCGCCGGACAGCGGCTGTTCAGAAGGTAAATGCCAGGTGTTCAGAGCCGGTACGACCTGGCCGTCAATGTGCAGGACCTCTTTGCGTCCTTGGGATTCGACGGGCAGGAACGGTACCGGGTTCTCGCCATTCTTTTCACGAAACAGGAAGGCGCCACGCCCCGCCGCACGGGATTCGGCACGTTCGAACACATGGTTCACCGCACCGACCATGCCATGACTGGAGCGGAAGTTGGTGCCCAGGGTATGCAGGCGTCCGGCAGTCGCCTGGCGGGCGCGCAAATAGGTATAGATGTCGGCACCGCGAAAGGCATAAATCGCCTGTTTCGGGTCACCGATCAGGAACAGGCCGCATTCAGGATTGTTGTCTTCGATGCGATAGATGCTCTCGAATATCCGGTATTGAACCGGGTCGGTGTCCTGGAATTCGTCGATCAGCGCGACCGGAAATTGCTCGCGGATCAGGGTCGCCAGACGCTCACCGCCCTCGGATTGCAGCGCGGCATCAAGGCGCAACAGCATGTCGTCGAAGCCCATTTCTGCGCGACGACGTTTTTCTTCTTCAAACCGCGCACTGACCCACTGAGCAGCATGTTGCAGGACCGCAGCATCGGGCGTAGGCAATCCATCAAGACGGGTTTTGAGGCCAGGCATCGCGTCCAGTCCGGGATGATTCGGGACTTCGCCCTTCTTCCAGGCTTCTGCCATGCCATCGGCGGTCAGGCGGGTGAAGCCGGTTCCGATGTCCAATTGTTCAAGAGATTCGTCATCCGCCCAGGCTTTTATTTTTTCGAACCAGGGTTCGAAATAGCGCGCCTGCATCTTGCGACCGTCGACGCTTTTGCTCGCGACACCCTCGTGACAGAGGGCAAGCAATTCATCAGCCCACTGGAGCCACGGTTTCTTCAGTTCAAGCAAGGCTTCACGACGTTCCTGCAGGCACTCGACGATCAGCTCCGCGGGCTCTTTGCCCTGAACACTGTCACGCTCGCTGGCGAACAAACCGCGTATGCGCAGCAACAGGGCCGCCGGGCCTCCCCAATTGCCGCGCACCCAATTCAATGCATCGCCTTGCATCGGATAGCAAAACAAACGCCAGTAATCACGCACGACTTCGCCCAGCAAATCGCTGTGATCGGTTTCCAGGCTTTGAGTGAACAGGCTGCCACTGTCGAACGCGTGTTCACGCAACATGCGCTGACACCAACTGTGGATTGTGGAGACGGCGGCTTCGTCCATCCACTGGGCGGCGATGTCCAGGCGATTGGCGCAACCGGACCATTGCTCGGGAAGGTATTGCTCGCGCAGGTCTGCGATCAGGCTGTCGGGGGCGGGTGTTTCATCGCGAAAAAACCGTGCGGCCTCGGCCAAACGTGTGCGGATTCGTTCTCGCAGTTCTTTGGTCGCCGCATCGGTGAACGTCACGACGAGGATCTGAGGCGGTAACAGCTCACGTCCAAAACCGCTCGACTCGCCGCCATGCCCCAGGACCAGACGCAGATAGAGCGCAGAGATGGTGAAGGTCTTGCCGGTCCCTGCACTGGCCTCGATCAATTGACTGCCGCGCAACGGGAAGGACAGGGCCAATGGTGTTTTTGTGGTCATGAGCGCGCCTCCTCGCTGGACAGTGATCGCCATGGGGCTTCGAGCAGCGGCCGGTACATTGCGTTGCACCAATCCGGGAACGTCTCATCGCCGGTCAGGGCGTCGTAGTCAGCGAACTGCCGCGCGAGCGCCGGGCTTTCGCGGCGCTCACCGTCAGTGGTCTGGCCATCGCCTTCATAGGCTTTGCGGGCAGCGGCCTCGGCTTTGCTCATATCGGTTTGCCCCAGCCACGCGAACGCTGTTTTTACGGCAACGGACAGTGGCTGTCGCATGCCTGTTTTCCAGGCCATCAACAGTTCGCCCAGAATGCGTAGCGCTACGCCCTCCTCGATAGGACCGAGCAGCAGGCTGTCGTCACTGGCCACCAATGCGGTGCTCATTGGCATCCCACTGGCACAGGCCACCAGGTGATTGACCCAGGGCCGCGTCAGGCGATGCCATTTACGAGATTTGATCGAGCCGATGCTGTTGGGAATGGTCGTGATCGACAGCAGACTGCCGTCGGCGCGTTGATGCAGGCCACTGAGCCAACCTTCCAGATGCAGCCCCTGTAATTCCATGCTCACAGGCAGCGCGCTGGTGAGTGGCGTCGGCCATAAGGCCAAGAGCTGTTGATAGCGCTGCAGCAGATCCGGCAGCGGTTCGATCAACTCTCGCTGAAGGCACTCACCAAAACCGGCCATCGGCAGCAACCCGCTGTTTTGCAGACGCTTGGCCTGTGCCTCGAGTGCCTGATCGCTTCCCTCCAGCTGTCCCAACGCCGCGCCGAGCAGACTGTCGCTCAGACTGTAGCGTTGCAACGCATCGAGCACGAACGGCTCTTCATCGGCCAAGGGCATTTCCGCCGCTTCGAAAAACACTTTCAGCCGTTGACTGAAAAAATGCCGGACAGGGTTTCGCAGGAAGTCCTGCAGTTGACCGAGGCTCAGCGGTTCCTCCTGAACGAAAGGAACAAGCAGCTCGGTATCCGTCGAGTGCTCACGGGTCTGATGCAGTACCTGCCACTCATTGGCGTAGCTGAACAGCTCATCACCCTCATGGAAATAGCGGGCGCTGAACGGTTGCAGCGGGTGTTCCTGGGTCATGGCTTCAAGCAGGTTTTCCTGGGTGTCTTCCAGGTGCCAACCGCTGGCGAGGTGATCGCGCAACTGGCCAATCAGAACCGACGCGGGTCGCTCACTGTTGTCGCGAATACTGCGGCCGACCCAGCTGATATACAGTTGCTCGCGAGCTGACAGCAGCGCTTCCAACAACAGGTAGCGGTCATCTTCGCGACGAGAACGGTCACCCGGGCGGTAATCACTGCCCATGAGGTCGAAATCCAGTGGCGGTTGCGCACGCGGGTAATCGCCATCATTCATGCCGAGCAGACAAACCAGCTTGAACGGGATCGCACGCATGGGCATCAGGGTGCAGAAATTGACCGCACCTGCCAGGAAACGCTGGGACAGTCGGCCTTGATCGAGTCCGGCCAGCCAGGCCTCCCTGACCACTGTCAGCGGCAATTCGTCTTGCAGGTTGACGGACTCACAGGTCTCAAGCCAGGTTTCACGTAACGTCTCGAGTTGAGTCAGCAAATAATCGTCATGCTCGTTACTGGCCTGGAAGAACAACTGGACCAACGCCTGCAAGCGCAAGCTCCATTGTTTGGGCGTCGCAGGCTGAGAGAGTTCCTGATGGGCAATCTCCAGTGCATTGAGCAGCGCGACCAAGGGACCGATGAGGGCTGCATCCAGCCCACCGATCTCGTCGTAGGGCTCGATGCCTTCACACGCACCGCCACTGCCCACGGCGTAACCGAGCAACATCCGTCGCAGGCCAAAACGCCAACTGTTTTGTTCGAGCTCCCCTGGCAGTCCAAGGCCTACGCGCTGCTCTGCGTTCATTCCCCAGCGAATGCCGGCACCTTCGATCCAGCGATGCAACGTCGGAAGATCACGCTCCTCGACGCCGAACCTGGCCCGTAGCGCGGGAACGTCCAGCAGATCGAGGATTTCGCTGACGGGGAAACGGCTGTCTGGCAGTTTGAGCAGATGTTCGACAGCGATCAGGAGCGGATCACGGCCACGCTGCCCCTGGTCTGCGAGTGTGAAGGGTATGAAACGTGGGTCGTGGCGTTCCAGCTGGCCAAATACTGCACGAATGTGTGGGGCGTAACTGTCGATGTCCGGAACCATCACGATGACATCGCGGGGTCTCAAGTTCGGGTCAGCACTAAAGCGTGCCAGCAGTTGGTCGTGAAGAATCTCCACTTCACGCTGAGCACTGTGGGCGATGTGAAAACGGATCGACTCATCACGCTTCAGATCGACGGCTGGCCAACGCTCACGCGTTTCGTTCAGGGGACGTAATTCAAGGATATCGTCCTGCAGTTCGTTGAGCATGCTTTGCGGCTGGCTGTCACTGAACAGGTCGATGCGTCCATCGCGAAACGCCGAACGATAGCTGTTGGGGTCATCGTAGCTGTCGAGCAGATTGATGTAGTCCCGCCCCTGCTTACCCCATGCCGCCAGTAGTGGATGCGCGTGCTGGTGGAGGGCCTGCGGATCAAGTACCACGGGCATGCCGCTTTTGCGGGCCTGGCGTTTGTACTGATGCCGCAGCAGATCTTTATCCGCAACGATGTCTGCCCAGTGGTGACGACACGGGTTATGGACGCACAGTAAAACCTGGCTGAAGCGGGCCAATCCGGCGAGTGCTTCCAGAGCCTGAGCGGGCAGCGAAGAAATCCCGAAAACGATCAACCTTGATGGCAAACCGGGAGGCGCCACGTCCAGACTGTTGATGCGTTCGATGAACCGTTGGTGCACCCCGGCGCGGCTTTGCGCCATGCCCAGTTCCCCGACATCCAACAGCAGCGCTCGCCATAATTCCGCCTGCCAGCAGTTCGCCGGGGTCAGCGGTTTTGCTTCGCCCCTGCCATTTCGCAACTGATGACGGCCGACGGCCCAGTCTTCGAGCCAGTCGGCCCGATACACCTGGTATTGGTCGAACAGATCCGCCAGCCGCTCTGCCAGCTGATAGCGTTTACGCAAATCGCTGTCATTGGTAAGGAAGCGTTGCAGGGGTTCGAAGTGCAGTTGATTGATCAACTGAGGAAGCAGGCGCATCAAGCGCCAGGTCAACGGGGCTTTATCGAGCAAGGATTTGATCGGGATTTCATCACGCCCAAGCACCATACGATATAGCTGCCACATGAAGCTGCCCGGCAGCTGCACGTCGATGGCCGCGGCGATGCCGCAGCCACCCATGTCGTCTTCTTCAGGGTCTTCAGCGAGCGCCAGTTTCAGCCATTGAGCGATGCCATTGCTTTGCACCAGGGCAATTTCATTTTCCAAGGGAGCCAACGGGTAGCGCCGCATCCAGCTCACCACCAGGCTGCGCAACTCGTCCAGGCGGTTGCCGTGAACCACCATAAAACCTGCACTGAGAGGCGTTGCATCCGGCATAAGGCTTCCTTTGAAAAATGCAAAAGCTAGGGCCGAACCTTAGCATTGTCGGGTGACTCTGGCAGCCGGGAGCGGTCGGATGTTGCTGTACGAACTTTCCTGCGGGCAAAACAAAACCCCAACTGCTTGCGCAATTGGGGTTTCGGAATTTAATCTTGACGATGACCTACTCTCACATGGGGAAACCCCACACTACCATCGGCGATGCATCGTTTCACT
>NZ_RWIN01000148.1 GCF_009761815.1 Pseudomonas sp. PB120
GCACCACCGGCAACAGAATGGTCGCCATGGTGATGCCGAAGCCCGGCAGGCTGTCGCGCGGTTCGCGGTCGAGAAACTGCCGTTCCAGCGGGTTTTCCGCCGGCAGCTGAATGCGCGGCACGATGAATTTGGCGTACAGCGGACCGGCGATGATCGCGGTCGGAATGCCGATCAGAATCGCGTAGAGCAAGGTCTGCCCCACCGACGCCTGATACACCTGCACCGCCAGCATCGCCGCCGGGTGCGGCGGCACCAGGGCATGCACCACCGACAACCCGGCGACCATCGGCAAGCCGACCATCAGGATCGACACACCAACCCGGCGCGCCACGGTAAACGCGATCGGCACCAGCAGTACAAAACCGACCTCGAAGAACAACGGCAGCCCGACCAGGAAGGCGATGCAGACCATCGCCCAATGCGCGTTCTTCTCGCCAAAGCGGTCGATCAAGGTCCGCGCCACCTGCTCGGCGCCGCCGGACTCGGCCATCATCTTGCCGAGCATGGTGCCCAGCGCCACCACCAGGGCAATGTGCCCCAGGGTCTTGCCAACCCCCGCCTCGTAGGCGCCGACCACGCCGGACGGCGGCATGCCGGCGAGCAACGCCAGGCCGATAGAGACCAGGGTGATGACGATGAAGGGATTGAGCCGGTAACGGGCGATCAGCACGATCAGCGCAATGATGGCGATGGCGGCATACACCAGCAGCCAATAGCCGAAGGACAGGGTCATGCGGTACTCCTCGAAAGGGTCACGTCGAATGGATTGTGAAATTCATAAAACATTTCGAGGCGTGATTTTCAAACGAGGCGAAAGTAATTTTCGTAGAGGGATAAGGGTTGTCGCACAGAGGCATGGACGACCAACGTTTTTGAAACTGGGTCGGGCGGATTTTCATCCGCCTGACCTGCTCGTCTGCCGTTTAAGAACGTGACTCGCGGATCTTCAGACATTGGCCAATACTTCAAAGTCTTCCTGGCTGACACCGTGCGCGCTCCTTGCGCCGAGGAGTCGAAATATGTCACTGACGCTGTACTACCATCCGCTGTCGTCGTTCTGCCACAAGGTGCTGATTGCGCTTTATGAGCACGGCATTGATGTCGAGAAGCGGCTGATCGACCTCGGGAACGAGGCAGACCGGGCGGCGCTTCAAGCGCTGTGGCCGATCGGCAAATTCCCGGTGATCCGCGATGAGACGCAGCAGCGCAACGTTGCCGAGTCCACGGTGATCATCGAGTACCTGGATCATTTTTATGCCGCTCAGTCGCGGTTGATTCCAGATGATTGGGAGACTGCGCTGGAGGTGCGGCAATGGGACCGGTTTTTTGACCTGTACGTCCAGGTGCCGTTGCAAGCGATAGTCGGTGACCGGATCCGGGCGGCCAACGGTGATCTGAGCCATGAGCGCGCCGTGCTGATGACCGCTTACGGGATGATTGATCGCCAGCTCGCGTCCAAGGCCTGGGTGGCTGGCGCGACGTTCAGCATGGCGGATTGCGCGGCGGCACCGGCGCTGTTTTACGCCAGCACCTTGGTGGCGTTTCCTGAGGAACATGCGCATTTGAGGGCGTATTTCGACAGGTTGGTGCAGAGGCCGTCCGTTCAGCGGGTGATCGATGAGGCCAGGCCTTACTTTTCGCTCTATCCGTTTGCGGATGACATTCCCCGGCGGTTTTTGGCTGCGGGGTAAGCGCCAACAATCTGCTTTATGTGGGAGCGAGCAGGCTCACTCCCACAATTGGATTTTTGTTGGCCATGGGATTGGTGTGCGTCGCAAACACGGATATACACACCGATCTAAAACACCCCCTCAACAATAATCACCTCAGCCCGAGCCACCCCTTCGCGGTGCTTTTTCGCCTCCTGATACTGCTCGGACTGATAGCAGGCAACCGCCTGTTCATACGAGTCGAATTCGATCACCACGCTGCGCTGCGGCGTCACCCGTCCTTCCATCGCTTCGCTGCGCCCGCCCCGAGCCAATATCCGCCCGCCATACGCCGCAAAGGCCTGCGGCGCCCGCTGGGTGTATTCGGTGTATTGATCCGGGTCAGTGATATCCACATGAGCAATCCAGTACGCCTTCATAGTGACCTCTCGGTTAATTTTGTATTATGGTATACCACATTATATTCCCACCCAACACTGAGAATCCCAGCATGGCCTTCAACAGCATCGAAGAAATCATCGAAGACTACCGACTCGGCAAAATGGTGCTGCTGGTTGACGACGAAGATCGGGAAAACGAAGGTGATCTGTTGCTCGCCGCCGACTGCTGCACCGCCGAAGCCATCAGTTTCATGGCCCGCGAGGCGCGTGGCCTGATCTGCCTGACCTTGACCGACGACCACTGCCAGCGGCTGGGCCTGGAGCAGATGGTGCCGAGCAACGGCAGCGTCTTCAGTACCGCGTTTACCGTGTCTATCGAGGCGGCCGTCGGCGTGACCACCGGCATCTCCGCCGCTGATCGGGCGCGTACGGTGGCCGCTGCGGTTGCCGCCGACGCCGGCCCCACCGACCTGGTGCAGCCCGGCCATATCTTTCCGTTGCGAGCCCGGGAAGGCGGTGTGCTGACCCGCGCCGGGCATACCGAAGCCGGTTGTGATCTGGCCCGCCTGGCGGGTTTCACCCCGGCATCGGTGATCGTTGAAGTCATGAATGACGACGGCACCATGGCCCGCCGTCCGGATCTTGAGGTGTTCGCGCAAAAACACGGGATCAAGATCGGCACCATCGCCGACCTGATTCACTATCGCCTCAGCACCGAGCACACCGTGGTGCGCATCGGTGAGCGTGAGCTGCCGACGGTGCACGGCACCTTCCGCCTGATCACCTTTGAAGACCGCATCGAAGGCGGCGTGCACATGGCGATGGTCATGGGCAAATTGCAGCGCAACGAACCCACATTGGTGCGCGTACATGTGATCGATCCGCTGCGCGATCTGGTGGGCGCCGAATACCACGGCCCGTCCAACTGGACTTTGTGGGCCGCGCTGCAACGCGTGGCTGAAGAAGGTTGCGGCGTGGTGGTGGTGCTGGCCAATCATGAATCGTCCCAGGCATTGCTCGAACGAGTACCCCAACTGACCCAGGCGCCCCGTCAGTTCAGCCGCTCACAATCGCGCATCTACTCTGAAGTCGGCACCGGGGCACAGATTCTGCAAGACCTTGGCGTGGGCAAATTGCGACACCTTGGCCCCCCGCTGAAATACGCCGGCTTGACCGGTTATAACCTGGAGGTGATCGAGAGCATTCCGTTTATCCAGTGATCAAGCGCGCATCCTGTAGCAGCTGGCGGAGCCTGCGTCCGGCTGCGTAGCAGTCGCAAAAAACTAGAGGGCGAGGCCTTACTGATGCTCCGCGCGGCATGAATTCACGACTGCTACGCAGCCGAACGCAGGCTTCGCCAGCTGCTACAGGGATTGTGTTTCGACTTAGAAAAAACCCGAATTGGCGGATAGCCGGTAAGGCAAAGTGCTTGCACAAAGTTTGGAATACCATAATATGATATTCCATAGACCGGACGCTTCAGCCAAGTGCCCCCGACAGGGAAAGCCCCAATAACAGCCCTTGGCTCGGTCGCCTTTAGAGGCCAGATGGACCTACTGCTCCCGATAGGCGGGCACTACAAAGCCCGCTCAAAACACAACAAATGAGGGCGTGAAAATGGTGTTGAACAAACGTGCAACCGCAGTTCTTTTTGCGGGATTACTGAGCGTGACCAGCCAGGCGTTGATGGCGGCCGAGAGCGTCAATTTCGTCAGCTGGGGCGGCAGCACTCAGGATGCGCAGAAGCAGGCCTGGGCCGACCCGTTCAGCAAGGCCAGCGGCATCACCGTGGTCCAGGATGGCCCGACCGACTACGGCAAACTCAAAGCCATGGTCGAAAGCGGAAACGTCCAGTGGGACGTGGTCGATGTCGAAGCCGACTTCGCCTTGCGCGCCGCCTCTGAAGGCCTGCTCGAACCCCTCGATTTCAAAGTGATCCAGCGCGACAAAATCGACCCTCGATTTGTCTCCGATCACGGCGTCGGTTCGTTCTTCTTCTCCTTCGTCCTCGGCTACAACGAAGGCAAGCTGGGCGCCAGCAAGCCCCAGGACTGGTCCGCACTGTTCGACACCAAGACTTACCCCGGCAAACGCGCACTCTACAAATGGCCAAGCCCTGGCGTGCTTGAACTGGCGCTGCTGGCCGACGGTGTTACCGCCGACAAGCTCTATCCGCTGGACCTGGATCGCGCCTTCAAAAAACTCGACACCATCAAGAAAGACATCGTCTGGTGGGGCGGCGGCGCGCAGTCGCAACAGTTGCTCGCGTCCGGCGAGGCCAGCATGGGCCAGTTCTGGAACGGCCGGATCCACGCCCTGCAAGAAGACGGCGCACCGGTTGGCGTAAGCTGGAAACAGAACCTGGTCATGGCCGATATCCTGGTCATCCCTAAAGGTTCGAAAAACAAGGACGCGGCCATGAAGTTCCTGGCCAATGCCAGCAGCGCCAAGGGCCAGGCGGATTTCTCCAACCTGACGGCCTACGCACCGGTCAACGTTGACAGCGTCGCGCGCCTGGACTCGGTGTTGGCTCCGAACTTGCCGACTGCCTACGCAAAGGATCAAATCACTCTTGATTTCGCGTACTGGGCCAAAAACGGTCCGGCCATCGCGACACGGTGGAACGAATGGCTGGTCAAATGAAAATGACGGCGTCCACTCCGACCGGGAGCGCCACTGGCGTTGCCGGGGCGGTTTCCGGCAAGGCCGCTGCGATGACACAAACCCCTTCACTGACACAGCGCTGGCGTGGCGCAAGTAACCTGCTCCCTGCCCTGCTGTTTCTCGGCTTGTTTTTCCTGGCGCCGTTGATCGGTCTGTTGCTGCGCGGGGTGCTGGAGCCGACACCGGGGCTGGGTAACTACGCGCAGCTGTTCGCCAACTCGGCGTACGCACGGGTCCTGCTCAACACCTTCTCGGTCGCCGGGCTGGTGACCCTGTTCAGCCTGCTGCTCGGCTTCCCATTGGCGTGGGCCATCACCCTGGCACCCCGTGGCTGGGGTCGCTGGATCCTCAACATCGTGCTGCTGTCGATGTGGACCAGCCTCCTCGCCCGGACCTATTCCTGGCTGGTGCTGCTGCAAGCTTCCGGGGTGATCAACAAGGCGCTGATGGCGATGGGCATCATCGACCAGCCGCTGGAGATGGTGCACAACCTGACCGGCGTGGTGATCGGCATGAGCTACATCATGATCCCGTTCATCGTGCTGCCATTGCAGGCGACCATGCAGGCCATCGACCCGATGATCCTGCAAGCCGGTTCGATCTGCGGCGCCAGCCCCTGGACCAACTTCTTCCGGGTGTTCCTGCCACTGTGCCGGCCAGGGTTGTTTTCCGGTGGCCTGATGGTGTTTGTGATGTCGCTCGGTTACTACGTCACCCCGGCCCTGTTGGGCGGCGCGCAGAACATGATGCTGCCCGAGTTCATCATTCAGCAGGTGCAGTCGTTCCTCAACTGGGGCCTGGCCAGCGCCGGTGCCGCGCTGCTGATCGTCATTACGCTGGTGTTGTTCTACTTCTACCTGAAGCTCCAGCCGGAATCCCCGGTTGGCGCCAGCAACGCGAGGTAAGCCGTCATGCTCCTGACCCCTAATGCCATGAGCCGCCGGATGCGCTTCGGCCTGTACTTCACGACGGGCCTGATCGCACTGTTCCTGTTGTTGCCGATCGTGTTCATCGTGCTGCTGTCCTTCGGTTCGTCTCAATGGCTGGTGTTCCCGCCACCGGGCTGGACGCTGAAATGGTACGGCCAGTTCTTCTCCAACGCCGACTGGATGAACGCCGCCGTGGCCAGCCTCAAGGTCGCCGTGCTGACCACCTTCTTCGCCGTGGCCCTGGGCTTGCCCACTGCGTTCGCCCTGGTGCGGGGACGTTTTCCGGGACGGGAAATGCTCTACGGCCTGTTCACCCTGCCGATGATCGTGCCGCTGGTGATCATTGCGGTGGCGGTGTACGCGCTGTTTCTCAAACTCGGCTACACCGGGACGATGTTTGCCTTTGTCGTCAGCCACGTGATCGTTGCCTTGCCGTTCACCATCATCTCGATCATCAACTCGCTGAAGCTGTTCGATCAGTCGATTGAAGATGCCGCGGTGATCTGTGGTGCGTCACGCCTGCAAGCGGTGTTCAAGGTGACCTTTCCGGCGATTCGTCCGGGCATGGTGGCCGGGGCCCTGTTTGCGTTCCTGGTGTCGTGGGACGAAGTGGTGCTGAGCGTGATGATGGCCAGCCCGACCCTGCAGACCCTTCCCGTGAAAATGTGGACCACCCTGCGCCAGGACCTGACGCCCGTGATCGCCGTCGCTTCGACGCTGCTGATCGGCCTCTCGGTCTTGGTCATGGTGATCGCCGCCGCCGTTCGCCGGCGCAATGAAATCAGCGCCTGAGCGCCAGGAGTACGACATGAGTGCCGTGATCAAAGATTCCGCCCTGCAGAACGACAAACCCCTGGTCAGCCTGCGCAACCTGAACAAGTACTACGGCGAATTTGCCGCCGTGGACAACATCTCGCTGGACATCAAGGACGGTGAATTCCTCACGTTCCTCGGCTCCAGCGGCTCCGGCAAAAGTACGACGCTGTCGATGCTCGCCGGCTTCGAGACCCCGAGTAGCGGCGAGATTCTCGTCAGCGGCCAGTCCCTGGTCAATGTGCCGCCGCACAAACGCGACATCGGCATGGTGTTCCAGCGCTACTCGCTGTTCCCGCACCTGTCGGTACGCGACAACATCGCGTTCCCGCTGGCCATTCGCAAACTGGCGACCGCCGAACGCGAACGCCGGGTCGACGCCATGCTCAAACTGGTGCAGCTTGAACAATTTGCCCATCGCCGCCCTTCGCAACTCTCCGGCGGCCAGCAACAGCGCGTCGCCATCGCACGGGCGCTGGTGTATGAGCCACGCATCCTGCTGATGGACGAACCCCTCGGCGCCCTCGACAAAAAGCTGCGCGAAGACCTGCAGGACGAACTGCGTCAACTGCACCGTCGCCTGGGCATCACCATCGTCTACGTGACCCACGACCAGGAAGAAGCGATGCGTTTGTCCCAGCGCATTGCGATTTTCAGCCACGGCAAAATCGTCGGCCTGGGCAGCGGATATGACCTGTATCAGAACCCGCCGAATGCCTTCGTCGCCTCGTTCCTCGGCAACTCGAACTTCCTCAAGCTCAAGGCTCAAGGCAACGCAGTGGCTTCGTTCGAAGGCCAGTCGCTGTCCATCCGCCTGACCGCCGGCCTGCAAACCGATCAAGATGTGTTGCTGATGGTGCGCCCGGAAAAAGCCCTGGCCCTGAGCGTCGAACAAGCGGCTCAAGAACCGTTGGCGGCGGGCTGGAATGAAGTGTCGGCGATTGTCGGTGAAGTGCTGTTCCTCGGTGAAAGCCAGACCTGCACCGTGAAAACCCTGGGCGGAACCTCAATGACCGTCAAGGCACTCTCCGCCGCCGGCATGCCGCTCAAGACCGGCGACCCGGTGTGTGTGCGCTGGGCCACGGCGGATGCGTGCGTGTACACCGAGTGGGCCGAGAGCGACTTGAACAAGGCCGCTGGCGCCCATTGATCTGCCGGGCGGCCCTTACCAGTGGGCCGCCGGTAACGAGTCACCCTCGGGTCGCCGCAGCGTCGGGCTGCGGCGGCCTTTTTTTGTGTTCGTGTTTCTGCGTTTGTCTGAAACAGTCGCGTCAGTCAGTGATCGGCGAGTTGAAACGCTAGACTTTTGTCGACCCGGTTTGTCGTAATCATTCCTGCCGCTTGATTTCACAGGAGACGCAACATGGACCGATTCACTGGCGGCTGCCTGTGCGGCAACGTCCGGATCGAGGCCTCAGGCCTTCCCTATCGGGTTGGCCTTTGTCACTGTCTCGACTGTCGCAAGCATCATGGCGCGCTGTTTCATGCCTCCGCGATATTCCCTCAGGACGCAGTGAAGATCGAGGGCGAAACCCGCGACTACGCCGGGCGGTTTTTCTGCCCTCGTTGCGGCTCATCCGTTTTCGCACGGACCGACGACGAGATCGAAGTGAACCTCGGCTCGCTGGATGCGCCTGACCAGCTAAAGCCAACCTACGAAAGCTGGATCGTGCGCCGCGAGTCCTGGTTGCCGCCCTTCCCGCTCACGAAACACTACAAGCGTGATCGTGAACACACAGGGCGTTTTGAGGAGTAGATCCCATGAAGAACCGCACATGAAAGTCGGCGTGATCTCGGACACCCATGGCTTGTTGCGCGCCGAAGCCCTCGTGGCGCTGCAGGGTTGTGAACGGATCATTCACGCTGGCGACATCGGCGCGCCTGACATTCTTGATCAGTTGGCCGCCATCGCCCCGCTGCACGTGGTGCGCGGCAACAACGACCTGGGCGCCGCGTGGGCAGCACATATCGCCGACCGATTAAGTTTCGAGTTGAATGGATGGCAAACCCTGCTGGTGCATGACATCGCCGATGTCCCGGCCGATCTTGATGCCGACACAAGGCTGGTGATCACCGGCCATTCGCATCAGCCACGCATCGAATGGCGTGGCGAACGGTTGTTCCTGAATCCCGGCAGCGCGGGCCGGCGGCGCTTCAAGTTGCCGGTGACGCTGGCGTTGCTTGAGGTGTTTTCGGGTTCGATCGAACCACGTTTGATTTCATTACTGGACTGACTGTTTACCGAGTTCCAGAGCTTGCCTCTGCAATGGCTACTCGGTTGTCATAATTTGTCGCAGTTAAGCCAAGTCAAAAGATTGAATAAGTGACGGCCCGGCGGTATTCATGACTTTCACTCCACTACAAGGAAGTCATCATGTCAGGCGCGAAGCACAGTCATTCATCCTCTGCACATACACTTGACACCGGGTATGGCCATCGACTTGTCGCGGTATCCGATAAAATCGAATTGATTGCAGCCAGGGCGCGCAGTCAGGCCGATATCTATTTCGAAGAGGAATCCAATGCTCTTTCGAAGTATGCGGCCAAGGTAAAGGCGACCAGGAATGACAAATGACCCACCTGTGCCGCATTAACCTGCGGCACATTGCTTTCCAGTGTTAACTACTCGGCATAACCCAATCGGGTAGCCCTGCTTTCCTGCGCTTTGCCACGCGTGGCCAGGCAGTAATACAGCGGGCACGTCACCACCAATCCCACCAGCCACGACAAATCCGCGCCTTCCACCAGATTGGCATAAGGCCCGACATACAACGACGTGTTGGCAAACGGCAACTGCACGAGAATGCCGATGAAGTACGCAATGATCGCATGCAGGTTGAAACGCCCGTAGATCCCGCCATCAGCGCGAAAAATCGACGCGATATCGTAGTGGCCGCGCTTGATCACGTAGAAGTCGATCAGGTTGATCGAAGCCCACGGCACCAACACCAGCAACAGCGCCAGAATCAGGCCGATAAATTGCGAGATGAAGTTCGCCGAAGCGCTCAACGCCACCAGGCAGCATCCCGCCAATACAATGCTCGACAACACCACACGCAACTTGATGGTCGGCGTCCACTGGCTGGCGAATGTCTGGATCGATGTAATGATCGACAGCACGGCACCGTACAGATTCAAGGCGTTGTGGCTGATGATGTTGAGCAAAAACAGCACCATCAGAATCGGCCCCAGCCAACCCGTGGATTGCTTCACCGCCGCCATCGCCTCGGTGCCTTCCGGAGTCGCCAACACCGCTACCGCGCCGAAAGAGAAGGACAGAATGGTGCCCAGCGTGGCGCCCAGGTACGTGGCGAAGAATGGCCGGGCAATGCCGATATCGGCCGGCAGGTAACGTGAGTAGTCCGAAACGTACGGCGAGAAGCTGATCTGCCAGATGATGCCCAGCGACACCGTGGCCAGCCAGCCGGACAGGTTGAAACCGCCGCGGGTGAAGAAGTCCGCCGGCAGGTCATGGGCAAAGATAAACAGGAACCCGGCGATCAGGGCACTGCCCATGACCCACGTACCGATACGGTTCAGGGTGTGAATGAAACGGTAGCCGATCACACCGATCGCGGTAGCGCTGAGGGCACCGATAAGGATGCTCGCCGGCACTGGAACCGAAGGCGCGATGCCCACAATCGATTTGCCGGCCAGCACGATGTTCGAGATGAAAAAGCCGATGTAGATCAGTGCCGCAAAGAACACGATCAGCAGCGCGCCATAACGGCCGAATTGCCCACGGCTCTGCACCATCTGCGGGATGCCCATGCGCGGGCCTTGTGCCGACGCCAGCGCAATGACCAGCCCGCCGACCATGTGCCCGAGCGCAATCGCCAACAGGCCCCAGGCCAGATTCAAATGAAACACTTGAACCACCATGGCCCCGGTGACGATGGGCAATGGCGCGATATTGGTACTGAACCATAACGTGAACAGGTCGCGGGCCTTCCCATGGCGTTCCGCGAGTGGGACGTAATCGACCGTGTGATTCTCGATCAGGGGGTCTTGCCGGGACATCTGGGACATGTGCATGAACTCGAGTTTGTCTGATCTTATAGTTGTATGAAGCCAAACCGGGGGGACTCTTCGGCCACCCCTCAGATGCCGGTCATATTATGGTATTCCAAACATTTCACAAGGCTGAACCGGTGTTTAACCGACGATCTGATCCGCTTCATTGGCCTTCCCGAGTAGGCACACCCTCGGCTAAAGCCCCGTAATCATTGAACATTAGCGCAAACAGATACGTTTATCGGACGACCAAAAAAGCCCTTGCAAACGACGTATTACGGTATACCATCAGACCTACAAATTCATAAAAACCCGTTTCACCGCCAGAGGACCGTCCCATGATCGATGCCGCCATCTACAAACAAGTGATGGGTTCGTTTCCGTCCGGGGTCACCGTGATCACCACGCTCGATGACGACGGGCAGATCGTCGGCCTGACCGCCAGCGCGTTCAGCTCGCTGTCCATGGACCCGGCCCTGGTGCTGTTCTGCCCCAACTACAGCTCCGACTCCTATCCTGTCCTGATCAAGAACAAACGTTTTGCCATTCACGTGTTGTCCGGTGGCCAGCAAAGCGAAGCCTATGCGTTCGCCCGTAAAGGCAAGGACAAGGCGCAAGGCATCGAATGGACGTTGAGCGAGCTGGGCAATCCGATTCTGGCCAATGCCACGGCGGTCATCGAGTGCGAACTGTGGCGCGAATATGAAGGCGGGGACCACGCGATCATGGTCGGTGCGGTGAAGAACCTGATCGTGCCCCAGCACACCGCCGGGCCGCTGGTGTATTGCCACGGCAAGATGGGCGCCCTGCCCGTTCTCGCCTGACTCACCGAGAAATATTGTTGCGATTATTACGTATTATGGTATACCAATAATCAACCAGCCGAACCCGGCGTTCACTCCAGGCAACAGGCCCGCAGTCGACAGGCCGATAACAAAAGATTCGAGGTAGCGTCATGAAGTTTTCACTGTTCGTGCACATGGAACGTTGGGACGAAAGCGTCAGCCACCGTCAGCTGTTCGAAGACCTGACCGAACTGACCCTGATGGCCGAGGCCGGTGGCTTCAGCACGGTCTGGATCGGCGAACACCACGCCATGGAATACACCATCTCGCCGAGCCCGATGCCGCTGCTGGCGTACCTGGCCGCCAAGACCACCACCATTCACCTCGGCGCCGGCACCATCATCGCGCCGTTCTGGCACCCGCTGCGGGTCGCCGGCGAATGCGCCCTGCTGGACGTGATCAGCAACGGTCGCATGGAAGTCGGCCTGGCACGCGGCGCCTACCAGGTCGAGTTCGACCGGATGGCCGGCGGCATGCCCGCCTCCTCCGGTGGCCAGGCGCTTCGGGAGATGGTCCCGGTGGTGCGTGCCTTGTGGCAAGGCGACTACGCCCACGACGGCGATATCTGGAAATTCCCTACATCCACCAGCGTGCCGAAGCCGATCCAGAAGCCGAACCCGCCGATGTGGATCGCCGCACGGGACCCGGATTCGCACAACTTCGCCGTGGCCAACGGCTGCAACGTGATGGTCACGCCGCTGATGAAGGGCGACGAAGAAGTCCTCGACCTGAAGAACAAATTCCAGACCGCACTGGACAACAACCCGGACGTGCCGCGCCCGCAACTCATGGTGCTGCGTCACACCCACGTACACGCCGTCGATGACCCTGAAGGCTGGAAAGTCGGGGCCAAGGCCATCTCTCGTTTTTACCGCACCTTCGACGCCTGGTTTGGCAACAAGGAAGTGCCGGTCAATGGCTTCCTGGCACCTAGCCCGGAAGAGAAGTTCGCCGGTCGCCCGGAGTTCGAACTCGAGAGCCTGCACCGCACAGCCATGATCGGCACCCCGGAAGAAATCATCCCGCGCATCAAGTATTACCAGGAACTGGGTGTCGACGAATTCAGTTTCTGGTGCGATAACAGCCTGCCCCATGCGGAGAAGAAAAAATCCCTGGAGCTGTTTATCAAACACGTGGTGCCAGCGTTTCGCTGAGCCCGCCTCCCTGCCCTCTGGACGCGAAGCCTGGGGGCTGACTGACGTGTAGGGTCGATTCCCATGCTGAATGATCGCCGCCCATCACTCGCCCCTCCCTCCGGCGCCGAGCAGGCTTACCTGCGCGGCGAATGGACCGCTTCGCATATCCACCTCAAACGCCTGCGCGCCAGCGTTTCGGCGAAACAGAACGGCTTCTGGCAAATAGTTCACTGAGCCCACCCGAACAGAAAACCACGCACCTCACGCCGCGCCACCGCGGGGCGTGCGCGCTGCATTGTGCTTCGGCTCAAGATCAGGTTTGCCCAATGAACAATAAAAACGCGCTGTTGATCATCGACATGCAACAGGAGGACAGTTTCGTCCTCGAAAATTTCGACTCCGTGGTGAGCAATACCGCCACGTTGCTCAAGTCCGCCCGCCGTCAGCGGGTGCCCGTCATCTACACCCGCCACATCAACCAGGCTGACGGCAGTGATATGCCGCACGGCGAACCACGGGCCGTCGACGGTGGCCCGAGCAGCTACCGCGCCAAGACCCGGCAAGTGGAAATCATCGAGCGCCTGGCCCCGCAACCCGATGAAATCGTGCTCGATAAAGGTCGCTACAGCGCCTTCCATCGCACCGACCTGGATGCCCGACTCAAGGCGCAAGCGGTCGACACCGTGATCGTCTGTGGCGTCTTGACCGACGTCTGCGTACTCAGCAGCGTATTCGACGCCTTCGCCTTGGGCTATCGCGTCCGCCTGGTCAGCGATGCCTGCACCACGACCACGCTGGCGGGGCACTATTCGGCGCTGTTGATCATGGCCAACTGGGTCTATTCCCTGGAACTCCTGACCAGCGCCCAATGCCTGCACGCCCTCGAATACCGCGATTACCTGAGCTTGGTCCCCGAGCACCCGGACCTGTTCGCCCACCAACCGCATGAATTCGAAAGCACCATCGCCCGTCTGAACACCCACCTCGCCCGGACTCAGGAGTGATCGCCATGCACGTCGAAAAAAGAAGCATCGATTTCATTCCTGAAGCCGAACGCCATGGCCACCCCGGCTCGCTGTTCTTCATCTGGTTCGGCGCCAACATGAACATCACCACCATCGCTTCCGGCGTGTTGCCGGTGGTGATGGGGCTCAATCTGTTCTGGAGTGCGCTGGCGATTGTGATCGGCTCCCTGCTGGGGGCGATTTTCATGGCGTCCCATTCCGCCCAGGGACCGAAACTGGGCATTCCGCAAATGATCCAGAGCCGCGCGCAATTCGGCGTGCTGGGCGCGGTGCTGCCGCTGCTGTTCGTGATGCTGATCTACCTCGGCTTCTTCGTCAGCAATACGCTGCTTGCCGCCCAGGCGCTGGAGACCGTCAGCCCGCTGCCTGCCACGGGCAACATCTACCTGATCGGCGCGCTGTGCTTCGTCGTCGCGTTGTATGGGTATCGCCTGATCCATCGCTTGCAGAAATGGCTGTCGCTGCTCTCGCTGGGCGTGTTCTGCGCTGCGACGGTGCTCGCGTTGCGGCTGCCGATCCCGGCTGAACACTGGCTGCCAACGGGTTTTGTGCTGTCGAAGTTTCTGGTGGCGGTGAGCATTGCGGTCACCTGGCAGTTGTCCTACGCACCCTATGTCGCGGACTACTCGCGCTATCTGCCGAGCAACACACCGACCGCCAAGGTGTTCTGGTACAGCTACGCCGGCACCGTCAGCGGCGGCGCGTGGATGATGATTCTCGGCGCGATCCTCAGCGTTGGTATCGGCGACTTTTCCAGCAACGTCGGCGGGCATGTCGCCGGGCTGTTCGGTGGCGGCGCGGTGCTGCTGTTTGCCTTCATTCTTTACGGCCAGGTGTCGATCAACGTGTTCAACCTGTACGGCGCGTTCATGTCGACCATCACCGTGATCGAGCCCTTCGCCCGGCTCAAGGTTACGCCCCGGGTCCGCGGTCTGTTCATGCTGATGATCAGCCTGGTGGCCACGGCCCTGTGCACCATCAGTCAGGCTGATTTCATCAATTTCTTCCTCAACTTCATTTTCTTCATGAGCTACTTCCTGATCCCCTGGACGGCGATCAACCTGGTGGACTACTACTGCCTGCGCAAAGGCCGCTATCAAATCGACGACATCTTCGACCTGAACGGCATCTATGGGCGCATCAACTGGATCGCCTGTGGCAGTTTCCTGCTGGCGATTTTCCTGGAGATTCCGTTCATGAACACCACCCTGTACGTCGGCCCGGTGGCCACGGCACTGGACGGCGTGGACCTGGCCTGGATCGTCGGCCTGCTGGTGCCGGCGCTGAGTTATTACTGGCTGATGAAACTGAGCAAGCGCAGCCAAGGCGTCGGCGAACTGTCTTGATGAGTTGACAACCCCTGTGGCGAGCGAGCTTGCGACCTCGCCACACACCCCCCCTTAAATCCCAACGTGCCGCTCGAAAATCGCCCCCTCGATGCCCAGCACTTCGCGATTGTCGGCATAAATGCCGACGCCTTTTTCCCAGACCTGCTTGATCGACTGGTCCGCACAACGAATCCGGTAATTGAGTTCGAAAGGCGCTTGCCGCGCCAAGGCATATTGCACCTCGCGCCACACGTAATCGGCGTCCTGGGGCAGAATCAAACTGTTGTAGGTGAAGTCGTGGTTGTCCACCAATCGCTCCGCCGGGTAACCGGTCAGTTGCAGGCAACCCGCACTGACGAACTCCATGGTCCAGTCACGGTTGTTGCGCCCGCGATAGATCAGCCCCGGCATGCTGTCGAGCAGGCTCATGCTGCTGCGCTGGCTGGCTTGCAAGGAAATCTCGCGGCGCTTGTGCACGGTGATATCCCCCGCCACCAGATAGAAGCGATTGCCGCCGCGCTTCAGGCTGATCTCGAACCAGCGCAACTCGCCCGACGGGTGAACAAAACGCAGCCGCTGATTGAACGAGGTCTCGGGGTGCCGGCGCAGTTCATTCAACGCCTGGAGCCATAACGAACGGTCTTCGTGGTGCACGTAGTCGATGAGGTGGCGCTGCGGGTCCGGCCGGTCCATCAATTGCGCCCACGCCAGGTTGAAGTCGGCGATCTGACCGCTGTCGCGCAGTTCGAGCAGCGCGGCGGGATAGAAGTCCATCCAGTGCGAAGGCGGCATCTGCCCCGCTGACTGTGGCCATTCGATCATCTAATGGCGCTCCTCATGTCGTGGCGACGGGCCGTTGTGCACCCACGCCGCCAGCTCCAGACGCGAATGCAGGTTGAGTTTCTGCAGCAGATTCTTCACATAGATCTTGACCGTCCCATCGCTGATCCCCAGTTCCCGACCGATCTGTTTGTTGCTCATGCCCGCCGCGATCAACGCCAGCGTCTGGCCCTCACGATCCGTCAGGTGCTCCGCGTCGGCCTGATCCGGCCCGTGCACGGGCGCTTGCTGATCGGCAAGCAGCGCCACCAGCGTAGCGTCGAGGACAATCGCGCCCTTGTTGCAGTTGCGCATGTACGCCAGCAACGCATCGGGTTCGGTTTCCTTGAGCACGTAACCGCTGGCGCCCAGGCGCAGGGCCGTCAGCAGCTCGGCGCGGTCCATCGACGCGGTCAGGACCACCACCTGACAGTCGAGTTGCAGTTGACGCAATTCATCGAGCACCTGCAATCCGCTCAGGCCCGGCATGTGCAAGTCCAGCAAGACCTGCTGCGGGGCCAGGCTCACCGCCAGGTTGATCCCTTCGCGACCGCTGGCGGCTTGCCCGACCACCTGGTAGTCATCGCTGGCGCCGAACAGCTGTGCCAGGCCCTTGCGAAACAGCGGGTGATCATCGATCAGTAATAAGGTCGTGCAGTCCATCGAGACTCCCCTGTGTCAGGTTCTGGCTGGGTGAAAGACCAAGGTGGACGCGTACCCCGTGCGGCCGGATCGCTTCAATGGACAGGCTGGCGCCAATGCTCGCGGCGCGCTCGCGGATAATCGCCAGGCCAAAATGGTTTTCCTCGCCCGACGCCGGGCTCAGGCCAATACCGTCGTCCTCGACCGAGATCGAGGCATCGCCCTGCTGGTTTTGCCGCAGCTCGATGCGCACGTGCCGGGCGTGAGAATGGCGCACGGCGTTGGCCAGGGCCTCGCGAATGATCTGCAGGATCTGCAATTCGGTTTCAGGGCTCAGGGCGTCGTCAGGCAGGCGATTGTCCAGTTCGAAAACGATGATGCAGCGTCGCGAAAACTCGGCCACGGAATCGGCCAGGGCCTGACGCAGCGAGCGCCCGTCCATGGTCAGGCGAGCGCTGGTGATCAACTCGCGCACCTGACGCTGCAACTGACTCAGGCCGCCGCGCAGCTCCTGCAACGCCGTCGTTGCCTGCTCGGGCTCGCCCATTTTTGACTGGACAAAGCGCGCCTGGAACGACAGGTAACCCAGCTGTTGCGCCACCGAGTCGTGTAGCTCGCGGGCCAGCGCACCGTGCTGAGAGGTAGCCTGTTTGCGCCGCTGCTCGCGGGTGTGGCGCAACAAGCGCACGGTCACCCCGACCGCCTGCGCGGTCTCTTCCAGCAACCGGTGCCAGCTCGCGCCGACGGGCCCCGGGGTATCGAGCAACAACACCCCTTTATTCAGCCCATCTTCTTCCGGCAAAGCGCACAACAACCGATGCACGCCGCGCTTGCCGCAAGGAGCACACGCCTGCGGCCCATCGCCCAGGCTCGCGTTGCGCCAGGGGCACTCAGGCACGTCCCGGCAACCGCCGAGCTGCCCGCGACGGGCCGGCCCCAGGTCCTCGCCGCCAAGAATCAGGTTGAGCCTGGACGCGGGCAGCAGTGCTTCGAAACGGTCAAGAAAGCCCGACAAGGCACCGTCACTGTGCATCTGGCACAACGGCAACCCGGCCAGCAGCCGGCGCACGCTGCGCATCTGTTCGACGCGGATGCGCCCAAACCAGCGTGCCCACCACTGCGGTCGTGTCTGCACTGTCGATGACTCCCCGTCTCGTTGCTCCGCCCTGAGCAATCACGAGCAACTTCCATGCCCCCAACGCCCGCCGATCGCGGACTACCTCCAAAGAGATACCCCTTTTTCCGGATTGAGAAGATTTTCCCCGTAGGAAACTATCTTCCCCAACAGGAAACAACATCCCGCCAGGAACGCCAGCATGACGGACAGACACAACGCCGCTCCCGACCGACTTCACAGCCTCCCGCGGTATCGCCAGCCGATGCCCCGCGAGGCCGTCACCCGGCACATCGTGGTCATGCAATCGGCCGCTGCCTGCCCGCCCGCGGTCGCCCAGTGGCAACAGTCGCGGGTACTCAACGCTGAGGATGCCAACTTCGCCGACCAACTGGACGCCGTGCTTTCCAGCGCCCGCGTCGGCTGCCACCTCTACATCCTGGGCGACGAGGCGTTCGTCTGGGGTGTTCACGGACAGGCACGCCGCGCCGGACTTGAGGACGACGAGATCGACATCACCCACTCGCTGCCAGGCCCGCGCCACGTCTATTGCGTGCATTGCGGCCTGACCCAGGCCGCCGGCCCGGAGGCCGTCGTGACCTGCATCGGTTGTGACGTCGCGCTGGATGTCCGCGAGCATTTTTCCAGGCGCCTGGGGGCTTACCTCGGCGTCTGCAGCAATCCCGATGAGCCACGCGCCGGAGCCACATCATGAGCGCCGTGCTCAAGGTTCGGGTCAGCGCCGCAAAAATGCTCACCCCAGTGGTGCGTGAATTCACCCTGCAAAGCTGTGCCGGTCCGCTGCCTGGGTTTTCCCCCGGCAGCCATGTGCAGGTTCACCTGGCACTGGCCGACGGAAAGGTGCGCAATGCGTATTCGCTGACCAGCGACCCGACAGACAACCACCATTACCGCATCGCGGTTCGTTTGCAGGACAGCTCACGCGGCGGCTCGCGCTACCTGCATCAGCACGTCCAGATCGGCGACACCCTGGAGATTTCACCGCCGGCCAATCTGTTCGCCCTGCACGCCACGGCCAGCCTGCACATCCTGCTGGCTGGCGGCATCGGCATCACGCCGTTCATGGCGTACATCGCGGCGCTGGAACAGCAGCAGGCGCATGTGGAGCTGCACTACCTGTGTCGCCCGGGCCTCAGCGACGCCTACCTCGACACGTTGCGTCAGCGCCTCGGCTCGCGCTTTCACACCTACCACAGCCGTCCGGACCTTTGCCGCATCCTGCGCGACCGCCCATTGGGCAGCCATCTCTACACCTGCGGCCCACAACCGATGCTCGATGCCGTCCGGCAACAGGCCAAGGCGCTGGGCTGGCCGGACAGCCGGGTGCATTGGGAAGCCTTCAGCGCCGCACAACCGGGACAACCCTTTGACCTTGAGCTGGTGCGCAGCGGTCGACGGCTCAGGGTTGGTGCCGAACAAAGTGTGCTGGAGGCCCTGGAGTCCGCCGGACTTGAAGTGCCCAACCTGTGCCGTGGCGGGGTGTGCGGCCAGTGCAGGACGCGCCATGTGCGTGGCGAAATCGAACACCGCGACAGC
This sequence comes from Pseudomonas sp. PB120, assembly GCF_009761815.1. Taxonomy (GTDB): domain Bacteria; phylum Pseudomonadota; class Gammaproteobacteria; order Pseudomonadales; family Pseudomonadaceae; genus Aquipseudomonas. The sequence goes on from NZ_RWIN01000148.1 coordinate 18,937, forward strand.
TTCCTGAGCCCCGCCGAACAGGCTGATTTTCTGATGCCCTGTGTCTCTCGCGGCTGCGGCCTTTCCGTTTCGCTGGACCTTTAGGAGTCGACCATGTCCATTCAATCGAGCCCCGTGCAGACCTATCGGGACACCTTCACGTTTCGCAACAGCCCCGAGGCCATTCGCCGGTTTCCCTTTCCCTTCACCGAGGACAGTTACCTGTATTCGGTGAACATCGAACCGGCCACTTCCCGCGATCCCGGTTCGATCTACCAGCACGGTTTCGATATCGATGAACACTACCGTTCGGAAATGGCCGAGCGCGCGCTGGTACTGGATCAAGACCCACGCCGTTATCTGGTGATGCCGCACATGCAAATGGCCGCCTGGGACGCCCTGCAGATTCTGATGGAGCACCTCGCCAGCGATTACCCGCAGGACTTCCAGCTCGAGCGCGACGGTGACCAGTGGCATTGGCGCAATCATCGGTTGGACATCGATCAGCGCTTTACCTTTGGCGATGCCACAACCTTGCCCTGCGAGCCTCTGGAGTTCATCACGCGTCAGGTCCAGGGCGATTTTGCCCTGCTCGATCAGCGCGAAGGCGACCTGTTCATGGACGCCGGCATGGTCACCAGCCCGGCCGACTGGTCCTTGGCGTTCGACGCCGGCATGAGTTTCAAGCAGTGGCATTCGCCGGTACCGATGGCGCATCAGATGGGGATCTTCGACCGCGCCCTGAAGTACTTGCTCAACCTGCAAGTCGGGCAGCCGGTGCGCCGGCTGAACTGGACCCTGACCATCAATCCGCGCCTGGATTCGTCCCCCGAAACCTTCCATCAATGGGGGGCCGACCGTGGCCGTATCACCGCCGACAACGTCGGGCAACAGGTGCATTTGCGGGTCGAACTGCAAGTGATGCTGCGCCTGCCGCGCAGCCACGCGGTGATGTTCAGCATCCGCACGTACCTGATCAGCATGGACGAGTTGGTCACCCAGCCTGGCTGGGGTTGCCGCCTGCACCGGGTGCTGCGCGACCTGCCCGAACCCATCGCCGACTACAAAGGCATGACCCGTTATCGACAGACCCTGGTCGAGTGGCTGAGCCGCTTCGATCCAAACGCCTGACCCCTTTCCTATTTCTCCCGACGAGGACCTCCACATGGCTCAATCATGGCGTATTTCTGCACTGGCCGAGCGGCACCGCGCGCTCGGCTCGAACCTGGAAGACTGGAACGGCATGGGCACCGCCTGGACCTACACCAGCGAACTGGCCGACCACCATCAAGCGATTCGCACCCGCGCCGGGCTGATGGACGTTTCCGGGTTGAAAAAAGTCCATTACGTCGGCCCCCACGCCGAGAGCCTGCTGCAATGGGCGACCACCCGCGACATCGCGAAGCTGTACCCGGGCAAATCGGTGTACGCCTCGATGCTCGATGAAGACGGCACGTTCGTCGATGACTGCATCGTCTACCGCACCGGCCCCAACGCGTTCATGGTGGTCCACGGCGCTGGCAACGGCTACGAAATGCTGGTGCGCTCGTCCCAGGGCCGGCAGGTGGCGGTGCTGTTCGACGACGACTTGCATGACCTGTCGCTGCAAGGCCCGCTGGCGGTGGACTTCCTCGCCGAGCACGTGCCGGGGATTCGCCAACTGCCCTACTTCCATCACCTGCAAACGAAACTGTTCGATCGCCCGGTGATGATCTCTCGCACCGGCTACACCGGCGAACGGGGTTACGAAATTTTCTGCAAGGCCGCCGATGCGCCGGCACTGTGGGACACCATTCTCGAACAGGGCGCAGGCATGGGCATCATCCCCTGCGCCTTCACCGCCCTGGACTGGTTGCGGGTGGAAAGTTCGCTGATGTTCTTCCCCTACGACAACTCGCAGATGTACCCCTTCGCCGACCAAAAGGCCGGCGACACGCTCTGGGAAATGGGCCTGGATTTCACCGTCTCCCCGGACAAGCGCGACTTTCGCGGCGCCGATGAACACTTCCGGCTGCGCGGTCAGGAGCGTTTCAAAATGGCCGGTGTGCTGCTCGAAGGCGTCCGCGCCGCCGAGGCCGGCGACACTCTGTGGCAAGGCGACAAACAAGTCGGGGTGGTCACCTGCGGCATGTATTCGCGCCTGAGCAAACGTTCCATGGCCCTCGCGCGCATGAGCGTCGCGTGCTCGGTACCCGGCGTTGCCCTGCAGGTGCGCGGCAGCCAGCACAGCGCCGCCGTGATCCACGCCCTGCCCTTCGACGACCCGGCAAAAACCAAACGCACGGCCAAGGGCTGAGCCGGCCGCCACTTCACCCTGCACGTCATCAACGGGAGCCTTCGATGGACACCCTTAGCGAACAGTACATTCTCAAGATCAACTGCCCGGCGGCGTCCGGCATCGTCGCGGCCATCAGCACCTGCCTCGCTCGCCAGCAGTGCTACATCAGCGAGCTGGCGCAATTCGACGACGAATTCACCGGGCAGTTTTTCATGCGCGCCGTGTTCCGGTTCAACACCGGCGTGGACGGTGATATCGGCGCCTTGCGAGAGGACTTGGGCGCCCTGGCCGGCGGGTTCGACATGCAGTGGCAGTTGTTCAGTTCACGGCAGCCGACCCGGGTGCTGCTGATGGTCAGCAAGTTCGATCACTGCCTGACCGACCTGCTCTACCGCCACCGCAAGGGCGAGATGGACATGCACATCACCGCCGTGGTCTCCAACCACCTGGACCTGCGGGCCATGGCGGAGCGCGAGGGCATCCGCTTCATCTACCTGCCGATCACCAAGGACAGCAAGGCCAGCCAGGAAGCCGAGTTGATGCGCATCGTCGAGGACACGCAAACCGACCTGGTGGTCCTCGCCCGCTACATGCAAATCCTCTCCGACGGTTTGTGCCAGCAACTGTCCGGGCGCGCCATCAACATCCACCACTCGTTCCTGCCCGGTTTCAAAGGCGCCAAGCCCTATCACCAGGCCTACGACCGTGGCGTGAAACTGATCGGCGCCACCGCGCACTACGTCACCAGCGACCTCGACGAGGGACCGATCATCGAGCAGGAAATCCAGCGGGTCGACCACACCCACCTGCCTGATTCGCTGGTCGCCATCGGCCGCGACACCGAAACCGTCGCCCTCTCCAAAGCCTTGAAATACCACCTGGAACACCGGGTGTTCATCAACCAGGACAAGACAGTGATCTTTCGCTGAGCGTCGCTGTTTTCTTCCAGAGCCCATACGAGGCACGATCATGACTTTACGCGTGGCAATCATCGGCGCCGGCCCTTGCGGCATGGCGCAACTTCGAGCCTTCCAGTCGGCCCGTGACCAGGGTGTCGAGATCCCGGAACTGGTCTGCTACGAAAAGCAGAACGATTGGGGCGGCATGTGGAATTACACCTGGCGCACCGGGCTGGACGAAAATGGCGAGCCGGTCCACGGCAGCATGTACCGCTACCTGTGGTCGAACGGACCGAAGGAATGCCTGGAGTTCGCCGACTACACCTTCGAGGAACATTTTGGCCGGCCCATCGGTTCCTACCCGCCACGGGAGGTGCTCTGGGACTACATCAAGGGGCGGGTCGAAAGAGCCGGGGTGCGCGATTACATCCGCTTCAACAACGTGGTGCGCCAGGTCACGTTTGATGAGGTCAGCCAACGCTTCACCCTGCACGCCCATGACTACAACAGCGACACGTTGACCTGCGAAGAATTCGACTACGTGATCAATGCCTGTGGCCATTTCTCCACGCCCAAAGTGCCGTACTTCGAAGGGTTCGAGCAGTTCGCCGGGCGCATTCTGCACGCCCATGATTTTCGCGAGGCCCTGGAATTCAAGGGCAAGGACCTGCTGATCGTCGGCAGCAGCTATTCCGCCGAGGACATCGGTTCCCAGTGCTACAAATACGGCGCACGCAGCATCACCAGCTGCTACCGCACGGCGCCCATGGGCTATGCCTGGCCGGATAACTGGGAAGAAAAACCGCTGTTGCAGCGCCTGGAAAACAACCGTGCCTATTTTGCCGACGGCAGCAGCAAGCACATCGACGCGGTGATTCTGTGCACCGGCTACAAACATCATTTCCCGTTCCTGCCGGATGAGTTGAGCCTCAAGACCGACAACCGCCTGTGGCCGATGAACCTGTACAAAGGCGTGTTCTGGGAACCCAATCCACGGCTGATCTACCTCGGCATGCAGGACCAGTGGTACTCGTTCAACATGTTCGACGCCCAGGCCTGGTACGCCCGCGACGTGATCCTGGGACGCATCGCTTTGCCGAGCCATGCCGAAATGGTTGCCGACAGCCTGCAATGGCAGGCGCAGGAACAGACGCTGGAAACCAACCAGCAAATGTTCGAATACCAGGGCGCCTACATCCAGCACCTGGTGGACGCCACCGACTACCCGGATTTCGATATCGCCGCCGTCAACGAAACCTTCCTGCACTGGAAGCACGACAAGGCCGAAAACATCATGGGCTATCGCGACAAGTCCTATCGCTCGCTGATGACCGGCACCCAGTCGCCCCCGCACCACACGCCGTGGCTGCATGCACTGGACGACTCCATGGCGGCGTACCTCGCGGAACCGCCAACGTCCATCAAGTCGGTTGGCTGACCCGGGGGCCTCACCATGAACGCACCTCGTGTTTCCCGACCGCAAGAGCCCGGGCTCTTTGCCCGGGCCCCGGCCCTGGAGCGTTATCGGGTGGCCGCTGGCGGACTGACCATGGTCGCGCTGCAACCGGGCGACAGCTTGCAAGTGATCGACCTGGAAGGCCGGCAACCTTGCGAACTGATTGCCGTGGACAGTCATGGTCGCAGCGCTTTGGCGACGTGGTCGCTGGAAGCGTCGGCGGCTTGCGGGTACATCGGCGCGCGACTCGCCGAGCCAACCGTGCAGGCGCGTCGCATTGGCCAGGCGTTGAGCCGTCGCGGCATTGACCCGCAACAGTCGCCCGGCGCCGCCCTCCTTTGGGACGAGGACAGCCCGGCCAACCACAGCCGCGAGTTCGTGGCCAACGATGAACTGCTGGTGATCGTCGCTGCACCCGCCGGGCCCACCGCTGTCGATCGGCAGTACCGGCCCAGCGAACTTCACGTCTGGGTGAAGCGCGCCAATCCTTCGCCTTTGCTGCTGCCCAATCTGCCTGAACCACTGGGTGACGTGCTGGACGAGTTCACCCTGCGTGCCGGTACCGCGCAGAGTTTTACCTTGGGCAAGGGTCAGTACGTGCAGGTGCTGGACGTTGCCGGCCGGCAGTGTTCGGACTTCGTTGCGCTGGATCGACGGGCACTGGATCGCGGCCTGGAGCTGGAGCTGGACCAGACCGTGACCCGCACGCTGAACGGCAGCGCCTACCCGGCACCGGGGCTCTTTTCGAAGTTTTTCGACCGGCAGATGCAACCGATGCTCGAAGTGGTGCGCGACACCGTCGGCCGCCACGATTCCTTCGCCCTGGCCTGCGCCGCGCGTTACTACGAGAGCCACGGCTATTTCGGGCACGACAACTGCAGCGACAACCTCAGCCAGGCGCTGGCACCCCACGGGGTCAAGGCTCGTGGTGGCTGGCCAGCGATCAATTTTTTCTACAACACCGGCATCGACGCACACCAGCAAATGACCCTCGACGAACCCTGGTCACGGCCCGGTGACTACGTGCTGCTGCGGGCCATGACTGACTTGCTGTGCGCCAGCACCTCGTGCCCGGATGACATCGACCCGGCGAATGGCTGGAACCCCACCGATATCCACGTCCGCGTCTACAGCGAAAAGGAGCGATTTTCCATCGCCATGAGCACTCGAACCACGGCCGATGCCGACCCGATTCTCACGCGTGAGTCCGCGTTCCACTCCCGCACCCGCGCCTTGACCGGCAGCTTCGTCGACTACCGCAACTGGTGGCTGCCACTGCGTTACGACGGCTATGGCGCAATTGAGGAATACCTCGGCTGCCGCGAACGCGTGGCCGTGATGGACCTGACCGCCCTGCGCAAATTCGAAATCATCGGCCCGGACGCCGAAGCCTTGTTGCAGTACTGCCTGACCCGCGACGTGCGGCGCCTGGCGGTGGGCCAGGTGGTCTACTCGGCGATGTGCCACGACCACGGCGGCATGCTCGACGACGGCACGTTGCTGCGTCTGGGGCCGGACAATTTCCGCTGGATCTGCGGTGAAGATTTCGCCGGGGTCTGGCTGCGCGAGCAGGCGCAAAAACTCGGCATGAAGGTCTGGATCAAATCCGCCAGCGAACAGATCCACAACCTGGCGGTGCAAGGTCCGATGAGCCGCGAGTTGCTGAGCCAAATGGTCTGGACCCCACCGACCCAGCCCAGCCTCGACACCCTCGGCTGGTTCCGTTTTCTGGTCGGGCGGCTGGACGGTTTCGACGGCTGCCCGCTGATGATTTCGCGCACGGGCTACACCGGCGAACTGGGTTACGAAGTGTGGTGCCAATCCGAAGATGCCGAGCGGGTCTGGGACCGGATCTGGCAACTGGGCCAGCCCCTGGGCCTGGTGCCTCTGGGCCTGGAAGCCCTGGACATGTTGCGCATCGAAGCCGGGTTGATTTTTGCCGGTTACGAGTTCAGCGACCAGACCGATCCGTTCGAGGCCGGGATCGGTTTTTCCGTGCCGCTGAAAAGCAAAACCGATGATTTCATCGGCCGCGATGCCCTGTTGCGGCGCAGCGCACATCCCGCCCACAAGCTGGTGGGCCTGCAACTCAGCGGCAACGAAGGCGCTCATCACGGCGACCCGGTGTATCGCGGCCGGGCCCAGGTGGGCGTCATCACCAGCGCCTGCCGCTCACCGCTGCTGGGCAGCAACATTGCGCTGTGCCGGGTCGATGTGGCCTGCGCCGACGCTGGAACGGTATTGGAGATTGGCAAAGTCGATGGCCTGCAGAAGCGCATCAGCGCCACGGTCACCGCAGCGATTTTCTACGACCCGGACAAAAGCCGGGTGCGTAGCTGATCAACTTTTAACTGCCCATACACCCTCTGTAGGAGCGAGCTCGCTCGCGATGGTCGTCAACGATAACGCGTGCTGTCTGGTTGAACGCGTTGTCTGGGCGTTTTTCGCGAGCAAGCTCGCTCCTACAAAGGGGCCGGATTATCAGACATGGGAATACGAAGATGGAAGCGACTACGTTCGAGGCCGTACCGCAGGCCGCCGCCTCAACCGGCAGCCTGCATCGCAAGATCGATTGGCGAGGGGCATTCTGGGTCGCCAGTGGCGTGCCCGCGCTGGTGCTGTTTTCTATCGGCGCCATCGCCGCGACGGTTGGCAAACCGGCCTGGATTGTCTGGATCGTGTCGATCCTGTTCGGGTTTATCCAGGCGTTCACCTACGCCGAAATCGCCGGGCTGTTCCCGCACAAATCCGGCGGTGCCTCGGTCTACGGCGCAGTCGCCTGGGTGCGCTACAGCAAGTTGATCGCCCCGGTGTCGGTGTGGTGCAACTGGCTGGCCTGGTCGCCGGTGTTGTCCATCGGCTCGGGGCTGGCGGCCGGTTATATCCTTACCGCGCTGTTTCCCGCCGATGCGCTGATCAATACCTGGCAGCTGACCTTGCTCGATCTGGGCTGGATCAAAACCGGGCTGTCGTTGCGGATCAATGCGACGTTCGCCATCGGCCTGCTGATCCTGCTGACGGTATTCGCCGTGCAGCATGGCGGCATCCTGCGCTCGGCACGCTTGACCCTGGTGCTGGGCGTGACCTCGCTGATCCCCTTGCTGCTGGTCGGTGTGGTGCCGTTGTTCACCGGGGACGCGGCACAGGCCAACTTCCTGCCGTTGTACCCGCTGGCCCATGACGCGGCCGGTCAAGTGATCGACGGCCCTTGGGATTTGTCTGGCTGGACGCTGATGGCCGGCGGGCTGTTCATGGCGGCGTGGTCCACTTACGGCTTCGAAACCGCCGTGTGCTACACCCGGGAATTCAAGGACCCCAAGCGTGACACGTTCAAGGCGATCTTCTACGCCGGCCTGTTGTGCATCGTGGTGTTCACCCTGGTACCGCTGGCATTTCAGGGCAGCCTGGGGCTCGGCCAACTGGTGACACCGGCGGTGCTGGATGCCAGCGGCGCAGTGGTGACGCCGGCGGTCTACAGCGGTCTGTTGTCCCCCGCGATCTACAGCGGGATGGGCGTTGGCCAGGTCATGGCGGACAGCATTGGCGGCGGCAAGCTGGTGGCCAATATCGTGCTGATCATGTTGGTGTTGGCCACGCTGCTGGCGATCATGACCTCGATGTCCGGCTCCTCGCGCACCTTGTACCAGGCGTCGGTGGACGGCTGGCTGCCGAAGTACCTGGGCCGCACCAACGAACACGGCGCGCCCACCGCTGCGATGTGGACTGACTTGTCGTTCAACCTGCTGCTGTTGCTGATGTCCGACTATGTTTTCGTGCTCGCGGCGTCCAACGTCAGCTACATCATCTTCAACTTTCTCAACCTCAATGCCGGCTGGATTCATCGCCTGGACCGTCCAGACTGGATTCGCCCGTACAAAGCCCCCACCGTGTTGCTGGCGGCTGGCGGCGTGCTGAGCTTCGTCAACCTGGCGTGCATGGGGCTGGGCGCCGATATCTGGGGCGCGGGCACGCTGGTCACCGGCCTGTTGCTGGCGCTGTTGATTCTGCCCGTGTTCTGCTACCGCCATTACGTGCAGGACAAGGGCCGTTTCCCGCAAGCAATGCTCGACGAACTCTACGTTCAGGCCGACTCGGGCCTCAAACGCGCGGGCTGGTTGCCCTATGCCACCCTGATCGCCGGCGTACTGGTGGTGTACGGCTGCCATCAACTGGTAGCCTGAGCCTCCCTGGCTTCAGGATTCAATAGACCCGCGAGGCGCCAAGGCGTCTCGCGGCTCAGCTCGATGCTCATTCAATGACGACGGTGACGCCTTTGATCAGTAGTGCCTCCCCACTCGCCCGCGATATCGACGGCAAAGCCATCGCGGCCCAGGTTCTGGAAGAAGTCCGCGAAGACGTGAAGAAACTGGCCGGGCAACAGATTTTCCCCGCCCTGGCCGTGTTGCTCGTCGGCGAAGACCCGGCCAGCCATGTGTATGTGCGCAACAAACTGCTGCGGGCCCAGGAAGTCGGGATTCGCTCACTCGAATACCGTCTGCCGGACACTGCCAGCCAGGTGCAGGTGCTGGAACTGATTGCTCAATTGAATATGGACGTCTCGGTGAACGGCATCCTGGTGCAGTTGCCGTTGCCGGCCCACATCGACGAAGCCGCGGTGATTCATGCCATTGACCCGATCAAGGACGTGGACGGCTTTCATCGGGAAAACGTTGGCGGGCTGGTCCAGGGCATCGAAGTGCTGACGCCCTGCACGCCCAGCGGCTGCATGCGTCTGCTGCAGGAAACCTGCGGTGATTTGAGCGGCTTGCACGCGGTGGTTATCGGGCGTTCGAACATCGTGGGTAAACCGATGGCGACTTTGCTGCTGCAGGCCAACTGTTCGGTCAGCGTGGTGCACTCGCGCAGTGTCGATGCACCGGCGTTGTGCAGGCTGGCCGATATTGTGGTGGCGGCGGTGGGTCGTCCCGGGTTGATTGATGCGAGCTGGTTAAAGCCTGGGGCGGTGGTGATTGATGTGGGGATCAATCGCATTGCCACTGAGTCGGGGCATCGGCTGGTGGGTGATGTGGATTACGCCAGCGCGCGCACCGTGGCCAGTGCGATCACGCCGGTGCCGGGGGGTGTGGGGCCGATGACGATTGCTTATTTATTGAAGAATACGTTGGTTGCGAGTCAGTTACAGCGGGGGGTTGGGCGGGTTTTGGTGGGTTGATGCCCTAACCGCCACTTTGGTTTTTTGGGAACTGTAGGAGCCGAGCTTGCTCGCGATGGAGTGTCAGTCGACACCAATGTGTCTGAACCACCATCGCGGGCAAGCCCGCTCCCACAGTGATCTCTGGTGTACACCACATTTGTAAAC
>NZ_RWIN01000149.1 GCF_009761815.1 Pseudomonas sp. PB120
GAGCTTGCTCCCGCTGGGTCGCGAAGCGGCCCCAAAAAAAGGCCTGCTGCGCAGTCCAGCGGGAGCAAGCTCCCTCGCCACAGGTTTGCATTTGTCCGGAGAGGACAGCGACAAATCAGTCGTTGAAGTCTTCCCAGCCGCCCATTTGTTTCCAGCGGTTAACGATGCCGCAGAACAGCTCGGCTGTCTTCTCGGTGTCGTAGCGAGCCGAGTGAGCCTCGCGGCCATCGAAGTCGATATCCGCTGCTTGGCAAGCCTTGGCCAGTACGGTTTGGCCATAGGCCAGGCCCGCCAGCGTGGCGGTATCGAAGCTGGAGAACGGGTGAAACGGGTTGCGTTTCATGTCCAGGCGCGCGACCGCCGCGTTGAGGAAGCCCAGGTCGAAGCTGCTGTTGTGCCCGACCAGGATCGCCCGTTTGCAGCCGTTGGCTTTCAAGGCCTTGCGGATGCCACGGAAAATATCGGTCAGGGCGGCTTCTTCGCTCACTGCCATGCGCAGTGGGTGATCCAGTTTGATCCCGGTGAACTCCAGCGCCGCCGCTTCGATGTTCGCGCCTTCGAAAGGCTCTACACGGAAGAAGTAGGTGTGATCAGGGTAAACAAACCCCTTTTCATCCATGGCGATGGTCGTCGCGGCGATTTCCAGCAAGGCGTCAGTGGCAGAGTTGAAACCACCGGTTTCAACGTCGACAACGACTGGCAGGTACCCACGGAAGCGGGCGGCCATCGGGTGGCGCGAACCACCTCCGCTGCCTTGACCGTCCTGTTCGTCGTCGAAATGGTCTTCACTCACGCGTGTTCCTCCAGCAGGCGCCAGCGCAGTTTTTCACCGGCGCGCAGCGGGATAACGGTCAGCTCGCCAAATGGCAGGCTGGTAGGGGCGGTCCACTCTTCGCGGACCAGGGTAATACGGTCGGTGTTCACCGGCAGGCCATAGAAGCGCGGGCCGTTGAGGCTGGCAAAGGCTTCGAGCTTGTCCAGCGCGTTGCGCTGTTCGAAGGCCTCGGCATACATCTCGATCGCCGCGTAAGCGGTGTAGCAACCGGCGCAACCACAGGCGGCTTCTTTAGCATGCTGGGCATGGGGTGCCGAGTCGGTGCCGAGGAAGAACTTCGCGCTGCCGCTGGTGGCGGCGTCGAGCAGCGCTTCCTGATGCGTATTGCGCTTGAGAATCGGCAGGCAATAGAAGTGCGGCCGAATTCCGCCGACCAGCATGTGGTTGCGGTTGTACAGCAAGTGATGAGCGGTGATGGTCGCGCCGACGTTGGCCGGGGCCTCGTTGACGAACTGCACGGCGTCGGCGGTGGTGATGTGTTCAAACACCACTTTCAGGGTCGGGAAACGCTCGACCACACGACGCATGTGCTCATCGATGAAGATTTTTTCGCGGTCGAACACGTCGACATCGCCACGGGTGACCTCGCCATGAATCAACAGAGGCATCCCGACTTCGGCCATGGCCTCGATCGCAGGGAAAATCTTGTCGATGCTGGTGACGCCAGAATCCGAATTGGTGGTCGCGCCGGCGGGGTACAACTTGGCGGCGTGAACGAAACCGCTGGCCTTGGCTTCACGAATTTCTTCAGGCTGGGTGCGGTCGGTCAGGTAAAGCACCATCAACGGTTCGAAGCGACTGCCGGCCGGGCGTGCAGCGAGAATCCGCTGGCGATAGCCGTCGGCTTCAGCCGCATTGCGCACCGGAGGTACGAGGTTAGGCATGATGATCGCGCGACCAAAGGTGCGCGCGACATCCGCGACGGTATTGGGCAACACGGCACCATCGCGAAGATGAATGTGCCAGTCGTCGGGACGCAGCAGGGTCAGGCGGTCGGACATGAGGGGATTCCAGGCGGGTCAAACTGAGGGGAATGCTACCGGAAAAGACTCTTGCAGGCACTCGCTATCAAGTTTTGCAGGAAGCTTCCGATATCCAACAGGTATGCCGTAAACATGTGTGTGTCGGTCTTTTTGTTGTAGAAGCCAGTGGAGCCTCCCGTGCGCCAGCGTTATTTAGCCTTGCTCAGCGTCTTTGCCAGCCTTCCTGCGATGGCGCTCACTTTCCAGACACGTCTGGAGAGCATCGAGTGGACGGTCGAAGGGGACAAGTTCGAATGCCGACTGACTCAGCCGATCACTGATTTCGGTTCGGGAGAGTTCGTGCGTCGTGCCGGCGAGCAGGCGACGTTCCGTCTGAAAACCTATAACGCGATGATCGGCGGTGGTTCGGCCACCTTGCTGGCGGCCGCGGCACCCTGGCAGCCAGGGCGTGGCGATATCAACCTGGGGTCCGTGCGAATCGGCAGTGGTAATGTGTTGTTCAACAGTTCACAAGTTCAGGCGGGGCGCTTGATCAGCGGCCTGATGGACGGTCGCAGCCCGGTCATTCGACATTCCTCGGGCGATGGCCGGGTGTCTGAAGTGCGCCTGTTGCCCGTGAAGTTCAGCCAGGCCTTCAACGAATACCAGAGTTGCGTGGCGAAATTGTTGCCGAAGAATTTCGAACAGGTCAAACAGTCCGAGATCGGTTTCCCGGGCGAGGGCATCGACCTGAACCCGCAAGCCAAGGCTCAGTTGCAAGTCATGCTGGAGTTCATGAAGGCCGATCCGACGGTCAACCATATCGAACTCGATGGCCACTCCGACAACAGCGGCAATCGCCTGACCAATCGCGAATTGTCGCGCCGCCGCGCGTTGGCGGTGATGGACTACTTCAAGGCCAATGGCATCCAGGAATCGCAAATCACCATGCGCTTCCACGGCGAGCGCTACCCTGTGGCGCCCAACACCAATGCCACCAACCGCGCGAAGAATCGCCGGGTTGCCGTGCGCCTTGAGCGGGTGGCGCCGACGGACAAGGTTGCCCCTCAAGTCACGACACCGGGCAGCAGTTCGGCAACTTCCTGACTTGCCGGTCATCGTCGCTCGTTCGACAGATTTTGTCGCTTCGTCGTCATAAGCTGTCGCGCCACTGTAAATTATTCTGCATGCCCGGTAGACTCGACGGCTTTCCGTAGAACCCCGTGGAGTGATGGCATGGCGGACGTAAACAAGGTCGTTCTGGCGTATTCCGGCGGCCTGGACACTTCGGTGATCCTCAAGTGGCTGCAGGATACTTATAACTGTGAAGTGGTGACCTTCACCGCTGACCTGGGTCAGGGCGAAGAGGTCGAACCTGCACGCGCCAAGGCTCAGGCCATGGGCGTCAAAGAGATCTACATCGACGACTTGCGCGAAGAATTCGTGCGCGATTTCGTTTTCCCGATGTTCCGCGCCAACACCGTCTATGAAGGCGAGTACCTGCTGGGTACGTCCATCGCTCGTCCGTTGATCGCCAAACGCCTGATCGAAATCGCCAACGAAACCGGCGCTGACGCCATTTCCCACGGCGCAACCGGCAAGGGCAACGACCAGGTTCGTTTCGAACTGGGCGCGTACGCCTTGAAGCCAGGGGTGAAAGTGATCGCTCCGTGGCGCGAATGGGACCTGCTGTCCCGTGAAAAGCTGATGGATTACGCTGAAAAGCACAACATCCCGATCGAGCGTCACGGCAAGAAAAAATCCCCGTACTCGATGGACGCCAATCTGCTGCACATCTCCTATGAAGGCGGCGTGCTGGAAGACACCTGGACCGAGCACGAAGAAGACATGTGGAAATGGACCGTCTCCCCGGAGAAGGCTCCCGACAAGGCGCAGTACCTGGAACTGACCTACCGCAACGGCGACATCGTGGCACTGGACGGCGTCGAAATGACTCCGGCCACCGTGCTGGCGACCCTGAACCGTATCGGTGGCGAACACGGTATCGGCCGTCTCGACATCGTCGAGAACCGTTACGTGGGCATGAAGTCCCGTGGCTGCTACGAAACCCCGGGCGGCACCATCATGCTGCGCGCTCACCGTGCGATCGAATCGATCACCCTGGACCGCGAAGTCGCTCACCTCAAAGACGAGTTGATGCCGAAGTACGCCAGCCTGATCTACACCGGCTACTGGTGGAGCCCTGAGCGTCTGATGCTGCAACAGATGATCGATGCGTCCCAGGCACACGTGAACGGCGTTGTGCGCCTGAAACTGTACAAGGGCAACGTGATCGTCACCGGTCGCAAGTCCGATGAGTCGTTGTTCGACGCCAACATCGCTACTTTCGAAGAAGATGGCGGCGCCTACAACCAGGCGGACGCGGCGGGCTTCATCAAGCTCAACGCCTTGCGCATGCGTATCGCGGCGAACAAAGGCCGCAAGCTGTTCTGAGACCTTTGAGGCCTGGAACGAATTGAATGTGTGGCCCTGTCGTCGACAGGGCCACACATTTGAATAAGGTGATTTTTAGCTGAGCGTGCGATTCAGATTTCTTTTTGTTTCCGTTTAGCCCTCCTGTTGATCCAAAAACGCTACTGACTGCTGCGTTTCCTTGGATGTTTCGAATTCTTCGCAGCGTTCTCCTTCAGTTCTTCCCCTGTTGTGACGTCATCGTCCAGGCGTAGAGTGCTGTCCATCACTTCTATAAAGTGCTTTTCCTTCTGGAAGTCAGAGGGTGCGTACAGCGATTTATGATTGAAGTTTAGCGTGGCGAAGAAAAGCAGCAGTAAATAAAAAGGGAAACCTATCAAAAACCAGATGTAGATTTCCCTGTCCTTATTGTCGAGGAACGGTAGCGATAAGGCTGCCGATGTTTCAGACAGTGTTGCAAATATGGCGATAACAGTCATGGGGGTGGTTATTTTTTGTTTGAGTCTCTTCATTGTTTGTACTCATATGTAGATGTCTTTTCTCAAGTGGTTCACAGGTTGTTGTGTTGAATTATCAATGTAGTAGATTTGCCGTGGAATGTTATGCCGTGACTATTAATGTGTTGTAAGAGTAAGTGGATAAAAGGTGTGTGATATTTCTGTTGTGAGTGCTGAGCTGGAAAATATCGGTTACTTTTGCAGGGGAAGTAACTAAATAGTGCCTGTTGAGCCACCGGCAGCAAGCCGTTTTTTTTGCTTGGTGGTCGTAAGCCGATACAAAAAACAGTCTAAAAGGCAAATACCGCTAGTCTGAAAATGATTCTCATAAGACGTTTTCAAGGAAATTTTGTAGGAATAATCTGCGTTGTTTGTAGGGAATGTCTCTTGGTGTAGGTGGCTAGGCGGGGCGGCATGCCAGGGGTGAAACGACTACGCTATTGTGCGGGCTCTAAAAATTCGAACAGCGAAATTGGACTTGCCCATGAATAAAGTGCTGATCGTGGATGATCACCCCGTCATTCGTCTCGCGGTACGTATGCTAATGGAACGTCATGGCTACGAAGTCATCGCAGAAACAGATAACGGCGTGGATGCATTGCAACTTGCACGTGAACATATGCCGGATATTGTTATCCTGGATATTGGAATTCCGAAACTCGATGGGCTGGAAGTCATTGCACGACTGACGTCGGTCGCGACTCCCATGAAAGTACTGATATTGACTTCCCAGGCCCCTGGGCATTTTTCCATGCGTTGCATGCAGTCGGGTGCGGCGGGGTATGTTTGCAAACAGCAGGATCTCACTGAATTGCTCAGCGCAATCAAGGCAGTATTGTCAGGCTACAGTTATTTTCCGAATCAAGCGTTGCACACTGTTCGCTCCAGCCTGGGAAATGCCAGTGAAGCCGATATGGTAGATCGCTTGTCGGGGCGGGAAATGATGGTGTTGCAACAGCTGGCACGAGGCAAGACTAACAAAGAAATTGCCGACGGAATGTTCCTGAGCAACAAAACCGTCAGTACTTACAAGACTCGCCTGTTATTGAAACTCAATGCGCGTTCCCTGGTCGACCTGATCGAGTTGGCTCAGCGCAATGGTCTGGTGTGATGCGTCAGCAGTTGGCACTTAGTAAAAAGCCTCCGTTTCGGGAGGCTTTTAGGTGTCATAGGTCAAAATCGTAATCGGCCAATTGCTTTTGCAGTCGGCGCTCCTCCAGCAGATTGTCAATCGTACGGCGTTTGCTCAGGTTGGTCTTCGCCACTTCAACCACGGGTTCAGCGTCATCGGCCTCAACAGGGGTGAAGTCGTCTTCTACGTCCAATTGCTCTTTGCCAGTGCTCATAGGTTAACTCCAGGCTTAGACTGCCTTTGGCGCTCCTTATATCGACAATCTTCCCCCGGGTAAAAAAGATTTTTTCAATCGATAAATCAATAAACTTAATAGCGCCTCAATCGTCCGAGGTCTTTTGCTTGTATTCGCACAGATCTTCGATCCGACAGCTGCCGCAACGAGGCTTGCGAGCCAGGCATACGTAGCGTCCGTGCAGAATCAGCCAATGATGGGAATCGAGCAGGTATTCCTTGGGCACGAACTTCATCAGTTTCTGTTCAACCTCAACCACGTTCTTGCCCGGCGCAATGCCGGTACGGTTGCTGACCCGGAAAATATGCGTGTCCACGGCCATGGTCAGTTGGCGAAACGCGGTATTGAGCACTACGTTGGCAGTCTTGCGGCCTACGCCCGGCAGCGCTTCCAGCTCTTCACGGGTCTGAGGTACTTCGCCCCCGTGACGCTCCACCAGCAGGCGGCAGGTTTCGATCACGTTTTTCGCTTTGCTGTTGAACAGGCCGATGGTCTTGATGTATTCGGACAACCCTTCGACACCCAGCGCGTAAATCGCTGCTGGTGTGTTGGCCACCGGATAGAGTTTGGCGGTGGCCTTGTTGACGCCGACGTCGGTGGATTGCGCCGACAGAATCACGGCAATCAGCAGTTCAAACGGCGAGGAGTAGGCCAGTTCGGTCTTTGGTTCCGGGTTGTCTTCGTGAAACCTGCGGAAAATTTCCAGACGTTTTGCGGCATTCATGGGCGAAGCATTTCCTCGAAAGCAGTCATTGTGAGGGAGTCGGGCGAGTGCAAGCCTGCCAGCCTGCAAGCAGCAGGCCCAGCAAAATGAATCCTCCGGGGGCCAGGGTCGCCAAGTGAAAGCCGCTGTTGCCCAGCAGTTCGCGCAGCAGCCCCATGCTGGTCATCAACACGCCGAACACCGCACACAGGCTCAGGCGATCACGCCATGGGCTGTGGAAAAAACCGGTGTGTTCCAATACGACGCATTGCAAGGCGATCAACCCGGCATAAAACCCCAAATGCTGCTGCACCTGCAGCGACAAGGCTTGCACCGCCAGTTCTGCGCCGCTCGTAAGGGTGGCCGCCAGCAGCACGCCGGCGAGCAAGTGAGTGGCCGGGGCCAGTCGGGATCGCAACGTGCCCATGCACACGCCAAAGGCATTGATCACCACGATGAACATCAGCCACAGGCTCAGTGCGGTAACCCACGAGCCGGTCGCGCCGATCAGCGGCGCAAGCATCAGCGTGTTGTGCATCGGAGATAACTTATTCATGAGGGCTGCCCTCGACCAGCGATTGCCGGTGTTCATCGAAGTAGCGCAAGGCGTCGTGGACGGCGTTGATGACCGCCCTTGAAGTAATGGTCGCCCCCGCGATCTGATCGAATTGCCCCTGATCCTTTTTCAACGCCCAGCCACTGTCGGCAATTTCGGTTCGCGACTTGCCGGAAAAAGCCTGAAGCCAGCTGTTGGGCCAGTCGGCAATCCTGGCGCCCAACCCGGGCGTTTCCGCCTGTTTAAGGGTTTTGACGCCCAACAGTTTGCCGTTGACGTCGATCGCGATCAGCAACTCGATGGAGCCCGCATAACCCAATGTCTGGCTACGCAACAACACCACACTGGGTTGCCCGGCCTTGGTCGCGCGGTAGCCGATCAGCAGTGTGCTGTTGGCCAGTAGGTTGTTGTCGAGGGTCAGCGGTTGTTCCAGAGGCTGATTGTCGTAGCTGTCGGGGGGCAGCAGGTCCAGCAGGCTGCGACTGTCGATCAAGCGTTGTTCGGCCGCGATGCGCGGTGCAGCGGCCTGATGGGCGAGGTAAGTCGCGCCAATCCCCACGGCTGCCAGCAGCGCCAGCATCGCAACGCTCGACGTTCGATTCATGGCGCACTCCGTTCCTGTCTGGACGCGACAAAGCGCTCCAGCGTCGGCACACAGAGGTTCATCAACAGTACCGCAAAGGCCACGCCGTCCGGATAACCACCCCAGGTGCGAATCACATAGGTCAGCAGACCCACGCCTGCACCGAACAGCAGTCGGGCGCCGGGGCTTTTTGCGCCGGATACCGGCTCGGTGACGATGAAGAAGGCGCCCAGCATGCTAGCGCCAGTGAGCAGATGAAACAGCGGCGAACCGTGTGAATCGGAGCCCGAACCGTTCCAGCACAGCAGGCTGATGACAAACAGGCTGGCGAGCATACCGGCCGGCGCATGCCAGGTGAAAATGCGCCGTTGCAAAAGAAACGCGCCACCTGCCAGAAACGCCAGGTTGACCCACTCGACGCCATGGCCGCCGAAGTGACCGAACGCCGGGTTGCCGGCGAAGAGTTCGTCCATGGTCAGGCTTTTGTTGATCCGCAGGCTGTCCAGCGCCGTGGCCTGGACCCAGGCATCCGGGGCTTGGCCGAGGCTGAAACCAAACACTTGCTGCAACCCACCCAGCAGGTCCATGCCATGGGAGGAGGGCCAATGGGTCATTTGTTGGGGAAACGTCACCAGCATCAAGGCGAAACCGAGCATGGCCGGGTTGAACGGGTTCTTGCCGACGCCGCCATACAGGTGTTTGCCGAACAGCATCGCGAATGCGGCCGCACTCACTGTCAGCCAACCGGGGCAATAAGGCGGTAAGGCCAGCGCCAGTAGCGTCGCACTGACCAGGGCGCTGCCGTCGCTCAAAGTGGGTTTGAGTGGTCGCTTGCGCAACCGCATGACGGCCGCCTCAACCGCCAGTGCGGTCGCGTTCGCTAGAATCAGGTTGATCAGAACCCCCCAGCCATAGAGCCAGAACAACATCAGCGCTCCTGGCAGGGTCGCCAGTAGCACCAGCTTCATGGCCTGCTGAAGGCGTTCGTCGACCGATTCAAGGGGTGGCATGAGTGTCCACCTGACGCTCCGCTTCCTTCACGGCAAGTTCCAACGCAGTGATCTGTTCCTGCGAAGCTTCGTTCGCCTGGGCTTTTTTAAGTTCGGCGCGGCGCATCGCCAACTGGATCTTGGCCCGGTTCAGCTCCGCGTTTTTCGCTGGTACAACGGGGGCCGGCGTCGCCGGTGCACTGCTTTCCAGTTGCGCCAATGCTTGCTCGGCGACCTCGAATTGCTGTTGCAGGACGATCAATTGCGACTGCTGCTCGAACGTCGGCGGGTGCCCGAAAGCCTTGAGCGACTTGTTCAGTTGCGCCCGACTCATGGCCAGGTCGACCTTGGCTTTCTTCAAGGCTGCATCGGCGGTGGCGGCCTTCTGGGCGCGTACCCGTTCAAGCGCGGCCTGCACGGGGTCGAGTGGGGCCGCTTCAGTGTGCTGCGGCACGGTGCGGTGCGCTCGGGCCTGGCGTTCGGCGAGCTTCTGCTCTTCTTCGCGCTGCAGCCGGGCGTTGCGTTGTTCGAAACGGCGCCGGGCGTGATTGCGCTTGGCGGCGCGAGCCCGTTGCTCCTCAAGGCTGAAGGCCAGGCCACCGACAATTGGCAGCACAGCGGCCTGCGGCAGTGGACGCATCTCGATGCAGTCCACCGGGCAAGGCGCCACGCAGAGGTCGCAGCCGGTGCATTCATCGATGATGACCGTGTGCATCAATTTGGCTGCACCGACGATGGCGTCCACGGGGCAGGCCTGGATGCATTTGGTGCAGCCAATACACTCCGCTTCACGGATATAGGCCAGTTGCGCCGGGGCTGAACCGCGACTGACGTCGAGTTCCAGCACTGGCACCTTCAACAGGTCGGCCAGGGCCGCAATGGTTTCGTTGCCGCCGGGCGGGCACTTGTTGATCGGCTCGCCGCTGGCGATGCCCTCGGCGTAAGGCTTGCATCCGGGGTGGCCACATTTGCCGCATTGGGTCTGCGGCAGGAGGGCATCGATGCGTTGTATCAGACTCATGTTTTGATCAGTCCACTGAATCCGAGAAAAGCCACCGCCATCAGTCCGGCGCCGATCAGATCGATCGGCAGGCCGCGAAAGGGCAGAGGGACATCGTTATCGACCGTGCGCTGACGCAAGTCGGTAAACAGACTCAGCGCCAGCCAGAAACCCAGCCCGGCGCCGACACTCAAGGCGGTGACGTGAAGAAAACCGTTGTCATCCTGCGCGTTGATCAAGGTCAGCCCGAGCACGCCGGCATTGCCGAGCAGCAGTGGCCAGAGCCCTTCAAACGAGAGCGTGGAAAACACCTGCGACAGCAATTTCAACAATGGCGCGATCAACAACACACTCAGCGGCACAAACACGAACAATCGCAACGACGTCAGCTCCAGTGGCAGCAGCAGCCAGTGATCGAGCGCATAACCGAGCACGCCGACGATCAGCAGCAGGCACGTTGTCGCAATGCCCAGGGCGTGGACCTGACGACGCTCGGTGCCCAGCAGCGGATCGACGCCCAGCGGCCAGTGCAACACGAAGTTGTTGATCAGGGCGGCGCTGATAAGCGTAAGAAGCATCTCGGTCATGATCGTGCCGGCAAAATGGGCCTGTCTAACAAGGTTAGGCATTATCCGGCAAGGAAGGTGGGTGGGCCAGATATGAAAAATCCCACAGCCGCGCCAGGCACGACTGTGGGATTCGATTCAGCGCAATGCCTTACTTGATGCGCTGACCTGGCTTGGCACCGCTGTCAGGGCTCAGGAGGTAAATTTCTTCACCGCCAGGACCGGCTGCCATCACCATGCCTTCGGAGATACCGAACTTCATTTTCCGAGGCTTGAGGTTGGCGATCATCATGGTCAGGCGACCATCGAGCTTGGACGGGTCCGGATACGCGCTCTTGATCCCGGAAAACACGTTGCGTTGCTCATCACCGAGGTCGAGGGTCAGGCGCAGCAGCTTGTCGGCACCTTCCACGGCTTCGGCCTTGATGATCAGCGCAACGCGCAGGTCGACGGCAGCAAAGGTGTCGAAGTCGATTTCCGGCGACAACGGATCCTTGGCCAGTTCGCCGTTGCCGGCAGGTGCCGCGTCGCCGGTGTCGGTCTGGCTGGCGGTCAGGTCTTCTTTCGAAGCGTCGGTCATGGCTTGCACTTTTACCGGGTCGATACGGGTCATCAACGGCTTGAACTCGTTCAGCTGATGATTGCTGAGCAGCGTGGCATGGTCGTTCCAGGTCAGCGGCGCGACATTCAGGAATGCCTCGGCATCGGCAGCCAGCAACGGCAGCACCGGTTTGAGGAAGATCACCAGCTGGCGGAACAGGTTGACGCCCAGGGCGCAGATCGCCTGGACTTCGTCTTGCTTGCCTTCCTGTTTGTTCAGCGACCACGGTGCCTTGTCGGCGATCCAGGCGTTGGCACGGTCAGCCAGGCCCATGATCTCGCGCATGGCGCGGGCGAAGTCGCGAGCCTCGTAGGCCTCGGCAATGCTCGGCGCCGCAGCGAGGAACGCCTCTGTCAGTTCTGGTGCGGCGTTACCGGCCACCAGCACGCCCGCGTTGCCTTTATGGATGAAACCGGCGCAACGGCTGGCGATGTTGACGACTTTGCCGACGAGGTCGGAATTGACCTTCTGCACGAAGTCTTCGAGGTTCAGGTCCAGGTCGTCGACGCCACGGCCCAGCTTGGCCGCGTAGTAGTAGCGCAAGTATTCCGGCGACAGGTGATCCAGGTAGGTGCGGGCCTTGATGAACGTGCCGCGTGACTTGGACATTTTCTGACCGTTGACGGTCAGGTAGCCGTGCACGTTGATACCGGTCGGTTTACGGTAGCCGGCGCCTTCGAGCATGGCGGGCCAGAACAGCGCGTGGAAGTTGACGATGTCCTTGCCGATGAAGTGATACAGCTCGGCGGTGGAATCCTTGCCCCAGAACGCGTCGAAATCCAGTTCCGGCGTGCGGTTGCACAGGTTCTTGAAGCTGGCCATGTAGCCGATCGGCGCGTCCAGCCAGACGTAGAAGTACTTGCCGGGCTCGCCCGGAATCTCGAACCCGAAGTACGGCGCATCGCGGGAGATGTCCCACTGTTGCAGGCCGGCATCCAGCCATTCGGCGATCTTGTTGGCGACGGCGTCCTGCAGGGTGCCGCTGCGGGTCCAGGTTTGCAGCATGTCCTGGAAGTCCGGCAGTTTGAAGAAGAAGTGCTGGGAATCCTTGAGCACCGGGGTGGCGCCAGAGATGGCCGACTTCGGGTCCTTCAAGTCTGTCGGGGCGTAGGTCGCGCCGCATTTCTCGCAGTTGTCGCCGTACTGGTCTTCGGTGCCGCATTTCGGGCAGGTGCCCTTGATGAAGCGGTCGGCCAGGAACATTTTCTTTTCCGGGTCGAAATACTGCGTGATCGAACGCGTGGCGATGTGCCCGGCGTCGCGCAACTTGAGGTAAATCTGGCTCGACAGCTCACGGTTTTCTTCGGCGTGAGTGGAGTGGAAGTTGTCGAAGTCCACCAGGAACTCGGCAAAGTCGGCGCTGTGTTCAGCCTGGACGTTGGCGATCAGGTGTTCCGGGGTGATGCCTTCCTTCTCCGCGCGCAGCATGATGGCCGAACCGTGGGCGTCGTCGGCGCAGACATAAATACATTGGTTGCCGCGGTGCTTCTGGAAGCGCACCCACATATCGGTCTGGATGTATTCCAGCATGTGGCCAAGATGGATCGAACCATTGGCATAGGGCAGGGCGCTGGTAACGAGGATCTTGCGTGGCTCGGACATGGGGCTCGGCTACTTGATGAAACGGAGGTCGGCCACTATAAAGCGCTGGCGCATATTTTTCACCCTTCGGGCCTGTTTCCGGATACATCGGATGCCAATACTCTGAACAGGCAGCCTGGAGGATGAAAGTACCTTTGTGGCGAGGGAGCTTGCTCCCGTTGGGTGGCGAAGCCGCCCCAATCGCTGCAACCCTGTTCCGACAGAAGGAGCGCGTCAGCTTGATTACGGCTGCTGCGCAGCCGAGCGGGAGCAAGCTCCCTCGCCACAGGGGGGTGTTTGCCACAAATCATCGGCGGGCATGCCGTCTACGACGTAGAACGGTTAGGATACCCGCCTGATTTTCCAGTCTTGTTATCGGAGTTGCCCATGAGCGCCGTCAATCGCGCAGCGGTGGAAGCCGTCCTTCGCCAATACACCGACCCTTACCTGAACCAGGACCCGGTCAGCGCCGGGTGCGTGCGCAGCATTGACGTGCAGGGCGATCGCGTCAGCGTCCAGCTGGAGCTGGGTTACGCCGCCGGCCTGTTCAAAAGTGGCTGGTCGCAGATGCTGCAAATGGCCATTGAAGGCCTGGACGGCGTGACGACTGCCCGTGTCGACATCACCAGCGTCATTGCCGCGCACAAGGCCCAGGCTCAGATCCCGGGCCTGGCCAACGTCAAGAACGTCGTGGCCGTGGCGTCTGGCAAGGGCGGCGTGGGAAAATCCACCACCGCTGCCAACCTGGCACTCGCCCTGGCCCGTGAAGGCGCCAAGGTCGGGATTCTCGACGCGGACATCTACGGTCCGAGCCAAGGCATCATGTTCGGTATTCCGGAAGGCACCCGACCACAGGTCAAGGATCAGAAGTGGTTCATTCCGATCGAGTCCCATGGTGTCGAAGTGATGTCCATGGCGTTCCTGACCGACGACAACACGCCGATGGTGTGGCGCGGGCCGATGGTCTCGGGCGCGTTGTTGCAACTCGTGACCCAGACGGCCTGGGGCGACCTGGATTACCTGGTCATCGACATGCCGCCTGGTACTGGTGACATCCAGCTGACCCTGGCGCAGAAAGTCCCGGTGGCCGGTGCCGTCATCGTGACCACCCCGCAAGACCTGGCGCTGCTCGACGCGCGCAAAGGCGTGGAGATGTTCCGCAAGGTCAACATCCCGGTACTGGGCGTGGTCGAAAACATGGCCGTGCACATCTGCTCCAATTGCGGGCATGCCGAGCATTTGTTCGGTGAAGGGGGTGGGGTGAAGCTGGCCACTCAGTATGGCGTCGAACTGCTGGCGTCGTTGCCACTGGCAATGGCTATCCGCGAGCAGGCCGATGGCGGCAAGCCAACGGTAATCGCCGAGCCGGACAGCCCGATTGCACTGGTGTATCAGGAACTCGCCCGCCACGTCGGCGCGCGGATTGTGTTGCAGGAAGCGGCGACACCGGCGATGCCGAACATCACCATCAGCGACGATTGAAATCTTCAGCTCACGCTGACCAACTGTGGGAGCGAGCCTGCTCGCGATGACGGATTAACATTCAACAGATGTGTTGACTGACACCCCGTTATCGCGAGCAGGCTCACTCGCACAATTGTTTTGTGTTGGGCTTTAGATCCGTAACCCGCCATCCATCTCCAGGATTCGGCCGGTGTAGTAGTCGTTCTCGAAGATGTACGCCGCCGAATGGGCGATCTCTTCCGGCTTGCCCATACGCTTGAGCGGAATCCCGGACGTCATCTTCTCCAGCGCTTCTGGCTTCATGCCCAGCGTCATCTCGGTCTCGATAAAGCCTGGCGCAATACCCGCCACACGAATGCCGTAGCGCGCCAGTTCCTTGGCCCAGGTCACCGTCGCCGCCGCGACACCGGCCTTGGCGGCGGAGTAGTTGGTCTGGCCGACGTTGCCGGCGCGGGAGATCGACGAGATATTGATGATCGCCCCTGTCGTGTTCAGCTCGACCATTTTCGCCGCCACTTCACGGGTGCACAGGAATACGCCGGTCAGGTTGACGTCAATCACCGCCTGCCATTGGGCCAGGCTCATCTTGGTCATCTCGCCGTCCTTGACCTTGAGCAGCAAGCCATCGCGCAGGATCCCGGCGTTGTTGATCAAGCCGTGGATCGCGCCGAAATCCTCGGCAACCTGAGCGACCATGTGGGTCACTTGCTCTTCATTGGCGACGTTGCACAGGTAAGCGCGAGCCTCGACACCCTTGGCCTTGCACGCGGCGACGGCGTCATCCAGTTTTTCCTGGTTCAAGTCCACCAGCGCCAGCTTCGCGCCCTTGCCTGCGAAATACTCGGCCATGGAGCGGCCTAAACCCTGGCAACCGCCAGTGATAATGATTACTTTGTCAGTGAGTTGCATTCGCATGCCCCAATAGCAGGTCTGAGTGGTGTCCTTTTAGAGAGCCTCTCGATCTGCGCGGGTTTGGCCGACTGCACATGAGAACTGCCCCGATGGCGCACTGGAAACTTATCCCCAGGCGCATGTCCGTTTTTTCGACGGATTCTATATAAGGAGTCATAAATTGAGCGTTGAAGCGGCCAAGAATGCACGAGAATTGCTTCTCAAGGAATACCGTGGGGTGCTGTCGACCCATTCCAAGGCCATGCCCGGCTTCCCGTTTGGCTCCGTGGTTCCGTACTGCCTGGACGAGCAGGGCCGGCCGCTGATCCTGATCAGCCGCATCGCTCAGCACACCCACAACCTGCAGAAAGACCCGAAATGTTCGCTGTTTGTGGGTGAGCGCGGCGCTGAAGATGTGCAAGCCGTTGGTCGGCTGACCTATCTCGCCGAAGCGGAAAAACTCGAAGACGCCTCAGCCGTGGAGGCTGCCGCCGAACGCTACTACCGCTATTTCCCTGATTCGCAGAACTATCACAAAGCTCACGATTTCGATTTCTGGGTGCTCAAGCCTGTGCGCCATCGCTACATTGGCGGCTTCGGCGCGATTCACTGGGTCGATCAGCTGACGCTGGCTAATCCGTTCGCCGGCAAGGCTGAACTCAGCATGGTCGAGCACATGAACGCCGATCACGCCAAGGCCATCGCCCATTACGTCGACCTTGCGGGCTTGCCGAAAACCGAGCCGGCGCAACTGGCCGGGATCGACACTGAAGGCATGCACCTGCGCATTGGCCAGGTGCTGTACTGGCTGCCGTTCCAAACGCCTTGTAATACGCCGACACAAGTCCGGGAAGCCTTGGTTTTCCTGGCTCACGCCGAGCATTGGCCGAAAAATGAAGTGGCCGACGCTTGAATTCACGAAAGGGTGACGTCATCTAGAGGACACTGGCAAGGCATTCTTGCGTTGAGGAACCTTTAGATGCGCCCTTTTTTATTGCTCTTTGTACTGTTTCCGGTGTTGGAGCTGTTCGTCTTCGTCAAAGTGAGCGGAGCGATCGGGTTTTTCCCGGCCCTGCTGCTGGTCATTCTCGGCTCGATGCTCGGCGTATTCGTGCTGCGCATCGCTGGTCTGGCAACTGCGCTGCGTGCGCGTGAAAGCCTGAATCGCGGCGAGCTGCCGGCGCAGACCATGCTGGAAGGCCTGATGCTGGCCCTGGCCGGTGGCCTGTTGATCCTGCCGGGTTTTGTCACCGACGTACTGGGCCTGATCATGCTGCTGCCGCTGTCCCGTCGACTGCTTGCCAACAAGATGCGCCAGCGTGCCGAGGAGCAGGCGATCCGCCAACGCGCGTTCGCCGACGACCTTCAGCCACGGGGCGGTCCTGCCCCGCGCGAGCCTCTGGGCCGCGAACCGAATGTGATCGAAGGCGAGTTCGAACACCGCGATTCCAAGTAAACCGTTTCAGCGGCACGGCACCTTCGGGTGCCGTGTTCGTTTTCGGGTATCGACGTAAAAAATTTCGATCCCCGCTCTTGTAATAAGCTTATGCGCCCTTATGTAACGGTCACCGCAAGGTTTCTGGCAATCATGCCAGACAGACTTCCGCGTCTCGCTTGTCGAGTCGCACCCGGCAACGCCGGATTTGTTAAACCCGCCGGGAAGACACCGGCCGATGAAAACCACAATTAGGAGAGATCGACAATGAAGCTTCGTCCTCTGCATGACCGCGTCGTCATCCGTCGCAGCGAAGAAGAAAAGAAAACCGCTGGCGGTATCGTCCTGCCAGGTTCCGCTGCTGAAAAAGCCAACAGCGGCGAAATCCTCGCTGTCGGCACCGGCCGCGTGCTGGACAACGGTGAAGTGCGTGCACTGGCCGTGAAAGTGGGTGACAAGGTTGTGTTCGGTCCGTACTCCGGCAGCAACACCGTGAAAGTTGACGGCGAAGACCTGCTGGTAATGGCTGAGAACGAGATTCTCGCTGTTATCGAAGGCTGATTCCCCGCTCATTTTCCCGCTACTACAAAGTATTTAAGGAATATCGATCATGGCTGCTAAAGAAGTTAAATTCGGCGACTCCGCCCGCAAGAAAATGCTCGCCGGTGTAAACGTCCTGGCTGACGCAGTAAAAGCGACCCTGGGCCCTAAAGGCCGTAACGTGATCATCGAGAAGAGCTTCGGCGCTCCGACCATCACCAAGGACGGCGTTTCCGTAGCCAAAGAAATCGAGCTGAAAGATCGCTTCGAAAACATGGGCGCGCAGCTGGTCAAAGACGTTGCTTCCCGTGCCAACGATGACGCAGGCGACGGCACCACCACCGCTACCGTTCTGGCTCAATCGATCGTCAACGAAGGCCTGAAAGCCGTCGCTGCCGGCATGAACCCGATGGACCTGAAGCGCGGTATCGACAAAGCGACCATCGCGATCGTCAAAGAGCTGAAAGCACTGTCCAAGCCTTGCGCTGACACCCGTGCAATCGCTCAGGTCGGCACCATCTCGGCCAACTCCGACAGCTCCATCGGCGACATCATTGCCGAAGCCATGGAAAAAGTCGGTAAAGAAGGCGTGATCACCGTTGAAGAAGGCTCGGGCCTGGAAAACGAACTGTCGGTTGTTGAAGGCATGCAGTTCGACCGTGGCTACCTGTCCCCGTACTTCGTCAACAAGCCAGAGACCATGACTGCCGAGCTGGACGGTCCGCTGATCCTGCTGGTCGACAAGAAAATCTCGAACATCCGCGAAATGCTGCCAGTACTGGAAGCCGTTGCCAAAGCCGGCCGTCCACTGCTGATCGTGGCCGAAGACGTTGAAGGCGAAGCCCTGGCGACTCTGGTTGTGAACAACATGCGTGGCATCGTTAAAGTCGCAGCCGTCAAGGCTCCAGGCTTCGGCGACCGTCGCAAGGCCATGCTGCAGGACATCGCTGTCCTGACTGGCGGTACCGTTATCTCCGAAGAGATCGGTCTGAGCCTGGAAAGCACTACCCTGGAACACCTGGGTAATGCCAAGCGCGTAATCCTGTCCAAAGAAAACACCACCGTGATCGACGGCTCCGGCGTTGAGGCTGACATCCAGGCTCGCGTTCTGCAGATCCGCCAGCAAGTGGCTGACACTTCGTCCGACTACGACCGTGAAAAACTGCAAGAGCGTCTGGCCAAGCTGTCCGGCGGCGTTGCAGTGATCAAGGTTGGCGCCGGTTCCGAAGTTGAAATGAAAGAGAAGAAAGCCCGCGTTGAAGACGCCCTGCACGCTACCCGTGCAGCCGTTGAAGAAGGCGTGGTACCTGGCGGCGGCGTGGCACTGGTTCGCGCTCTGCAGGCTATCTCCGAGCTGAAAGGCGACAACGATGACCAGAACGTTGGCATCCAGTTGCTGCGTCGCGCTGTTGAAGCGCCACTGCGCCAGATCGTTGCCAACTCCGGCGACGAGCCAAGCGTAGTCGTTGACAAGGTCAAGCAGGGTTCGGGTAACTACGGTTACAACGCTGCTACCGGCGAATACGGCGACATGATCGAAATGGGTATCCTGGACCCGGCTAAAGTGACTCGTTCGGCTCTGCAAGCGGCTTCGTCGATTGCCAGCCTGATGATCACCACCGAAGCCATGATCGCCGAGATCAAGGATGACGCACCAGCTGGCGGCGGTATGCCAGACATGGGCGGTATGGGCGGCATGGGCGGCATGATGTAAGCCAGCCTTACCCCATAAAAAAACCCCGCCTGTGTAAGCAGGCGGGGTTTTTTATTGCCCGGACTTCAAGGGTCATTCAACCCTTGTGGGATCTGTGTTTCAGGCGCGGGCCGGTTTGGCGACTGGCTGTGCTTTCGAGGCCGGTCGGTACAGAACGTAGTAATACGCCCCCAGGCAAATCAGCCAGCAGAAAATCGCCGTCCACACGTTATGCGAGAAGAAGTGTGCGCCCTGAATCATGCGGCTGATGGAAAAGATCGAGCCCAAAGTGAAGGCAAACACAAAGGCCTTGCGAGCCAGTTTCGGACGGCGATCACGCAATACGAAAAACAACGCAAACAGCGTGAAACCGGTGGCCGCATGACCGCCGGGCCAGCAACGGCCGGGTTTGTCGGTCTGTGGACGCGGGCTGAGCAGCTCGCTGTAGGTTTCGTGGCCGCCGAATTGCTCCAGGCTCCAGGGGCATTGCACGGCCGTTACCGCTTTCATCGGCGTGACAAAGGAGGTCGACAACGCCAGGGACAACACCAGGCAACCCAGTTCCCGCTTGAACGGTTTGAGCCTTTCCACGAAAAACGATGCGATGAAACCCACAATCGAAAACACCGAAAACGCGATGACGACTTGTTTCGCCTTGTCGTGCACGATGTCTTCCAGGAAGTGACTGTGGCGGCCGATGAAGTCCCCCGCGACCGGGTCATAGAACAGCTTGGCAATGTCCATGTCCAGGGACGTCAGTTCGAGTAACAACAGAGTAATCGCCGCAATGGCGGGAACACCCAGGCACACCCAGAAATTGAGAGGGCGAGAGGCGGGGCGGACAGTGGTCGACACCATGGCAATTCCTTGATCGGTTAAATGTTCTGAAGAGCGCAGCCGCGCGGAGTTTGCCCCAAATCCTGTCGTTAGCGTGTAAACCGATAGTGAAAAAGTTGTTAAGTACTTGCCGGTGGTCGGCAAGGTTTACAACTGCACGCAACTCTGGCTCTGAGCCACACTTGGCCTTAAGCTGCGCGGGCCAAGACGGCCGTTACTGTGTACGGAGGAATGCCCATGCGAATTCTATTGGTTGAAGACAACCGCGATATCCTTGCCAACCTGGCGGATTACCTGGGGCTCAAGGGGTACACCGTGGATTGCGCGCAGGACGGTCTGTCTGGCTTGCACCTGGCCGCCACCGAGCACTACGACTTGATCGTGCTCGACATCATGCTGCCCGGCATCGACGGCTACACCCTGTGCAAACGCCTGCGCGAAGACGCCCGCCGTGACACGCCGGTGATCATGCTTACCGCGCGTGATCAACTGGACGACCGGCTGCAAGGCTTCAAGTCCGGCGCCGATGATTACCTGATCAAACCCTTTGCCCTGTCCGAACTGGCCGCGCGCGTTGAAGCGGTCATGCGTCGGACCCAAGGTGGCGGGCGCCGCACCTTGCAGGTCGGTGACCTGAACTATGACCTCGATACCCTGGAAGTGACCCGCGAAGGTCGGCTGTTGAAACTCAATCCGGTCGGCCTGAAATTGCTGGCAGTCCTGATGCAAAAAAGTCCCCACGTGCTGCGCCGCGAAATTCTCGAAGAGGCGTTGTGGGGCGATGATTGCCCGGACAGCGACAGCTTGCGCAGCCATGTCCATCAATTGCGCCAGGTGATTGATAAGCCGTTCGCCAAACCGTTGCTGCAAACCGTACACGGCGTCGGCTATCGCTTGGCCGAGGGCCGTGATGGAGTTTAAGCAGAGCCTCGCTCAACGGATCATCATCGCCTTTGCACTGATGAGCGCACTGGTGGCGGGCGCGTTCGCCATGGGCATTGTGGCGACCGTGCACCTGGTGGAAGAAAAACTGATCTCCGCCGGCCTGGGGGGCGATCTTCAGCGCCTGCTGTTGATGGACAGCGTGTCGGACTGGAGCCATCGTCCCGAGCCGGACCAGCTGTTCTATTTCAGCGGCGGGCCGGGCGACTTCCAGTTGCCCAAGGACCTGCGGCATCTTGAGCCGGGGTTTCACGAGGTGTTTCGCGAGCAGTTGTCGTACCACGCGATGGTCGAAGTCGTCGACGGGCGGCATTACGTGTTGTTGCAAGATCAGAGCGATTTCGAAGAGCGTGAACGCGTGCTGTTCGCCGTGGTGCTGGTGGGGTTTGTGTTGAGCCTGGCGCTGGCGGTCTTTCTCGGCTGGGTGCTGGCGCGCAAAGTGATGGCGCCGGTGGTGCGGCTGGCCCGTCAGGTGCGCCATCGTGATCAGTTGTTGGGGCTGGCGCCGCCGCTGGCACCTGATTACGCCGCCGATGAAGTGGGCGAACTGGCCGTGGCCTTCGACGCCACCCTCGGGCGCTTACGCCAGGCGTTGAGCCGTGAGCGGCTGTTCACCAGTGACGTCAGCCACGAGTTGCGCACGCCATTGATGGTGCTGGCCAGCTCCTGCGAACTGCTGCTGGAAAACCCCGGTCTCGATCTGCGCGGCCGTGCCCAAGTGGAGCGAATTGCCCGGGCCTGTGAAGAAATGCGCGAGCTGGTGCAAACCTTCCTGATGCTGGCCCGCGCACAACGCGAAGACGCGAGCATGTCGCCGCAGCAAAACCTGAATCAGGTAGCCGATGGACTGCTCAATTTATGGCGAGAGCCGATTGAGGCAAAAGGTCTGCGACTGATCTTCGAGCCGGGCAAGCCGGATGACACTTGTTACAACGCAACCCTTCTGCACGCGGTCATGGGCAACCTGTTGCGTAATGCACTGCATTACACCGAGCACGGATTTATCCGCCTGACCCTGACGGCGAAGGGCTTCATGGTTGAGGACAGCGGTGTGGGCATTCCTGAAGAAAAGCGCGAGGCGATGTTCGAACCCTTCGTCCGTGGCGCCGAAAAGCGTGGGGAAGGTTTGGGATTGGGGCTGTCGCTGGTGCAGCGGATCTGCGAAAACCAGGGCTGGAGTGTCAGCCTGACGACCATGGAGCCCACGGGTTGCCGGTTTTACGTCGAACTGTATACCGCGGCTGCGGTCTGAACATTTCGTTGAAAAGCGCTGGCCCTGAGCCACTGTCTATATCCTGTAAAACCCTGTAATAGTTCAGGGTTTTACAACACGTTTTTTTCACGATGTCATGACCCGCCCCTGACATGGCCCTACCTATAGTGAGTGTCATCAGTCGTCAGGCCACTTGGCGAGTTCACGTATTACGCAAGAGGTAACACGATGGCAGTGCGGTATGCAGCAGAAACGGCAGTCGCTTCCCAGGACCGCTTCGCCCATTTCTGGAATCTGCGCGGTGAGTGGGTCGAAGAACCCAATGTCCGGCGCGGTGGGGAAAGTGGCGTTCAGCGTGTCGTGAGCAGCTACGGCCAACTGCTCTACGTCAAGCGCCAGACCGGGCATATCTATCGCAGCTGGCTGCACCCGTTTGGTCGTCCTACCGTCTTGCGCGAATCCGATGCGCTGACCGTCATGCACCAGCTCGACGTTCGCGTTCCTGAAATCGTGTTCTGTGGTGCCCAGCGCGATCCGGTGCACACATGGCGTGCACTGCTGGTGACCAAGTCGCTGGACGGTTTCGAGGAAATCGATCACTGGTATGCCGGTGGTGGTCGCGAGCGTCACGGTGAAGCGGTGCATGATCGCGTATTGAAGGATCTGGCCGAGAATCTGGCCCGCATGCATAAAGACCGGTGGCAGCACGGCTGCCTGTACGCCAAGCACGTGTTCGTCAGCGTGAACGGTGAAGGCGAGGCCGCCAAGGTCGAGGTGGCGTTGATCGATCTCGAGAAGTGTCGCCGGCGCTTGACCGCCCGTCGTGCGGCGGCGAATGACATGAAGCAATTGCGTCGCCACTCGTCATTTAGCACGGCAGACTGGAAGAAACTCGTCTATTTTTATGAAACGGCGTTTGGCAGCGCTATCAAAGGTTTATAGCAATGAAACTCGAAATTGCACGAGGTTTGTTTTTAGTAGGAGCCTTGGCAGTTGCTTCGTTGGCGGTGGCTGCCTGGGAGCAGCCCCGCACGCAAGTTCTCAGTTCAGTGAGCGCTGACGCTCACTGCCCGTTACCTCGCGTTGCGAAGTCGTCAGTGGCGACTCAACCCGATCATGATTTATTGCTGTTCATGTTCGGACTTTCTCAAGGATTGAGGCCGCAAAGTTGAACAGATCAAAGCCAAAATAAAAGGCCTCGCCAATGCGAGGCCTTTTTTTGTGCCCGAATTGTAGGAGCGAGCTAGCTCCTACAGGTGAGTTACATGTGTTCTTTGGGTTTATCGGGTTTTGCCAGCAACGTATACACGCACGGCAACACGAACAACGTGAACAGCGTCCCGATGGACATCCCCGTAGCGATCACCGTCCCGATGTCGAACCGGCTGACCGCGCCCGCGCCGGTGGCAATAATCAATGGCACCATGCCAAACACCATCGCTGCCGTCGTCATCAACACTGGACGCAGGCGTATCGCTGCCGCTTCCTCCACGGCTTCGCGAGGGTTCAGGCCCTTGTCCTTACGCAGCTGATTGGCGAACTCGACGATCAGGATCCCGTGCTTGCTGATCAGCCCGATCAATGTCACCAGGCCCACCTGGGTGTAGATGTTCATACTCGACCAGCCCAGGAAGAGCGGGATCAACGCGCCGCAAATCGACAGCGGCACCGTCACCAGAATCACCAGCGGATCGCGGAAGCTTTCGAATTGCGCAGCCAGCACCAGAAAGATAATCGCCAGGGCCAGGCCAAACGTGACCCACAGCGCGCTGCCTTCCTGTACGTATTGCCGCGATGCGCCGGCATAGTCGAATGCATAACCCACCGGTGCTTCTTCCCGGGCGATCTGGCGCACAGTGTCCAGCGCTTCCCCCATGCTCACCAGCGAGACGCCGGACAGGATGGCCGAGTTGAGCTGCTGGAACTGGTTCAGCTGCCGCGGGCGTGCCCGGTCGGTCACGGTGATCAGGGTCGACAGGGCCAGCAATTCTCCCTGGGTATTCTTCACGTAATAGTTGTTCAGCCAGTCCGGGTTATCGCGGAAGGGGCGTTCCACCTGGGCGATGACCTTGTAGCTGCGGCCTTCGATGGTGAACCGATTGATCTCGGCCTCACCCAACAAGGTCGCGAGCGTTCCGCCCAGCTCTTGCATCGACACGCCCATCTGGGCCGCCTTGGCCCGATCGATATCCACCACCACTTCCGGTTTGTCGAAGGCCAGGTCAACGTCGGCGAAGGCAAATTTGCCGGATTCCAGCGCTCTCTTTTTCACCCGTTCCGTCACTTGCAGCAACGACTCGTAATCGTTGGCGGAGTTGATCACGAACTGAAACGGCAAGCCTTCGCCAGTGCCCGGCAGGGACGGCAGGTTGAAGCCGAAAACCTGCAAGCCGGGGATGTTGCCCAGCTTTTCCTGGACCTCCGGCAGAATCGCCATCTGAGTCCGGCTTCGCTCGTTCCACGGTTTGAGCAGGAAGCCGCCGATCCCCGATTGCACGCCGTTGAATCCATTGATCTGGAACGAGGAGTAGTACTCGGGAAACTCCTTGAAGATCTTGATGAATTCGTCGGTGTAGGTGCTCAGATAGTCCAGGTTGGTGGGTTGCGGCGCGTTGGCGAGCATGAAAATGATGCCTTGGTCCTCGTCCGGTGCCAGCTCTGACTTGGTGAACTTGAGCAGCACCGGGATCAGGCACAGGACGATCACCGCGAACACCAGCAACACCGGGCGGGTGTTGAGCGTGCCGTGGAGCAAGCTGCGGTAGCGGCGCTTGAGGCCTTCGAAAATCAGGTCGAGGCGATGGGCCAGTCCACTGGGGTTTTCATCGTGACGCAGCAGCAGGGCGCACATCATCGGCGACAGGGTCAGGGCGACGATGCCGGAGATCACCACGGCACCGGCCAGGGTCAGGGCGAACTCTTTGAACAACGCCCCGGTGAGCCCCGTCAGGAAGCCGATCGGCGCGTAGACTGCCGCCAGGGTGATGGTCATCGAGACCACCGGCATGGCGATTTCCCGAGCCCCCTCGATGGCCGCGTCCAGCGGCGACTTGCCTTCCTCTATGTGCCGGTGGATGTTTTCCACCACAACGATGGCGTCGTCCACCACCAGGCCGATGGCCAACACCATCGCCAGCAGGGTCAGCAGGTTGATCGAGTAACCCATCATCTGCATGAAGAACATCACGCCGATCATCGACAGCGGGATGGTAACCACCGGGATCACCACCGAACGTAAGGCGCCGAGGAACAGGAACACCACCACGATAACGATCAGCACCGCTTCGAACAGCGTCTTGATCACTTCGTTGATCGAGGCCTGGATGAACAACGTGGCGTCGTAGGCAATTTCGCCCTTGAGGTTCGGCGGTAGCTGCGCCTCCAGCTCCGGCATGATCTTGCGCACTTCCTTGATCACCTCCAGCGGGTTGGCGGCTGGCGTGGCCTTGATGCCGATGTACACCGAGGGCGTGCCACCGAAGGAGCTGATGGAGTCGTAGTTCTCCGCGCCCATTTCCACCCGCGCTACATCGCTGAGCAGCACGCGGCTGTCGCCCTCGACCTTGAGCGGGATGGCCGCAAAGGCTTCGGCAGACTTGAGCTCGGTGTTGGCGTTGATGCTGGTGACCACGTACTCGCCCTTCACTTCGCCGGCGGCGGAGAGGAAGTTGTATTGACGCACTGCGTTGGTCACATCGCTGGCACTCAAGCCGAAGCCGGCGAGTTTTACCGGGTCCAGCCACAGGCGCATGGCGAACACCTGGTTGCCGAGAATTTCGGCTTCGGCCATGCCGGGCAGGGTCGCGAGTTTTGGCTGGATGACCCGGGACAGGTAGTCGGTAATCTGCGGGTTGCTCAGTTCCTTGCTGAAGAAACTGATGTACATCAGTGCCGAGGCGTCGGCGGCTTCCTTGCTCAACACCGGGTCTTCGGCATCCTGGGGCAGCTGGTTTTTCACCTCGTTGGCCTTGGCCAAGAGCTCG
Organism: Pseudomonas sp. PB120; assembly: GCF_009761815.1. Classification (GTDB taxonomy): domain Bacteria; phylum Pseudomonadota; class Gammaproteobacteria; order Pseudomonadales; family Pseudomonadaceae; genus Aquipseudomonas. The sequence continues at coordinate 25,672 of NZ_RWIN01000149.1, forward strand.
GTGAACAAGCGGTCAGTGTTGGCGCCGATGCGCGCATAGATCGAGATCACCGAGAAATTCTGGCGACTGACCGACGTCATGTAGTCGATGCCCTCGGCGCTGGCCAGGCTCTGTTGCATCGGTTGGGTGATGTAGCCCTGGATGGTCTCGGCGTTGGCCCCGGGGTACGCGGTAGTCACCGTGATCAGGGCGTTTTCCATTTGCGGGTATTGGCGCAGCGGCAGCTTGCTCCAGGCCTGAAAACCCAGCAGCACGATCAACAGGCTGACCACGGTGGCGAGCACCGGGCGACGAATGAACGGGTCGGTAAAAGCCATGGGGATTCCTTGATCAGTCCGCGCGCGGCGGGCTGTTCTTCTCGGCTAAAGTCTTGTCGTCGCTGATGGCAATGTGTGCGCCGTTATCCAGTTTGATCTGGCCGGCCGTGACCACTTTTTCGCCGTTCTGCACACCTTTGGTAATCATTACCTTGCCGTCGCGGCGTTCACCGGTTTCGATGAACCGGCGTTCGGCTATCAGGATCGGCTGGCCCTTGTCGTCTTTTTCGAGGCTGCCGTCTTCGGCTTTTTTCTGCGCGACCACATAGAGCGAGTTGCCGTACAGCGTGTAGGTGATCGCGCTTTCCGGCACCACAATCCGCGGTTGCGGGTCGGGCAACAGGACTTGCAGGCTGGCGAACATACCCGGCAGCAGCTTGCCGTCGGGGTTGGCCAGGGTCGCGCGGACCTGGACGTTGCGCGTGGTGTTTTCGACTTTCGGGTTGATCGCGCTGATGGTCCCAGGGAAGACTTGCGTCGGGTACGCCGCGGCGATGATTTGCACGGTCTGGCCAATGCCGATCTTCGGTACCGACTGTTCGGGCACAAAGAAGTCGACGTAGAGGCTACTGATGTCTTGCAGGGTGGCGATCATGGTGCCGGTGGCCACATAGTCGCCCACGTCCACCTGGCGAATGCCGATGGTCCCGCTGAACGGTGCCAGGATGCTTTTTTTACCGAGCGCGGCCTTCAGCTGATTGACCGTTGCCTTGCTTTTTTTCAGGACGGCCGAGAGTCGGTCGAACTCGCCCTTGGAAATCGCCTGGCTGCCCACGAGCTGACTGCCGCGGGTGTAATCCAGCTGCGCCAGCCCGAGATCGGCCAGTGCAGTTTCCAGCAGGGCGCTTTCAACGGCGCTGTCGAGTTTGACGATGGGCTGGCCGGCCTTGACCGTTTGCCCTGACTGGAATTGCACGTCGGTCACGGTGCCGTCGGTTTCCAGGCTCAGGTCGACGCCTTGCAATGCCTTGAGCGTGCCGACAGTGGGCAGACGCACTTGCCACGGCTGTTCGGTCGCGGTGGCCACGGCAACGCTTATCGGCGGTTTCGGCGCGGCGAAGCCTTGGATCATCGTGTAGATCGAGAAGGCTTTGTAGCCCGCCAGGGCCAATACAATCAATAAAACAACACCCAACATGATCAGCATGCGGCGACGCAGCATATTCCATTTCCTTGGAGAAAATCAGGTGAGACAGTCGGGAACATTACTCCGAGTGAGAAGGGGATTCCAACTGGCAGAAATCGCAGGTAAGCGCTACCCCCATATGTAGCAGCTGCCGCAGGCTGCGTCCGGCGGCGAAGCCGTCGTAATTCCATGCGCTGCGGTTTGCCGGATAATCCGCGTTGTCAGGTCTCACGACGGCTTCGCCGCCGAACGCAGGCTTCGCCAGCTGCTACAAAGGACTGCGTTCAGACGAGGTGCAGGTGGTTGTCCCAGAGTCCTGCGGGCAGCTCCAGCGGTTTTGCAACAAGATTTGTCTGGCGGCAATCGTAGTAGCGGCATCGTCCCTGTCCCGAGGTCACGACAAACCCGTCGGCCACGGCCCCGACTCCGGCGCAATCGGGCAGCGGCGCGTCCAGGCGCACTTCACCGCTGTCCAGGTCCCAGATGAAAAAGCGGTTGCCCCGGGGCGCGGTCAACGCGACCAGCCGTAAATCACTGTGCACCGCGACGCTCGCGGTGTAATGCCCCATGGCCTGCAACTGATGCTCGGGCACCGGGAAGGCCACGAACGGCTGCCCCGGACGCTTGATGGCCAACAGCTCGGATGATTCGTGCGACGGCCCCATGAATTGCTGGCCGGCGACGATGGTGCCATCGCTGGCGATGCCCATGTGCCGCACGCTGTTCATCTGCTGGGCCAGGGTTTCCTTGCTCAGCAACGTGCCATCGCGCTGCATCAGCACCAGGCTGGGTTCCATGGCGTCGAGGTTCATGTCGACCCGGCTTTCGGCCTCGGTACGAATCCCGCCGTTGGCCACCACCAGGGTCTCGCCGTCCGGCATCCACGACACTTGGTGCGGGCCGACGCCATGGGTCGGGATCTCGCCGTTGTGGATAAGTCGTTCACCTTCGAACTTATACACACCCAGCAAGCCACGACCCGGATCGGACGTGTCGTTCTCGGTGGCGTACAACCACTCGCCATCCTTGTGAATCACCGCGTGACCGTAGAAATGCCGGTTCGGTTGCGAGACCACGGTTTGCAGCAGCGTGCCGTCGCGCAGGTCGATCAGGTAGCTTTCGGTGCCCGGCCGGCGGGCAACGAACAGTGCAATCGGCAGCGTCGGGTGGTTGATGATGTCGTGGCAACGCTGGCCCACCTGGGTCGCAAACACCCGGGTACCGTCCAGCCGATAGCCGACGGCGTAATGCTTGCCGTCGTTATCGTCCCGCGCCGAAAGCAGCAGCGGGCTTTTGTCCTTTTGCTTGAACAGCGTCCAGCCGCCCAGTGTCACTGCTCCCAGCAGCAAACTACCTAACGTCAGAGCCTGTCGTCGCAGCATGGCACTCGCCCTCATCAGTCACCGTCGTTGGCGTTGAAGCCCAGTTGGATGCCCAGCGCCTTGGCCAGTTCGCCTTCGTGCAGGCGATGGACGACGTTGAGGCTGTCGTAGAGTTCGTTGAGCTGTAGGCGGCCGGCGTCGTCGTTGAGCATGTCGGTCAGCGAGCGTTTGTTGCTGGCAAACAGTTTCAAGGAGGCGGCGTACGCGGCGTCGATCTTGTCGGCCAACGGCTTCTGCTCGCTTGGCAACAGGCCGCGCAGCCCTTTGTTGTCGACACCTTCCCACACCGTTTTGGCGGCGGCGAGGCTGACTTCCATGCTCGTCAGGGACGACTGGCTGCGCCATGCATCGGCCTGGAACGGTTGCGGCACGCCCTTGGTCTGGCGGCCCATCGGCGTGCCGAGTTTTTTCTTCAGGCTGTCGATGGCGGTGACCTGAACACGCAGCAGATCGGCGATCGCTTCGTGGGAGTCGGCGTAACGCTGGTTCGGGAATTTGCTCAGCTGCGCGAGCATGCCGTCGGTGTTGTTCCAGGTTTGCAGAATCTCTTCGGCGAGCTGTTTCTGGCGCTCGCCGATGGCTTTCAGCAGAGGGCAATACTTGGCTTTTTGCGCCTCGTTGGCCACATCCGGCTTGCTGTCGAACAGGATGTATTCATAGGCCGAGAGGCCCTGGACCACAACGCTGGACTTGGCCAGCGCGGCGGCATCGATCTGCGGCTGCGCGGTGACCAGTTGCTCGACCTGACGGCCGACCAGGTTTTTCTTGTCCGGCCAGAACTGCACCTGCCACGCCCGGTTGCCCTCGGCCAGCGGGCCGATCAGCAACGGTTGCAGCTCGGCCCAGGCTTTCTGAGCGTGCAGGAAGTCGGCGCGGGCGGTGTCGAGGTTTTCCTTGCCTTCGCAGTAGGCGAGGGCACTGACGGCCAGTTGGCGGTCGGCCTCAACCCAGCGGGTATAGGTCGGCAGAATCACCGACTTGGCGATGGCTGCCGACGTAACGGCTTGCGGGTCCTGCGGCGAGCAGGCGCCCAGGGCGAGTGCGGCGAGGCTGGTGAACAACAATTTGGGGCGGAACATGTCGGGCTCCCGAGGCTTTATAAGTGTTTAAAGAGAATTCAAGAACGCCAGCAACGCAGCACGCTGCTCGGCGTTGAAAGACAAAACCTGTTGGCGCGCGGCGGCTGCTTCTCCGTCGTGCCAGAGCACGGCTTCGAGCAGATTGCGCGCGCGGCCATCGTGCAAAAACTGAGTGTGGCCACTGACCGCTTCCGTCAGACCGACGCCCCACAACGGCGGCGTGCGCCAGTCGCGGCCACCGGCCTGGAATTCGCTGCGGTTGTCGGCCAGGCCGTCGCCCATGTCATGCAGCAGCAGATCGCTGTACGGGCGAATCACTTGATTGGCCAGTTCAGGTTCCGCGGCGTTGGCGGCGGTGGTGTATTTCGGTGTGTGACAGGACTGACATCCCGCCTGAAAAAACAGGGTCTTGCCCGCCAGCACCTCGGGCGCGTTGACATTGCGCCGGGCCGGGACCGCCAGGTTACGGCTGTAGAACAGCACCAGACGCAAAATGTTGTCACTGACTTCCGGCTCGCCATTGGGGCCGTTGCCACTCGGCGCCTGTTTGCAGGCGGTTTGCGCGTCGGTGCAGTCATCGAAGGGCCGGAGGCTGGTCGTGAGGCCCATATCACCCGAAAACGCGTGAACATTTTGTTGATTGAGGTTCGGTTGCCCGGCCTTCCAGCCAAATCGGCCGAGGACAGTTTTCTGCTGCGTGTCATCCCAGACGCGGTTCGGGCGTCCGGCGATGCCGTTCCTGGCCTTGGCCTGTGCATCGGCATTGGCCAGGATCGCCTCTTCGGGAATGGCTTCGAGCAAACCGAGGCCGATCATCGGCGGTGCAACCCTGGCCGAGAAACGGGTGTCGGGGTGCATCGGGCCATAACCCAGTTGGCTGATGTTCAGCGTCGGCTTGCGCAGCTCGACTTCAGTGCCGTCCTTGAACCGAACCGACACCGGCGTGTAATCGACCCGCACCTTGCCTTCGGGGGCGACGCCGGGCACGGCCATGTCCTGGAACTGCCCGCCGTAGACCGGCTCCGGCACGATACCTTGCCGCTCGATGATCCTGGCGTAGGCCGGGGCATCCGGTATCGACAGGCGCACCAGCATCGAAACGGCGTTCGCCGCATCCGGTGCAGGCGGATGACCCCGTCCGTCCTTGATATGGCAGCCCTGGCACGCGTTGGTGTTGAACAACGGCCCGAGGCCGTCGCGGGCGGTGGTGGTCGACGGGGCGATCACCCAGGGGCTGCGAAAGAAACTGTTGCCGACGCTGAAGTCCACGCGCCGGGAGGGCGGGAGGTTGGCGGATGGCAGCGAGAAGGCGTTCTGATCGGTCTTGCGTACGGTCGCGCTGCCCCCGGAGCGTGCTTCACCGGGCTCGGCCTTGGTGAAACGCGGGGCGTCATCGCAGGCACTCAGGCCCAAGGCCAGAAACAGTGCGGACAAGCGAAGAGGCAGCGGGGGCATCAGACATCCTGAAAGACGAGCAAACGAAGGGCGCAAAGTCTAACAGGGCAGGTTAGTTTGAATAAGAGGAATTATCGTTTGGTTGATGTCGGAGGGCTCGAGGCACCTGTAGGAGCGAGCTTGCTCGCGATGAATGCGAAGGCAACGCATTTTTCCGGCAAGCGCGCGTCATCGTTAACGTCCATCGCGAGCAAGCTCGCTCTACAATAAAATCATTCAGGCAGGCATGAAAAAGGCGACCCGAAGGTCGCCTTTTTATTCAGCCAGCGTTGATCAGAATTCGTGATCAGCGTTGTCCGGGTTCAGGTCGCTGATGCCCAGTTTGCCGGCAGCGGCTTCGATCGAACCGGTCTGCTTGACCAGCGAAGTGATGCCGTCGCGCACGATCTGGTTGCCAGCGGTGTTGCCGGCGGCGATCAGTTGGTCGTAATGCTCACCCTTGTTGGCGTGATCAACGATGACCTGCAACTTGGCTTCGGTCGCTGCCAGGTCGGCTTTCAGCGCGGTGTCGGTCGCCGGGTCAGCCTTGGCCACCAGGGAGGACAGGCTGGCGCCGGTCATTTTGGTGCCGTCGACGCGAGTGTATTCACCCAGGTACACGTTGCGGATGCCCTTGGCATCGTAGAAGTGCGAGTTGTGGGTGTTGTCGCTGAAGCAGTCCTGCTCGTCTTCCGGGGAGTTGGCTTCCAGGGAAACCTTCATGCGCTCGCCCGCCAGTTCGCCCAGGGACAGGCTGCCCATGCCGAACAGCATTTTGCGCAGGCCGGAATCAACCGGTTCGGCTTCCAGGGTGGCGCGGTAGTTGTCGGCCACGTTCGGCTTCCAGTTGCCGACCATTTCTTCCAGGTCGCTGACCAGCAGCTGGGTCACGGACTTCAGGTAAGCGCGACGACGGTCGTTGTGGCCGCCCGTGGCGCCAGCGCCTTGCAGGTAGTCGGACGCAGGACGGTTGCCGGCGCCAGGGCCGGTACCGTTCAGGTCCTGGCCCCACAGCAGGAATTCGATGGCGTGGTAGCCGGTGGCGACGTTGGCCTCGGAACCGCCCAGCTCGTTCAGGCTGGCGAGTTTTTCCGGGGTGATGTCTTTCACGTCGACCTTGTCTTCGCCGATCTGAACTTCAGTGTTGGCGATGATGTTGGCCGTGGCGCCCGGGTTACCCAGCGCGTGCTCGTAGGATTTGTCGACGTAGTCGATCAGGCCTTCGTCCAGGGGCCAGGAGTTAACCTGACCTTCCCAGTCGTCGATGATGGTGTTGCCGAAGCGGAACACTTCACTCTGCAGGTAAGGGACGCGAGCAGCAACCCAGGCAGCCTTGGCGGCTTTCAGGGTGTCGGCGTTCGGCTTGGCGAGAAAGGCATCGACGGCGGTTTGCAGGGTTTTCGCGGTGGATTCGGCATCGCTGTAAACGGCGAAGACCATGTCGGCGTAATGCGCAACAACGGCCTTGGCGGCGGCTTCATCGACTTTGCCGGCAGCGGCCGGGGCTGCTGCTGGCGCCGCAGGAGCGGTCGTAGTGGCAGCCGGGGCTGGTGCTGGCGCAGCGGCGGTCTTGTCCTTTCCTTCGCCACAACCGGCGAGGGAAATAGCGATGGCCAACAGACTGGCGGTAGCCAGAGGCATACGAATCATGGCGAACATCCTGCTTCGAGAGGGGGTGGTAGGGCGCTGCAAGCGCGCAAAACTGCGACATAATGCAAATCTTTCGCATTATGTGTAAAGGGTTGTACCTGGAAATATTTCTTATTCGCGGGAGCAATTGCGATCTGCAGCAACTGGCAATCCCTGTGGCGAGGGAGCTTGCTCCCGCTCGACTGCGCAGCAGTCGCAATCAGATTGACTGGAATTGTCTGTCAGTACCGTGCCTGAGGGGTTTGGGGCGGCTTCGCCGCCCAGCGGGAGCAAGCTCCCTCGCCACAGGGCTACAACGGCGGTGTCGTGTCAGAGGATCGCGGCGTTGCTGCGCTGGGCCTGTTTGAGGTAGGCGCTCAATTCCCGTGCGGGCAGCGGTTTGCTGTAGAAGTAGCCCTGACCTTCGTGGCAGCCCTCGGAGATGATGTAGGCCTCTTGCTCGGCGGTTTCCACGCCTTCGGCAATCACCTGCATGCCGAGGCTTTTGCCCAGCTGGATGATGGCGCGCACGATGGTCGCATCGTCGTCGTCATCGAGCAGGTCCTGCACGAAGCTCTTGTCGATCTTGATCTTGTCCAGGGGCAGGCTTTTCAGGTAGCTCAAGGACGAATACCCGGTACCGAAGTCGTCAATGGCGATCAGCGCACCGGACCGACGCAGGCTCAGCAGGTGCTGGGCGGCGGTGCTGATGTCTTCCATCAGGCCGGTTTCGGTCACTTCCAGCTCCAGGCTGCGCGGTGGCAGGCGGTACATCTGCAGCAGGTTATTCACCACCCGAGGCAGCTCGGCATGGTGCAGCTGCACCGTGGACAGGTTCACTGCCATGCGCAAATCGATGAACCCCTGGTCATGCCAGTCGCGCAGCTGCTTGCACGCCTGATCCAGCACCCATTCACCGATGGCGATGATGGTGCCGTTCTGCTCGGCAAGAGGGATAAACAAGTCCGGCGGAACCAGGCCGTGTTCGGGGTGCTGCCAGCGAATCAACGCCTCGACCCCGACCACGCGGTGATCGCGATAGCTGATCTGCGGCTGATAGACGAGGTAGAACTGGTCACGGGCCAAGGCATCGCGCAGGTCTTTTTCCAGTTCACGACGGCGGCGCATTTCGGTGTCGACGCTGGCGATGTAGAACTGGTAGCGATTGCGCGAGCGCGTCTTGGCCAGCGTCATGGTCTGTTCGGCTTTTTGCAGCAGCTTTTCCGTGCTGTCGCCATCCTCAGGGAAGAGGGTGATGCCAATGGTGGCGCGCAGGCGAATCTCTTGATGATCGAGGGCGAATGCCGCTTCCAGGTCATCGAGAATGCTTTGGGCCAGTTCAGCCGCTTCGTAGGGTTGTTCGATGTCGGCCTGGACCAGGGCGAACTGGTCGCCGCCGAGGCGGGCGAGGGCGCCGAGACGACCGCTGTGCGCCCGCAGGCGATCGGCCAATGCCAGCAGCAGCTGGTCGCCGGTCTGGTAGCTGAACTGCTCGTTGATGCCTTTGAAGTCATCGAGACCGACACACAATACCGCCACCCGGCGCTGCAATTTGCCGGCGTCGACCAGGATCTTGTCCAGTTGCTGCTGCAATTGCTGGCGGTTCGGCAGGCCGGTGAGGAAGTCGTACTGGGCCATGCGCTGCAGGCTGTTTTCCGCTTCGTGGCGTAAATGGGTGTTGCGCTCGATGGACTCCAGCAACTGGTTGGCGGTGTTGATCCAGATCCCCAGTTCGTTTTTCTCGTGTCCCTTGAGCTGCGGAATCTTGTGCTCGCTGGGCCGATCCGGGTTGATTTCGGTCAGGTGCTCGATGATCCGCGACAGCGGCTTGGTCAGCAGCCAGTGATAAACCAGGTACAGCACCAACCCCATGGCCAGGGCGCGCAATACGCCAGAAACGAAGATGATCACCGAACTGACGATAAACCCCTGGCCATAGGTGGCGGTGTCGAGGGTGATGCTCAGGTCGCCGTAATACTCGCTGTACGGGCCGCGCCCCACCAGCTGGGTGGTGAAGGTGCGTTCCTTGCCGAGGATCAGGTCGGTCAGCCAGCGGCTGGGGGAATGCTGCAACTCACGCGTCTTTTGCGCGAGCATGGCTTCATTGGGATGGCCGATGGAGGCCTCGCGCACGGCATCGTCCTGAAACAAACCTTCGATAACCTGCATGCCCATCTCCCGGTCCAGGCTGTAGACGGCCTGGGTCGAGGGATCGCGGAACATGTCGAGGATGCGTTGGGCATCGCTGGCCACGGCCTGGCGTGTTTTATAGGCATCGAAAACGATCTGCGCGCAGCTCAAGACCACGCCGACGATCAATGCCGACAGGAGCACGACCCGGAGCAACTTCACCGACAAGCTGTTCTTGAGTTCCAGCTTCAAAGAGTCATTCCTTGTTCCGTGCGGGTAGCATCAAGTTGCCATGAGTATTGGCAATCCCGTGACGGCAGTCAAAGGGACATTCGTTCACCGGGTATTTTGCCCATGGCCTGGTCGACAGGCTGCTGATTCGAGTGACTGAGCTATTAGTACTGTGTCGGTAGTCGAGTCCTTCAACTTGAGGGGGATTTGGACTTATTTTCCTTTCGTTTGATGGTAGACGGCTGTGGCGTTGGAGCAAGGTGCCGAACGCTGGTTTCATTGTGGGAAATTGCCCTGTGTTTTCTAGCAGATGGTCGTTGGGCGCCGGGATTTTCCCGTGACCCACAAAAAAGGCGACTCCCTGATCAGGAGTCGCCTTGCGTTGAACTGCGGCTACCGCTTATTCCGACAGCTTGTACGCCATCACGTAGTCACCTTGTTGGGTGCCCAGTGAACCGTGACCGCCCGCAACGACCAGCACGTATTGCTTGCCGTCCTTGCCGGTGTAGGTCATCGGCGTGGTTTGCGCGCCGGCCGGCAGGCGACCTTCCCACAACTGCTTGCCGTTTTTCATGTCATAGGCGCGCAGGAACTGGTCAAGGGTGCCGCTCAGGAAGCCAACGCCACCGGCGGTGGTGAAAGTGCCGCCCAGGCTAGGCACGCCCATGCTCAGCGGGATCGGAACCGGCGAGCTGTCGCGCACGGTGCCGTTCTTGTGCTTCCAGAGGATTTTGGCCGTGGTCAGGTCGACCGCTGCCACATAACCCCACGCGGGCGCCTGGCACGGCAGGCCCATTGGCGACAGCAGTGCTTCGAGGACCACGCCGTACGGCGCGCCTTTGTTGGGTTGTACGCCCTCGGTTTCGCTTTTACGCGGGCCTTGGGCGGCGATTTCAGCGGCCGGGATCAGCTTCGATTTGAACGCCATGTAGTCCGGGTTCATGAAAGCAATCTGACGCACCGGGTCAACCGAGATACCACCCCAGTCGAACACGCCGAAGTTGCCGGGATAAACGATCGAACCTTGCAGCGACGGCGGCGTGAACGGGCCGTCGTAGCGCAGGGATTTGAAGTCGATCCGGCAGATCAGTTGGTCAAACGGCGTCACGCCCCACATGTCGCGCTCTTGCAGCGGCGGCGGCATCAGGTTCAGGTCGGACTTCGGTTGGGTCGGCGACGTGTGATCACCGGCGACCGCGCCTTGCGGCACCGGCACTTCGTTGATCGGCACAATTGCTTTGCCGGTGCTGCGGTCCAGCACGTAGATGCTGCCTTGCTTGGTGGACGCAAGCACCGCTTGTTTCACGCCATCAGCGGTTTTCAGGTCCATCAAGGTTGGCTGGCCACCGACGTCCATGTCCCACAGGTCATGGTGGGTGAACTGGAAGTGCCAGCGCACTTTACCGGTGGCGATGTCCAGCGCGGTCAGGCCGGCGGCGTGCAGTTCCGATTCCGGAGTGCGAGCGCCACCGAACTGGTCCGGCGTCTGGTTGCCCATCGGCAGGTAGAGCATGCCGAGTTTTTCGTCGACGGCGAACAGGGACCACATGTTCGGCGAGTTGCGGGTGTAGACCTTGCCTTCGGCAATCGGCGTGGTGTCGTCCGGATTGCCGCTGTCCCAGTTCCACACCAGTTTGCCAGTGTGCACGTCGAACGCGCGGATCACGCCGCTCGGCTCGTCGGTGGAGACGTTATCGGTGACGTGGCCGCCAATCACGACCAGGTCCTTGGTGACTGCTGGTGGCGAGGTGGAGTAGTAACCGCCGGCGGTGAAGCCGCCGATGTTGGCGCTCAGGTCGATCTGGCCTTTGTCGCCGAAGTCTTCGCACATTTTGCCGGTGTCGGCGTTCAGGGCGATCAGACGGGTGTCGGCGGTCGGCAAGAGGATGCGGCGCGGGCAGGCGTTGGCAGGGGCCGGGCTGGCGCTGCCTGTCGGGCTCTGCTCGGACGCGTAGGCGGCGTCATCGTGATACGACACGCCACGGCAGGTCATGTGTGCCCAACCCTTGAAGTTCGCCGCTTTTTGCGTGGAGAGCTTCGGGTCGAAACGCCAGATTTCCTTGCCGGTGTCCGGGTCCAGCGCGATCACCTGGCTGTGCGGCGTGCACACGTACAGCATGCCGTTGACTTTCAGCGGGGTGTTTTCAGCGGTGGTTTCGCCCGGATCGTTAGGGCCGGGAAGGTCGCCAGTGCGAAAGGTCCAGGCCGGAACCAGCTTGTGCACGTTCTGAGGGGTAATTTGCGCCAGTGGCGAGTAACGGTCGCCATGGGCGCTGCGGCCGTAGGAATTCCAGTCACCGTCCGGCATGGCCGGGGCGGTGTTGGTCATGCCCGGCACGCTGTCGCGATCCAGCTGGCCTTTGATTTCACCGGGGTTGGTGAACTGGCTGGCCAATGCCGCCACGCCCGCCAGGACCACCGCGATGCTCAGGGCGCCGGTGCCTGTTTGTGCCGGGCCGTCGCGCAGCAACGGACGACGGAACCACGGCAGCAGCATGACGATGCCCAGCGCAAACAGCAGCGCCAGACGTGGCACCAGTTGCCACCAGTCGAGGCCGACTTCCCACAAGGCCCACACGGTACTGGCGAACAGCACCAGCGCGTAAAGGCCCAAGGCAGCGCGGCGCGCGGCAATCAGCAACGCGCCGGTCACGGCCAGGCCGATACCGGCCAGCAGGTAATACAGCGAGCCGCCGAGCATCAGCAGCTTGATCCCGCCTGCCAGCATGGCCAGGCCCATTAGTAGAAGCAGAATGCCGAGCAGGGTCGGCAATAGACGGCTTCGACTCAAAGCACCATCAGTGCTCATAGTGTGGTTCTCCGTGACGTTTCAAGTAGTCCCGCGCAAGTTCACTGTAGATGACGATCCGGCGCAGGCATGGTTCAGTTTTGTAGGAGCGAGCTTGCTCGCGAAAAAATCGGGAAACGCTGCGGGGTGACAGGTTTGCAGCGTTATCGTTGACGTTCATCGCGAGCGAGCTCGCTCCTACAGGTTTTTTTGGTATGGGTCAGAACGATGACTGGACCTTGATCCCGCCAATCAGCGCGTCATCGACGTCATCCACGCCACCGGGGTGGCGGATGTATTGCAGGTTCGGACGCACAGTCAGCCAGTGGGTGACGTGCACGCCGTAATAGAGTTCGGCGCTGTATTCGGTGTCCTGCGGTGGCAAAAAGGCCGGGTCATCGAAGTCGTAGACCGCACGGGCCTGATTGCTCGCCTCGGCATTTTTGCGATAGGCCGGGTTGACGTGCACCCGGGCCATGGCGAAACCGATGTCGTCACGGGCGCGGGCATCGAACAGGCCTTTGTAGACGACACCGGCCTGTACATAGTTGTCGATGGCGTTGGTTTTCTTGTCGTGCATCGTGCCGTTGGCGAACACGCTCAAGCCGCGAGAGTTGTCGCTGGCGCGGCTGGTGAGTTGCTGCTGGATACCGAGCCACACGCCATGCTTGCTCGATGCGCTGCGGTAAGCCTCGCCGCTCAGGGCTGCGGGCTGACCGTGGCTATCCTTGTAGACATCGGTGGCGTTGGCGCTGCTGTAGTAATAACCAGCGCGGTATTCACCGGGCAGGCCATTGAGCTTCGGCGTCCAGACCAGTTCTACCGGCAGGATCGCGCCTTGGGTGCCGCTGCCGCTGAGCTTGAAGCCATTGCCGCGATCCAGGTTCGACGGGTTCTGCTCGTAAGCGCCCACTTGCGCGTACAACTCCGGCGTCAGGTGATACTTGACCCGCAACGCCCACTGGCTGACCGGCCAGTTGTACCAGATGCCACCGACCCAGTTGCCGACCTGGGAGCCGCAGAACGCCAGGTTCTGGAAGTCGCAGGGGAAACTGTTGAAGTCTTCGCCTTCGCCGAAACGGCCGGCCTTGATGTCGAGCTTCTGGTCGAAGAATTTCTGCTGGTACCACATCTGCGTCAGACGCCAGGTCTGCCCGCGCCCCCAGACTTCCTGAGCCGAGGTAAAACCGCCGACGCGCGGATCGTTGATCCGGTCGTTGCTGATGTTGTTGCCGTTGCGCTCGGTGATGGTCAGCTGAAATTCGGCCGCGTCCCAGCCCAGAATCCTCTGCAAGTCGAGGTGCGCGCCGAGGCCGAACTGATCGCTGTAGCGCGCGGTGCGGTCATGGTCGTAGCCGCCGTGCAGATTGCTGCCCATTTCACCGGTGTAATCGACTTTGAAGTCGTAGCCTTTTTCCGCAAGCTCAGTGCGAGTGCCGTTCCAGTCGCCGAGCATCCACGGGGAATCGCTATCGAAGGCCGGAGCGGCCTGGGTGCAGGAGGCGAGGCCCAGAGCGGTGAAGCCACCGATAAGACTAAGGGCTTTTCGCTGGGAGACAGGCGCACAGACAGCGCTATCTCGCAAAAATTGAACATAAGGCATAGAGGAGAAGTTCTTGATCTTTTTCTGGGAAGTGAGGAGCAAAGCGTTTAGCGGAAGCGTTTCAGCAGGTTTCGGGCGTAAGGATAATGTTCTGTTACAAATAGAGAAAGACCTTTTGCCGAGATGAATTTTTGTTGATTCGGTAACAGTCAGCGCGCAATTCCTTACACACCGACGTCCCTTGTAGGAGCGAGCCTGCTCGCGATGGACGTCAGCAGAACGCTTTCATCCAGACAGCCCGCGTAATCGTTGTCGTCCATCGCGAGCAGGCTCGCTCCTACAGGGGATGTGTGTAGGTGGTTGCTTTCGCCTACATTCAACAGATAGCGCACGGAGCCCTTCCACCGGCTTTCACCCTCGGCTAAGGTGCGCGCCTTTCCAATCTTTCAACGCTTGAAGGCCCGGCATGACCGAACAGAACAACAACCCGCTGCACGGCGTGACGCTGGAGCAGATCCTCAACGCCCTGGTTGAGCATTACGAATGGGCGGGGCTGGCCGAGCGCATTGATATCCGCTGCTTCAAGAGTGACCCGAGCATCAAGTCGAGCCTGACGTTTTTGCGCAAGACGCCCTGGGCGCGGGAGAAGGTCGAGCGCTTGTACGTGAAGTTGATGCGCACCAAGCGACCGCTCTGAACATGGTCGCCCACGTGGCACCGGCATTTGCCGCACGGCCTGTTTTTGTTGCCGTGGCGGCAGTGTCGGGCTGGGCCGGGCTGGCCATTCAGATGTACCTGATTCTCTACTCGCGCTGGAGCCTGGAAGCCAGCCTGCTCGGCGGGTTGATAAGCTTCTTCAGCTATTTCACGGTGCTGACCAACACGCTGGTCGCCACCGTTTTGACCTGCGAGTGGACGTCTCGGGAATCGGCGGCGCGGCGCTGGTTTTTACAACCGTGGGTGGGCAGTGGAGTTGCCGTGAGCATCGCGGTGGTCGGCCTCGCGTACAACGTCCTGTTGCGCCATCTGTGGCATCCAGAAGGCTGGCAGTTCCTGGCCGACGAACTGCTGCATGACATCATGCCGCTGCTGTTCCTGGTCTATTGGTGGTTCTGCGTCCCCAAAGGCACGCTGCGCCTCGGGCACATCGGGTTGTGGGTGTTTTATCCGCTGGTGTACTTCGCGTACGCGTTATGGCGCGGGCATCTGCTGGCGGTTTATCCGTACCCGTTCATTGATGTCGACAGGCTGGGTTATCCACAGGTGTTTTTGAATGCGGGCGGGTTGTTGGCGGGGTTTGTGGTGATTGCGCTGTTGCTGATCGGACTGGATCGGTGGCGGGCCCGGACATGAAGGCCAATTTCAAAAGTACGCGCATTTGTGGCAGGCGGCATTTTTGTGGCGAGGGAGCTTGCTCCCGCTCGGCTGCGAAGCAGTCGTAAAACCTGCAAACGTGAAATGCCTGGTGAAACACATTTGCAGGTTTTGGCACTGCTGCGCAGCGCAACGGGAGCAAGGTCCCTCGCCACCATGAAAGACTCGCGGCTTATTCCTCGTCGCTGTCATCCAGACGCCAGTAGCCAACAGCTTTGACGAACGTGTCATTCAACCCATGTTCATCAAGCAACACCCGGCGGATCTGCCGCGACACTTTGGTTTCCGTCGCGACCCACGCATACAGATCGCCGCTCGGCACCTGCAGTTGCTTCACGGTGGTCAGCAAGTTGTCTTTGCCCCCTTCGCGCAAGACCCAGATCACGTTGACCTGCGCGGCGCTCTCCAGGCGCTGCTGCTCGGCACCGTTCTCCACTTCCACAATCACCAGTGCACGACGGTTGGCCGCCAGGCCTTCGAGGCGACGGGCGATGGCGGGCAGGGCGGTTTCGTCGCCAATCAGCAGGTAACTGTCGAACATGTCTGGCACGATCATCGAGCCCCGCGGCCCGCCGATGTGCAGGAACTGGCCGGGGCTGGCCTGTTCGGCCCAGGTCGCGGCAGGGCCGTCGCCGTGCAGTACGAAGTCGATGTCCAGTTCCAGCGTGTCGAGGTCGTAACGACGTGGCGTGTAGTCGCGCATCGCCGGCATCGGCCCGTTGTCTTTGCCGGCCCCGAGCACCAGGGTCTCCAGCGCCGTCTGTTCCGCCGCGTTTTGCGGGAAGAACAGCTTCACATGGTCGTCCGTGCCCAGGCTGATGAAACCGGCCAGCTCCGGCCCGCCGAGGGTGATGCGGCGCATTCTCGGCGTCAGGTCGACCACGCGCAGGACTTCCAGGCGACGACGTTTGATTTCATGCATGACACGGTGAATGGTGTTTTCGATCACTGCAGTCATTCGGCTTTCTCCTGAGCGGGTTGAACGGCGGTGCCGTCGACAATGGCTTTGGCGGTGTCATTGAGCAGGTTGCGCACGCGCAGGATTTCTTCCGGGCTCCAGCGGCCGTGGTGCATCTGCAAGGCGTGGCGCAAGTTGTGCACCGCTTCGTGGATCTCGGCCGGGCGGTCATGGCCGCGCAATGACCGCTTGCTGACCTCGATGCGCATCCGCACGCCGTCCAGTGCAATCGCTTGCTCAGTCAATGACAGACGTCCGGCGTCGGTCACGCTGTAGCGTTTTTTGCCGCCCTCGGCGTCGCCCAGAATCATTTCGCTTTCTTCAAGAAAGGTCAGGGTCGGGTAGATCACGCCGGGGCTGGGGCTGTACGCGCCGTCGAACATGCTTTCGATCTGGCGGATCAGGTCATAGCCGTGGCAAGGCTGTTCGGCGATCAGCGCCAGCAACAGCAGTTTGAGGTCGCCGGGGGCGAAGACCCGAGGGCCGCGGCCGCCGCGCTCACGACCGGGACCAGGGCGTTTCTCGAAGCCGTCGCGGCCGTCGCTGTGTTCTCGATGGGAATGATGGTCTCTCATTTGTGCTTCTCTCTGTCGTATTTAGATACAACGTAAGATATATCTTAAGATTGCGCAAGCGTGCTGGACCAACGGTCGCCCCGAGGTCGGCAGGCCCTGACGGCCCAGAAACAGGAGGTGCTTATTTAGAGTAATTAAACTAATGTAAGTATTGATAGGCTAATCAATCGTTATGAATAGGTATAAGTAGTATCGGTCTGACAGAAGTTATTATGTGGTTGCCTGTATGGTTTTTAAGTTGATTCTGTCGGTAGTACTTTTCTGACATCCGCAAAATGAAAATTTCGCTTTTAAAGTATTTTTCCTCATGCCTGTGGGCTGTTTTAACTACAAGTTCTTCGGAGCTTTCGTACTTACTTTATCGGGATATTGGTTGATTATTCTTCGGCGTTGGAAGTTGGGCCAAATAGCCATTATTCGTAACGGGTAATCGCGCCTTTGAACCCTTCCACGATTCAATCCCATGAATAAAACAGGTACTGGATAATGTTCAAACAGTTTGCAATCGCCGTTCCGATGACCCTCCTGGCCCTGAGCGCTTCGATGGCGTTCGCTGCAGAAGAATCGCGATCCTCGATCAACATCACCGCGAATATTCCGAGCAAGGTCTTTCACGCCCAACCTGTAAACCCGGACTTCGGTAAAGACGAAAAAATGCAGTATGTCCTCGGCTCCGGCAACCTGACAGACGTCGCCGGCATGTACGACATCCAGCACACCAACGGTTCTGTAGGTGCTTACGTCGAAGGCGGCCCGCAACCGTTGTTCAACGGTAACGCGACGCAAAACATCCCGTTGACGTACAGCTTCAACGGCACAGTATTGACCGGTGTGAGCCAGGAAGTGGTCGGCGACACCGAATCCAATGGCGGCATGCGTGCCGAACTGCGAATCTCCGCCGCAAAACCCACCGCGACCCAGGTCGGCCTGTACGCCGCCAACCCGGTTGTGATCTTCGATGCGATCCCGCGTATCCCGTAACAGGTCATGAACTAAGGCCAGTCCTTACTTGATTGCCTGACCGATCGGCAGATGAACTTTTATCTGTCGATCGGCTTTACCGTATTTATCCACAGAGTATTTCGTTCATGTTCCCGATGACGCCCATCGCGACCGCGCTTGCGCTTTTTTTTTGTGCAACGGCACTGGCCGCACCCACGGAAAATGGCCATACACCCAGGAGTTTGCTGGCGCAGGCCAAGGGATTGCCGAGCGAATTCGAAGAGCACTTCTTTGATGTGCCACTGGCGGTGCGAGTGGAACTTGATCAGCAGTTTCTGGGGGAGGCGATGGTGGTGCTGACACGCGATGATCGCATCACCCTGGTTGACTTCTCCGATGTCAGCGACAGCACGGTCAAACCCAGCGAACGTGACATTTGGGCCAATTACTTGAAGCAAGGCGTGACATTGGGTGGGTGCGAGGCTAAATGCCCCGAGCAACTCTTGGCCGTGCATTACAGCCTTGAAAATTCCCTGGTGTCGATCCTCACGGAGAACGCCGAGCGCGACGAACAGGTGCAGCGCTATTACACCTTGCCCGAAGACGGCAGCACCGGGTTGATCGTGCGCAACCAATTAAACCTCAATGGTGGCCAGAACCAGGACCTTGGCGGGCGCTATGGGCTTGAAGCCAGCAGCAGCCTTGGCAACTGGACCCAGGCCGTCAATATGCAGCTGTCCCGGCTCGGCGGCCTGGATAACAAGACGTATCACGCAGTGCACGAACTCTTCACCCAACGCGAACTGGAAGGCAACTTTCTGCGCCTGGGCTATTTCACCCCGAGCTCCGAAGGACTGACCCGCCAACTCCGCACCTTTGGCGCCAGCCCCGACACGGCACTGGGCGTCATGTACGGCAGCTCCGACAGCCTCGCCATCAACCACCCGAAACCGGCGGTTTACCCGATCTACGTCACGGCCAATCGCCAGGGCTCGGTGGAAATCTATCGCGACGGTTTGCTGATCAACACCCAGGCGATGCCGGCCGGTTTGCAGACCCTCGATACGCGGCCACTGCCCGGCGGCATCTACGAAGTGGAAGTGCGCCTGATCGAAGACGGCCAGATCACCTCCAGCACCCAGGAGCTGGTCTACAAGCCCAACAACTGGCGCAACCATGACGAGCGCTGGCGCTACAACCTGTTCGCCGGTCGTGAATCGAAATTGCTCAGCAACTGGGACGATCAGGGCGACGGCGACATGACGGCCGGCGCGGCGTTCAACTTCCTGCTGCACCCCCGGGTCATCCTCGGCCTGACCGGGCGACAGGTCCGCGACGCCCTGCAATACGGCACCTCAATCGATTGGGCGATCGTCAACAATGCCAGCGTCTATGCCAACGTCTACCAGACCGAGGACTACGGCACTGGCCTCGACGTGCAAGGGCTTTACTCCTACGGCAGCGGCAGCCTTGTTGCCAGCCACAACCGCAGCTGGCTCGACACCACCCGGCTCTACGACACCTTGCCGGATGGCACGCGCGTGCGGCAGCGCAACGTGTTCATCGGCCAGACCAGCAACTCGTCGCTGTCGGTGAATCATCGGCTCACCAGTAAAAGCTCGGTCAATGCCCGGGTGTCCCACAGCGAAGGCAACACCGAAGGTGTCGGTGTGGACCTGGGCTGGACCCAGCGCACTCAACTGTTTGGCAGCGACGCCAATTGGCGGCTGTCGCTGTTCGACCGGCCCGGCAGTTTCAGCTCCGGCGATGACCGCAATCGCGGCATCGACTTGAGCGTCAACATTGCCTTGGGCGGCCCGGGAGAACAGCTCTCCGGCAGCATCGGCAGCCGCACCGACCGTGATGGCGGGCGCGATAACAATGCCTCGGTCACCTACCGCAAGGACTGGCAGGACCACGTGCTGCAAAGCGTTTCCGCCACGGCCATCACCGACACCTACGGCGTGGGCATGAACGCGATGGCGACGATGCAATCGGACCTGGCCAACGCCGACGGGTTTATCCAGCGCTCGTCTTACAACAACGACTTCACCGGCGGCCTGAACCTCGACAGCACCGTCGCCGTCGGCGGACAAAAAATGGTCATGACCAGCCAGTACCACCGCAACGGCGCCGGCATGATCATCGACGTCGAATCCGACATCGACGACATCGCCCTGCGTGCCGACGATTTGAGCGGGGGCAGCGCGGTGCTCAAACCGGGGCGAAATTTTGTGCCGATCACCGCGTACAAAAGCAGCTCGGTCAGTTTCGATTTCGAGGGCCATGACGTGCCGGCCGCCACCATCCAGCCGTCGCGCTCCAGCTATCACCTGAACAAGGGCGGTGTCGAGTATCGCCAGATTCGCGTGATGAAAACCCTGACCGTGCTCGGTCGCCTGATCGACCCTCAGGGCAACCCGCTCAAGGGCCACCACATCATCAACCACGCCAGCCGAGGGGTCAGCGAAGTGGACGGCTTTTTCTCCATGGAAATGAACGCCGGTTCCCCGACTCTTGAAGTACGCCACGGCGATCAGTTGCTGTGCCAGTTTCGCCTGGATCCGAGCCGTGGCCGCACGGAAAACCATGTGCTGATGATCGGCGACCTGCGTTGCACGCCGGATACGTTGGCAGACGCATCCACAGTCACGCCGACGGCAGGCTGATGCCCGGCAGTACGCACTTTTTCTACGAGGTAAAAGACGATGAAACGTCGGTTGGCATTGATTGGTTTTTGTTTATTCACACAGACGGCGCACGCCGGGCCGAGCATCAATATCGGTACGGTTTACGACTACCTGGACGCCGATAAAAGCACGTACCTGAAACGCGTCTTCAATGGCGGCGACAGCACCGCGTTCGTCAAGGTCAACATCCTGGAAATCCTTTATGACGCCGACGGCAAGTCCCGGGAAGTGCCGCTTAAATCCAGTGCCGACGGCAGCGCCCGGGACGGCTTGATGGCCAGCCCGGCACGGCTGATCGTGCCGGCCAATGGCATGCAAGGCACGCGGTTGCTGTACATGGGTGAACGTGTCCACGAGCGCTATTTCCGCGTGCGCTTCGTGCCGGTGGTGCCCGAGAAAGAAGACGAGTTCGCGGTGTCCAGTGAAGAACGTGACGAATACAAGAAAACCCTGTCTGCCGGGGTTACGGTACTGGCCGGTTATGGCGCGGTGTTTTTCGTCCGCCCAAAGGACACGCGTTTCGCCAGCGCGATCGAGAACGGCGCGACTCAATATCGAATCCGCAATAACGGCAATACCGTGGTGGTGATCGATGAGTTCAAGGATTGCTCGGTCAAGAACGAGCAGGACTGCGTGCCGACCACCAAGCATCACATTCTCGCGGGTCGCAGTTTCGAGTTTGAAAAACAGGCCGGTCGCGAGTACCGCTTCACCCTGGTCGAAGGCGAGCGCAGCCAGAAACTTGATGTGAAGGGCTGATGATCATGTTCAGAAAACTGACGGTTCTGATGGCGGCGGCAATGGCCTGCCATTCAGCATTTGCCGCTCGCGAAGTGCAGCACTTCGAGGTCTTCGTGACGATTCCGAGCCAGGCGTTCTACGTCATTCCCGCAGACCCCGGCTGGATACATCGTGAGCAGCCGTTGCCATGGAACCTGGTGACCTCGACCCTGGGCGGCTTGCGCAAGTATTTCGATGTGAAAAATGAGGGCGGTTCCATCGATGCCCGGCTTGAGGGCAGGCCTTACCTCTCCAATGGAACGCCCGCCCATGACATTGGTTTGCGCGTGCTGTTCAACGGCAAGGTGCTGAGCGAATCGGAACGCAGCGAGGTGGTTTCGCTGAGCGAAGCGGCGCAGGGCAAGCGGGTTTTGCTGGAAGTGCTACCAGTACCGCCTGCTGATGGTCTTTATAAGCCGGGCAGTTATTTCGGCAGCATTAATTTGATTTTCAATGCGGTGCTACCGGATGCGTGATGCCAGGGCGAAACAGTTATCGAAGTGGTGCGGGTACCACTGGGGTAAAAAAATGAAGCAGAAAGCCAGTCAACATTTACGTCGCGTCGGGTTGGGGGTGGTGCTAACCGTGTACGGGGCTTCGGTCTGGGCGATGGATGTTTCGATACAGGCGTCTTTCAGACCGGACTCTGCAAACCCTCAGCAGAATAAATTCAAAAATGACACGCCACCCAGTGGATATTGCGCAAGCTACCCGGTCCAGTGCAGCGACAACGACATGTTCAGCCTGCGCGTGCCGATTCAGTTCAACTCCCGCGCGCCAATCGAGGCAAATCATCCATCACCTCGTCAGGGGGCGACATTCAAGGTGCCTGCTCAGTGGCGGGATTTGTCTGTAGTGCATGAAGCAACGGGAGAGAGTGAGACGGTCAGGGTCCGGATTGCAGGTATCGGCTCCCAATACGTTACCGAGGATGTCATCAGCCTGGTAGGCGGCGGAAGCGACTATCGACTCGCTCACAGTCAATTATGGGGCGCCAGTTGGGTGTATGCGCCGGCCCCCTGCCTTTACAGCGGGGTAGGACTCTTAGGAGCGACTAGCTATGGGTTTTTCTGGAAGACGCCAATCGAAGGTAGCTGCGATAAGCAAGCAAGGTACGATGTGCCCTGGCTGCGTTACGACTATCTGGATTTCGCCTATGAACTGTTCACGCCCAACCCGTTGAGCATGTCAGCAGGTCGCTACTCGGGAAGCCTGACCTATAGCGTCGGTCCAAACGGCGATTTCGACATGGGCGATGTCATGCAGCCAAGCGACTCGGCGTTGACCTTGAATTTCACTCTGGAAGTGCAACATACCCTCAAGGTCGAAATTCCCCCCGGCGGCAACCGTATCGAATTGGTCCCGCAGGGCGGCTGGCAAGCCTGGCTGACGCAGGGGCGAAAGCCGACACGGCTGTTTCGTGACCAGACGTTCAATGTCTCTTCGTCGAGTCGCTTCAAGATGAGCCTGTCGTGTCAGTACGTCGTCAATCCTGAAACCTGCGCGCTGAATGACCGCGTTTCCAACCATTACGTTCCAATCAACGTAAGCGTGACCCTGCCCGGTGGCCTGGTGGATCAGGCCTCGCAACCGGTGAATCGTCGGCCGCTACGGCGCGGCAATAATGGCGCCGCGATTTTCCAGCCGAGCTTTTATGTCGATCGTAAGCCTGGGACATTGCACTTCGAAATTGCGCAGGATCAGGTCGACGAAATGATCAAACCGAATGTCGGCAGGACCTACTCAGGCCGGGTCACGGTCATCTGGGATTCGGAAGTCGGTTAACGGTTGAACCCTGATGCATCACCCGATGCATCAGGGTTTCCCGATCAGCCCTCGGCGTCTTTTTGCAGCGCTGCGCGGGTCAGCGATCTGCTCAGTTCTTTCTCTTCATAGCCCATGTCATGCAGCAATCGGCCGAAGATTTCATCGCTCATGTCTTCATCGATAAGCACTTCGCTGTCATCGACACCCAGCCGCCGTGCGAGGTCTTGCAGGCGTTGCTTGAGTGCCCGTCGTTGCGCAATCTGCTGGCCCTTGGAGCTGGCCCAGTCATGCTGGACTTCACGCAACTCATCCAGCAAATCACTCTTGGCCTCGAACAGTCGGCGATTGCGGCTGAACTCGTTCGGGTAAGTGTCCCGCAGGTATTTCTCCCAGAACGGCTGTTCGATCATGTCGTTGATCAAACCATCGCCGGCCTCCATCGCCATCACCGTATCGAACGCGG
Organism: Pseudomonas sp. PB120; assembly: GCF_009761815.1. Taxonomy (GTDB): domain Bacteria; phylum Pseudomonadota; class Gammaproteobacteria; order Pseudomonadales; family Pseudomonadaceae; genus Aquipseudomonas. The sequence goes on from NZ_RWIN01000149.1 coordinate 48,880, forward strand.
TGTCGAGGGTTTTGGCGCTGACGCCGGCCAAGGGGCGATGCAGCATCGACTCCGATTGCCACGGCAAACCGAGGCGCTGGGCCAGACCGGTTTCGTAGGCGAGGTAGACCTCCACCTCATCGGGGTTGCCTTCCCGGCCGCCGAAATCGGCACGGGCAATGTCATCCACGCGCGCGAGGCGGGCGGCGCCTTTTGCCAGGTTCACCAGTTTGCTTTCCAGCACCGCGTTGGACGTCGACAAGGCATAGGCTTCGGAGGCGAGCACCTTGATGCCCATGTGGTTGAACACCTGAGCCCCCGCATCGGCGCAGGTGGTGGGGGCTTTCGCCATTTCGAACAGCTCGTTGCGCAGCGGGGTGTCCAGGTCGATGGCTTCGACCATGCGCCAGACCCGGCTGCTCAGCTGTTGGCGCAGTTCGCCGCCGGCCCGGTAGTCGGCCGAGCGTGTCTGTTTCTGAATCAAGGCAAAAAAATCTTCGGAGCCAGGCTCGGTCATCAGATCGTGCCACGCGTCTTCGCGAAAAGTGCCCAGCCCCCCGACCTCGGCACTCCACCAGACGGAATCGTCCTTCGTTGGCCATTGGTTCATCGCGTCGGTGGCCGCGTCGGCATAGACCTGCTCGGGAGCGAGACCGACAGAGCGTCGATAGGCTTTGAACGTCACCAGGTTGGCCTCCGACAGTTGCTTGGGAAACAAACGCGTCCGCGCCACGATGAAGGCATCCTGCGAACCCGGCACGACCGTTGGAATCAGGCTGATCGGGTTCTCCTGCAAATCCAGGAAAAATCCCCGGGGTCGACGTTTGCTGAGGGGGCCAACCAAGCCTTCAGGCCAGGTGGTTGCGCCGGTGTTGCTCAAACTCAGGATCCGTAGTTTGGGCATGCGTGCAACGTTCGGCAGCCTGCCCAAATGTATGTTGTCATCAAGCCTGAGTGTTTCCAGGTGGGTCAGGTTGCGCAATTGCTCGACGGCTGATGGGGTCAGCGTGATGTCGTTGTTCATCAGTCGCAACGTCCGCAGGTAGTGCATTTTTCCGACGGGCTCGGGGAGTCGCGTCAACCCGCAGCTCCTGGCGCTCAGTTGCCGAAGATGCGAGAAGTCGCCCAACAGGCCGGCGGCGTTTTCGGAGACGTTCGTGCGGTCCAGATTCAGGGTGCTGATCTGATCGACGTAATGCTTGATATCCGGCAGTTCCTTCCACCAGCGCTCGAGGTCGGGCACATCGAACTCGACGGACAGGTCCAGCGCATAACCGCCGTCGACGGTTGTACTGCGCTCGCCAAATACCGTGGGCTTTCTGGCAAAACACTCGATGAGCCGATCGGCAATGTGCTGCCCGCCACCACGCACGAACCCTTGGCGGTCAGGCCCCCAGGTAGCCGGTCGCTGGTGTTGCCAGCGATTGAGCAGTTTGCGCAGGTCGTACATTTCTCGGTCCAGCCTCGTCAGGGTCTGATGCCCTTGCTCCTGGGAACCCAGTGATCGAACGAAGGTATCGACCTCTCGTTCGTTGAAGTGCGGGTACAGGTCCTGCACCCGGTCACTGAGCGTGGCGGCCGTGGTGGAGAAGCCGGGGCCGCGCAACAGCGTCATGTCTTCGTGGTTCGGTATTGGGCGAATAGGCGGTGCAGTGAGCGCGGTGCGGCGTTCGGCCGGCGTCTCGGTCTTGGCCATGACCCACTGCTTGAAAAGCTCACCCTGTCCCGGCCGGTAACCCAACTTGTTTTTCGGCGAGGCGTTGAGCACGGCTTCGTAAAAGTCAGTGGCGTCATGCAGCTTGTGGTTGTCGGCGTCCCAGACTTCGAACCGGTTGGCGTCATCCTTGACCAGCACCCGGACCGTCACCGCATCGTGCGGACCCACGCTGCCGCGCAGCGGTCCGGCATCGCTGCCTTCACGCACCTCGATACGCAATTGCGCAAAGGTGTCGGTATGAACCCTGAGCGCATTCAGTATCAGGCTTTCGGTCTCCGCGACCCACTGCGCACCGTCATGAAAACCCTCATATGCATGGTTGGTCCGGGCTTCGAAGGCGGCCTCACGGGCGCGGCTCTTGAGGCTCAACGGCAGGCGTTGCTCTTGGGTCACGCGTGTAAGATCGGCGGCGTCAGCACTGTCCAGCAGCGTCTGTGCTGCACGGGTCGGCAGCTCGGGGAAAGTCTGGCGAATGAGTTGGATCCGCGGATCGTCGGACGCTTCTGCGCCTTGGTACAGCTGGTTGACGATGTCTGCGTTCAGCCGATTGGCTTCGTCCGCCAATTGATTACGCAGCGCTTGCACCTGCTCGGTTTTGGCGGTGGGGCGACCGAGCACCGTTTGCAGTTCTTCTTCGCTGAGAAAATCAACAAGGCTCGGCACGAACTGCTCGCTCATGAGCTGCGACTGGCTGGTAGACAGCGTCTGCGCCTCGGCCGCCTCGGCATTGCCGTACAGGCGGAAGCGCCCGCTCATGTCGGCGTGTTCGTAAACCTTCAGGGCTTTATCCGCAGGCCAGCCGTCCAGATAAGTCGCCAGCGGTTCAAACCACCAGGAGGATGGGGCCAGAGGCTGACCGGCTCGAATCCGCTCAATGGCCTGGCGAGCCTGGCGCTGGATTTTCAAGCGGGTGAGGCTGTCGTCCAGCAGAGGTGGCGGTGCGGTGTTGTCGACGTACATCCGGCGCAGTGCCCCGTCGTCGATGCCGCTGTCGAGGCGAACATTGTCCAGGTCTGCGTCGTTGAAGCCGTCCACAGAATGGCCAAGACGACGCATCAAGGTTGGGCCCTCCCAGGTACGCGGGTTCTCGGCTTCGTGGGTCCAGGCGCCGAGGCCGTTGTGTTGCAACTCGGGTTGATAGGCATTGTCGCGGTGCGGGTGTTTGACGCGGTAATTGCCGGTTTGCGCATCCTTTTGCACGGCGTAATGCTTGTCATCGAGCGGCAGAATGTCCTGGCCTTCGTGAGCATGAAGCCCTTGAGCGTCTGGGCTGGAATCAGCCGGCAGTTTCACATCAGGCAGCTCATAAGGTTTGAGATCGGGATGCCACAGCCGAGGTTCGCCGTTGGGCAGGGTCACCGGTTTCATGCCTTCGATCAGCGGCGACAGCTTCAAACGCGCGAGGTCGCCGATCTTCGCACCCGCAGCAAACGCCACCAGCGAAAGAAAGTCGGTGACCGCACCGAGAATATGTTCGCCGGCCTCGACTTTCAGTCCCAGGGTCAAGTCGACGAGGCCCTCGATGACGTCGCTGGCCATCTGGTACACGGAGTAAACCATCATCAACTCCCCCAGCCCCGGAACGAACGGCGTGACCACCATCAGGGCGATGTTGAAAATGTCCGAGACTATTTTCTTGAAGTTCTCCCACCAGGCCCATCGGGCATTGCTATCGGAATCGGCGGTGGATACGGCGATATGGCGGGCGTCGTTGAGCACCTTGTTGAGTTTTTGCTGGAAGAGGTACTCCCAGAGCTCGCCAGGGATCGGTGCGGTCTGGAAATGCAGGTTGGGGTTGTCGACCGGCACTTCTCGCCAGCTCGGTCCCTGGTCCAGCGGCTCTTTCTGATGCCATTTCACTTCGAACAGACGCTGCTGTAACCCGCCGAAAAAATGCCCTCGCTCCGATTGATCGACAAACCGGCTGAAGTATTGCTGGTAGGTCATGCCGGTGGAGGATACGACGACGTTGTCGCGCAACTGGCGCGTCAGTTCATTCATGAATGCGACGGTCGAGGGGTACTCTTTCAGCGGGTGTTCCGGGTCCTGCGGGACGTAGACGATCACCGGCGTGACGTCACGGATGCGTTGTTCCAGCCTGGGTGTAATCAACACGATGCCGGTCAGCAGGCTGTCGAGAATCGACAGTTCGGCGAATTGCACCGCCCGGCCTTTACGCGTGAGGTTGCGCTGGCCATCGAGCATTTTCAGGATCAGGTCACTGGCCTCGGCGTCGATGTCGCCCGTCAGTTCGGCCAATCGGGCGGCGGCTTTGAACGCGGCTTTTTCGCTCTCGACGATTTTGAGTTTCAGGTAACCCTGGGCGAGGCCATCACGGGGGAGCAATTGTTCTTCGAGGTAGCGGGTGTAGCGGGCGCCAATGTCCAACTCGCGACACAGGGCCTGGAACTGGGCGATGGACATCTTGCGTTTGATCGGCAGGATATCGAAGTGCCCGCGCGCATCGGGCTGGTTGATGAAGCTCGAGTCGGGTTCGCAGGTTTCGTTGCTCGAGAAGTTATGCAGGGCCGCGTCCAGCAGGGAGACGGTGCGGGTCACGACACCGCCGAGGTCGCTGGCGTACCAGGGAAGCTGTTTCGGCAAATAGAGATGCAAGTAAGTGGCCTGTACGTCGACGTCGATACCGAACTGTTTCACTAACGCCTCGGTCAGTAATGGCTCGGCGAACTCATAAACGCCTTGTACTTTATCCATCACCCGGTCGACGGTGTTTTGAGCGGACCAGAGTTCAAGATTGGCTTCTTGTAATGGCGTGTGATCGAAATTCCGGGTGGTCCGCACCCACTGGCCCGAGGCCGTTTGCGTGAGGCTCATCTCCCGGAGCCGTTGCACTGAAGCGCCCTTGAACGCGGGGTGAATACCGTTATTGATGAAGGTGTAGTGGCGACCTTTGTTTTCGTCGGCCACGGGTGACGATAGTGCTGATATACGTCCGTGTAAGTCAGTCATGCTGTTGATAAACCTTGAGCATTAAGTGGAGTGACCAGCCTAACGCCCGAGGTTCAAAGTAAAAGTCTGAATTACCGCTGCTAAATCAGTGTTGCCCCCCGAAAAGCATTGGAATTACCCATGTCGAAAATAATTAATTACCGCCATTGGTCATGAGCGTCGTGCCACCTCAACGGGCAGGCATTGCGTATGCGTGCCCGGCTGTAGATACGGCGTGAGAATCGGCGCCATGCCCTTGAGCACTTGCACCGGCAAGGCCGAGGTGAACTTGAAGGCTTCGGCGGTGCGCCCGGGTACGAATGCGGTCAGCGTGCCGAAGTGGTCATTGCCGATGTAGAACACGAAGGTGGCCGTGCGGTTGATCGACTTCGAACTCAGAATCCGTCCGCCGGAACCAATGGCTTCAATGCGGTTATCCCCGGTCCCGGTCTTGCCGCCCATGGCCAGTGGCTTGCCGTCGGGGGTAATGAAACTGCCAGACACCCGTTTGGCCGTACCGGCATCCACCACTTGCGACAAGGCCTCGCGCATGGCCGTGGCCACTTCGGACGGCATTACCCGTTTGCCGGCGACCGGGTCATTGATCAATTTGGTTTCGTACGGCGTATTGGCCGCGAAGTGCAGGGTATCGATGCGCAAGGTCGGCATGCGCACACCGTCGTTGAGGATGGTGCCGATCAATTCGCCCAGCGCCGCAGGGCGGTCGCCGGAGCTGCCGATGGCGGTGGCCAGCGACGGCACCAGATGGTCAAACGGGTAACCGACTTTCTGCCAGCGCTGATGAATGTCGAGGAACGCCTCGATCTCCAGCATGGTGCGAATGCGGCTGTCGCGTGCGCCCTTGTGCTTGCTTTTAAACAGCCAGCTGTAGACTTCCTGGCGTTCGAACTGGCTGGCTTTGACGATCTCGCTCCACTTGGCATCCGGGTGGTTCAGCAGGTAACCCATCAGCCAGAGGTCCAGCGGGTGCACCTTGGCAATGAAACCCTGGTCCGGCAGGTCGTACGCGCCGGGGCTGTAATTCTCGTAGAGCCTTTGGAGGCGTTCATCGGTCAGTTTTTCGGTGAGCTTGGCGCCTTTGACTTGCGCGCGCACGAAGGTGTTGAAGCTTTCCTGACTGGCTTGCGGCAACAGGTAACGGTGCACGGCGGCCATGCGAATGGGCGTCGGGCGCATGCCGTCGAGGAAGGTATCAAGCCGGGCCTGGGTGTCCTTGTTTTTGTATTTCTTCCAGAACCTCAGCAAAAACGAGGTGCCTTCGCGGTCGGCGAAATCCGCCAGGTATTCCTGACGCCGAGGGTCGCGATCGTCCTTGAGCAATTCGGCACTGTTGTTGGGGCCGGAATAAGTGGTGTAGCGCACCAGGTCACGCATCAGACGGATGAACGGCAGGTTGATCGACTCCCGAATCGCATCGCGCAAGGTGGGCATGCGGCCGTTGTCTTCCTTGCGAAAGTTATGAAACACATGCAGTCCGCCACCGGTGAAAAAAGCTTCGCCGGGGCTGGCCGAGTATTTGCGATCCAGCGCTGCACCGAGCATGGCCGGCAGGTTGCGGTCTTTGTTCTGGATCAGGTAATCGACGGCCCAACGGCTCAGACGGTCCTGGTCGGGCACGTCGACTTTCTTCAGTTCCGGGATGGTCATTCCAACGTATTTGTCGTGCAACTCGGAAATGATCTGCAAATACGTGGTGAGCACGCGCATTTTTGCCGTGGAGCCCAGTTCCAGCTTGCTGCCTTCGTTGATGTCGAACGGCTGGTCGGTGCTGTCGGTCTGCACCCGTACCCGCGCGCCGTCCGGTGTCAGTTCAAACAGGGTGAAGCTGTAGCGCACCTGAGTGGTGCTGGTGGGCGTAAGCAAGCGTTCGCCCATCAAGCCGATTTGTGTAGCAAACGCCGGGTCGGCCAGTTTCTTCAGGTATTCGGTGGCCTGAGTCTGCAAATCGCCTTGCAGGGTGCTGGTGGCCGAGAGATCGAGACGGTCGAGATCGTACAGCGGGCGATTGAGCAGACCGCCCAACCGGCTGCGCGCCACGCTGATGCCTTTGTTGGTTTCGATGGGTTGAATGGTCGGCTGGGTCTGCCAGTCGCGATAGGTCACTTTGCTGGCCAGTGCGGCCGCCGCAAAGGGGGCATCGATCACATTGTTCTGTGCCAGCAGGCGAATATGGCTGTCGGTCAGGTCCGCCAGCTCATCTCGACCCTTGGTCAGGTAATGCGAAGGGCGGCGCTGGGCAATCATCAACGAGAGCATTTCCCGCAGGGCCAAACCTTTGGCGGCCAGGGTCTTTGGATCCGTGCGGGTGCTGGCCAAGGTTTCGTTGGCCTCGCTGAAATCGGCGCCGTACCAGACCCGCAACCCTTCGGCCATGCCATGCACTTCACCGTGGCCCGGCACGGCGGAAAGGGGCACGCTATTGAGGTAATCGCGCACCACGTTCTTGCGCGCCTCGAGTGTTTCCGGCCCAGCCTGATAGGCGCGCACGGTGGCGGAAATCATCTGCCGAATCTTTTCCGCTCCCGACACCGTCAGCCCGTCGGGGGAATGCCGGTACTTTTCAAGTTGCGTCGCCAGCGTACTGCCACCCGCCGACTGGCCGGGCATGTGCAGCAACTTCGCCACTTGCGACCACGCCGCCATGCCGAACCTTGGCCAGTCCACGGCGGGGTTGGCCAAGGGTTGTTTGGTGTCGAGCAGAAAGCGGTTCTCGATAAACAGCAGGCTATTGACCACCACCGGCGGTATCGATTCATAACTTGAATACAGCTGTTGGGGATACTTGAACTGGTACAACGGCGCGGCGCGGCAATCGGTGATCGACAAACCGGCCTGAATTTTCTCCGAATAGGGTACGAAAAGGCCCTTGCTGCTGTAATCCATCAGCTTTTGCGAGAAACGGGTCTGGGCTGCAATCACGTAATCGCGTTTGATCAACCTGGGCAGAAATTCATCCAGGGAGCTGTAGCCCAGGCGCAAATCGAAAGGCCCGGCGCCGGGGTAACGAATCGCATCGCTGGGGCCCGGTTGCAGGGTGTAACTCAGGGAAGCGGCAAACTGGCTGATTTCCCGGGCTTGAAATTTTGAAGTGCGCATCTCCTTGGCCGCCGCGAGTCCCAGGACAATCAGGATAATCAGCAGCAGCAACCAGAACGCCTTCCAGCCATGTTTGACACGGCTGCGACGAGGTTTTTGAGGTGAAGGCGCTTCATCCACACGTTCAGTCGGGACCACGGTTTTACTCGAATCGGTTTGCCATAACGCGCCCATAGTCGACTGATCCATTCACGCAGATTGATTGGACTTGACTGAAGCTTAGACGGTGGTTGGCGATGGTGAAAAAATTGTGAATATCCAGCTATCGAATTTTCACCGCCGTCGAAGGAGGGTTGTTATAGCCAACAGGCATCCCAGAGCGGGTAGTCGCCGATTTTAGCCACTAAACCCGCGCGCAACGGGTTGGCGACAATGTAACGGGCGAAAGGTAAAAGTTCTTCGCCATCACGGATAGCTCGATCGTGGTAGCCCCCTTGCCAGAAGGCGCCTTCACCGTTCAGAGCTCTGTTGATAGTGAGCGTGCTGCGGGATTTGACGGCCTGCATGAGTTGCGCCAGCGTGCATTGCTCAAGTTGCACCAGCCAATGGAAGTGATCGGGCATGATCACCCAGGCTATGGAATTGACCCATTCTTGTTCATGGGCGCGCCTGAGCTCCGTGACGAGCAAGCGACCCAATTGCCAATCAGTGAAAAGCTGGCGCCGCTGATGGACCACTGCCGTTATGAGATAAGCCCGGCCATGTTCTGAAAAGCGACCATGGCGAAGCCGGTGTGAGTTTGGGCGTGGAGGCATTCCTTTGCGTCCTGAAGTAGTGACTCCAATCCACCCTAGCCACTCTGTGACCTACACGTAGCTGCAAACGCTGAGCGAATTTTCCGAAACTTGTGAAGGATTCAAGTGGTGACTCGCTTTCCTGTGGCGAGGGAGCTTGCTCCCGCTGGGTCGCGAAGCGGCCCCGAACCCTGTGTCTGCGGTCTGTCAGGTGAATTGGGTCAACAGCTTTACGACTGCTACGCAGCCGAGCGGGAGTAAACTCCCTCGCCACAAAAGCAGGTGTGTTGCGGGATTTGATGGCCTCAGTGAATCCTCCGAAACTCATGACAGATCCAAGTGGCAATGCGATTCCCTGTGGCGAGGGAGCTTGCTCCCGCTGGGTCGCGAAGCGGCCCCGAACCCTGTGTCTGCGGTCTGTCAGGTGAATTGGGTCAACAGCTTTACGACTGCTGCGCAGCCGAGCGGGAGTAAACTCCCTCGCCACAAAAGCAGGTGTGTTGCGGGATTTGATGGTTGAAGCGAATTTTCTGAAACTTGTGAAGGATCAAAGTGGGTACTCGATTCCCTGTGGCGAGGGAGCTTGCTCGCGCTGGGTCGCGAAGCGGCCCTGAACCCTGTGTCTGCGGTCTGTCAGGTGAATTGGGTCAACAGCTTTACGACTGCTGCGCAGCCGAGCGGGAGTAAACTCCCTCGCCACAAAAGCCCACTTGCCACAAAGTCATCATCAATCAGCCGGCTGTCATTGCTTTCACAGGCCCCGTCAGCCGCTTGTTGAATTCCAGCCACATCCCCAGCAACGCCATCAACCCGGCGCCCACCAGCGCGGTGAATATCTGCATGGCAAAGGCATCGTCGGTCATGGCATTGACCATGTCGGCCAACGGTGCCAAAAGCACGCCCAGGCAAAAGATCTCCAGTGAGTAACGACCCATGCGGCAGCTTTGCCGTGCCAGCCAGTGTTGCGTCCAGCCGGTGTCCGGCAACAGTTTCGCCGTGACGTACGCCAATGCCAGGAAGTGCACAAGCCGCACCGGTGACAGGTTGGTCTTGCTGATCGGGTACAACAGATTGCTCAGCCAGGCCGGCATCAGCGCGTCGTGAATGTCCGGCCATCGCCACGAGACCGTAATGACCCCGGTCACCACCACGTACACCGCCGCCGTGACAAACAACGGCTGGCGCATCAGCGCACGGTTATCGGGCAACCGTGGCCGCTGACCTTGAATCGCCGCCGCACCGCCGAGCACAAACAGCAGTTGCCAGACCACGGGGTTGAAGTACCAGACGCCGTCCTTGATCGCCGCCAGGTTCCAGCCGAACCACGGCGCCATCAGATAGACCGTCAGCGACACCGCCACCACGGCCCAGGTCTTGCGCACCATCATCGGCAGTGCCAGCGGCAACCCGGCCAGCAACACGATGTACAGCGGCAACGGGTCCATGAGGTTGGGTTTGAAGCGCAACAGCAACTCATCCACCAAGGCTTGTTGCGGGTTGGTGATGAAATGATGCATGCCCATTTCCTCCACCAGGTCCCGGGTTTCCACGTGGCTGTTGGCGAAAAACACGATGCCCATCAGCATCGCCAGCAGGAAAATATGCACCACGTAGAGCACCCAGACCCGCCGCAGAATCTTCACGCAAGCAATCAGGTAACCATCGCGCGCCAGCACTTTGCCGTAGGCCAGCACCGCCGCGTACCCGGCCAGGAACACGAAAATCTCCGCCGCATCGCTGAAGCCGAAGTTGCGCAGGGTGAGTTGGCCGAGGGGGTTGTGCGGTACGTGATCCCAAAAAATGAAGATCAGCGCCAGGCCTCGAAAAAAGTCGATCCGGTGATCGCGTTCAAACGTCATGACGGCGGGCTCGTGAACGGGAGTTGAAATAAGGAGTAGACGTGTGCGCCGCTCAGCGGCGGCGCGCAGGGTGGCGTGATTCGTGGGCAATTGCAAAGTCGGGATATTACGGGATGTTGATCCGGCGTTTAACCGCTGGTCCGAAAGGCCATTACGCCTGTGATTTCTGACAGTAGACAGGCTCATATACTGGTGTGTGGTGTTCAGCGTTTTCGTTCGGGAGCGTCACCATGAGGCGGTTGTGGAAAGGCTTGTCGAGTTACACGGTGATCGGCGTTGCGAACACGCTCATTCACTGGCAAATCTTTTTCCTGCTCAGTGTGGCGGCCGGTCTCAGCCAGGCGGTCAGCAACCTGGCGGCCTTTTGTACGGCGGCCTCGTTTTCCTTCTACATGAACGCGCTCTATACCTTCAATGCCAAGGCATCGGCCGGTGGCTATCTGCTGTTCCTGTCGGCGATGGGCGCGCTGAGCCTGGGCGTCGGTCATGCCGGCGACGTGTGGCAGCTGCATGGCCTGCTGACGGTGGCGCTGTTTTCGGGCTTGAGCCTGGTGTTGGGATTTCTGTTCTCCAAGTACGTGGTGTTTCGCGGGCGTGACGTATGAAAGTCTCGTTGATCGTTCCGGTATTCAATGAAGAACAGGCGATCAGTCTGTTTTACCTGGCCGTGCGACAAGAGCTGAAGCTTGATCAGGTCGACGTCGAAATCGTGTTCATCAACGATGGCAGTTCCGATCGTACGGCGGAGCAGATAAAGGCGCTGGCACAAGCCGACGAACAGGTGATGCTGATCAACTTCTCGCGCAACTTCGGCAAGGAACCCGCGCTGTTCGCTGGCCTGGAATATGCCACCGGCGATGCGGTGATTCCCATGGATGTGGACCTGCAGGACCCGATCAGCGTCATTCCGTTACTGATTGCGCAGTGGCAGAAGGGCGCCGACGTGGTGCTCGCCAAGCGCCGGGACCGCACGACCGACAGCTACCTAAAACGTTACAGCGCGGCGCTGTTCTACCATGTACTGAACCGGATCTCTTACACCCGGATCGAAGAAAACGTCGGCGATTTCCGGCTCATGGACCGCAAGGTGGTCGACGTGATTCGCGCACTTCCCGAGCATCAGTTGTTCATGAAGGGTGTGTTGTCGTGGGCGGGTTTCAACACGGTGGTGGTGGAATACGAGCGAGCAGAACGCGTGGCGGGCACCAGCAAGTTCAACGGCTGGAAACTGTGGAACCTGGCACTCGAAGGCGTGACTTCATTCAGTACGGTGCCGTTGCGGTTATGGACTTACGTCGGTGGCTGCGTGTCGATGTTCGCCGTGCTCTACGCGGTGTACATGGTGCTGGACAAAGTTTTCAACGGCAACAGCGTCCCAGGATACCCTTCGTTGATGACCGCCATTCTGTTCCTGGGCGGTGTGCAACTGATCGGCATCGGCATCCTCGGTGAATACATCGGCCGGATCTACATTGAAGCCAAGCACCGGCCGCGTTATGTGGTGAAAGATATTGTCGGCGGCAAAGACCGGCTTGGGCTTTGACATGGGCCGGTTCATCGATTTTCTTGGCAAGGAACTCGGGCACCGTCAGGTCGGGCTGTTTTTTCTGCTCGCAACCCTGGTGTATGTGCTGCCGCTGATCCTCGCGGACTATCAATACATCGATGACAACTGGCGTTCCCTGTCGGCCGGGATGGCGTGGGCGAAGGAGGGCCGGTTGTTTGCCGAGCTGTTTTACAACGTGCTCACCTTCGGCACGGGCGCGCCGAATATCTTTCCGTTGCCGCTGCTGATCGCCACGCTGGCCATGACCTGCGCCCTGACCAGCCTGACGTTTCATTACGCCCCGCAGCCGACGATCTCGCATTGCCTGGTGCTGCTGCCGCTTTGGTACAACCCGTTTTTCCTGCAAAACCTGTCGTATCAATACGACGGCCCCATCATGGTCCTGAGCCTGGTGGCGGTCATTTTTGCGATCACTTTTCACCATGCCTCGAGCACGCTGCAGTGGCTGGTGCCGTCCGGGCTGATTGCGTTGGCGTTGGGGCTCTATCAGGTGAGCATCAACGTGTTTCTGGGCTTGTGCTGTCTGGAGCTGTTGCGGCGCGTCAATGACCGGTTGCCGTGGGCGCAAGGGTGCCGGTTGGTCGGCTGGAAAGTCGCGCAGGTCGCCATGGGCGGCTTGATGTATGGCGTCAGTGCCGCCGCGTTCATGACCCAGGACCGCACACAGTTGTTGAACTGGAGCGCCGCGCCGCTGCTGCAACTTGAAATCAACGTTGGCAGAGTGCTGGAAAAAGTCGCGCTGCTGTTTCACGGCGGATTGACGTGGGTGTTTGCCGGGTTGTTGCTGTTTGCCACCGTCGGCGGCGTGCAATTGGCGTTGACGATGCTTGAGCGTCAGGACAGCGGGCTGAAAAAAGCCCTGATCGGCTTGCTGTGTCTGCTGAGCTTGCCTGTCCTGGTGCTGCTGGTGTCAGGCGTCGCGCTGTTTTTCCGCGACTTCAACGAAGGCGCCCGCACCTTGATGGGCTTCGCGGTGCTGTTGGTGTTGCTGTTTTATCTCAGCCACCTGGCGCTGGAACGTATACACCGACGGCTGCCGCTGTTATTGGCGATTCCCTTGCTCGCGATGCTTTCACTGTCGTATGCCTATGGCCGCGTGTTGACGGTGCAGAAAGCCTTCTCGACCACCGCGCTGTCGAGCCTTGAGCGCGATTTCGCGACCCATCGGGAGTTGCGCGAAGCCAAGCGTATTTACATGTCGGTGACCTATTCCGATCACTGGCTGACGGGCGCCGCCGGTTCGTTCAAACAGTTGCCGGTGTTGCACTACCTGCTGAACATCGACTTTTACATGCTGGCCGAGAACCTGCCGAAGGTGGGCATCACCAACGTGGTGGCGGAGAAGGAGCGACGCAATGCGACGCGGGTCGGTTACCGGGGGTATCCGGCGCTGCTGGAGCGCCAGTACTACCGAATCTATCTGGTGGGCGACTACGGGTTTATCGTCATGAACGAACCGGCTCCAATCAAGGCGCTTCGTTGGTGAAGCGCCATCAAAGGAGCCGTCGGGGTCATGCTGCGGCTATCTCATTAGGCTCGAAACTGTCCGCCCGCGCCATCTGCCACATGCGCGAGTAAAACTCGCCGTTCACCTCACCGGTGAGCAATTCCCCCGGTTTCAAGAACACATGCAGTTGCGAGAACAGTTTGATCTCGGTGGCCGACATACGACGTACCAAGTGCTTGGCCGACAACTGCGACGGATGATCGAGACCAGCGGCGGCGAGCATCTCAGCCAGGGCTTCAAGGGTTTTACGGTGAAAATTGAACACCCGTTGCGCCTTGTCCGGGACCACCAGCGCGCGTTGGCGCAAGGTGTCCTGTGTGGCAACGCCGGTCGGGCATTTATTGGTGTGGCAACTTTGCGACTGGATGCAGCCAATGGCGAACATGAAGCCGCGCGCCGAGTTGGCCCAGTCGGCACCGATGGCCAACACGCTGGCGATGTCGAAGGCGCTGACGATCTTGCCGCTGGCACCGAGTTTGATCTTGTCCCGCAGGTTCAGGCCCACCAGCGTGTTGTGCACGAACAGCAAACCTTCTCGCATCGGCGCACCGATGTGATCGGTGAATTCCACGGGCGCAGCGCCGGTGCCGCCTTCTTTGCCGTCAATGACGATGAAGTCCGGCAGGATGCCGGTTTCGAGCATGGCCTTGGCGATCCCCATGAATTCCCAGGGGTGACCCAGGCAAAACTTGAAGCCCACCGGTTTGCCGCCGGACAGTTCACGCAGTTGCTGGATGAAGTGCATCAATTCGATCGGCGTCGAAAACGCGCTGTGCCGTGACGGCGAGATGCAGTCCTGGCCCATCGGGACGCCGCGGGTTTCAGCGATTTCCCGGGTGACTTTGTGCTTGGGCAAGATCCCGCCGTGGCCGGGTTTGGCGCCCTGACTCATCTTGATTTCGATCATCCGCACTTGCGGCGTCTGGGCTTGCGCGGCGAAGCGTTGCGGGTCGAAACGGCCGTCAGCGGTGCGGCAACCGAAGTAGCCGCTGCCGAGTTCCCAGGTCAGATCGCCGCCGTTTTCCCGATGATAGGCGCTGATGCTGCCTTCGCCGGTGTCGTGGGCGAAGTTGCCGAGCTTGGCGCCCTGGTTCAGCGCGCGAATCGCATTGGCGCTCAAAGAGCCGAAACTCATGGCCGAGATGTTGAACACCGACGCCGAGTACGGCTGGGTGCATTGCGGGCCGCCCACAATGACGCGAAACGCACTCGGGTCGCTCACCGGCGCCGGGCGCATGGAGTGGCCGATGAATTCGAAACCCGCCTGGTACACGTCGATCAACGTGCCGAAGGGTTTGTCCGCGCTTTCATTTTTGGCCCGCGAGTAGACCAGCGAACGCTGGGCCCGGGAGAAGGGCAGGGCGTCACTGTCGGATTCGAGCAGGTATTGGCGGATTTCCGGGCGGATGCCTTCCACCAGATAACGGATGTTGCCGAGGATCGGATAGTTGCGGCGCACCGCGTGCGGGCTTTGCAGCAGATCGAACAGGCCGATCAGGCTGAGAATGCCGGTGGTCGCGGTGATCGGCCACAGCCAGTCATGTTCCAGGAAGGGCAGGCTGGCGAGGGTGAAGATCACGCAAGCGGCAAAGAAGGCGTAACGGCTCAGGAGTGACAGGCTCATACGGTTTCCTTGGGTTCGGACTCGTTCATTGTTTGGCAACGCTTGATGCTTTTGTGGCGAGGGAGCTTGCTCCCGTTCGGCTGCGTAGCAGTCGCAAAACCTACTGACGGGATTTGTCTGACTGAATGCAGCGCTTTTATTGGGACCGCTTCGCGCTCCAGCGGGAGCAAGCTCCCTCGCCACAGAGTGCTGCGTGCTGCAATGTTCGTCAGGCATTCTGCGCCTGGAGAAAAATTGAAAACAGCTCGGACTGGGACTTGATCCCCAGCTTGCTGTACATGTGTTTCTTATGGACTTTCACGGTTTCGACAGAGATTTCCAGCTTACGGGCGATTTCCTTACTGGAGCAACCGCTGAGCATCAGGCGCCCGACGTCCAGCTCCCGGGCGGTCAATTGCGCGCCTTTGAGTTGCTGCACCGACGCTTCCAGCTGCACGCGCCAATCCGGTTGCGGTGGCGACGGCGCGAGGGCCACGACCTCGTTGATTTCGTATGGCAAGCGCTGGCGCAACAGCCCCAGAATCCAGGGCTGGATCAGCGACAGCAAGGCAATTTGCTGACCGCTGAAACGCTGTTTGCTGCCCAGTGAAAGGCACAGCGTGCGGTCGCCTTCGAGCTGACAATTGAACTGGATTTCATCGGCGACCACATTCAGACGAAAGTAGCGCTGGTAATACTCGGTCAGTTCGAAGTGCTCCGGCGCCACTTCCGACAGGCGATAAAGTCCGGTGCGCGATTGTTCGCGGCACGCGATGTAGAACGGGTCGAGCAGGTACAAACCGCGCAGGTAATCCTGGAACAACTGATCAGGGCTGCCGTCCTCGCCCGGGCATTCGGCGAACACTTGCGGGTGTTGGTCAGGGTTGAAAAGCAGCGCCACCCAGCTGTCGAAGCTCACGTACTGATCCAGCAGGCGCACCAGCTGCGTCCAGAAATTGGGCTTGTCCAGGGCGTCGATCAGTTGCCCCACCGAACGGTGCCAGGCGATGTCGTCCAACGAGAGTGTCATGCATCTACCCCTATCGTGTTACCCCGGCGGCGTGATTCCCCGGCCGGTTGCTTGCTGCGCATACTGGCGCACAGACACCGACCGGGCAATCTTTCTGCAGCCCGGCCACCAGAACAAGGAATACCCATGAAGGTCGAACTCGCCCAACTGGCGGGCCGTGACAACGACACGGCTTACAACCTCGAACGCGCCTTGGCCGCCATCGCTGCTTGCGCGGCGGACACGCAACTGATCATGTTTCCCGAAAGCCACTTGATGGGCTTCCCATCGGCCGACAGCGTGGCGGCGGTCGCCGAACCCCTGAACGGCCCGACCGTCAACGCGGTTGTCGCCGCTGCCCGCGAGCGCAACATCGCTGTGGTCATCGGCACGGCCGAGAACGATAACGGTCGCTTCTACAACACGACGCTGCTGATCACCCCTGAAGGCATCGCGCTGAAATACCGCAAGACGCATCTGTGGGCGTCGGATCGCGGTGTCTACGAGGCGGGCGACCGATACGCCACGTGCCTGTGGAACGGCGTACGCGTCGGCCTGCTGATTTGCTACGACATCGAATTCCCCGAGACCGCCCGTGCACTGGCGCAACTGGGTGCCGAATTGCTGATCGTGACCAACGGCAACATGGACCCTTACGGCCCGACCCACCGCACCGCGATCATGGCCCGCGCCCAGGAAAACCAGGCGTTTGCGCTGATGGTCAACCGGGTGGAGGCGGGCGATGGCGGGTTGTTGTTTGCCGGTGGAAGTGCGCTGGTGGATCCGCTGGGCACGCTGTTGTTCGAGGCGGGGCGCGAGGAAGGGCAGTTTGCGGTTGAACTGGATCTTCAGCAGCTGACGGCGGCGCGGCAGGACTATCGGTATCTGGATGATCAGCGGCTGAAGTTGCCGGGGGAGTTGGTTGAGCATGTTTCTGGATTGCGGGAGCTGCTGATTCCTGCGCGCTGATCCGGACTTGATGGCGTCAGCAATGACGCCATCGCCGGCAAGCCGGTCTCGCTCCCACAGGGGGCTCCAGTGATCACACAAATTGTGAACGCCCGGGTTCAATTGTAGGAGTGAGCCTGCTCGCGATGAGGCCCTGACAGGCCACACACCTGTTTGATTGACCCAAGAACAATAAAGCAACACCCGAACACTCTGCGCCGAACTCGGCTCTGCCATAAATCTAATAATTCCGGAGTAGTCGCTCATGGCTCGTTTGCAACGCACCCTGTCATTAGGGTCGGTGGTGCTGTTTGGCATTGCCTACATGACGCCGATCATTGTGCTCGGCACCTTTGGTATCCTCGCTCAATCCACCGCCGGCATGGTTCCGGCCGCTTACCTCGCGGCGCTGGTGGCGATGTTTTTCACCGCCATGAGCTACGGCCGCATGGCCTCGGCATTCCCCGTGGCCGGCTCGGCTTATAGCTATGTGCGCAAGGCGATCAGCCCGAAGCTCGGCTTCATCGCCGGTTGGGCGGTTTTACTCGATTACTTGTTCCTGCCCATGGCGATCTGGCTGATCGGCGCCGCGTACCTCAATTCCGCATTTCCGGCGGTGCCGCAGTGGATCTGGGTACTGGCCTTCATCGGCATCACCAGCGCGATCAACATCGTCGGCCTGAAACTGGCCAACGGCATCAACGCCTTGCTGATGCTGGTGCAATTCCTGGTGCTGATCGCCTTCGTTGCGCTGTGCGTGCATTACGTCGGCGGCGATGCGAGCACGCCCTTGTGGTCGGTCAAACCGTTCTTCAACGGCGACATGCAAATGCCGTTGATCATGAGCGGCGCGGCCATTGCCTGTTACTCGTTCCTCGGTTTCGACGCGGTCAGCACCCTGACCGAAGAAACCCGCGACCCGCGCCGCACCATCCCTCGGGCGATCATGCTGATCACCTTGATCGGCGGTTTGATCTTCGTTGGCGTGTCGTACTTCGTGCAGATCGCCCACCCGGCGTTCCAGTTCGACAACGTCGACTCGGCGGCCTATGAGATTGCCCGCAACATTGGTGGCGACTTGTTCGTGTCGATTTTCCTGATCGGCCTGATTGTCGGCCAGTTCGCTTCGGGCCTCTCGGCGCAGGCCAGCGGGTCGCGACTGTTGTTCGCAATGGGCCGCGACGGCGTGCTGCCGAAATCCTTCTTCGGCACGCTGCACGAACGCTTCGGCACTCCGGTCAACAGCATCCTGTTGTGCGCCGTCGTGGCGTTGCTGGCGCTGAAACTCGACGTCACCACGTCGACCTCGTTCATCAACTTCGGCGCGTTCCTCGCCTTCAGCCTGGTCAACCTTTCGGTGATCTTCCATTACTGGATCGGCGGCGAAAAGAAAGGTCTGCGCGAGCTGGTGCTGTTCCTGATCTTCCCGTTTATCGGCCTGGCGGCGGACTTGTGGCTGATGGTCAGCCTCGATCACCTGGCGATTTACCTGGGGCTGACCTGGCTGGGCATTGGCGTGGTGTACCTGGCGGTGCTGACCGGCGGGTTCCGTCGCCAGCCACCGGAAATGGATTTCCAGGAAGCCACATAACCCACACACTTAAAGGAAACCACCTGATCTGAAGGCTGGTGAAGAACCTGTGGGAGTGAGCCTGCTCGCGATGAGGCCATGTCAGCCAATATCTTGGTGACTGACAGGCCGCCATCGCGAGCAGGCTCGCTCCCACATTAAATTGCGTTGGAAGTTAATGTTGCGTTCAGGCTTCTTGCGGCACCAGCTTCAGCGGGATCTGCAAGGTAAACACCGCCCCCTTGCCCGGCCCGTCGCTGTGGGCACTGAGGTGGCCATTCATCTCGATGGCAGCCAGGGCGCAGCTGTGCAGGCCGAAGCCGTGACCTTCCTTGCGGGTGGTAAACCCGTGGGCAAAGATGCGGGTCATGTTCTCCTCGGCGATGCCTTCGCCGTCATCCTTGACAAGTATTTGCAGGGTCGTGGCGTCGATGATTTTTATGCCGAGGGTCATTTGGCGCGGGCGTTTGCTCAGATCGGACATGGCGTATTTGGCGTTGCTGATCAGGTTGATCAGGATCAGCAACAACCGGTGTTTATCGCCCATGACCTGCGGCACGTCGCCGTAGTCCTTGACCACCATGACGTGGTGCCGGGTCAGGGCGCCAGCGTTCATGCGCAGGGCGTCCTCAAGCAGTTCGCTGATGTACAGCGGCTCCATCAGACTGTCGGCCCCCGCATAGGATTGCTGGGTAGAAACAATGTCCTTGATGTGGTCGACACTTCGACTCAGCTGGGCGAGTTCATCGGTCATGCCCTGTTGTTCCACGGCAATGGCGTCTACCAACTGATTGAGATAACCGGGCAGCAACTTGCCTTTCGCATCCTGAGTGAGAAAGGTTCCGAGGTCGTCCCGATGATCGTTGATCAACTGCATGGCTTTGCCCAACCCTTGCGCCTTGCTGGCGCGCAGTTTACGGCTCACCAGGTCGGCGGAGATGTTCACGCTGTTCAGCACATTCCCGACGTTGTGCAGCACATTGGTCGCGATCTCGGCCATGCCGGCCTGGCGCGCGGTATCGAGCAGTTCGCCTTGGGTATCCCTCAGTTCCCGGGTGCGTTCTTCAACGCGCAGCTCAAGATCGTCGTTGGCAGTCTTCAGCGCTTTGTTGACGCGATTGATCACTGTGACGCTGCGCATCAGTTGAATGGCCATGTACACCAGCAACAACACCAGCAACGTTGAAAACACCAACATGTAAAAGTGATAGCGCTGATCGACCGCCACGGCCTGCTGCTGCTCGCTGTTCAGCAGGCGGGTGATGTCATCCAGGCGTTCGGCCACCGGTATCGCTTCGATGTTGTCCAGCAAGCGGTTGACCACCGGTTGTTCCCGCAGAATCAACGCAATGTGGTTGCTCAGCACATCGACCGGGCTGTGAAACTGTTCAGGCAAACGCTGCTGGTTGATGCCCAGCTTGTTCAACCCCACCAGGATTTCAGCAGCCTTGTCGTCAGAGGCGACCTGGGTGAATTCCAGGGTGCTGAGCACCAGGTCATAGGTGTCGGTGGCGATGTTCTGCAGTTGCAGTTTGTCGCCGTCCACCAGTTGGGCCAGGGGTTGCAGGATGTCATCCTCGCCGGTCGGCAGAAACGCCAGCGAGTTGCGCAAGACCGCATTGTGCGACTTGAACTGCTCCACCCGCCGGGTCTTTTCCTCGATGGCGCTCAGGTACGCATCATGGCTTGCGCGCCAGACCGGTGAATCGTTGCGACCGTGGTTGGACTCCATCGTGTCGAACCGTTCCCACAGTTGCGTCATCTCGGTCAGCGGCGTGACCAGTGGATCGTAGTTGTGGTTGGTGGAAATTCTGGCTTTGAGAATCTCGGTTTCCCATTGCGCATTCAGCTGCTTGATGCGCCCGATCAGATCCCGGGATTCGGCGTAGGTTGTCGTCTGTGTCGAGCTGGACTTGAGGTACAGGAACAGCAGCGTCGAGGCCAGTATCAAGGCGACA
Organism: Pseudomonas sp. PB120; assembly: GCF_009761815.1. Classification (GTDB taxonomy): domain Bacteria; phylum Pseudomonadota; class Gammaproteobacteria; order Pseudomonadales; family Pseudomonadaceae; genus Aquipseudomonas. The sequence continues at coordinate 69,397 of NZ_RWIN01000149.1, forward strand.
AAACCGAGCAGCGCGAGGCTGCGGCGGCGGGACATTTTCATAACGGTTTGCCTCCCCATTCACCGGTCAGGGTCTTGAGGAATGTGATGATCAGGCGTTTGTCTTCGGCAGTCGGAATGCGCCCCAGCTGGAACTTGAACATCACGTCCACCGCGTCTTCCAGGGTTGGCGCCGAGGCGTCGTGAAAGTACGGCGCGCTCACGGCAACATTGCGCAAACTCGGGACTTTGAACACATGGCGGTCCTCTTCATCCCGGGTCACCAGGTAGCGCCCCAGGTCGGACTCGGTCGGCGTGCCCCGTGCCTTGAAGTAATCGCCCATGACTCCCAGCTTCTGGAACATGTTGCCGCCGATGTTCACCCCTTGGTGGCAGGCGATGCAGCCGTATTCCTTGAAACGCTGGTAGCCGTACTTTTCATCCGTCGTGAGGATGTCGGTGTTGCCTTGCAGGTATTGGTCGAAACGCGAGTTGGCGCTGATCAGCGTGCGCTCGTAGCTGGCCAGGGCGTTTTGCACATTACCCAGGGTCACGCCGTCCGGGTAGGCGTCACCGAACGACGTCTGATAGGCCGGGTCGGCGGACAGCGTCCGTACCACGTGTTCCCAGTTGCTGCCCATTTCATCGGGGCTCTGCACCACTTCGAACACCTGATCTTCGAGGGTGCGCGCGCGGCCATTCCAGAATTGCCGGAAGTTCAGGCTGGCGTTGAACACGCTGGGCGTATTGACCGCCACTGGAAGGCCGTTGAAGCCGATGGAAAACGCCTTGTTGTCGGCGCCGCCGCTTTCCAGTCGATGGCAACTGGCACAGGACAGGCTGCCGTTGACCGACAAGCGGGGTTCGTTGAACAACAGCCGACCGAGTTCGACCCGTTGCGGATCGAGTTGTGGCACCGGTGGCAGTGGTTTGAGCGGTTCATCGAGCGGCGCGCCGAAGGCGCTCAGGCACAGGCCGAGCAGCGGCACCAGCAGCAGGCGGTGAAAGAAGGGCGACATCGAGTGATGCCTTGAATGACGGCTGGCGGATCGTCGCGCATTGTTCACGTGGCGTTGAACGGCGGAGGTTCTACCGACTTCAGGTACTGCACGAAGGCCATCGGCTCCACAGGCTTGCTGAAGTAGTAACCCTGGCCTTCCTCGCAGTGGTGGGCCTTGAGGAAATCCAGTTGATCGAGGGTTTCAACCCCTTCGGCGATGATGCTCAGGTTGAGGCTACGGCCCAGGCTGATGATGGCGCTGACCAGGGCGGCATCATTGCTGTCGTTGCTCAAGCCACGAATGAACGATTGATCGATTTTCAGCACGTCGATGGGAAACCGGCGCAGGTAACTCAGGCTGGAATAGCCGGTGCCGAAATCATCGATGGCCAGGCGCACCCCCAGGGCCTTGAGCCGGGTCAGGGCGTTCACCGTGGTGTCGATGTTCTGCATCAACACGCCTTCGGTGATTTCCAGCTCCAGCAAGGCGGGGTCCAGGCCGGTTTGTGCGAGCGTCTGTTCCACACCGTCGACGAAGTCCCGCTGGCGAAAATCGATGGGCGACATGTTCACCGACATGCAGATCTTCGGCAGCCCTGCAGCCTGCCAGGCACAGGCTTGTCGACAGGCCTCGGCCAGCACCCATTTGCTCAATCGCACGATCAGGCCACTGTCTTCGGCGACCCCGATGAAGTCCGACGGGTACACCAGGCCAACCCCCGGTTTTTGCCAGCGAATCAATGCTTCCGCCCCGACCACCTGGCCGCTGCTCAGGTCCAGTTTTGGCTGGTAATGCAGGACAAATTCCTTGCGCTCAAGCCCCAGGCGAATACCCGTTTCAATGCTTTGCTGATCGCGGGCACGCTGATTCATTTCGTCGATGAAAAAGCTGAAGTCATCCGGGCCGACTTCCTTGATGTTGCGCATCGCGGTTTCGGCTTTTTTGATCAGATCGATGGCGTCCACGCCATCGTCGGGATAAATGCTGATGCCCAGGCTGGCGGTCACGCTCAGGTCGTGCCCGGCAATGTGTTGCGGCGCGCGGACGGCGTTCAACAGTTTTTCGGCGATGCCCCGGGTCTGCTGGGGGTGACGGATGTCGGCGAGGATCACCACGAATTCATCGGAGCCATAGCGAAACACCGAGTCGGACTCGCGCACCGTCGCCACCAGGTTTTGCCCGACCTGCTTGAGGATCTCGTCACCGGCCGGATGGCCCAGGGCATTGTTGATGCGTTTGAAGCGGTCCAGCCCCAGGAACATCACCGCCAGCTGTTTGTCGTGGCGGCGGGACAGGGCCAGGGACTGGTTCAAGCGGTCGCCGAGCAACGTGCTGTTCGGCAGTTCGGTCAATACGTCGTACTGCAACAGGTGCGACACCTTGAGCAATTCGTGGACCCGGGCCTCGATGGTCTGCTCCAGGCTCAGCACTTTCATCGCCGCGTCCTGCGCCATCTGCCACTTCCAGGTCAGGGCGCTGGCCATCTGGCGGATTTCCAGGCTGTCGAAGGGTTTTTTCAGCACCAGCATCTGATCGCCGAATTCCAGCCGTTCGGCCATGGCCTCCCAGGAGTAATCCGAATACGCCGTGCACAGCGCAATTTGCAGGTGCGGGTCAGCTTTCCACAGCTGTTCGATGGTTTCCAGGCCATCCCAGCCAGGTGGCATGCGCATGTCGGTGAACACCAGGGCGTACGGGCGCCCTTCGGCCAACGCGCGCTGCACCAGTTCCAGCGCCTCCTGGCCCTGATAGGCCGAGTCGAGCTCAAACGTCAGCCGATCGGGTCGAAGCGTGCCGAACAACGCTTCTTCGGTATTGGCCAGGCTTTGCTCATCCTCGCTTTCCGGGCCGAGGATCTTGCGGAAGTCCTGATGAATGGAGGGTGTGTCATCGACGATCAGTATTCGCCGATTGGTCCGGGCCAGCAGCTTATTCACTGGCATGTGCGCAGACCGCCGAGAACATTGTGCGACGTTTTCATAGGGGCATCCTTTTCCCTGATCACCTGATCGAACGGGTACAGAATATGAATCCGGGTGGACAGAGCATAGTCGTCACAGCGCAACTTCGCCTGGTGCAATTGCCCTAGGCGGCGGTCTTTTTCCAGGATGACGAAGAACCCGTCCCGTGGGATCCTTGCGCCTTTGACTCCAGGCCCCATCAGCACCATGACCCTTGCCCCTCGCATCATCCATATCGCCGCCGCCCTGTTGATCGGCGATGACGGCCGCACCTTGCTGGTTCGCAAGCGCGGCACCGAAGCCTTCATGCAACCGGGGGGCAAGATCGAAGCCCATGAGCAGCCGGTTAATGCGTTGGCCCGGGAACTGGAAGAGGAACTGGGGCTGGTCATCGATCCGGCATGCGCCACTTATCTGGGGCAATTTTCAGCACCGGCAGCCAACGAGCCGGGGTTTATCGTCCAGGCCGAGCTTTTTCAGCTGACGGTTGGTGCAGACGTATCGCCCGCAGCGGAGATCGAAGAAGTGCGCTGGATCGACCCGGCGACCGACGGTGATGTCACCTTGGCGCCATTGACACGGGATCTGATCCTGCCGTTTTATCGAGCCTCGTTGGCGACTGCCTGATTATTCTCGACGCACGGAGGACGGGCTTGAACATGTGGATTGAACGGCTGGACGCGAGTCACGCCCTGGACTATCGGGCGCTGATGCTTGAAGCCTATGACCTGCATCCACAGGCCTTTACCTCGAGTGTGCGCGAGCGCGCGGCGATGCCGCTGAGTTGGTGGGAATCACGCCTGACCAACAAGCTGGATGTGGTGTTCGGCGCGTTTGAGGAGGGGCGGTTGGCGGGTATCGTCGGCCTCGCTTTCGAACCTCGGGAAAAGGCACGGCACAAGGCGACGTTGTTTGGCATGTACGTGTCAGGCAACGTCCGGCAGCGAGGACTTGGGTATCAACTGGTGCAGGCGGCATTGACCGAAGCTCAGGCACATTCAGGCGTGAGGCTGATCCAGTTGACCGTCACCGCCGGCAACGACGCCGCGTTCAACCTGTACCGGCGTTGCGGCTTCATCCAGTTCGGCCTGGAACCGTTGGCGGTGCGCGTGGGCGAAGACTACTTCGACAAAATCCACATGTGGCGCGAACTCTAAGCCCAGCACAATTCCTGTTCCATCAATGCAGGATCTGCCACCGTCATCGCGAGCAGGCTCGCTCCCACAGGGGGCTATTCCACAGGGAAGGTGCGTTTTTAGCGGACGGCGCTGACACCATCCAGCGTCGAGAACGAGGTGTCCTTGGCTGTCAGCAAGAAGTCGCGCATGTACGGCGCGTCCAGCATGTCCGCGCGAATCGCCGCGTACAGCGTCGCAAACAAGCCTTTCTCGCCGAGCCGCTTGGCCTTCACGTAACCCCGCGAGCTGTATTCATGCAGCGCCCAATGCGGCATGCCGCACACGCCGCGTCCGCTGGCCACCAGTTGCATCATCATCACCGTCAGTTCCGAAGTGCGGACCTGCGCCGGTTCAATGTCGGCAGGTTCGAGGAAACGGGTGAAGATGTCCAGCCGATCGCGCTCCACCGGATAGGTGATCAGCGTTTCGGTGAGCAGGTCTTCCGGCACGATGAACGCCTTGCTCGCCAACTTGTGCTGGTTGGCCACCGCAAGCATCGCTTCATACGTGAACAGCGGCACGTAGGTGATCCCGGCCAGCTCCAGCGGGTCCGAGGTCACCACCAGGTCCAGGTCGCCACGGGCCAGGGCCGGTAGCGGCGCGAAGGCAAACCCGGACGCCAGGTCCAGCTCGACCTCCGGCCAGGCATCGCGGAACTGGTCGATGGTCGGCATCAGCCACTGGAAGCAACTGTGGCATTCGATCGCCATGTGCAAGCGCCCGGCGGTGCCACCGGCCAAGCGTGCGATGTCGCGTTCGGCGCCGCGCAGCAACGGCAGGGTTGCGTCGGCCAGTTGCAACAGGCGCAAGCCGGCGCTGGTGAAGCGCACCGGTTTGGTCTTGCGCACGAACAGCGGCATGCCCATGCGCTCCTCCAGTTCTTTGAACTGGTGGGACAGGGCCGATTGCGTCAGGTGCAAACGGTCGGCGGCATCGACCAGGCTGTCGGCTTCGCGCAAGGCGTGCAGGGTCTTCAGGTGGCGGATTTCAAGCACCGAATGGCTCCATGAGTAAAACTTGTGATCAACACGAAAAGGTTGAGTTTGTCTCATGTTGAGTGGGCTGTCGACAATGGCGCCATGTTTTACGCCAACTTTTAAGGGAGAAACTCACCATGGCGCTGGCCCACACACTTGGTTTTCCACGCATCGGCGCGGACCGTGAACTGAAAAAAGCCCTCGAATCCTACTGGAAGGGCGACCTCGATCAGGATGCGCTGCATAGCGTCGGCCTCCACTTGCGCGCCACGCACTGGCAATTGCAGAAAGACGCCGGCATCGACCTGTTGCCGGTCGGCGACTTCGCCTGGTACGACCAGGTGCTGACGCATTCCCTGGCCTTCGGTGTGATCCCCGAGCGTTTCGACAGCACCCGGGATGCTGGCGGCCTGCCAACCCTCGACACCCTGTTCGCCATGGCCCGGGGCGCCACGGCGAGCTGCTGCGGCGGCGACCATGGCCAGGCTCAATACGCTCAGGAACTGACCAAGTGGTTCGACACCAACTACCACTACCTGGTCCCGGAATTCACTGCTGATCAGTCCTTCAAACTGAGCTGGGAACAGCTGTTCGACGAAGTCGACGAAGCCAAAGCCCTCGGCCACACCATCAAGCCAGTGATCATCGGCCCGCTGACTTACCTGTGGCTGGGCAAGGCCAAAGGCAATTTCGACAAGCTCGACCTGCTGGAACACCTGCTGCCGGTCTACAACGAAATCCTCGGTCGCCTCGCAGCTCAAGGCGTGGAATGGGTGCAGATCGACGAACCGATCCTCACCCTGGACTTGCCGCAAACCTGGAAAAACGCCTTTGAACGGGCTTATCACATCCTACAGTACTCGCCGCTGAAAAAGCTGGTGGCGACCTACTTCAGCGGCCTGGAAGACAACCTCGGCCTGGCCGTCGGCTTGCCGGTGCAGGGTTTGCACATCGACGCGGTGCGTGCACCGGATCAACTGGGCCAGGTGCTGGATCGCCTGCCGACCTACAAGATTCTCTCGGTGGGCCTGGTCAATGGCCGCAACGTCTGGCGTTGCGAACTGGAGCCCGTGCTCGCTCAATTGCAACCGGCTCAGGAACGCTTTGGCGACAACCTGTGGGTCAGCAGTTCCTGCTCGCTGCTGCACAGCCCGGTGGACCTGGACCGTGAAGACTCACTCGATCCGGAACTCAAAAGCTGGCTGGCGTTTGCCGTGCAAAAGTGCGGCGAGATCGCCGTGCTGCGCGATGCCCTGAACGATCCGCAAGCGCCCAAGGTGCGTGCCGCGCTGGCCGAGAGCCGTGCAATCCAGGTCAGTCGCGCCGAGTCGCCGCGCATTCATAAGGCCGCCGTGCAAGCGCGGATCGCGGCCATCGGTGCGGCGGACAGCCAACGGCATTCGCCGTTTGCCCAGCGCATCGAACAACAACAGGCTCGTTTGAAGCTGCCGCCATTCGCGACCACCACTATCGGTTCGTTCCCGCAAACCGGCTCGATTCGCCTGGCACGTCAGGCCTTCAAGCAAGGCAAGCTGTCGGCCAACGATTACACCGACGCCATGCACAGCGAAATCCGTCACGCGGTGCAAGTCCAGGAACGGCTGGGCCTGGACGTGCTGGTCCACGGTGAAGCCGAACGCAACGACATGGTCGAATACTTTGCCGAGCAGCTTGATGGTTATCTCTTCACCCGTTTCGGCTGGGTGCAGAGCTACGGCTCGCGCTGCGTCAAACCGGCGGTCATCTACGGTGACCTGAGCCGCCCGAATGCGATGACGGTCGACTGGATCACGTATGCGCAGGGCCTGACCGATAAGGTCATGAAAGGCATGCTCACCGGTCCCGTGACCATGCTGATGTGGTCGTTCCCCCGGGAAGACGTCTCGCGCAAAATCCAGGCGCAACAGCTGGCGTTGGCCCTGCGTGACGAAGTGGTGGACCTGGAAAACGCCGGCATCAAAATCGTGCAGATCGACGAAGCCGCCTTCCGCGAAGGCTTGCCGCTGCGCCGGGCGCAATGGCAGGAATATCTGGACTGGGCGGTTGAAGCCTTCCGCTTGAGCGCCTCCGGTGTGCGCGACGAAACGCAGATCCACACCCACATGTGCTACAGCGAATTCAACGATGTGATCGAGGCCATCGCGGCGATGGACGCGGACGTGATCACCATCGAAACCTCGCGCTCGGACATGGAATTGCTGGAGGCCTTCGAGGCGTTCGACTACCCGAACGACATCGGTCCTGGCGTCTATGACATCCACTCGCCACGGGTGCCGGACACGGCGGAGATGGTCAAGTTGATGAGCAAAGCCGTGAAACGAATTCCGGCGCAGCGCTTGTGGGTGAACCCGGATTGCGGGCTGAAGACCCGGGCCTGGCCGGAGACTGAAGCGGCGCTGGTTAACATGGTGGCGGCGGCGCGGCAGTTGCGGAGTCAGTTGGCTTAACGGATGTAGCGTCTGTTCGGACGCCATCGTCGGAACGCCGCCCGGAGCCGGCTCGCTCCCACATTGAATCGGTGTCGTGCACACATTCTGTGATCGACATCAATCCAGGGTGGGAGTGAGCCTGCTCGCGATGAACGATAACGCGGTCTTGAAAAATGACCGTTCAGCACTCTTCATCAAACTGTCACGCAACTGTGGCAGCGCGCTTGTACAAACTTCATCAGACTCGCGCTCTACTGGGGTTCTGCGTTTCGGTGTTTTTCATGCGTGCACGATTTTTATCAATGGCGGCCTTCCTGGCCGCGTTGTTGTTTGGCTTACCGTCCTTTGCGGCGTCTCGTTGCGATGTCAATGTTCCGACTGAACATGCCGATCTGGCCCAGGTAAGCCTGGCGTACCAGAGCATCGGCCGTGCCTCGGACCCCGCGTTATTGCTGGTGATGGGCCTTGGTGGGCAATTGATCCACTGGCCGGACGAGGTGGTGGTCGCGCTGTGTCAGCAGGGCTTTCGGGTGATTCGTTATGACAACCGCGACGTCGGTCTCTCCACTTGGCGGCAGGCGCCGGTCGAGGCCAACCTGACCTTCGAAGCGCTGCGCTACAAACTGGGCTTGCCGGTGTCGGCGCCGTACACCCTGACGGACATGGCAGACGATGCGCTGGGGTTGATGGATGCGTTGCACGTCGAGCAATTCCACGTGTTGGGCGCGAGCATGGGCGGGATGATCGCCCAGCACATGGCGGCCATGGCGCCGCAGCGGGTCGAGAGCCTGACGCTGATCATGACCACCTCCGGTGCCGAAGGGCTGCCGGCGCCGAGTGAGGCGCTGGTGCAGTTGTTGTCGCGCCGAGGGGCGCCGAATCGTGAAGCGGCCCTTGAACAGCAGGCCGATTTGCTGGCGGCGCTGGGCAGCCCGACCGTGACAGACGACCGGCAGGCGTTGCTGCATCAGGCAGCGGTGTCGTATGACCGGGCGTTCAATCCTGAGGGCGTGAAGCGCCAGATCATGGCGATTCTCGCCGAGCCGAGCCGGGTGGCGTTGCTCAATCAGTTGCGGGTGCCGACGCTGGTGGTGCATGGCACGGCCGATCCGCTGTTGCCGGTCATGCATGGGGTACATTTGGCCGCGCATATTCGTGGTAGCCAGTTGAAGTTAATTCCGGGGTTGGCGCATCGGTTCCAGGAGGCGTTCAAGGCGCCATTGCTGGCGGCGGTGTTGCCGTATCTGCAGGCGCATCGGGAGGATGCTTCGCATTGGGCACAGATTGATCCTGTGCCTGCGCCGAATCTGTTGTGATGGCAGCCCGGTTCTTCAGGTGTATCGTGCACTCTTTCCGGCGCGTTTCCCGTCTGCGAGGTGAGTGATGAGTAGCCCTTTGAAGATCGATTTCGTCAGCGACGTGTCGTGCCCCTGGTGCGTCGTGGGCCTGTATGGATTGACCCGGGCCCTGGATTTGCTGGGTGATGAGGTCCAGGCCGAGATCCGTTTCCAGCCGTTCGAGCTGAATCCGAAGATGGGACCAGAAGGGCAGAACATCACTGAGCACATCACCGAAAAGTACGGCTCGACCCCGGAGCAGTCGCAGAAGAACCGCGAGATGATCCGCGCGCGGGGCGCCGATGTCGGGTTTGCCTTTCGCACCGACGGCAACAGCCGGATCTACAACACCTTCGATGCGCATCGCTTGCTGTATTGGGCGGGGCTGGAAGGCTTGCAGTTCAATCTGAAAGAGGCGCTGTTCAAGGCCTATTTCACCGATGGCGGCAACCCTTCCGACCCAGGGCAGTTGGCGCAGATCGCTGAAAGCGTAGGCCTGGATCGGCAGCGGGCCGAGGCAATCCTGCGTTCCGATGAGTTTGCCCAGGAAGTTCGTGAAGAAGAAAAGCTGTGGCTCGCGCGTGGCGTGAGTTCGGTGCCGACGGTGGTGTTCAACGGCCAATACGCGGTCAGTGGCGGACAGCCGGTGGAGACATTTGTCGGGGCGATTCGGCAAATCATGAGTGAAGCGAAGGGCGGAACAGTCAGCTGACAGATTACTGTCGTCAAAAAAGTATCAATGTGCCACTATGGTTTTGGCTGTCGCTGCCGATACAGGCAGCGACTTTAAATCATAGGGATTTGATTCATGACTTACCGTGCTTTACGTACCTGGGCTGTACTGACCCTGCTCGCCTGCCTGACCCTCACCGGCTGTGCCCACGTTCAACCTCCTGTCCCGCTGGACAATCAATTCTGGGATGCCAAGGAGCCGACCATCGGCGTGGCCATCACCGTAGTTCCGGAACCCGTACTGGCATTGACCGGTAACCAGGGCATTCTCGATTACGCCATCAACAAAGGCGTCAACAGCAAGCTCAGCGACAACGTCGAGAAATGGCAAACCCGTGACCTCAACACCTTGCCTGACGCCATCGTCGCCAAGCTGCAGGCCAAAGGCTACAAGGCCAAGCGAATCAACGAGCCGGTTGATCTGAAGGTCTACAAGGAAACCAGTTTCCGCGAAGGCTACACCGGCCGCGACCTGACGCCGATCAAGGGCGCTTATGGCGTCGATCGTCTGTTGCTGGTCAATGTCTTCGCCACGGGTGCCACCCGCAGCTACTACAGCATCGTGCCGACCAGCGTGCCGATGGCGCAGGTGAGCGGGCAGGGCATGGTGGTCGACCTGGCCGACAACAAACTGCTGTGGTTCAAACCCTTCGCTGCCGTGCAAGCCGCGCAGGGCGAGTGGGATGAGCCGACTTACACCAACCTGTCCAACGCCTTCTACCAGGCCATGGACAACAGCCGTCAGCAAATGATTACGCCGTTCGAGCAATGAAACGGCCCATCGGGGTGGCCAGTACGCTGGCCCTGCTGATGCTGGCCGGCTGCGCGCAGAAACCGGCACCTGAAATGGGCTTCAAGGCCCAGAGCGCGTTGCCGTATGTCCAGGCCCATGGCCTCAAAGTGGACATGCAGCTGCCCGCATCGTTTGTCGGTGCCAGTACCGTGATTGACTCAGAGGCGGCGCAGAAAGCGGCGTCGTCGAGTCATAACCTGGTGGCGAGCTCGGGTAACACCGCCGGGCTGGCCGGGTTGCTGCTGGCCAGCCTGATCAATACCCAGATGGGCAGCGGCAGTTTGCAGCGCGACGCGGAAAAGTCGGCACAAAAGGACGCACGTCCGATGGCCGACTTGCTTGCTGGCGCCCCGTTGCAGGAACGCTTGCAGAAGCGTTATCAACAGGCATCCCAAGTGGCGGGGCTCAAGCAGGGCGAGGGGCAAGTCACCGCGCGTCTGGTGATCGAACCCAAGCTGATGCTCACCCCCGATCGCGGCAGTTTTGTGCTGATCAATCAGGTGCAGGTTCAGGACATTGCCGGTTCGGCGCTGTATCGCATGCGGATCGAAGTCGCCAGCCAGCCCATTCGGCGCTGTGGCAACAAGTGCATCGACGACGGCGGGCTCGACCTGGCGAAGGTCACGGCCGTGCTCGACGAATGCATCGACGAGTCCATGCGCGTCCTGGCCACCGACCTGATGCAACCCGCCCCGCCTGAAGCGGCGCAGGAAACCCTGCGGTATGTGCTTGATGGCCAGCGCGTGGTCGAGCGTGGCTATCAACTGGCCAACAACGGCAACTACTGGCGCTACCGCAACCTCTACGGCGCGGTGAAATCGGTGCCGGTGCCGTTCGAAGATGCCCTGACGCAAGCGCAGCTGCAAAAGGTCTACGGGCAGTAACAGATCACCTTTGTGGCGAGGGAGCTTGCTCCCGCTGGAGTGCGAAGCAGTCCCGTTTTATGGGCCGCAACAAAATCCAGCGTGGGCAGAGCCCCATGATTTCCATCGTTCAGGTAATCGAATCGATATCGAGGGTATACGGCGCCCCAGGCGCATGGCCGTAGATCGACGCCATCAGCTCGTCGTCATTCGTGGTCTTCGGGGCCATGGCCAACTGCTCTTCAACCTGATTTTCCGGGTGTAGCTGCCAGCGCAAAAGATTTTCTGCCAGGTGTTCTGGTTGTTCGGCCAACAATCCATACACGTTCTTATCGCTAACGCGCTGGCCCCAAAGTCTCGCCAGTCGATCACGTGTGGCTTGTACTTTATCCACTTCAAGATTGAGGGCGGGGATTGTCGTTTCGATGGCTTCTTTAGCGGCACGAGAGGTGCTGTTAAGCAACTCTTTTCGCCTGGAACGCAGCTGAAGAATGATGCGTTGAAGTGCCCCCTCTATCCATTCGAACTCGCGCTCGGTCACGATGGAGCGTTTCGACTTCAGCGCTTCCTGCCAGCGAAGGAGCGTGACCCAGGCCGCGGGAATGTAGCCGCCGACCATTGAGTGGTTACCCGCCTTTAAAAATTGAGTCACCAACGTCGGTCTGTCCGGAAGCCCGTGTTGTTGCTGGAGCGCTACAGTGCAAGCGGCGTGCTGGGTAATGGTGTCGCAACCTGGCTCCCACAGGATCATGGACATTTCCTTGCGGCCAAACTGCACCGGCAAGGCGTGATACAACTTGCCATGGTGTTCGTAGGGCTCACCCGTCCAGTTGGTAATACCGGCTAAAAAAACCGAGAGGCCGGCGGGTACGTTGACAAAGGTTAGCGCCGCTCCGGTTGCGAAAACGCCAGCCTTGGTGTTCATCCAGGTGCCGGGCACGCTGGGCACCGGGTCGTTGTGGTTGACCATGCGGTAATGCACCAGCGAGGCTGCGCCTTTTGTGAAAGTGGCGTCGCCGGCGCGAGGGGCGCCGTAGGTGTAGAGCTGGATGTTGTAGTCTTCTGACCTGCGACGCAGCATTTCTGAGAGGAGTAATGCCACGGCTCCTCCCAGGCTGTGGCCGCAGATTATGAGCTTTTGCCCGGCATAGAATTTGTCAAAGTACTTCACGACGAAGTCATAGGCTTTCTGCGCGGCTTCGTAGAAACCACGATGCACTTTGCTGTCGGTGTCCTCGAACGGTACCTGGAATGCATCGGCATCGCGCAAGCCATCCGCTATGAGTTCATAGGTGCCGCGCACTGCGATCAGTATCAGTTCGTTGTTGTGCGTAATGAAGGCCTGGGTGTCAGTAGCTTTTTCTCCAAGCGTGCTGTCGTCGAGAAAGTGAATGTTGGCGGGGTGTTCCTGATCGTCTTTTCGACCCGGCTTATTGGCATCGTAGAGATCCGGATCGAAGGGCACGATTTCCAGACGTTTGGAGTACGGCACATCTTCATACAGCGGGTAGTAGGCTGCTTTTTGTGCTGAATCTACCTTCCCGAGTTCTTCAAACTTGGCCAGTGCGTCCCCGTACCAATTGCCCACGCTTGGCTGTAGGGGAAAGCTGACGGTCTTGGTTGTGACGGGATGCTCATCAGGCTTCTGACCAAACGGGCAGTAACTCAAGGTGGCCATCAAAGCGAGCTGATACAGGTTGAGCGCGCAGAATTCGGGGGCGGTCGACAGCATGGGGCGCAAAGCCCGCAGTGGCCGAACTTCCAGCACGGTGTGCTGCATCGGCAACAGCGCCACACCGAGTGCGCCATGTTTTCCCATGATTTTTGCGGCCCCCGCGGTGTGGGGGAAATGACGATAAACCTCGGGAGGTAAATGGGAGGCATGCTCGACCAGATGCCGTACTTCTACCTGGAAGTATTCGTCGGCACAGGCTTGTGCTGGGTTCTCTCTGGTGCGGGTTGAGTTCTGGTTTAGAAAACGGGTTTGCTCCGCGCGGACTTGGAGTTCGGTGATTTCGAGGGCGTAATGCGGTCTTGTTATCAGGTCTTTATATAACTTCTCAGTGCCTTGGTACTTCTGATCAAAAGTCAGCGCGACGGGCCCCGCAAAGTGATTAGTGATCTTGGCTGTACCCGTGATATCCAGATAACCACTGTATTTTTGACCTTCCGAATCAATCGCTGTGTAGGCTAGTCCAGCATAAGGCTCGCCAGAACCGAACTCATCGACCAACTGAAAACTGCTGCTCCTGCCTTGTACTGGGCATGTCAGGATGCGACTACTCAAACCTGATTCCAGCTCTTTCTCCAATGACGTCATGTCAAACGCTCCTTATTCTGTGCAGCCGGGGTATATGGTGCAGATGCGCCCATCCACCATTTTGAAAGTGCTGAAATCTGTGTAGTTGCCATTGCAGTAAGCGTGTTCCTCTTCGAGGCCTTCGCCCATGCAACGCTTCCAGCCATTGGGCACTTTGACCCAGGTGTCCCCCCAGCCGGGCCTTTCCTCCCTGGCCAACGTAATCTTCATCTTCACGGTTTTACCCGCCAGCTGATCAGGGCTGTACGCCGAAAACGGGCGGCCACGCTCCCGCGTGCCCTGTTCGTCGGTTTCTTTGCAGTCGAGAATTTTTCTGAGAATGCGCGGCTTGCCTGACGTGCGAAACAGCCACTGACATTGACCGTAAAAGGTGTTTTCACCGGCATCGCTGAATGTTCGTTTGAACCGCTCCTCCAGATCATCACGAACAGCGACGATGGCGCTGTCCCCGCCAAAGTCACCTCGGGATTTGCCGTAGCTGGAGTTGATTTCCAACCTGATGCGCCTGATCACCAACGGACAGCCACTCACCGTCCTGTACAAAGCAATCTCAGAGTCCGGCGTATAGCTTTCACGCCATTTCAAATTGAACCCCACGGCAGTATTTCTCCCTCCCGGGACGGTGCAGGTTTCACCTTTCGCCGGCACATACTCAGCAATGGCCTGATAGGCAAAATCGGGTGGCAAGTCAGCGGTGAAGGTGAATGTCTGTGATTTGTTCACGGAGCAGCCTGTCGCCAGCACAAGGCAGCCTCCAAGCGTCGCGGTGCGCCATACGCGTCTCATAACGGCTCCACCCCCTGCCAAAACTGCGCTTCTCGATGCACCCGTTCAAAGTGTTCCGCCGGGTTCTCATTCGCACGCGCCTGCCAGTACGGCGCCAGCGTATAAGCGGGTGCCTGCAGGCCCTGGGTCAGTAGAAACTCCACCTGTTCCGGCTCGTGCCAGCCCCATGCTTCCGCCAGGGCCAACCGGTCGCGCAACCAGTTGTCCGGGTCCTGAGCGTCGGCGAGTTTCGCGTAAGCCGTCACCTGCTCGGCCAACAAGTAACGATGGGCATTGAGCAGGCGAATCTCCGTGGCCTGCGAATCTGGGACAGGAGTACGCAACCAGAGGGGGGCATCCGGTACGGGGTAGATGCCGGGGGCAGGGCTGATGGTGATATTCCAGTGGGGGGCGTTCCAGTAGCAGACGTTGATCGCCGGTCCGAGGTAAGCCGGATAAGCGTCGGCCGGCAAATGCTTCAGCGCACGAGCCAATACCCGATTGTCGTGAAAGCGGTACAGCGCTTGATGAGGCCGCACCCCCATGATCAACCGTTCCTGCCAGTGCTTGACCAGTTGCGGCAACTCGCCTTTTCGAACGCTGGCAAGCCAGCCCCAATTTCGTTGCGGGTTCGCCAGCAGGTCTTCAATGCGTGGGTCGTTTGGCTGATCAAGTCGAAAGACAAAGGGCCCGGAGTCCGTCAGATCGGTGACCAGAGTTCGGACGTACACGCTCTGGTATTGATCGAAATGGCTGGTCTTCAGCAACAACTGCCGGGTATCACGTTCATTCTCCGAGTCCAGTACCAGACACAATTCGTGGCCAAGGCGCCGCTGTTCGGTCATCCATTGGTGAGGCAGAGAGTCGATCATGCGGCGGCTCCTTCCGTCAGGCAGATACCGGCTCGGCAGGCCTCGCAAATCGGGCAGAAATCCGCTCCTAACGCGGTGCTCACCGTGATCAATCCGCTCTGGGAGGACGCGATCACCGGCGGCAGTTCTTGAGGCGCAGACAACCCATCAACCGAATCGGGCATTAAGGGCGAGGCGCATGAGACCGGCACGGAATGGCCGCCAATCTGGATTTCACTGCTGCTGAAAATGCCACCGTGGCCCAGCACAATGTGCTCACCGCCGCCATTGAGGCTGATGCTCGGAGCATCCAGGACAATATGTGCACCGGCCTTGATGTGAATGGACTGGCCGGCTTCAACGACCAGCGTTTGATCCACTCGGGTGTGGCGGTTGGTGACGTGCAGGGAGTCGTTGGCTTCAACACGGATCGAGCGGTCGCCGTGGGTGGTTCGACGCTCGTTGGCTTTCAGCACGGTGATGCTCTGGCCCTTGATGGTTTCCCATCGTTCGTTGCCCACTTCCAGGCGGCTGTCATGTTCAATCTTCTGCTCCATGTCCCGCTGCGCACGCAGGTAAATCAACTCCTGGCCGGTACGGTCTTCCAGGTGCAGTTCGTTGAATCCCGTGCTGCCGGGCGAACTTCGTGAACGAAACACGCTGCGGGTTTTATGCTTGGGCAGTTCATAGGGCACCGGGTTGATGCTGTTGGCCACGCAGCTGCTGATTTCCGGTTGATCCGGGTCACCCTCCACAAAACTCACGCGCACTTCCATGCCCACTCGCGGAATGACCACGCTGCCATGGGCGTGGCCGGCCCAGATGGCGGACACCCGGACCCAGAAACTGCTGTTGCTGTCGTAGTGACCTTCACGGTCCCAAAAGAACTGCACCTTGACCCGACCGTACTGATCGCAATGGATCTCTTCACCTTTAGGGCCGGTGACCACGGCCGGTTGGGTGCCGAATATTCTTGGTTTTTCGTGGGTCAATGGCGGGCGATAAAACACGTCCCAGGGCGTGGCGACAAATTGATTGCGGTAGCCCTGGAAACTCGCTTCATCACCCTCATCGATGCGGGTCGCGCTTTCTTCGAGAACCTGAGGTTGCCGACCCTCGTGATGAACCTCGTTCAGTAACCACAGGTCGTTGTATGGGTCGCAGGGATGTTCGGACAGTTGCATGAAGTGTCCCGAGACCAGCGTCGGCTGATCGCTCTTGCCCATCGCCTGGAAGGCTTCGACGCGATGGCGCTCAAAAGCGCGCATGCTCAGGAAATTGCCCCGTTCAGTCCGGTTAAAACCGCCCGGGTATTCGTAATCTTCCAGATCCGGCCAGGTCTTGCCGATGCCGGGTTGATAGCTGGCCTCGAACCGGAAGCTGGCCTTTTCAAAGTGAAAGGCGCGACGGGATGTCCGGCTGGTCCCGGCCTTTAGCTGCGTATCGAAACGACTGATTACCGGCCCTTCGGCGACCAGGCCGCTGTCCTGCTGGTAGGGCGTTGAGCCGTCGAGACGCGGGAAAAAGGTCTGGCCGTCTGCAAACACCAGCACGTGCTGATCTCGGCTGTGCTGAAAGTGGTAATGCAGCCCTTCCTCCTGGCAGAGGCGCTGGATGAAGTTCAGCGACGACTCTTGGTATTGCACACAAAAGTCACGCGGCGGATAAGTCGAGCCCAGTTGAAACAGGCAGGTATCAGCAAGGATCCCGTGTTCCGCCAGCAGTCGCTCGATGATCTGCGGCACTGTCAGTTGCTGGAAAGCCCGCTGGTTGATCTGGTGCGCCAGATAGGCCAGTTGTGGAACCAGGGTGAGGCGATAGCGGGTCAGACGATTGACCGTGTCGCCCCGAGCGACCTGATAAATCTGCCCGTGAATGCCCGCGCCGCAGGCGTTGAAGGCCAGGAAGGCACGTTTGTTCAGCAACTCATCCAGGCTGAGATCTGGTCTTTCGCTGACCAGTTCGACGTTGAAGGCGTAGGGCTTGCTGATGAATTCCTGACCGGTGAAAGAGAGCACCTGAAGCTCGTGTTCGAAATCGGCGATCGTCAGGCTGAAACGGGCGTGTCGGTTAGCGTCTGGCATCCATGACTCCTTGTCCTGTGACGTGGCACAGGCTTCGGAACGTTGATGCAACGCGAGTGACAGGTCATCCATGACCCCTCACCGCAAACGTCCTGAAGCCGGGTTCAGTGCAACGCTAACAAGGGCGCAATGGAATTGATGTCAGACGCTTCCCAAAATGCGTTTTCGCGTTATCGAGACCCAGGCAAAAGCAGTCGAGGCTCAACGCACAATCTTGTCCACATGAATCCCCAGCTTCTTCAGCCGATACCAGAAGCTGCGTTCCGATATCCCGATCAGCTGCGCTGCCGCGGCCTGCACGCCATTGCTCTGCGCCAGGGCCGCCAGGATGTAGGTTTTCTCGACCTCGGCCAGCGCCGCTTCGAGGTCTGCCGGGACGTTGCCTTCGGTGACCAGCGTGCTGGCATTGGCGGGGCTTGAGGCGAACAGATAGGCCGGTAGATCCTGCTCTTCAATCACCGCGCCGGACGCGACGATGGTCGCCCGCTCCACGCAGTTCTGCAGTTCGCGGATGTTCCCCGGCCACGAATAATGGGCCATGGCCTGCAAGGCCTCCGCGCTGAATCCGGTAAAGCGCTTGCCGGCCGTGGCGCCCAGTGTGTGGGCGAAATGCCGGGCGAGCGGGGCGATGTCTTCGACCCGTTCGCGCAGGGCAGGCAGCGGGATCGGAAACACATTGAGACGGTAGTAGAGGTCTTCGCGAAACTCCTTGTTGGCCACCGCGTCCAGCAGGTTTTTGTTGGTCGCGGCGATCACCCGCACATCGACTTTTCGCTCCCGTGGGTCGCCCACCGGTTCGATGACGCGCTCCTGCAGCGCCCGTAGGATTTTTGCCTGCAAGGCCAGCGGCATTTCGCCAATTTCATCGAGAAACAGCGTGCCTTTGTCGGCCTGCATGAAGCGACCGACCCGGTCCGTCACGGCGCCAGTAAACGCACCTTTGCGGTGGCCGAACATTTCGCTTTCCAGCAGCCCTTCGGGGATCGCCGCGCAGTTCACCGCAACAAACGGTTTGTCGGCGCGGTTGCCGTGGTTGTGGATGGCCCGGGCGACCATCTCCTTGCCGGTGCCGCTTTCGCCGGTCAGCAGAATCGTCGCGTTGCTTTCACGCACCGAGTCGATGGCGTGCAGCACCCGCCGAAAACTCGGGCTGTCGCCGATCAGGCTGTCGATTTGCCGGTGTTCATCGAGTTCGGCGCGCATGCGCTGGTTGTCTTTGAGGATGTCGCGAAATTGCAGGGCCTTGCTGACGGTGATGTCCAGTTCATCGATATCGAACGGCTTGGCGATGTAGTCGAAGGCGCCATTGCGCATCGACTGCACGGCGTTTTTCACCGTGCTGTAGGCGGTCATGACGATCACCGGCAATTGCGGAAAACGGCTTTTGATTTCTGCCAGTAATTGCGGGCCGTCCATGCCGGGCATGCGCCAGTCGCTGATCACCAGGTCAATGTCTTCAACCTCCAGCACCTTCAGTGCGTGCAGGCCATTGCCGGCGGTGAACACCACAATGCCGTTCTGGCTCAGGGCCGAGGCCAGCAGGTCGCAGAGCTTGGGCTCGTCGTCGACCACCAGTACGTTATGCGTCATCGCTGCCCTCGCTCAAGTCTTCACCGTTAGCCGGAATGTACAGCGTGAACGTCGCCCCGGCACCTTGTTCACTGATGCATTCGATGCGCCCGTCATGACTCTCCATGATCGAGAACACCTTGGCCAGACCCAGGCCGGTGCCCGAGGCCTTGGTGGTGACGAACGGTGTGAAGATCCGCTCCAGCATGTCCGGCTCGATGCCCTGGCCGGTGTCGCCAATGCTGATCACCGTGTAGTGCCGGTTGCTGCTGATCCCCAGGGTCAGGCGTCCGCCGGCGGGCATCGCGTCGATGGCGTTGACGATCAGGTTCAGGCCGGCCTGCTTGAGTTGTCGCGCATCGGCGTAAAGGGTGGCGGCGGGGGCTTGATCGTCGATCTGTACATCGATGTTATGGCTGGCCAGTTCCGGCGCACAGAAGCCGATCAATTCATCCACCAGCGGTCGCGCCAGTTGCGTCGAGCGCATCGGCGCACTGGGTTTGGCGAAGTCGAGGAAGTCAGTGATCAGGTCATTGATCCGGCTGACTTCGCTGACCACGTATTCCAGGTGGCGCTTGTCGGTCTCGGGCAAATCGGCGCGCCGATGGAGCAATTGCGTGGCGGTCTTGATGATGCCCAGCGGGTTGCGGATTTCATGGGCCAGGCCCATGGCGACTTCACCCAGCGCATGCAGGCGGTCGCGGCGACGCAGTTGCGATTCCAGGTGCTGAAGCTCGCCGAGGCGTTCGCTCATGTGGTTGAAGGTGCTGCTCAGTTCCGCCAGTTCATCGCCGCCCGTCACCGACAAGCGCTGGCGGTAGTCTCCGGCGATCACCGCTTGCACACCGTTGGACAGCCCGCGCAATGGCTTGGTCAGGCGCTGTGAGACCAGCCAGCCCACCGTCAGGGAGGCTGCGGAGCTGAGCAGGAAAATCAGGATGAACAGGTTGCTCTGGTTTACCAGGCCCAACAGGCTGGTGTGACGCAGCAGGCCGCTGAAGATCACGCCCTGAAGCTCACCGTTTTCGTTGAGAATCGGCCGGTAGATGCCGCTGTAGCGGCTGGTGGATTGTTCGATCGGCTGCTTGGTGCTGCGCAGCATCTGTTCGATTTTTTCCGGTACGGCCGGCGGGTGATCCTCGAAGCGCTGGGTGGAAAAGATCTCCGAGAAGTCATCGGCCTTGGCCAGATAAAGGCGCAGGTCGAGGGAGTGCACGTCGGCCACGCTGGTCAGGAAGCTGCTGTCCAGATAAGTGGCGATCACCAGTTTGTAATCGACCCCGTCCTGCTCGGTCTCGAAGGTCGAAACCACGGTGCCGGTCGCGACACCACCGACTTGCAACGTCTGCAGTACCGCTTTGGGCGCGGTGCTGATCTGGCGGACGACGTCGTCGGCGGCGGTGCTGAAGACCACTTTGTGATCGCTGTTGCGCACCAGCGCCACCACGTCGATGCCCATCGAATCGGCAATGTCGGTGGTCAGTTTGTCGTGCTTGACCGACAGCCGATCCGTCGGTGGGCGCGTGTAGCGCAGGAACAACTGCGCGACCCTGGCGTTGTCGCGCAGGATTTCGCTGATCTCGTCCTCGACGATCTTGGTCGACTCCTGCAGCCAGATCCGCACGTTGCTGTCGAAAATCTGCGACAGCGTGGTGGCCGCCAATTCGGCGGCAATCATCGTCGGGATCACGCTGACCAGCCAGAACGCCAGCACCAGTTTGCGCTGCAGGCTCCAGCCGGAGAGGGCGAAAGGTCGGGCGGTGTCGCGTGAGTCTTTGATCATCGTGCTTCGCTTATTGCAGCAGCCATGGCTGGGTCGGATCGGTCCGGTCGGATAAACAGTTTCAGCAGGCGCAGCAGGCCATCGAGCAGGCGATTGCGATGGCCGAAAAATACGGTGTTGCCAATGAACGAGCAACCCAGGCGCAGCTTACTGGCATAACCGGCCTGACCGCACGCGTAGAGGCCTATGCCCTGTTCAATACAGTAGTCGACATTGGCCAGCCAGCTGCGCACATACAGATTGTGCTCACGGGTTTGCGCCAGGTCATGGGCGAAAAACTTGTCCACCAGCCGAGTTTCATCCAGCAGCACCAGGTTGAAGGCCACCAGTTCATCGCCGAGCCAGTACAGCACGCACGCGGCCCGTTGATCGAGGTGTTCCAGCACCTGGCGGAAGTAACCGGGCGGCAGGCGTTCGAAGGTCAGGTCGCTGCGGGTGAGGGTGGCTTGGTAGAGCTCCATCATGCGCGGGAGCAGGTCGTCGACCGAGCGCCGCCATTCGATGCGCAGCCCTTGACCGCGCAACGTGCGGCGCAGGTCTTTTCGGGTGGATTTGCCAAGGCTGCCGAGGTACGCATCCACCGAACCAAAGCTGATCGGCAGTTCTGCGCCGGGCAAGCCGGGCATGCTTTGCAGGCCGGCGTCATGGCAGGCCTGCATCCACTGCGGGTCCCGATGCGAGGCATCCTTGACCGCCAGCAGACCGATGCCGGCCTGATCGGCGTCGTTGCGCGCCAGGGTCAACAACTGCTCAAGCAAGGCCGGGCGCTGATCGGCCGGCAGGTGGCTGGCCGTGCCGACATGGCATTGCTCGGCCACCGGCGAACCGAGGGCGTAGAGGCGCACATCGAGCAAATTCGGCCACCAGTGGCGCAGCCGTTGGCTGATGCGTTTGCCCAGGCCCTGAACCGTCGTGTCCAGCGAGTAGGCGGTGGTGAACGCCACGACGGCCGCTTTTAATAACTCGCCCTCGTACAACGCCAGATAACGCCACTGGAAACCGGCAACACCGGCCCGCTCAACGGCTCGGTAGTAATCCCAGTTCTCCAGCTCATCGGGGAAACAGTCATTCCAGGCATCGCGGTCGATGGCTTCGATCGTCGAAAAGGCGAGGGCAGTGATCACAGCGTTTCCTTAAAATTTCCAGCAATGACTGCCACCCCCTGATCCCTGTAGCAGCTGGCGAAGCCTGCGTCCGGCTGCGCAGCAGCCGTAAAATCAGGCGCTGCGGTGTGTCAGAAGGACTGCGTTGTCCGGTTTTACGACTGCTTCGCAGCCGGACGCAGGCTTCGCCAGCTGCTACAGGATCGGGGTATGGCAATGTGTTCAGGCCAGTTGCCGATAGTCCTGGTGCACGGGATGTGGCTGTTGCTGGAAACGGTGCTGAATAAAGTCCACGCTCAGCTCCACGACGCGGCGGTATTGCAGGTCGACGGTGATCATGTGATAGCAGTCGTCCAGCAGGATCTTCACCACCGGCCCGCCGAGTTTGCGTTCCACATAATCGGCGTTCCAGCGGCTGGTGATGTCGTCTTCCCGCGAGTGCAGGACCAGCGTTTGCGTGGTGATTTGCGGCATGCGTTTCTTTACCGCCGCCACCAGCCGATGCAGTTCCCGCACGCTCACCCCGGACATGGTCAGCAGCCCGGCGTTGCTGCTTTCGCCGGCCTTCATCTGCCGCTCGACAATCGCCCGCAGGCGTTCATCCTTAATGCCGTACGGCGATTTTTCGTTGAAGCGGCACAGGTGAACGCCAAACGGAATCGACATGACCAGGCTGCTCAGTTTCGCCACCCAGGGCATGTTCCAGCCGTCGTAGCGCAAGGTCGTCGAGTACAGCAACAAGCCTTCAATCTGCCCCGGATGTTCGGCGGCGAGGTACATCGACAGCACCGCGCCCATCGACAAGCCACCGACGAACACATGCTCGTGTTTACGCCGCACGCCGACGAAGGTGTTGCGGGCGCTTTCGTACCAGTCGCGCCAGCCGGTGGCTTGCAGGTCGGCGTTGTCGCCGCAGTGCCCGGCCAGGGTCGGCACGTACACCGTGCAGCCGGACTTGGCCAGGCCCATGGCGACCCGACGCAATTCGGTCGGGGTACCGGTGAGGCCGTGGATCAACAGCACCGCGACCTCACCGTTGCCGAGAACGAAACCGGCGCTGCCTTCGCCCATGTCGATCTCGTGCTCATTCATCGTTTCATCGCTCGATGCAGCAAGCGGTCGAGCAGGGCGATGCCGAGGTCGATCTCCGGATAACTGATTTCCAGCGATGGCGCCAGGGTGATCACGTTCTTGTAGTAACCGCCCACGTCGAGGATCAGGCCCAGGCGTTTGCCGTCGATTTCGATGTCGCCCTTCATGCCTTCTTCGACCATGAAATCCAGGGTCGCCTTGTCTGGCGTGAAGCCGTCCGGGCCGCAGATTTCGCAGCGCAAGGCCAGCCCCAGGCCGTCGACGTCGCCGATGATCGGGTAGCGTTTCTGCAAATCCTTCAAGCCTTCGAGGAAGTACTTGCCCTTGTTCATGACCATCGCGCCGTAGTCGACTTCGCTGGTCATCTTGAACATTTCCAGGCCGACTGCGGTGCCCAGCGGGTTGGAGGCGAAGGTCGAATGGGTTGAACCTGGCGGGAAGATTTTCGGGTTGATCAGTTCTTCCTTGGCCCAGATGCCGCCCAGCGGATTGAGGCCGTTGGTCAGCGCCTTGCCGAAGACGATCACGTCCGGCTTGACGTCGAAGTGTTCGATCGACCACAACTTGCCGGTGCGCCAGAAACCCATCTGGATTTCATCGACCACCATCAGGATGCCGTGCTGGTCCAGCACATGCTTGAGTTCGCTGTAGAAGTTCATCGGCGGAATCACGTAGCCGCCGGTGCCCTGGATCGGCTCGACGTAGAACGCGGCGTATTCGCTCTGGCCGACTTTCGGGTCCCAGACGCCGTTGTATTCGGTCTCGAACAGGCGGGCGAATTGCTGCACGCAATGGCTGCCGTATTCTTCCTTGGTCATGCCTTTCGGGCCGCGGAAGTGGTACGGGAACGGAATGAAATTGGCGCGCTCGCCAAAGTGGCCGTAGCGGCGGCGATAGCGGTAGCTGGAGGTGATCGACGAAGCGCCAAGGGTGCGCCCGTGGTAGCCGCCCTCGAAGGCGAACATCAGGCTTTTGCCGTTGGTGGCGTTGCGCACGACCTTCAGCGAGTCCTCGATGGACTGCGAGCCGCCGACGTTGAAGTGCACACGACCGTCGAGGCCGAACTTCTTCTTTGCGTCGACCGCGATCATTTCCGAGAGCTCGATCTTGCCCTTGTGCAGGTATTGGCTGGCGATCTGCGGCAGGGTGTCGATCTGTTGTTTCAGTGCGTTGTTCAAGCGCGGGTTGGCGTAACCGAAGTTGACCGCCGAGTACCACATTTGCAGGTCGAGGTAGGCCTGGTCTTCGGTGTCCCACACGTAGGAGCCTTCGCAGCGACTGAAAATACGCGGCGGGTCGATGTAGTGAACGGTGTCGCCGTAAGAGCAGTATTTGGCTTCTTTATCCAGAAGGATCTGGTCTTCTGCGGTCGCGATTCGAATATCAGACATGGTGGAAGAGTTCCTGTGTTTCCGCGTTGAAAGTTTCTGTGTTGAAAGAGGTGGCGTTAGCGGCACTGGCGTTCGGCAGCAGAGCCAGCAACGCCGGGAGTTCGGCGAAACTGTCGAAGCGTGCGTGAGGAATGCCATTGCGCTCGCAGTGCTCGGCGAGGCGATCCTTGGCGAACACGAAGTCGGCGGTGGCGGCCACGCACATGTCGGACTGGCCGTCACCAATCACCAGAACGCGTTGAGCGCTGGGTGTGGATTTGCATTTGCAGTTGCCGGACGCGGCGCGGCAGGCGTCGCTGGCGTGCGGGAAGTCGATGCGCCAGCGCTGGTGGTCGACCTGGCGCAGGCGGTTGGCGAGGATCGGCAACAGGCTCACGTAGTGGCGGGCCAGGATGCGGGCGATGCCTTGCTCGATGCCGTCGCTCACCACTTCGAACGAAGCGCCGAGGCCGATGACGTGGTCGACGAAGTCGGGAAAGTCCGGATCGATCTCGACGGTGTCGAAGAAGCCGAGCAGCTCGGCGGGAGTGGCCTTGACCAGCGCGAGCTGGCGGCTCAGGCATTCCCGGGAACCGATGTCGCCCGCCAGCCATTCGTTTTCGATCGCTTCCCAACTGGGGTCGGCAAACCGTTGGAGGATGCTGTCGATCACGTCGGTGCGGGTGATGGTTCCGTCGAAATCACACACGATATGCCAGTCAATCATCTGCATTACCTGTCTTGGAAGAAGCGTGCGCAGGGCGTGATGTCTGCGCTGTAACAGGGGTAGAGCAGGGACTGTGCCAATCGGGTCCGGCCCAGCGGGGCTGGGCTTGTGGCGGGGCAGGGTGGTGGCGAAGCTACAATTTTTGTAGGTCGCTACAAACAACATGAGTGCTTGCGTGGAAGGCCCGATCCGGGGATTGATGCGCGCATGTCCAGATCAGGGAACTGCCTCATGTCGAGGATTACTGTTGCACTCTTCGCCGCGCTGTCTTGCCTTTCGGGCGCCGTTTCAGCGGACGGCATCACGGGCGATGCGGGTCTCGGCCTCAGCTATCAGCCACATGATCCGACCGGCAGCCGCTACGAAACCCGACCGGTGCCGTACCTCGATCTGGACTGGGGCGATGTCAGCCTCAGCACCGACGACGGGCTGACCTGGAACGCGCTCAAGAGCCACGGTTTCAGTGCGGGGCCGTTCGTGAATTACCTGCCGGGACGCACGTCCGATGGCGAGCTGCGCGGCTTGCGGGATGTGCCGGATATGGGCGAGGTCGGCGGGTTCGTGCAGTACGCCCCGGATGATTTCTGGCGGGTCTTTGCATCTGTTGGCCAGGCCGTGGGTGGGGGGGGCGGGCAGGGCGGCGTGCTTGGGCGGGTCGGTGGTGAAATCGGTTATCCAGTGGGTGGCGGGGTGATCGGCAGCACTAACCTCACCGCGCATTTTGCGGATGCCCGGCAGAACCAGACGTTTTTCGGCGTGAGTGCCGATGAGTCCCGGGCTTCGGGGTTTCGGCCTTACAACGC
The DNA here is from genome assembly GCF_009761815.1 of Pseudomonas sp. PB120. Classification (GTDB taxonomy): domain Bacteria; phylum Pseudomonadota; class Gammaproteobacteria; order Pseudomonadales; family Pseudomonadaceae; genus Aquipseudomonas. The sequence continues at coordinate 95,113 of NZ_RWIN01000149.1, forward strand.
CGGCGGCGGTTTGCAGAACGTGGCGCTGACCCAGAGCTTCGAGTTCCCGCTGGCACCGCATTGGTCGCTGCTGACCAGTGCAAGCTGGGTTCACCTGACGGGTTCGGCGGCGGACAGCAGCATCGTCAAAGCGGTGGGGGATACCCATCAGGGGGAAGTGCAGGTGGCTGTGGCCTACAAGTTCGACTGAGATTTTGTGGCGAGGGAGCTTGTCGGAACGCCGCACCGTCCCGCTCGGCTGCGCAGCAGTCGTAAAACAGGCTAACGCGATACCCTTGAAGAAACGGGGGCCGCTTCGCGGCCCAGCGGGAGCAAGCTCCCTCGCCACAGGTGTTGAGGTGAATTTCAGGTTTCTTCACCCTCGGCCAGCAACGCAATCCCCCCCATGATCACTGCCACTCCCACCCAGTGCAGCACGCTGATCTGCTCCCCCAGCCCCAGCCAGGAGCCGAGCAATACCCCGACAAACACCAGCGAACTCAGCGGAAACGCCAGGGACAGGCTGCTGCGCCGCAAGATCAACATCCAGACAAAAAACGCGCAGACATAGCAGGCAATCGCCAGTAAAACGCCGGGATTCACCGCCACCGCCATCAACCATTGCAGGCTGAAATCCATCTGCCCCAGTTGATCGCCGCCGACCTTGGTCGCGATCTGGCCGGCACTTTCAAATCCGATCAACAACGCCCACAGCACCACGGTACCGAGCCGCTGATGCAGCCAGTCGGTGTTTTTTCTCACCATCGATTGAACCTCATCCATGGGCAACACACACGAGCATCACGCCCGCCGTAATCACTAACGTCCCGAGCCAGCGCCGGCGGCTGACGGTTTCACCGAGGATCAGTTTTCCGGCCAGCACCACCCCGCAATAGGCCAGCGCCGCCGCCGGGAACAGCAGGCTCAGTGGCGCCCTGGACAGCGCTTCGAGCCAGACGAAAAACTCGATCACGTAGGCACCGATGCCGCACCACAGCAGCGGTGCGTTGAACACCTGGCCCCAGAAAGCGTTCAGCCGAAACCCGCCTTCGAGTTCCGGCAACCGGTCCAGGCCGAGCTTGAAACAGAGCTGGCCGATGACATCCAGCACAATGGAAAACGCCACCAGCAGGATCACGGTAAAGGTCATGGAAACAGTTCCTCGAACAGCTCGATCAGCGCCTGATTGGTCGCCGAGTTGCGCAGCAGGTCGGCTTCGCTCCAGCGTTCGGCCGGCGGCTGGTCGGACTTGGCTTCCCAGCGTTTGAAGGCGTTGCTGAACGCAGGGCGGGCGTACTCGCCGCAGATGTCGATGCCGATGATTCGCTTGCTGGCCGCCAATCGCCGTATCGCTTGCTCCAAGTGGCTCAGGCGCATGCTGCCTTGATCCCAATTGGTGGCGGCGTCTTCGCTGGCCAGGACGTCTTTGTCGATGGTGATCCACACCGCCCGGGTGGGCAGGCTGGCGATCATCTGATCGAGAAATTCTGGCCAGTCCTGATCCGCCAGATTGCGCCAGTGCAGCAGGTTTTCCTGCTGGACATGGCCGGCGCCGTCACCGACCCGGCCCCAGACCTTGGAGGGCGGGTGCTGCCACGGGAACAGCTGCAGCACACCGCGCTTGAGGGCGTTGAGGTTGCCGCCCTTGAACTGTGGATTTTGCAGGTCGTCGCTGCACGGGCCGAGGGTGACGATGCGCTGGATGTTCGGCAGTTTCAGCGCCTGATTGATCCATGAACCGCAATGCCGGCGCGGGGCAAAGTGCACCCAGTCGGGGTGATTGTCGAAGTGGATCAGGCTCACTGGCTCGGGCAAATCGGTCAGGAAGGCCGGGGTCAGGTGGTGATAATCGCCGGAGCCGACGAAGAAAATTTCCGGCTGCGGCCCGCTGTGGCGTGGCCGTTGTTGCAGGCGTTCGACGAAGCGCCGCCACGTTCGCTCACTGGACCATAGGCGCAGTTTCGGGCCGAGGTCGAGCAGGTCCAGGCGTTTGGCGCGACCGCTGTCGAGCCTCTGCGCAATGGGCGCCTGGGCGGTCAGGCTATGGTCGAGGTCTAGAATATTCAAGGTCGCAAATTCCCCTTGGCAGACCCTCCCAGACACCGGCTCCATCCATCATGAAGGCCAGCCGAGAGGGCTTTTGGGGGTAAATGCAAGGGCTGGGCCAGCCACCAGCTGCACTGAAGTTCATTGTGGCGAGGGAGCTTGCTCCCGCTCGGCTGCGCAGCAGTCGCAATTGGGGTTACTTCGCAACCCAGCGGGAGCAAGCTCCCTCGCCACAGTGGTGGTGGTGGTGGTGGTGGTGGTGGTGGTG
>NZ_RWIN01000150.1 GCF_009761815.1 Pseudomonas sp. PB120
CTCAAATTGTGGCGAGGGAGCTTGCTCCCGCTGGACTGCGCAGCAGTCCCATCTTCTTGGGCCGCTGCGCGCCCCAGCGGGAGCAAGCTCCCTCGCCACGGGGTGCGCGTAACTGACATCAGGCGTTTTCCCGTCTGTATATTGAAGTCCGGCAGGCGCAAACCTGTCGGGCTTCATTGCATCTACGCCAACAAATGCTGGCTCAAGTCGCCCATCATCTGCAGCTGCGAATAATCGCGAAAACGAAACCGCCAAACCCCGTCGACACACTCGAACTCATCCACGTAGCGCCCGGCGGCGATAGGTTGGAGGGGCAGGGCATCAGTCGCCTGCAGCACCGTGTAATACGACCGGATCGTCGCGCTACCGGCCGCTTCGTCGATGTCGATGATCGGGTTGCTGATGACGTGTTTGGTGCGCGGTGTCCCGCAGGGGTAGAGCTTGACGCGTTGTTGCCAGATGCCCAGCAGGGCCGTGTGATCGATGGGGTCGCCCTGGCTTTTGACCTTGATGCGCGCATGGCGGAACAGCTCGGCGGCCTCGACCAGTTGCCCGGCGTCCAGGCACTCGGCGTAACGGTAAAGCAGGTTGCAGATCTGTACGGCGCTGCTACTCATAAAAACCTCGAAAAAAAGCCGCTGGAACCAGACAAGGTTGCAGCGGCGTGGGTGTGTGGATGAAGAGGTTCAGGCCGCCACGGTCCGGACAGGGACGGGCAGCACGGCAGGGTTGTTGATTTGCTGGCGATAACGCGGCAGTGCCAGGGCCAGGAACACGCTGGCCAATGCCAGCATCGACACCGACGAGGCGAGGGCGAAACGCAGGGATTCACCGCCCATTCTCGGCACGAAAAAGTCGCTGAGCATGCCCACCAGCAACGGCCCGACACCGACGCCCAGCAGGGTCATGGACATCAGGAAAATCGACGTGGCCTGGGCCAGTCGTGTGGCCGGGAACAGGTGAGTGATGGCGCTGAGGCAGGGTGTTGCCCACCACACGCCAAAGAAGGCAAAGGCGCTGTAGAACAGGAACGCTTGCGGGACGGCGATGCTGCCGAGCTGGAAGGCCGTGCCTTGTGGCCAGAGGAAGTAGGCCAGGGCGAAGGGGATGCAGATCAGCGTGCCCAGCAGCGGTACGCCGATCTGCCAGCCGGCATCGCGCCGCGACATGCGGTCGGTGAGGATGCCGCAGATCAAGGTGCCGAAGGTCGCACCGGTGCCACCCACCACGCCTAGCAAGAAGCCCGCTTGTTGCAGGTTGAGGCCGTGGGAACGGATCAGGAAGCTCGGGCTCCAGGTGCCGATGGCGTAACCGGCGATGGCCGCCGCACCGCCAGCCAGTACCAGCAACAGGAACGACGGCATGCGAAACAGCTCGACCAGGGTTTGCAGCCAGCCGTCCTGTTGGGGCGCGACAATGCCCAGCGGCGCGACGCGCTTGGGCGCGCGGACGGTCAGTAACAGCAGCAAACCAAGGAATATGCCCGGTGCACCGATCAGCAGGAACGCATAGCGCCAGCCGTGGTGCTGGGCAATCCAGCCGCCCAGTCCGAGGCCCACAATCGCGCCCAGGCTGGAACCCAGCATCAGCACCGACAACGCGGTGGAACGACGACTGGCCGGGTACAGATCGGACACCATGGCCACCGACGGCGCCGTGCCGCCGGCTTCACCAACGGCCACGCCGACGCGCGCCATGACCAGGGTCAGAAAGCTGCCGGCCATGCCGCAGAGCATGGTCATCAGGCTCCAGGCAATGCAGCTGAAAGCAATGACTGGCTTGCGCCCGACACGGTCCGACAGACGCCCCATCGGGAAGCCGAACACGGTGTAGAAGACGGCGAAAGTCACCCCCGAGAGCAGGCCGATTTCGGTATCGCTGATCCCGAATTCAAGCTTCACCGGCTCGATCAGGATCGCCATCAATTGTCGGTCGATGTAATTGAACACGTAGATGCTGGCGAGCACGAACAGCGCGTAGTGCGTTCGCCATGTCACGGGGGGGGAATGGTTCACTGCGGGTGCTCCCGGTTTTGTTTTAGTTGATGGGAATGCTCAGTGCGCGTGGCATTTTTTTCATCGTCCATTCAGACCATCTTTTGCCGCTGCGCGTGAGCCGGCGCAAAGGATAGCGAACCTAGTCTTGTCGGACGATGTTTCGCTCGCGTTCAACGTCAATCATTCAGCCCATATTCGCTGGCGTGTCAGTGCTTGCCCACCTGGCGGCAAGTCCCCCGACAGCCTGAAAACAATAAGAAGCTGAGGTATTGAAATGAGCGTCTTGTTCGAGCCGGTCGCCCTGGGCGAGCTGCAACTGGCCAACCGCATCGTCATGGCTCCCATGACGCGCAGCCGCGCTCTTGCCGATGCGGTGCCCGGCAGCGACATGGTCGAGTACTACCGTCAGCGTGCCGGTGCCGGGTTGATCGTCGCCGAAGGCACCGCGCCGTCTGCCAGTGGCCTGGGCTATTGCCGTACGCCGGCCATCTACAGCAGCGAGCAGATCGCCGGTTGGCGGCAGGTCACCGAGGCCGTGCATGCCGAAGGCGGACGCATCGTGCTGCAATTGATGCACGTCGGTCGCGCCGCCAGCCAGCACAACAAGCCGGCGGGTGCGGCCACGGTAGCCCCTTCGGCGCTGCGTGCCCGGACCCAGGTATTCAGCGACGTGGCGGGCCTGGTGGACACCGATGCGCCACAAGCGCTGACCCTGCAAGGCATCGGCGAAGTGATCGAAGACTATCGCCGGGCGGCATTGAATGCGCGCCTGGCCGGTTTCGACGGCGTCGAGCTGCACTGCACCAGCGGCTACCTGCCGATGCAATTCATGGCCGCCGGCAGTAACCAGCGCGACGACGCCTATGGCGGTGATGCGGCGGGGCGGGTGCGTTTTGCCAAGGAAGTGATCGAGGCCATGGCCGGTGCCATCGGTGCCGGGCGGGTCGGCTTTCGCCTGTGCCCGGGAAACCCGTACAACGACATCGACGACCGTGATCCGGCGGCCACGGCCGCAGCCTTGTGCGAAGCCGTGGCGCCGTTGGGCCTCGCTTACCTGCACATCATGCGTTCACCGTTGAGCGACCTCGACGCCTTCGCCCTCGCGCGGCAACACAGCCCGCATGCCCTGATTCTCAACGATGGTTTCGACGGCCCTTCGGCCAGTGCCGCGCTCGCGTCGGGCGAGGGGGCTGCTGTGTCGTTTGGTCGTCACTTTATTGCCAACCCCGACCTGGTGGAGCGCCTCAAACGTGGTCTGCCGCTGAGCGGTTTCGACCGCAAGACCCTCTATACGCCGGGCTCGACTGGCTACTCCGATTACCCCACCCATCCCGTCATCACCCAGGAGGTGGCGCAATGAATCTCAACGACTTGAACGGTTTCCTGCCGACCCCACCCGTGCCACGCGAGCAGACCCAGGCGCTGCTCGACAAGCGCTCGGTCGCCGTCAGCCAGATCAAGCCGGGTGACCTCTATACCCTGGCCGACCGTCTGGAACACCAGGCGCGTGAACGAGGCGAGCGCCCGTTCCTGATCTACGGCGACGAGGTCCTGAGTTACTCCGAGGTCGATGCGCGGGCCAATCAGATGGCCCACACCTTTTATGCCAATGGCCTGCGCGCCGGCGATGTCTGCGCCCTGGCCATGGAAAACCGTCCGGCGTTTTTCAGCACCTGGTTCGGCCTGGTCAAGCTCGGGGTGGTGGTGGCGTTCATCAACACCCAGGTCAGTGGCAAACCGTTGCTGCATGCGTTGCAAACCACCGATGCCAAGGCGCTGGTGGTCGGCGAAGAATGCCTGGCCAACGTGCAGGCCACCGAAGACTTTCCGTCGCTGCCGTGCTGGCTGATCCGCGATGCGGAAAATCCCTGGAGCGGCGCACTGCCAAAAAGCGTGGACGGGCATTTCGATGCGCGCCTGGAAAAAGCCCCGCGCACACCGTTCCCCCGTGATATCCGCGCTCACATCGATGCGCAGACGACAACCCTGCTGATCTTCACCTCGGGCACCACCGGTCTGCCCAAGGCGGCGCGCTATAGCCACATGCGCTGGATGTCCTCCGGCGATGTGATGGAACCCACCCTGCAAGTCACTTGCGAAGACGTGTTCTATTGCTGCCTGCCGCTGTACCACGGCGCGGCCGCTACGTCGGTGACCTCCACTGCGTTGCGCGTCGGTGCGTCCATCGTGATACGCCGCAAGTTCAGCGTGCGCGAATTCTGGAAAGACGTGGCGCGGCACCAGATCAGCATCTTCCAGTACATCGGCGAGATTTGCCGCTACTTGCTCAATCAGCCGGCGCAGGCCGGGGACCGCGACCACAGCTTGCGCTGCATGCTCGGTGCGGGGCTGTCGCCGGACACCTGGCAGCGCTGGCTGGAACGCTTCGGCCCGATCCAGGTGTTCGAAGGCTGGGGCGCGACCGAGGCCAATGCCGCGATCATCAACGTCGACAACCATTTCGGCTCTGTCGGCCGCGTGCCTGACTGGAACAAAACCAACGTGCGCCTGGTGCGCTACGACGTCGAAAACGACTGCCACCCGCGGGACGAAAACGGCTTCTATCAACTGTGCGAAGTGGGCGAGGTTGGCGAGGCGATGGGCTTCATCGTCGATCACCCGGACATCGGCGCCGGGCGCTTCGAGGGCTACACCTCGGCGGAGGCCACCGAGAGCAAGATCCGTCGCAACGTGCTGCGCGAGGGCGATGCCTACTGGAGTTCCGGCGACTTGCTGCGCGAGGACGCCGACGGCTACTGCTACTTCGTCGACCGCATCGGCGACACCTATCGCTGGAAGAGCGAGAACGTGTCGACCCAGGAAGTGGCGGATGCCTTGGGCGATTTGCCGGGCCTGGAATTGATCAATGTCTATGGCGTCCAGGTCCCCGGACATGAAGGCCGCGCCGGCATGGCTGCGGTGCTGATGCAACCGGACCGGGCCTTCGATCCCGACGCCCTGTACGCCCTGACCGACGCGCGCTTGCCGCGCTATGCAGCCCCGGTGTTCGTGCGCGTCACCCAGGCGGCCGACCTGACCGCGAGCTACAAGTTGCGCAAGGTCGATCTGCAGCGCCAGGGCTACTGCCCGCAACGTTGCACCGATCCGCTGTTCATCCGCGACGAGCAAGCCCGTTCGTATGTGCCTTATTCGCCAGAGGTACTGGCGCGGGCCGGCCTCGCACCTTTCGCGGTGACCCCATGACTGATCTGGACACGAACGGCCACGAGCTGCGCGGCGGCCTGCGGTATCCGTGGCCGCAGGCGCCCGATGCCGGGGAGGTGCTCGAAGTGGCGCCAGGGGTTTTCTGGCTGCGCATGCCGCTGCCGTTTCGCCTGGACCACATCAACCTCTACCTGCTGCGCCACACCGATGGTTGGGTGGTGGTCGACACCGGCATGAACACCGAGCAGAGCCGTGAAGTCTGGGACCACGTGCTGGCGGGCGTGTGTGAAGGCCTGCCGCTGCTGGCGGTGGTCTGCACCCATTTTCACTCCGACCACGCCGGGGTGGCCGCCTGGTTGTCGGAGCGTTTCCACTGCCCGGTGTACATGACTGCCCACGAGTTCCAGTCGTTGCACGTCCGGTTTCCCGCCGATCAGCCACCGGGCTGGGACTTTCTCGATTTCTACCGCAAGGCGGGCGTGGCGGACGAGCAGAGCACCGAAATGTTCGGGGTGATGAGCAATGCGCATTTTCTGCCGGCGCCGCTGAACCATTACCGCCGTCTGCGTGAGGGCAGTGTCCTCGACATCGGTGGCCGTACCTGGCAGGTGGTCATCGGCCGCGGCCACTCGCCAGAACATGCCTGTCTGTATGCCGCCGAAGACGGCTTGCTGATTTCCGGTGATCAGGTGCTGCCGCGCATTACCTCCACCGTGGGCGTGCACGCCACGGAGCCGTTGGCCAACCCGCTGCGTGACTGGCTCGACTCCATCGAGCATTTGCGTGCCTTGCCCGACAGCGTGCTGGTGCTGCCGGCGCACGAACGACCTTTTTTCAATTTGCATCAGCGTCTGGATCAACTGGAGGCGCATCACCGGGCGCATCTGGCGTTGGTGCTGGCCAACTGTGAAGAACCGCGAACTGCGCTCGAACTGATGGCCGTTTTATTTCCAAAACTGTCGGGTCGTTTCGACGAACTGATGGCGTTGGGCGAAACGTTGGCGCACGCCAACTATCTGGTGGCCGAAGGGTCGCTGGAGCGGGAAGAGGACCGGGGGCGATACCGCTACCGGAGTGCTGTAAGGGGAGCGTGCGCAGCTACACCGCTCAAGGTGTTCTGAGCGGGCGGCACGGCAGCAGTGTTGAACATTCCAGGCAGCCTTTCGGTTGCCCTTCAGGAGAGACAGTGTGATCAACAAAAACAACAATAAGTCTACGGTCATGGTTTCGAGCGCATTTCAGGTCAGCGGCCTGGCAGCGGCGATTGCGCTGGTGTCCACGCCGGTATGGGCCGGGGATACGATCGAGTTCGACAACGGGTTGACCATGGACTGGTCGGTGACGACCAGCTACGGCATCGGTCTGCGCACCGGCAAGCAGAGCGATCGTTTGCTCGGCAACGCCAACGCCGACGATGCTGACCGCAACTTCGATCGCGGCAGCCTGACCACCAACCGCGTAGGCGCGCTGGGCGAAATGATCCTGCGCAAAGACAACTACGGCGCCGTGGTCCGCGCCAGTACCTTCTACGACGACGTCTACCACAACAGCAACGATAACGACTCACCGCGCACGGTGAACAAGTCGGGGAGCAACGACGAGTTCACCAGCGACACCCGCTACTACAGCGGTGGCCGCAGCCGTCTGCTCGACGCCTATGTGTTCAGCGGCTGGCGCTTCGAAAACGACACCATGCTCGACGTCAAGGCCGGGCGCCACATCGAATCCTGGGGCGAGAGTCTGTACTACCCGGGCGTGAACGGCGTACAGAACCCTTCCGACGCAGTGAAAGCCTCCCAACCGGGTGTTGAAGTCAAGGAAGTGCTGTTGCCGGTAGGCCAGTTCTCCGGTTCGTACCGCCTCAATCCGAGCCTGACGTTCGGCGCCTATGTGCAATACGAATGGAAGGGCACCGAGTTGCCGCCGGTGGGCAGCTACCTGTCGTCCAGCGATGTGGTGGGCCCGGGTCGCGAGTTCATCTACGCCAACGGGCAGAAGGTCACTTACCGCGGCACTGACGACCCGCGCGATGGCGGCCAGTGGGGTGTGCAAGTGCGTTATCGCCCGGTGCCCGCCGTCGAACTGTCGCTGTTCCACGTCAACTACCACGACAAGAACCCGGCTACCGCGCTGGTCAGTTACGACCCGGTGGCGGTCGGTGGCGGTCGATACGCCCTGGCGACCAATGGTTATCGGATCAAGTACTTCGAAGACATCAAGCTGACCGGTATCAGCGCCTCGACCAAGATTGGCGAATACCAAGTCGGTGGCGAATGGTCGTACCGCGACGGTGCGCCGGTGATGGTCAATACCGGCCTCGGCGCAGTGCCGGCTCGGGGCAAGGGCCAGCAAATGCAATTGTCGGCGATGCGCATCCTGGGCGACCGCCCTTGGGCCAGCCAGACCACCCTGACCGCCGAAGTGATCCGCGTGCAGGTCGACAGCGTCGACGACGCTTCCGCCGCGCCGAACCTGCAAGGCCTTAACCTCATTCCTCAAGTGGCTCCTTTGGTGGCGTCCTCCAATGACTATACCTACAACACCAGCGCAGGCATGCGCACCAAGTCCTCCAGTGCCTACACCGTGGGCGCATCGTTCAGTTATCCGGGAGTTTTCCAAGGCTGGGATCTGGAAGTCCCCTTCAGTTTCTCCGACGTCTTCAGCGGATCCACACCCATGGCCGGCAGCATCTCCGGCATCCAGGGCGACCGACGCCTGAGCGCGGGCACGACCTTCAAGTACCTGAGCAACCTGGAACTGGGCTTCAAATACATCGCCTACCTGGGTGAACCGGACCCGATCCAGCGTCCGTTCGCCGACCGCGACTACGCCACGTTCTCGATGAAATACACCTTCTGATCGACCGATCAAGGACCGGGCCGCATCAGCGTGCCCGGACCTTCAACACCACTGGAAATCGCCGTGGCTCAACGCTTCGGCAGGGAGGCATTATGGGGCTCAAAGGGCATGCGGCCATTGTTGGCACCGCACAATACAAACCGGAAAAATACGCGACCGCGCCCAAGATGTTTCACCTTGAGCAAGTCGCCGACCTGGCGGCTCAGGCGTTGCGTGATGCCGGGCTCAAAGCCTCGGACCTCGACGGGCTGGTGATCAACGGCCCGCACTTTCATGAAGCATCGGTGTTTGTACCGGCCATGGCCGCCGAGTACCTGGGGCTGCGCCTGAACTTCGCCGAAGTGGTGGACCTTGGGGGTTGCACGTCGGTGGGCATGGTCTGGCGTGCTGCCGCCGCCATCGAGCTGGGCCTGTGTCAGGCCGTGCTGTGCGTCATCCCGGCGCGCATGGCACCGCTCGGCCCCGACGAGGACCCGAGCTGGATGGCCCGGTCCATGCGCTACGGTGGACACAGCACGGCGTTTGGCGCACCGGAAGCGGAATTCGACCTGCCTTACGGGCACATGGGCCAGAACACCGGCTACGCCATGATCGCCCAGCGCTACGCCGCGCAATACGACTACGACCAGCGCGCGATGGCCAAGATCGCCGTCGACCAGCGCACCAATGCGCTGGCCAACCCGCAAGCGATGTTCTATGGCCAGCCGCTGACCATCGAGCAAGTACTGGCGAGCAAAATGGTCGCCGACCCGCTGCACGTCCTCGAGATCGTGATGCCGGTGGCCGGTGGCGCGGCGATGATCATCACCAGCAAGGAAGTGGCGGCGCGTTGCCGCAAGCGCCCGGCTTTCATTACCGGGTTTGGCGAACACCTGGCGTTCAAGTCGCCGTCCTATGCCGAAGACATGATCAACACCCCGATCGGCCCGGCCTCCCAGCGGGCGTTCGCCATGGCCGGCCTGAAGCCAACGGACATGCACGCGGCGCAGATCTACGACTGCTACACCATCACCACCTTGCTGACCCTGGAAGACGCTGGTTTCTGCGCCAAGGGCGAGGGCATGGCGTTCGTGCGCGAGCACGACCTGACCTGGCGTGGCGATTTCCCGATGAACACCCACGGTGGGCAACTCAGTTTCGGTCAGTCGGCCTCGGCCGGCGGCATGAGCCAGGTGATCGAGGCGGTGACGCAGATCTCGGGCGCGGCCGGTGAGCGGCAACTGGGGCGCTGCGACAACGTCTACGTCTCCGGCACCGGCGGCGTGATGAGTGAGCAGGGCGCATTGATACTTCAGGGAGCATAAACACATGTCCAACAACAAACCGATGCCGGTCCCGACGCAGATTTCCGCACCGTTCTGGGAGGGCCTGAAGGCTCGCCGCCTGTTGATCCAGCAATGCAACGCCTGCGACCACTGGAATTTCTACCCGCGCCGGCATTGCACGGTCTGCCTGGAGCATGACCTGGCCTGGCGCGAAGTCGACGGCGCCGCGACGCTGTACAGCTACACCGTGACGCGCATCGCCACGTTGCCCGACTTCATGGATGAAATGCCGCAGAAACTGGCGGTGGTCGAACTGGCCCAGGGCGTGCGTATCAACACCAACCTGGTCGGCCTGGCCGAAGATGAAATTCGCATCGGCATGCCATTGCAGCCTGTGTTCGCCGAAGTCGATGCCAAGGGCAATCGTCTGTTGCGCTTCACCGGCGTGGACAAGGATGCCGCGAGCCTCGAACTGCCGCCCGCGCAGGACAGCGAGCCGGCACCGGCGGCTTCGGAACAGCCGGCTGCCCGGCAGATCGACCTCAACGACGAGGCGGCGTTGCAGTCCCTGGTCAGTGAGCAGTACAGCGACTGGAGCAACGTCGTGGTAGTCGACCAGGCCCTGATCGACGCGTTTGCCCAGTTGTCGGGCGACGATTACTGGATCCACACCGACCCGGAACGCGCGCGCCTGCAAAGCCCGTTCGGCGGCACCATCGCCCATGGCGCACTGGTGCAGGTGCTGCAGTCACGGATGAAAATGGCGCTGGGCTTCGAGATCACCGGTTTCAGCACCCAGATCAACTACGGCTCCGACCGCCTGCGCTTCCCGGCACCGGTACCGGCCGGCTCGCGCATCCATTCGCGGGCACGGGTGAAAAAAGTCGATATCTCGTCCCGCGGCACCCAGTTGACCCTGGAACTGACCACCCACGTGGTGGGCCAGGACCGACCGTCGGTGATCAACGACCTGGTGATCCTCTACCTCGCCTGACCGCCATTCGCTCCTACATGGGAAATGCCTGCCCTTGTGGGAGCCAGCCTGCTGGCGATGTACGTCAACGATGACGCGGGCTGTCTGGATGACCGCGTTGTCTCTACGCCCATCGCCAGCAGGCTGGCTCCCACATTTTGGAACCAGGCACATCCGCAAAAAACCGGTCGGCTGTCAGGCCGCCTCGCGGCCCTGTTGCGGTGTTCGCCCCCTCGTAAGGCCGGAGCGAGGCACCGAACGAAAGGGGCAAGAGCCCTTGGTTACGCCTGACCACCACAACCCCTGTGGGAGCCAGCCTGCTGGCGATGGACTTCAACGATAACGCGCCCTGTCTGGATGATCGCGTTGTCTCAACGCCCATCGCCAGCAGGCTGACTCCCACAGAGGGGAGTGGATACATCCCCGCAACAAGACCACCCCCCAAGCCATCTGCGCCATTCCATAAGCCATTTGGACGATGTCTGAAACACACCTACCCCCGACTATTCCCCTCGAGGCAACGCTTATTTCGCGTACCTCGCATGCCTCGGCGCCTGACAAGAACAAGAGGATTGGCCCTATGACCTGCCCTATGTACGCGTGCCCCGAACAGGAGCGTTGCTCATGCGCTCGGTAATCGGTTACCTGGTTTGCCTGGTGGTCGCCCTGACCATTGGCTACACCTTTTCCCCCAAAACCGCGCCTCAAACCGAGTTGCTGGCCACGCGCCCGGATCGGGTGCAGATCAACGGCCTGCTCAATCTTGGCTCGCGCGTGGTCGCCGTGGGTGAGCGCGGCAGCATCCTGCTCAGCGATGACCAAGGCGTCAGCTGGCAACCCGCGACCGTCGCCACTCAGCGTAACGCGACCCTGACTGCCGTGGTGGCCCTGGACGACAAGCGCTTGCTGGCCGTCGGGCATGACGGCTGGATCCTGCGTTCCATGGACGCCGGCAGCACCTGGCAGGAAATACGTTACGACGCCGATCTGGGCGAACCGCTGCTCGGCATCTGGACCGGTGGTGGCGACAAGGTCATGGCCTTCGGCAGTTTTGGCAAGTTCTATCAATCCGCCGACGCCGGCCAGACATGGGCCCCGCAAACCCTGGATATCGACAGTGCGCACCTCAACAGCATGGCCGGCGGCAGCGACGGTCGTCGCATGTTGGTGGGCGAGCAGGGCCTGGTACTGCGCACTGACGATGCCGGGCAGCACTGGCAAACCCTGCCGCCGTTCTACAGCGGCTCGCTGTTCGGCATCGTGCGCCTGAGCGCGGACAACTGGGTGACCTACGGCATGCGCGGGCATGTGTTTGTCAGCCACGACTTCGGCGACAGCTGGACCCCGGTAAACGTCGGCAATCAATTACCGCTGTACGGCCATGTGGTACTGCCGGATCACACCGGCATCGTGATCGTCGGCGCCGGCAGCTCGGTGGTGCGCCTGGATGCACAGGGCGCGTTGGTCGGCGTCGGCCGCCTGTCCGGGCTGGGCACGTTGACCTCGGCGACGATGGTGGGCTCACGCCTTCTGGTCGGCGGCGAGCGCGGCGTATTGCAAGGTTCAAGTGGCAGCGTGGCTGCCCTAGCGGCCACACAGGCCACCCAGTAAATGAGAGGCGGGCAATGAATCAAGATAAACACTGGGTGACGCGCTGCGTCGACACATGCGCCGACCACTTGATGGCCTGGCGCAAGGGGCTGCTGGCACTGTTTATCCTGGTCACCGTGGGCCTGGGCTACAGCGCGACGCACACGCAACTGGACCCGGGCTTCAACAAGCAGATCCCGGTGACCCATGCGTACATGGTCAACTTTCTCAAATTCAGCCGTTACTTCACCGGGGCCAACCGGCTGCTGGTCAGCGTGCACTGGAAGGGCGAGGGCGACATCTACAACAACGAGTACCTGGAGACTCTGCGCAAAGTCACTGACGATGTGTTTTTCATCTCCGGGGTCAGCCGCCCCAGCGTGACATCGCTCTTTACCGCGAACGTGCGCTACATCGAAATCACCGAGGAAGGCTTCTTTGGCGACGTGGTGGTGCCACCGCGTTTCAGCGGCACCGCCGCAGACCTGGCGCAAGTGCGCAGCAACACGGCGGCCTCGGGGCAAGTCGGCCGTCTGGTGGCCAACGACCTGAAGTCGGCCATGGTCCGCGCCGACCTGCAGGACACCGACCCGGTGACCGGCAAGCCCGTCTCCTATGTCGACATCGCCAAGCGCCTGGAAGACATCCGCGCCAAGTACAACAGCCCGGACATCGAGATCAATATCGTCGGCTTCGCCAAGCTGGTGGGCGATGTGGTCGAAGGCCTGAACACCGTGATCGGCTTCTTTGTCGTGGCCTTTGTGATCACCGGGTTGTTGCTGTGGCTGTATTCCCGCTCTTTGCGCCTGACCGTGGTGGCATTGGCGGTGGCGTTGCTTCCCGTGGTCTGGCTGTTGGGCCTGTTGCCGCTGTTGGGGTTGGGCATCGACCCGATGTCGATTCTGGTGCCGTTCCTGATCTTCTCCATCGGCGTGTCCCATGCGGTGCAGATGACCAACGCCTGGAAGCAGGACGTGTTGGCCGGCAGCAGTTCCAGAGACGCGGCACGCTCGGCGTTCTGCAAGATTTTCATCCCGGGTTCCCTGGCCTTGCTGATGAACGCCCTGGGGTTCGCGGTGATCATGCTGATCGACATTCCCATCGTCCACGAACTGGGGGTGACGGCGTGCATCGGCGTGATGCTGATGATCATCACCAACAAACTGATGCTGCCGATCATCATTTCCTACCTGCGCCTGGAACCGGCTCTGTTGCGCCGGGCGCAAACCCGGCCGGAAGGCAAGCATCGCCTGTGGTGGCGTCTGTCGGCGCTGGCCGAACCGGGGCCGGCCCTCGGGGTGTTTGCGATCAGCCTGTTGCTGCTGTTGGCCGGGGCCTACAAGGCACGTGACCTGGCGGTGGGCGATATCGGCGCCGGTGCGCCGGAGCTAAGAGCCGATTCGCGCTACAACCAGGACAACGCCAAAATCATCGGCAGCTACGCCATCGGCCTCGATGTGATGTCGGTGTTCGTCCAGGTCAAAGGCGTCGACGAAGGCTGCCTGTCGCCAGCCGTGATGCGAGCGGTGGAAGCTTTCGATTTCCGCATGCGCACGGTCACTGGCGTGCAATCGATCCAGAGCGTGGCGGACATGGGCAAGCGGGTGATCGCCGGCAACAACGAAGGCAATCCACGCTGGGCGGCGATTCCGGGTTCCTCCCGTGGCCTGAGCCAGGGCGCGCGCGCCTATATTCCGGATGACGGCCTGGTGACCGACGGCTGCCAGCAGATGCAGATCCTGGTGTTCCTGACCGACCACGAAGGCAGCACCGTGGCCCATGCGATCAACGAAGCCAAACGGATCATTGCCGAGGTCAATTCGCCACAAGCAGAGTTCCTCCTGGCCGGCGGCAACGTCGGGGTAATGGCGGCGTCCAACGAAGCCGTCAAGCGCGCGGAAGTCATCATGCTCGGGGCGCTGTTTGGTTCGGTGGCGCTGTTTTGCTGGCTGACCTTCCTGTCAATCCGCGCGGTACTGTGCATTCTGGTGCCGCTGGCGATTGTTGCCATCCTGTGCAACGCCCTGATGACCCTGCTTGGCATCGGCCTGAAAGTCGCCACGTTGCCGGTGATGGCGTTGGGCGTGGGGGTAGGGGTCGACTACGGCATTTACCTGTACGAGCGTATCCAGCACGAAATGCTGCGGGGCGCCAACCTGCGTGAAGCGTTTTATGAAGCCATGTGCCAACGCGGCACGGCGGCGGTGTTCACGGCGGTGACCATGTCCATCGGCGTCTGCACCTGGGCGTTTGCACCACTGAAGTTCCAGGCCGACATGGGCGTGTTGCTGTCGTTTATGTTCCTGGTCAACGTGCTGGGAGCGATCTTCCTGCTGCCGGCGCTGGCGGCCTGGTTCAATCGCGGGCGACCGCTGGTCACTCAACGAGTACGTAAACCCACGGTCGCACAGGGTCAGTTCCAGCTGAAAAAAAGCCCTGCCGCGCGTGATGCTCAATAGCGGTAAATAAAGCTGTCGAGCCTCTTGTGGAGGGCGCTGACGACAGGGACACTGAGACGCAGGCAAGTTGCAGTCAAGAGGGGGAACCCTGAGTTCCCCCCAGCCAAAATTATAAAAATAATAAGGGAAGGACGTAGTCCTTACCCGCGCGAGGAGAAGACTATGCAAGACGTTGTCTTGAATAACGAAGTCCTGGAGAGCCTGGGCCTGGACCTCACCCGTTATAGCGAGTTGGTGGGCGAAATCTATGACGGCGCCCTGGATCCGAAGCGGATGGCCCATGCCCTCAAAAGCTTCCTCCATCTTTACGATGCCAATTTCGTCACCCTGATCCTGCGGGTGCCGGATCAGCAGGACATGGGCCTGATGATCATCGCCGGCGATATCGAAGGCGCCGGTGACGTTTGCTACATGACCTATCCGCAGACCTACACGCCGTTCGCCGGCCAGCCGCTGGACCATGTCTTTACTGTCGACGACATCATGAGTTCGTCGGAGTGGGAGCACAGCGCCTACTTCAAGACCTTCTGCGGCCCCAGCGACGTTTACCATGTGATGGGCGCCGACATTTCCACCCCGGACGGCGGCAAGCTGCGCTTTCGCATCACCCGGCCCAAACGTTCCATTAACTTTTGCGCCAACGAGCGGGCACTGTGCGCGATGTTCCTGCCGCATCTGCGTCGGGCGTTGCAGATGCATAATCTGCTGGATCGCAGCGTCTCGCTGACCGAGTTGTATTCCCAGGCCATCAGTCGCTTGTCGGTGGCCACGCTGGTACTCGACGAGAGCGGTAGCGTGTTGCAGATCAACCCGGTGGCCCAGGAAATCCTCGCCCAGTCCGATGGCCTGAAACTGGTGGGCGGGCGCCTCGAAGCGACCTATCCCAGCGACAACCGCGAGCTGCAACGCTTGATTCGCGCCGCGTTCTCCCCGGATGCGCCGAAGAATGCCGAAGCCATGTCGGTGACACGCCCCTCCGGGCTGGTCAATCTCGGCGTGGTGGTCGAATCGATCCCATCTCTGGACTGGGCAGAGGAGAAGGGCCAGCCGGCGGCGCTGGTGTATATCCGCGACGCAGCGAGCAAATCACTGGCCAGCGAAGTGGTGACCAAGCAGTTGTTCAACCTGACCAAGGCCGAGACGGCGCTGGCCATGGAATTGACCAACGGCCTGTCCCTGGAGGAAGCCGCCGAAGCCTTGAACATCCGCCGCAACACCGCCCGGGCGCATTTGCGTTCGATCTTCTCCAAGACGGGCGTGAGGCGCCAGACCGAGTTGGTGCGCATCCTGCTCAACAGCGTGGTGGCCTTGGGCAAACCCAAGCTGACGCTCAAAGTGCCCGAGAAAATCAAGGTGCCGCCGCTGAAACTGGCCGAACCTTTTTACCGACAGGCCTGAGCCAGACAACCCGCGTTATCGTTGACGTCCATCGCGAGCGAGCTCGCTCCTACAGTCAGTTATCCCTTTGTAGGAGCGAGCTTGCTCGCGAAAAACGTCCAGACACCGCGGGCATTCAGACAGCCCGCGTTATCGTTGACGACCATCGCGAGCGAGCTCGCTCCTACAGTCAGTTGTCCCTGTAGGAGCGAGCTTGCTCGCGAAAAACGTCCAGGCGCCGAGGGAATTCAGACAGCCCGCGTTATCGTTGACGACCATCGCGAGCGAGCTCGCTCCTACAGTCAGTTGTCCCTGTAGGAGCGAGCTTGCTCGCGAAAAACGTCCAGGCGCCGCGGGCATTCAGGCAGCCCGCGTTATCGTTGAAGTCCATCGCGAGCAGGCTCGCTCCTACAGTTTTTAGTCCGCATAGACGATGCCGCTCCGCGTTCGCCCTGTCGATACTGGGCCTACCTATCACGGAGAACCACTATGCCCATTACAGCCATCACCGGTAGCGCCTCGGGAATCGGTGCCGCCGTCGCCGCCGCCATGCGCGCCGCCGGCCACCAGGTCATCGGCATCGATCGCAGCGACGCTGAAGTGATCGCCAACCTGTCCACCGCTCAAGGACGTAACGCCGCCATCGCACAGGTGCTGGAACAGTGTGACGGCGTGCTCGACGGGCTGATCTGTTGCGCCGGGGTCGGTGTCACGGCGCCGTCCTGCTCGGTGATTCTGGCGGTCAACTATTTCGGCGTCAGTCAATTGCTGGCCGGCCTGCAAGGGGCGTTGGCCAAGAGCGAACAGCCGGCGGCACTGGTGATAGGCTCGGTGGCGGCGACGCATTCGGGTCCGGATGGCCAGCCGATGGTCGAAGCCATGCTCGCGGGCGATGAGGCCCTGGCGCTGCAGTTGGCCGACGACCTCGCTCATCCTCATCATGCCTATGCCGCGTCCAAGTACGCGGTCAGCCACTACGCCCGCGATCTGGCGGTGAGCTGGGGCAAGCTGGGCGTGCGCTTGAACGTGGTCGCGCCGGGCGCGGTCGCCACGCCGCTGCACCAGGCGTCGCTGGAAGATCCGCGCTTTGGCCAGGCCACGCGTGATTTCGTCGCGCCCCTGGGCCGCTCCGGTCGACCGGATGAGCTCGCCGCAGTGGTGGCTTTCCTGCAGTCGCCGCAAGCCTCCTTCGTCCACGGCAGCGTGGTGTTCGTCGATGGCGGCATGGACGCCATGGTCCGCGCCTCGCGCTTCTAAAAGGAATCGGCATGAACAAAGTGGCTTTCATCACGGGCGCCAGCCGGGGGATTGGCCGCGAGGCGGCATTGGCGTTCGCCCGTGCCGGTTTCGACCTGGCGATCAGTGCCCGCACCCTCAACGAGGGCGAGCACCATGAACACGCCTTGCGCGATGCCGCCGGAGCGCCGCTGGCCGGCAGCCTCAACGGCACCGCTGAGGCGTTGCGCGAGCTGGGTTGCCGAGTGCTCGTGGTGCCGATGGACCTGCTCGACAGTGCCTCGGCGCTGGATGCCTGCGAGGCGGTACTGGCCGAGTACGGGCGCATCGACGTGCTGATCAACAATGCGATCTATCAGGGCAGCGACCTCAACGCCGGGTTCATGGAGCTGCAAGCGCAAACCCTGGAACGGATGTTCAAGGGTTACATCCTGACGCCCTTCCTGCTGACCCGGGCGGTGACCGAACACATGGTGGCGCGCGGGGGCGGGGTGGTGATCAATGTCACTTCCGGCGCCGGTGAAAGTGATCCGCCAGTGGCGGCGGGCAAGGGTGGCTGGGGGTATGCGTATGGCGCGGGCAAGGCGGCGGTGTCGCGGTTGTCCGGGGTGCTGACGACGGAGTTGGGTCATGCCGGGGTGTGTGCTTATACCCTCAATCCGGGGGTGGTGACGACTGAGGCGCTCAAGGCCACCATTGGGGACAAAGGCTTGCTGGCGTTGCGTTCTGGCGTTGCTCCGCCTGAGGTTCCGGCGGCGGTGATGTTGTGGCTGGCGACGGCCGAGCAGGCGCCGGAGTTTCAGCGTCGGACGATTGCGGCGCAGTCGTTTGCGTTGGCGCATGGGATTGTGGCGGATTGGCGTTAGGCTTTTTGGGGGCGCTTGTGGGAGTGAGCCTGCTCGCAATGGCGGTGGGTCAGGCGGCTATGATTTTGTGGTGTACATATCCATTCCTGCGGTAACGGCCGCTATTGGTTTCGCCCTTACGGCGAGTCACTTGGAAAAGCGCCAAGTAACCAAGCGCTCTTGCCCCTTTCGTTCGGTGCCTCGCCTAGGCTCGGCATGCCCTCGCTCCGGTCCTGCTCCGTGGGCCCGCC
>NZ_RWIN01000151.1 GCF_009761815.1 Pseudomonas sp. PB120
GAGCTTGCTCCCGCTGGGCTGCGTAGCGGCCCCTGTTGTGAGTGCTGCGCACTCAAGCGGGAGCAAGCTCCCTCGCCACAAAGGCCCAGTCCCACAAGACTCAGGTTCACTTCCACAAGATTCAGGCCCACTTCCGCAGGAGGCGCAGTGGTCCGAGGTAAACGCCATCCTCGACCACCTGCGCGAAATCGTTGCCCCACGGCTGGACGCCTGCGGCCCCGCGGAAATGCGCGGCTTGCTCGACGCCCTGAGCGGCCGTTTCGTCCCGGCAGGCCCCAGCGGCGCGCCCAGCCGAGGCCGGCTGGACGTGCTGCCCACCGGGCGCAATTTCTATTCGGTGGACGTGCGCAACCTGCCAACCACCACCGCCTGGCGTATCGGGTTCCAGTCAGCCAACCTGATTCTTGAACGGCATTTGCAAGACCACGGCGATCATTTACGGCAACTGGGCCTGTCGGTCTGGGGCACCGCCACCATGCGCACCGGCGGTGATGACATTGCCCAGGCCATGGCATTGATGGGTGTGCGTCCGGTCTGGGCGACGGGCAGTCAGCGGGTCGACGATTTTGAAATCCTGCCGCTGAGCCTGCTCGACCGGCCGCGGGTGGACGTGACCTTGCGGGTGTCCGGCTTCTTCCGCGATGCCTTTGCCAACCTGATCCGCCTGTTCGATGCGGCGGTGCAAGCGGTGGCCGCGCTGGATGAGCCCGACGACTTGAACCCGTTGGCCGCCAAGGTGCGCGACGAGCGTGAAGCGCTGATGCAATCGGGCCTGGATGAAGAAGCGGCGAAACGTCAGGCCGGCTGGCGTATTTTCGGGGCCAAGCCCGGTGCGTATGGCGCGGGTGTACAGGGCGCCATCGACGGTCGCTTGTGGCAAAGCCGCGAGGACCTGGCCGAGGTTTATCTGAACTGGGGCGGCTATGCTTACGGCGGCTCCGACGAGGGTACGGCGGCTCGCGAACAGTTCGCCCAACGCCTGAGCCAGGTGCAAGCGGTGCTGCAAAACCAGGACAACCGCGAGCATGACTTGCTCGACTCCAACGATTATTACCAGTTCCAGGGCGGCATGCTCGCCGCCGTGGAAAGCCTCAGCGGCGAAGCGGCGGCCAGCTACCATGGCGACCACAGCCAGCCGGACTTGCCGAAGATCCGCACCCTGAAGGAAGAGCTGAATCGGGTGATTCGCTCCCGGGCGGCCAATCCGAAGTGGATCGACGGGGTCAAGCGTCACGGCTATAAAGGCGCGTTTGAACTGGCGGCGACGGTCGATAACCTGTTCGCGTTCGACGCGACGACGCAGCTGATTGACGATCACCAGTACGCGTTGCTGGCAGATGCGTACTTGCTGGACCCGGCGACCCGAGAGTTCGTTCGCGAGCACAACCCCCATGCACTGCGCGACATGACTGAGCGCATGCTCGAAGCGCAGCAGCGGGGGATGTGGAAAGAACCGGGCGAATACCGCGAGGCGCTGGAGAATTTGTTGCTGGATATCGAAGAAGACATTTAAGTATCGAATGTCCGCTAATTGTGGCGAGGGAGCTTGCTCCCGCTCGGCTGCGAAGCAGTCGTAAAAGCTGAGCCTTCGGTGTGTCTGACAGAATGTGTCCATAGTTTTGGGGCTGCTGCGCAGCCCAGCGGGACGGTGCGGCGTTCCGACAAGCTCCCTCGCCACAGAGTGTTTCCCGACCATGACTGAGTATTAAAGATGACCGACACCCCCCATTTCCCGCTCTCCGCCGTGGTCGGCGCCGATGACTTGAAGCTTGCCCTGTGCCTGACCTCCATCGACCCGAAAATCGGCGGCGTGCTGATCGAAGGCCCGCGTGGCATGGCCAAGTCGACCTTGGCCCGAGGGCTGGCAGACCTGCTCGCCAGCGGCCAGTTCGTCACCTTGCCGCTCGGTGCCACAGAAGAACGCCTCGTCGGTACCCTCGACCTCGATGCCGCCCTCAGCGGGGGTCGCGCGCAGTTTTCCCCGGGTGTACTGGCCAAGGCCGACGGCGGCGTGCTCTACGTTGATGAAGTCAATCTGTTGCCCGATCACCTCGTTGATCTGCTGCTCGATGTGGCGGCCAGCGGCACCAACCTGATCGAACGCGACGGCATTTCCCATCGGCATTCGGCGAAGTTCGTGCTGATTGGCACCATGAACCCGGAAGAGGGCGAGTTGCGCCCGCAGCTGCTTGACCGTTTCGGCCTGAACGTTGCCCTCAGTGGCCACACCGCGCCGATTGAGCGGGGGCAGATCATCCGTCGTCGGCTGGATTTCGACAGCGACCCGCAGACCTTCTGCGCCCAATGGGAAAACCAGCAGCAGGCGCTGCGTGAACGTTGCGAGCAAGCACGCAGCGCGCTGGCCAATATCCCGCTCGACGACAGCGCGCTGGCGCAGATTACCGAGCGCTGTTTTGCTGCTGGCGTCGATGGCCTGCGCGCCGATCTGGTCTGGTTACGCGCGGCCCGTGCCCACGCCGCGTGGCGAGGGGCCAACGCCATCGACATCGAGGATATCGACGCGGTGGCCGAGTTCGCCTTGCGTCACCGTCGTCGCGAACCGTCGCCCCCTTCACCGCAACAAAATCCGCCTGCTTCAAGCCAATCGCAAAGCCCTAATGAGGGGCGGGTCGAAGGGCAGGGCCAATGGGGCGAAATGCCGGCCCAGGCGTTGCCGACCGGTGCACGACGTGAAGTGCCGAGCTGGCCAAAAAAGCCCTAGGCATTCGCCCTCGATCTGATGCGGGGGCGAATGCCAGACCCCGTGCAGGACGGCTGGATAATGGCAAGCAGGGCAAGCGCCATGCCGCACGTAGTGGTTCGGTGAACTGGCCGGGCACTTTGCTTAACGGTCGCCCGCGTCAGCGTGAGGATGTGTTGTTCCACTTGCGCACCCGCTCACCCCATGAGCTGTGGCTGGTGATTGTCGATGCGTCGGCCTCGACGCGGCGGCATCAGGCGTTGAGTGATGCCAAGGGGTTGCTGGCGCAATTGTTCGATGACGCCTATCGCCAGCGGGCACGTTTGGCGTTGCTCACGGCAAGCGGCCAGACGCCGAAATGGCAGGTGCAGGGGTTGAAAGCGTCCACCGGTTTGCGTGACTGGCTGGAAGGGTTGGGCGCAGGCGGCGGCACGCCATTGCTGGCGGCGTTGGGTGAGGCGGGGCGCTGGCTCACTGCGCGGCAGAAGCGTTTTCCGGCGGAGAAGCAGCGGCTGTTGCTGGTTACTGATGGCCGCCTTAAAGAGTGGCCGACATTGCCGGTGCTCGCCTGTCCGGGACTGCTGATCGACATAGAACGCGGGCCGATCCGCCTCGGGCGCAGTAAGGTATTGGCGGCCCAATTGCAGTCCGAGTATCGACATATCGACGACCTGCTTCCGGGTTGAGTTCTGGGGTGCCTGTCAGGGCCTCATCGCGAGCAGGCTCGCTCCCACAGGGATTTTGTTCGCGGTGGAAATCCAGTGTGGCAGGCCTTTTCCCTCAGGGATTTTGTGAAGGCTGGAGATCCAGTTTGGCAGGCCCACTCCTACAGGTGTTTTGTGAACACCGGAGATCCAATGTGGGAGCGAGCCTGCTCGCGATGGCGATCTCGCCGTCGACATCAACTCCGGATCATTGACCCATCGCCCGACGATACTGACGAGTCCGCCGCGCGAGGTACACCTGATCAAGCACCAACGCCAGCAGCGCCGAAACCCCGGGCCGGGTTTTGCGTCCGCGGCTCAGGCGATGGAGCTGGAACTTCACCACCGCCATGCTCGCCAGCGCGGCCAGCGGTTTGCGCTTCCAGCGGATCGCCGGCAATTGCGGGTGGCTGTTGCGGCCTTCGCGCCAGTGTTTGACCAACTGCGGTTCCAGCGCCAGCGCGGTGCCGATCCCGGCCATGGCAATGCCACTGTCCAACACCTGTTCGACGATGGCCAAACGCCGAATGCCGCCAGTAACCATCACCGGCATGCGCGCCACGCTGGCCAGCTCTCCGGCCATCTCCAGAAAATACGCCTCCCGCGCGAGCGTCCGGCCATCCCGCGCCTCGCCCTGCATGGCCGGTGCTTCGTAGCTGCCGCCAGACAGTTCCAGCAAGTCAATCGGCTGCTCGTTGAGCCACTCAATGACCTGCCGCGCATCGTCGGCATCAAAGCCACCGCGCTGGAAGTCTGCGGAATTGAGCTTCACCGCCACGCAAAAATGAGGCGACACCGATTGGCGCACGGCGCTGACCACTGCCAACAACAAACGCGCGCGGTTTTCCAGGGAACCGCCCCAGCGATCCGTGCGGCGATTGCTCAGCGGCGAAAGGAACTGACTGATCAGGTAACCGTGCGCGGCATGAATCTGAACGCCCGTGAACCCGGCTTTTTCCGCCAGCGCGGCGCTGGTGGCAAAGCGTCGGATGACCTCTTCGATATCGCGCTCAGTCATGGGCTTGGGCTCGGCAAACATCTTCGAGAACCCGCCCAGATCGAGTGCCACCGCCGAAGGCGCCCAGGCTTGCTGGCCGAGGTTGGCCATGGTCTGGCGACCGGGATGGTTCAACTGCATCCAGAATTGCGCACCGCCGGCACGGCCAATCGTCGCCCATTGGCGAAAACGCTCAAGGTGCCGCTCATCTTCGAGCACCACGCCAGCGGGGCCGGTCATGGCGCGGCGGTCGATCATCACGTTGCCGGTCAGCAACAGCCCGGCTTCGCCTTGGGCCCACGCTTGATACAGTTGGAACAAGGCCTCGGCCGGTGCCTGGCCGGTGTCCGCCAGGTTCTCTTCCATCGCGGCTTTGGCGATGCGATTGCCGATGGTCTGGCCGTTGGGCAAATTCAACGCTTGGAAGGGCGACATGCTTGACTCCTCATCAGTAAAGCGTAGAGGCTAAGCTTAAAGTTAACTTTAATGTCAAGCAGGCAAATGAGGCGCAGATGAAGATCGGTGAATTGGCACAGCTGAGCGGGTTGACCGCCTCGCGTATCCGCTTTTACGAGGCACAAGGGCTGATCCGCCAGGTGGAGCGCCAGGCCAACGGCTATCGACGCTACCCGGCACAAGCGTTGCAAACCCTGGAACTCATCCAGTGTGCGCAGCAAGCTGGTTTCAGCCTCGAAGAATTGAGGCTGCTGTTGCCGGATGCCACGACGGGCACGTTCAAGCATGACGAACTGGTGGCGGGGCTGGAGCGTAAAGTCGAGCAGATCGAAGTGATGCAGCTGCACCTTGCCCAGAGCAAGGCGAAGTTGCTCAACATCATCGAGAACATCCATGCCCGACCCCAAGGCATGGCTTGCGAGGCGAACGCCGAGCGGGTGCTGGCGTCACTCAAGCATTAGCCCTGGTCGCGACTTTTGGTATATAGCGGTGTTCCCTAACAGCATCGCGAGCAGGTTCGCTCCTACAGGGGGACGCGTTTCAAATGTGGGAGCGAGCCTGCTCGCGATGAGGCCCTTACAGACAACACAAATCATCACTGATAAAACGTAAACCGATCCTTCCCCGTATGTTTTGACGCATACAACGCCTCATCCGCCCTCACCAGCGCCTGGTTCAACGTGTCATCGTCCGCCACCTGCGCCAGGCCGATGCTGATGGTCACCGGGTGCTGCGTCACTCGTTCCCTCACCACCCGACACAATTCGCCCGCCAACGCCGCAACGTCATCACGGCGCACGCCTGCCAGGTAAATCGCGAACTCCTCACCGCCCAATCGCGCGTACTCAAAGTCGGCCATCACCCCTTTGATATCCGCCGCAATACGCTTGAGCACTTCATCGCCGATGTCGTGGCCGTAGACGTCGTTCACCTTCTTGAAATTATCGATATCGATCATTGCCAGGTAGTGGTCGTGCTCGCGGGGTGCGCTTTGCAGTTGCTTGCCGGCCTGGGTCATGAACGAACGGCGATTGGGGATTTCGGTCAGGGTGTCGATGTAAGCCTGCTCCAGCAGCAGCTTGGACATGATGTAGTTGTAGAGTTTGGCTTTGCGCAAGGTGAGGAAGCTGTACACCGTCAGTGCGCAGAGGAACACGGTGTAGGCCATCGTCATCACGCCCCGAAGTTCCAGCAGCGCGAACGGCGCCTTGTAGAACGGGTTGAGCATCAACCAGGTAATGATCTGCGCACCGTAAAAAGACCATCGACTCAGGGGCAGCACCGACGCGCCGTACAAGGTGCTCGATGCCGCCAGCACCAGCCAGGCGGGCTGGAAGTCGGCGGGCAAGCCGTCAATGACCAGGCGCAAGCCCAGGGTAATCGTGAACACAAACATCAAATTCAGCACATGGAAGTGCCGCGCTTTACGGGTGAACAGCAAGACCGTCGCAACCGTCGACAAAACCCCGAGAAACAGAAACGAGAGCCAGGTAAAACTCTGGCCGCCGATGAAGCTGACGATCAAATCGAACATCATCCAGACCGTGATGCTCGCGACATAAATCAGCAGGCAAAACCGGTGCAGCCGTTCGAATTCATGTTGAATGAATTCCGCCTTTAGCTCGGCGGGCGCCGTTTTTTTCAGCACTTCATCTTCAATGGTTTTGTACATCGCCCACCTTGGCCTTGCGCTGGTTGTCGAGAATGACCTTGCCCCACGGGCGATAGCGTAGCGAAAACACCGCCGTTGGATGGCAGCCCGCCGGGGACGCGTCCGGCGTGGCCGGGTCCGCACGGAACGGCTGTCCCTCGGCGCTGACCTGACGGAACGCCTCGCGCACGATGCCGACCGAGCAAGGCAGTGCGCTGGCGTAACCGGCCCGTATCAGCGGCGGCAATCGTCCGTTGCCCGCGCCGTCCTGCCACCAGACGTGCACCGAATTCATCGCCAGATCACCCAGCCATTGCCCGTTGACCCGAGGCGCAAGTTTGCCGGCACTGAACGCGCTGACGTGCAGGGGGGCATCGAGTTTGTCGGCAAAATCCTCAAGCTGGCGTTGCAGGGTTTGCCGGCGGTCGAGTGCCTGAAAGTGCACGTCATCCAGTTCCAGCGGCAGGTACCAGCCGATGACCGGAAGTTTCCAGTCCTGGCGCAGCGCGTGTTGTTGTGCCAGCGAGCGACCGAGTTGCGCTTGCCAGTACATCGCCAGCCCGGCGCTGTCCAGCTCATTGATGCGCTGGTAATAGGCCGGGTCCATGGCCAGCCCCACCACCAGGTTCAGGCCTTGCTCGTGGGCCAGTTTCAAACTGTTGGCGAGCCAGCCCGTCGGCCCACCGAAGTTCGAATCGCCGTAAGCCGTCCATTGCACCATCAGCGTGCGCGCGCCTTGCCGCGCCGTGTCCTGCCAGATCTGCCGCCATTGCGTCTGGCTGAGGCTGGCGTCGACGTTCAACGGTTGATAGAAAATTCGCTCATCGGCCCGCGCCAGCGTGCAACCCAGCAACAGGCACACGACCCATAGAAATCGCATCATCAGAAATTCAACTCCACGCCCAGCAGCACACCGTTGCCGCCCTCATACAGATTGCCGCCCAGGGATTGTTGATATTCGGTGCGAACCGTCAGGTGCGCGCGGTAGGCGTTGTAGATGTCGTCGTCGAACCACCATTGCCAGCGCAGGCCGAGGCCGGTGCGCAGGTCCTGGCGCCTGTTGTTGCTCGGGTCCTGGCTGGCGAACTCAAGAAACCCGTACGGCATGAGGGTTTGCGCGCCGTTGAACGGCAACTTCCAGGCGTGGCCCTGCTGGAAGCGCGACAGCCATTGGTGATCGCCAGCCTTGGTCCACCACGCGGCATCGAGGTACAGAAAGCGCTCTTCCCAGTCGCTTTCATCGATGCGCCAGTCGTTGCGAAACCGGCCCTGATCGAGGAACGAAGCGGTGGCGCGCAGCAGGTAGTCCGTGGTGGTGTGGCCGTCCTGACGGTGATCGTCGACCTGATCGGCGAGTTTTTCCGGAATCAGCGTCTGGCCGAGGCTGAGTCCATGATTGTCCTGATCGTCGAACTGGCTCTGCTTGTAGATTTCACCGTAGAAATTGATGTTGGCCGTGCCCCAGGGCTTGTAGCGCAGCCCAACCCCGGTGGCGATGGATTCGGCGTAACTCGACCGGCCGACACCACCGAGCAATACCCGGCCATAAACCGACAGCGTGCTGCCGGCGCGGCTGGGCTCTTCGCCGAGGGCGTGATCCCACATGGCCATTTGCACGTTCTGCGACGTCGAACGCCGTTGGGAACCGATGCTGTCGTCCGGGCGCAGGAAATCGTTGGTCGAGACCCCGGCCGGCGACCAGGTGCTGGCGATGGTCCGACTGTCGCGGCGCGACAGGGTTTCGTGCGCTCGGCGCTGGCGGTAACGGCGGGCTTCCATGCTGCCGTCTTCGTCGTCGGCGGCCACGGGGTGTTGCTCCAGGTCGATGACCCGTCGCAATTCCTTGCGCGAATGAGCGCTGTCTCCGGCTTCGTCATACCGCACGGCCAGGGTTTCGCCGAGGCGGTAGTCTTCCGGGAAATCCTGGGTGGCGCGTTGCAGGTAAGGAATGGCCTGGGCGCGCTCTTCTTTGGTTGGCGCGCCAGCCAGACGCATGCCGTAATCGGCGCGATAACGCGGATTATCCGGCTCCCGACGCACCGCTTCGGTCAGCCACGCGGTGCTTTGTTGCAGGTCCCCGGCCTTTTGCGCGGTGACCGAGGCGGCGTAGAAATGCCCGGCATCGGGCGCCTGTTGCAGGGCGGCGCGTTGCCGCTGCAAGGCGAGGGCATGATCGCCCCGGGCGTCGGCAATCGCTGCGCCCAAGGCCCATTCGTTGGCACCCCGGGCGCGGCTTTGTTGCCAGTAGCGTTCGGCAGCCTGAGTGTCGCCCGCCGTCAGGGCGCTGCGGCTGGCGGTCAGTCGGGCGTTGTCGCTCAGTTCGGCCGCCGGGATGCTGTGAAAGATCGCCAGTGCGCCGGCCGAATCGCCGGCCGCTTCCAGGGCATAGGCCAGCGGCAGGCGACTGTCACGGTCACCGAGTTTTTCCGCCTCCCGGTAATAGACGACCGCTTCCCCGGGCCGCTGCGGCATGGCGCATCGACCGAGGGCGCGGTAGTCGCCGGTCACTTGAGGGTGGGCGCCAATGGCCTGCTGGACCGCATCGCATTGACCGTTCTCGGCCAGTTGCGCCAACAGCTGACCACGGGTGGCGGGGTCGACGTGGCCGAGCAGCGACACCATGCGTTGCTGCTGCGCCGGGGTTGGCGTCGACGCGGCATACAGTCCCGCCAGTCGTTGCAACAGGGCATCGGGCAGTTTGCCGCCGTGGCGGTCGTAGGCGTTTTCCAGCAATAGCTGCGTGTGATCGCGCTGGCCGGCCTTCAACATCAGGTAGGTCGCCTGATTGAGTGAAACGAGGCTGCCGGTCTGCTGGTAATGCCGTTCCCAAAGGGGCGCCGCCTCAGTGTTGCGGCCCAGGGCTTGAGTCAGTTCGGCGCGGCGTTTCACCACGTCGGCGGTTTGCGGCTGGCTGGCGAGCCAGGCCATGACTTGGTCGCTGCGGCCTTCGGCCTGCCAGATGTCCATTAAACGGGCCTGGCGCTGGCGGTCCCATGGCTCCGGCAAGCGCGTGCTTTGCAACAATTCGGTGGCCTGCAGGCGCTGGGCGAGGACCAGCCAGGCTTGCGGATCGTCACCCGGTTGGCAGCCCCGCAATTGCGTGAGCGCTGCTTGTGGGTCGCGCCGCGACAGCCATTCCGCGGTCTCCAGGCACGGGCGCTGCAGTTGACTGCTCAAGCGCTGCACCGTCTCGGTGTCGCCGGTTTGTCGCGCCAGTTCCCACAGTCGATGTTGTTGGGCGGGATCGGCGAGGTCGTTGGCCGGCAGCGATTGCATCCAGCGTTGGGCCTGCGCGGCGTCGCCCATGGCAATTGCCCGATCGACCATCGCCAGCCGCGTTTTACGCGCCGCTTCGGGGTTCGGCGCTTGTTCCAGCAATTGTTGCAAAGGCTTTTCGTCGAGGCGTTGCACATAGGCGTTGGCCAGGCGCTGCCAGCTGTCGGCGTCCAATTGATGCTTGGCCGCCAGAGGCGCCAGTTGGGCGATGGTGCCGTTCCAGTCGCGCAGTTGCTCGGACCAGTTGGAGAGGGCCAGGCGCAGAATCTTGTCATCGCCGTGGGGCACCAGTTGTGCCAGCCAGTCGTGGGCCCGCCCCGCACCGCCGAACTTGGCCAGGCTAAGGCTGTACGCTTGCCACAGGCGCACGCGCTGATTGAGGTTGCTGCTGGCCATCCATTGTTCGACTTGCCCGCTGCCCGGCGGGTCCTGTTCGATCCAGGTCAGGCGCAGGTTGAGCAGCGCGTCGCTGTTTTCCGGGTTGTCCGGCAGCGCTTGCACGGCGTCCTTGTAACGGCGTTGCTTGGCCAGCGCTTCCACCAGCAACGCCCGGGCTTCATCGTTTTTCGGCACCTTGGTCAGCAGGTGGCGCATCAGCCGTTCGACTTCGGCCCAGTTGCCTTTTTTCGCTTCGCGGTAGCTGCGGTCCATGTAGGGGAAGCTGCGGAATTGTTCGAAGTCGCTCAGCGGTTCGGCCTGCACCCAGGTGGCTGCGCTCAGGCTCAACATCAGGCCGGCAAGCAGGGCGTGTCGATGGACAGGCTTCATTCGACCTCCCGGACGATGCGGTAGGCGGCTTGCTGTTCGTTGGCCTGTTCGACCAGCGCCTGTTCGAGCACTTCCTGAGTAATCATGCCGCGTGAAATCAGGTGTTGGCCCAGCGACATGTGCTCGGCATCGAAATCAATCAGGGCCTGGTTGAACAGGCTGGGCGGGACCATGCCGCGCACTTGCAGCAGGTTGCCCAGCAATATCTGGTGATGACTGACGCGTTCGAGCAAGTATTCATCGTCCTGATGCCGCTCCAGCACTTCGAGCATGTGATGCACGTCTTCGTTCTGGCGCGGGCTGGCGTACCAGTAGCGAATCCCCAGCGTGACCCGGCCTTGCGGCGCGAGGCGGCAGCGCACCGGGCGTTTCAATTGACGGCTGATGGCGCCCAGCGACACCTGGCTGACCGGGCCTTCGGACGCCAGGATCAGCGTGTCGCCTTCTTCGGCCACCGGCAGGACGCCGTAGTGCGAGGCGACCTTGCGCGGCACGAGTTCGATCAGGCGTTTATCGAGCTTGAACGGGTTGAGCGGGGCCCAGTCCATGTCCAGTTGTTCGGCCAGGGTTTCCACCAGTTGCGTGCTGTTGATGTGTTCGCGCAGCAGCAATTCGTGGCCGAGCCTGCGCCGTATCGGGTTGGTGATCGCCGCTTCCAGTTGCTCTTCGGTGAGCAGGCCTTTTTCCACCAGGCGATGCCCCAGCGGCGTGCGGTGGGCCTTGGTCAGCGCCGGGAATTCATGGGTGGTTTTGTCCCAGGCCACGCGGCGCGAATCGCCCATTTCCATGACCTGACGCAACGCGCGCAAATTGGCGAAGAAATTGACGAAGTTGCTCCACATCATGCGCGGCGCCGACAGCAGGCCTTCCCACAGGCCGTAATAACGGGTGACGAACCAGCCGCGCTGGAACAGCCGATTGAGCAGCATCAACCCGTTAAGCCAAAGCAGGGTCCGCAGTAGCGCGCTCTCGGACAGGATCGACGGATAGCGCCAGGCGTTCGGCGAAATGATCGTGACCAGCCACATCGCCAGCAACACGAGGAACAGCAGGTTGACCAGGAAACTCAGCAGGTAGGCGATCAAGCCGCGACGGTCGCGCCACAGGAAATAATTGAGCAGGCCATGGGGGCTCCAGCCCAGGTTCTTGGTGCCCTGGAACACGATGCCGACGATCCAGCGTGATTTCTGGCGGATCGCGTGCTGCAAGTCCCGGGGGAAATGCTCGCGCACGCAGATCACCTGGGAAAACGCGCGGTTCATGCCGAACACCCAAGGCTGTTCCAGCGCCAGTTTCGGGTCGGTGACCGAGTAGCGGGCGAAGATGCACTTCATGCCTTTTTGCTTGAGCCGGAAGCCGATGTCGTAGTCCTCGGTCAGGCTCTGCACGTCGAAGGCGATGCCGTCGCCGTCTTCGAGCAGGGCGCTGATGGCCTTGCGGCTGAAGCAGGTGCCCACACCGGCGCTGGGCACCTGGCCGGTCAAGGCTTCACGGACGATCACGTCCTTGCCGTGGTTTTCGGCGAACTCGTCGACGTAGTGGCCGGCGGTGAAACCTTTCCATTCTGGCGCGTAGGGGTAGACCGGAATCTGGATCAGGTCCTTGTTTGGTAGCAGGTAGTTGTAGAGGCGCAATTCCATCGGCGAAATCACGTCTTCGGCATCGTGCAGGATGAACCCGGCAAACTGGATTCGGGCTTCGCTTTCGAAGCGCAGGATCGCGTCGATGATGTTGTTCAGGCAGTCGGCCTTACTGGTGGGGCCGGGGCGGGCGCAGACCACTTTGTGCACGTTGGGGTAATGCCGGCAGACCGCGTCGACGTCGGCCTGGGTCTCGGCATCGTTGGGGTAGGTGCCGACGAATATCTGATAGTTCTCGTAGTCGATGGTCGAGGCAGCCAGGCGCGCCATTTCACCGACCACGCCCACTTCATTCCAGGCGGGCACCATGATCGCCAGGGGTTTTTCGGCAATGGCGTAGAGCCGCTGCTCGTCGGCGCGCTCGAATTTTTCGTAGATCCGCCAGCGTCGGATCAACTTGCGGCTCCAGTACACGACGTCGATGAACAGGTCGTCGAGACCGAGCACGAACATCAACAAGGCCAGGGTAATCGCGAGGTATTTGAGACCAAACAGCACATAGGCAAAAAAATCGACAAACCCCAGGCTCATGTTGCGGTGCCCGCCGCCGAACGTTCGCTCAGCCACGTGCAGAGACGAGCGGCGATGCGTTCGCTGGCGTGGCCGTCGCCGTAGGGGCTATGGACGCGACTCATGTGCTTGTAGTGCGCTTCGTCGTCGAGCAACTGGCTGGACTCCTTAACGATGCGATCGGTATTGGTGCCCACCAGCAACACCGTGCCACCTTCAAGCACGGACGGCCGCTCGGTGACATCCCGTAGCACCAGCAGCGGCTTGCCGATGGCGGGGGCTTCCTCCTGGATACCGCCGGAGTCGGTGAGGATGAAATGCGCGCGGCCCATCAGCCAGACGAAATGCTGATAATCCTGCGGAGCCACCAGGTAAATGTTCGGCTTGTCCGACAGTAGGCCGTACACCGCTTTCTGCACCTGCGGGTTCAAGTGCACCGGGTAGACGAATTGCACATCGGTATAGCGCAAGGCGAGCTCGGCGAGGGCCAGGCAGATATTGCGAAACCCGCCACCGAAATTTTCCCGGCGATGACCGGTGATCAGCACCATGCGCCGATTGTCATCGAGCACCGCCAGTGGTGAGTCGGCGGCCGGGTGCCATTGAACGTCCTCTTGATGGGTGCGCATCCACAGCAGCGCGTCGATGACGGTATTGCCGGTGACTTCAATGTTGGAGGGGGGCACGCCTTCGCGCAGCAGGTTGGCTTCGCCCTTGGTGGTCGGTGTGAAATGCAGGTCGGCGATGACACCGGTCAAACGCCGATTGGCCTCTTCTGGCCACGGCGCGCGCAGATTACCAGTACGCAAACCGGCCTCGACGTGGCCGATGGGTAGCTGGCGATTGAAGGCGGCGAGGGCAGCGATGAAACTGGTGGTGGTGTCGCCGTGCACCAGCACGATGTCGGGGTGTTCCCGTTCGTAGGTTTTGTCGAGATGAATCAGCAACTGCTCGGAAAGGCCGTTGAGCGTCTGGCCCTGGGTCATCACTTGCAGTTCTTCGTCGACCTTGAGCTCGAAGGAGTCCAGCACCTGCTTGAGCATCTCCCGGTGCTGGCCCGTGGAGCAGATAAACAGCTCGACACCCGGCCAATGACGCAGAACACGAGCCAGGGGGGCCATCTTGATGGCCTCCGGTCGCGTCCCGAAAACCATCATGACTTTGTAAGACATGACCCCTCCTGGAAAAGCGGTGGCTTGCGCAGGACTGTTGAGACTGTTTATCACCTGAATACTGAATAAAGCAGTCGATGGGGGGGTTGTCCAATGCTGTGTTTGGCGGTGTTGATGCCCATCAATTCCATCGAGGCAAGACGCTGCCAATCAACGTAACGACAACGCAACCTGTAGCAGCTGGCGAAGCCTGCGTCCGGCTGCGCAGCAGTCGTAAAATCAGGCGCCGCGGTCCGTCTGAAGAAACATGCACTCAGGTTTTACGACTGCTACGCAGCCGGACGCAGGCTTCGCCAGCTGCTACAAGGGTCTCGGGCACCCGGATTCTTTGTGTATTGCGATATCACCAATGTGGTGCAAGTACCTGTCTTTTTCCTACGCAGATACGGACGTGCCTCACCTAATTGCAGGATCGCGCCGACAGGAATCAGGGAAATGGCGAAGCAAGTGGCGTGATACTTTTTATGCATTCGTGGTCGGGGGAATGCGTCGATGATAAAAAAAGACGAAAGGACAGGTGCGGCGCAGAATGTTCGTCTCGACACTGCCGAAAGCGCCGTCAAGTTCGTTGCTCTGTTCAAAAAGCATAAGGCGCTTGCTAGTCGCATGGAGGATTTGGAGTTGATCGCCCTATGTAAGGAGCGGGAGAACGACCCAACAATTACAGTTTCAATCGATAAGTTATGAATTGAAGTCGCGTAAAGAGAGGCGCTTCTAAAGTGGCTTTGAGTTAAGTGCATGCACGCACCAATTGTGAACCTGATACCCGCCCCTCGTTGCCAACGGTAGCGCTTCCCCAGTGCACCTTTCGTAACACCCATCACACGCTTTTGCGCATCCCCCTGATTCAAAACACTTTTCAATCTCCCTGTTTTACCTCCCCATCCTGTGGCACACTTTCTGCTGTCTATTCCGTTGTTACATACTAGGTTCCGGTATAGCGGAATAAACATCATCCTGGAGTGCTTGCCATGCATCGCCGACCTTCCTTGTTTAAAGCGTGTATTTTTCTTGTCGCGGCTTCAGCGGCTGCCATGGGCGTGGCCCAGGCGGCGGACAGCAAGCTCGATAGCGTGCTGGCCCGTGGGAAATTGATTGTGGGGACCGGCAGTACCAATGCGCCGTGGCACTTCCAGGGAGCGGATGGCAAGTTGCAGGGGTTCGATATCGACATCGGGCGCATGATCGCCAAGGGTTTGTTCAACGACCCGACCAAGGTTGAGTTTGTGGTGCAGTCGTCCGATGCGCGGATTCCCAACCTGCTGACCGATAAAGTCGACATCAGCTGCCAGTTCATCACCGTGACCGCCAGCCGTGCCCAGCAAGTCGCGTTCACCCTGCCTTACTACCGCGAAGGTGTCGGCCTGCTGCTGCCGGCGAACAGCAAGTACAAGGAAATCGAAGACCTGAAGGCCGCCAACGACAGCGTCACCGTGGCGGTGCTGCAGAACGTGTACGCCGAAGAACTGGTGCATCAGGCATTGCCCAAAGCCAAGGTCGATCAGTACGACAGCGTGGACCTGATGTATCAGGCCGTGAACTCGGGCCGTGCCGATGCGGCGGCGACCGACCAGTCTTCCGTGAAATACCTGATGGTGCAAAACCCTGGGCGCTACCGCAGCCCGACGTACGCCTGGAGCCCGCAGACCTACGCGTGCGCGGTCAAACGCGGCGATCAGGACTGGCTGAACTTCGTCAACACCACCCTGCATGAAGCCATGACCGGCGTTGAGTTTCCGACCTACGCGGCGTCGTTCAAGCAGTGGTTCGGTGTCGACCTGCCGACACCGGCAATTGGTTTTCCCGTCGAATTCAAATGATCCCGTGAGAGCGGGGCGGTTTCGGTCGCCCCGTTCAAGGTACTGCTGACCATGAACTATCAGTTGAACTTTGCCGCCGTGTGGCGCGATTTCGACACCTTGCTCGCGGGGCTCGGTCTGGGCCTTGAGCTGGCGCTGGTGTCGATCGCCATCGGTTGCGTGATCGGCCTGATGATGGCGTTTGCTTTGCTGTCGAAGCACCGCGCATTGCGGGTGCTGGCGTCGGTGTACGTGACGGTGATCCGTAACACGCCGATCCTGGTGTTGATTCTGTTGATTTACTTCGCGCTGCCGAGCCTGGGGATTCGTCTGGACAAGATCCCGTCGTTCATCATCACCCTGTCGCTGTATGCCGGGGCGTACCTGACCGAAGTGTTCCGTGGCGGGTTGTTGAGCATTCCCAAAGGCCAGCGTGAAGCGGGGTTGGCCATCGGCCTGGGCGAGTGGCAGGTCAAGGCGTATGTCACCGTGCCGGTGATGTTGCGCAACGTGCTGCCGGCCTTGTCGAACAACTTCATTTCGCTGTTCAAGGACACCTCGCTGGCGGCGGCGATTGCCGTGCCGGAGCTGACCTATTACGCGCGCAAGATCAATGTCGAGAGCTACCGGGTGATTGAAACCTGGCTGGTGACCACGGCGCTCTATGTGGCGGCCTGTTACCTCATTGCCATGATGCTGCGTTACCTCGAGCAGCGTCTGGCGATCCGCCGATAGGAGGCCCCATGTACGAATCCCCCAGTTGGTTGCATGAGTTATGGGTGGCCCGCGAAGTGTTGTGGCAGGGCTTTTTGACCAGTGTGCAGGTCTCGGCGCTGGCGATTTTGCTGGGCACGATGGTCGGCATTGTCACGGGGCTGGTACTGACGTATGGCAATGTCTGGATGCGCGCGCCGTTTCGCTTTTACGTCGACCTGATTCGCGGTACGCCGGTGTTTGTATTGGTGCTCGCCTGCTTCTATATGGCGCCGGCACTGGGTTGGCAGATCAGCGCGTTCCAGGCCGGTGCCTTGGGCCTGACGCTGTTTTGCGGCTCCCACGTGGCCGAGATCGTGCGCGGCGCATTGCAAGCGTTGCCCAGCGGGCAGATGGAGGCGAGCAAGGCGATTGGCCTGACGTTCTATCAAGCCTTGGGTTACGTGTTGTTGCCCCAGGCGCTGCGGCAGATTTTGCCAACCTGGGTCAACTCGTCGACTGAGATCGTCAAGGCCTCGACCCTGCTGTCGGTGATCGGTGTGGCCGAGTTGCTGCTCAGCACCCAGCAGATCATCGCCCGGACCTTCATGACCCTCGAGTTTTACCTGTTCGCCGGATTTCTGTTTTTCGTCATCAACTACGCCATCGAATTACTCGGCCGGCACATTGAAAAGCGGGTGGCCTTGCCATGACTCAACCTTCGCTCTCTCACGTAAAAAACCCTCAAAACGGTCAGGCCCTGCTGGACATTCGCGGCCTGCACAAACAATACGGCAAGCTTGAAGTGCTCAAGGGCGTCGACCTGACCCTGCAGCGCGGCAACGTCGTCACGCTGATCGGTTCCAGCGGCTCGGGCAAGACCACGTTGCTGCGTTGCGTGAACATGCTCGAGGAGTTCCAGGGTGGGCAGATCATGCTCGATGGCGAGTCCATCGGGTATGACGAGGTCAACGGCAAACGCGTGCGGCATGCGGAAAAAATCATCGCCCGGCATCGCGCGATGACCGGCATGGCGTTCCAGCAATTCAACCTGTTTCCGCACCTCACGGCGTTGCAGAACGTCACCCTCGGGCTGCTCAAGGTCAAGAAGCTGCACAAGGATGAAGCGGTCGCCCTCGCCGAAAAATGGCTGGAGCGGGTCGGACTGCTGGAGCGGCGCGATCACTATCCCGGCCAGTTGTCCGGCGGTCAGCAGCAGCGCGTGGCGATTGCCCGGGCGATTGCGATGAACCCTAGCCTGATGCTGTTCGACGAAGTCACCTCGGCCCTCGACCCGGAACTGGTCGGTGAGGTGCTGAACGTGATCAAGGGGCTGGCCGACGAGGGTATGACCATGCTGCTGGTCACCCACGAAATGCGCTTTGCGTTCGAGGTCTCGGACAAGATCGTTTTCATGAATCAGGGGCGAATCGAAGAGCAGGGGCCACCCAAGGAGCTGTTCGAACGCCCGCAATCACCGCGTCTGTCTGAGTTTCTCAAGAACACGCGGTTTTAAACATTCAATCAGGAGATTTACTCATGAGCATTACTCGTTACGGCACTGGCAGCAGCGCCGCTGGCGGTACGCCGCGTCCTTTCGCCCGTGCCGTTGAAGCCGATGGCTGGCTGCACGTGTCCGGCCAGGTGCCGGCGCTGGAGGGCGAGATCATTGTGGGCGGCATCGTCGAGCAGACTCACCAGACCATGAAGAACCTGATCGCGATTCTCGAAGAGGCCGGTTATGGCCTGGAAGATGTGGTGCGGGCCGGGGTGTGGCTGGAAGATCCACGGGATTTCACCAGTTTCAACAAGGTCTTTTCCGAGTACTTCAAACCCGAACACGCGCCGGCCCGGGCCTGTGTGCAGGCGAACATGATGGTGGACTGCAAGGTCGAGATCGACTGCATCGCGTACAAGAAAAAGGCTTGAGATCGGCGGTGAATTCATCGCGAGCAGGCTCGCTCCCACAGGGATTGTGTGAACACTGAAGATCTCATGTGGGAGCGAGCCGGCTCCGGGCGGCGTTCCGACGATGGCGGCCTAACGGTCGCCGCTGCACTCTGGTTAAACTCCCGGCACTTTGATTGGGAACCACTGAAATGACCGAAGACACCATCAAGCGCCGGGCTCGCGGTCTGGACCGGGCGTTCGATATCCTCGATTTCCTCAAGGAAATCGGCCAGCCCCTGCGCCCGAACGAAATCGCCAGCGGCATCGGCAGCCCGAAATCCACGGTCTACGAGCTGGTGGCGTCCTTGCTCGAGCGGCGGATCCTGGAGCCCGTGGGCAAGGACGGTCACGTCTACCTTGGCCGTCAGCTGTACTTTCTCGGGCAGGCGCATTTGCGGCATTTCGACCTGACCCGCGAGGCCGATCACGCCTTGCAGGAAATCGTCAGCCAGACCCACGAAACCGCGCAGATGTGCCTGCTCAACGGGCGTAAATACACCGTGGCGCTGATGAAAGAGGGCGAGCGGCATTTCCGCATTTCCTCGGACATCGGCGAAAACGCGCCCATCCCCTGGACTGCGTCCGGACGCCTGTTGCTGGCGCACCTGAGTGACCAGGAAATCATCGACCTGATCGACCACGATGACTTCATCCTGCCCAACGGCGAACGCCTGCCGCTGGAGCAGTTTTTGAGTGAAATCCGTCAGGCCGGCATCGACGGCTTCTTTTCCTTCGATAGCGTCGCCGACACCTTTACCCATT
The DNA here is from genome assembly GCF_009761815.1 of Pseudomonas sp. PB120. Taxonomy (GTDB): domain Bacteria; phylum Pseudomonadota; class Gammaproteobacteria; order Pseudomonadales; family Pseudomonadaceae; genus Aquipseudomonas. The sequence goes on from NZ_RWIN01000151.1 coordinate 19,080, forward strand.
GCTTCGCCGCCCCGGTCAAAGACCCGAACGGCGTGGCCATTGCGACCTTGTGCATTGTCGCCCCACGGGCCGATGCCAAGACGCATTACAACGACTATCGCCGGGTGTTGATCGACAACGCCAACAGCCTGGCCCGTCGCATAAACGAATAACAGCGGCTGCACGCGGCCGCGAAACAGTGAGGAGTTCGACCATGTCTTCTGCCAAAAACACGGCTGCCGTGGAAAAGGGTTTTGCCCACACCGGCGCCAGTCTGGTGCGTGATGTCAGCCTGCCGGCGCTGGTGCTGCACCGCGAAGCGCTGGAACACAACATTCGCTGGATGCAGAGCTTTGTCAGCAACAGCGGCGCCGAACTCGCGCCTCACGGCAAAACCAGCATGACGCCGGCACTGTTTCGCCGCCAACTGGATGCCGGCGCCTGGGGCATCACCCTGGCCAGCGCCACGCAAACCCGCGCGGCCTACGCCCATGGCGTGCACCGGGTGCTGATGGCCAACCAATTGGTCGGCACGCCGAACATGGCGCTGATCGCCGATCTGCTGGCAGACCCGGCGTTCGACTTCCATTGCATGGTCGATCACCCGGACAACGTCGCGGACCTGGGCGCGTACTTCGCGTCTCGCGGCGTGCGTTTGAATGTGATGATCGAGTACGGCGTGGTCGGCGGTCGTTGCGGTTGCCGGACCGAAGACGAAGTGGTGGCACTGGCCAAGGGCATCGCGGCGCAACCGGCGCTGGCGCTGACCGGGATCGAAGGCTACGAAGGGGTGATCCACGGTGACCACGCAGTGACCGGAATCCGCGCCTTCGCCGGCTCGTTGGTGCGCCTGGCCGTGCAGTTGCAGGACAGCGGCGCATTCGCCATTCCCAAGCCGATCATCACCGCGTCGGGCTCGGCCTGGTACGACTTGATCGCCGAAGAGTTCGAGGTGCAGAACGCCGCCGGACGTTTCCTCAGCGTGCTGCGCCCCGGCAGTTACGTGGCGCACGACCATGGCATCTATAAAGAGGCGCAATGCTGCGTGCTCGATCGTCGCAGCGACCTGCACGAAGGCCTGCGCCCGGCGCTTGAGGTCTGGGCGCATGTGCAATCGTTGCCGGAGCCAGGGTTTGCGGTGATTGCCCTGGGCAAGCGCGACGTGGCCTACGACGCCGGTTTGCCGGTGCCGCTGCTGCGTTACAAGGCGGGTGTGGTGCCCGCGACGGGCGATGACGTCAGTGCCTGCAAGGTCACGGCGGTGATGGACCAGCATGCGTTCATGACGGTGGCGCCGGGGGTTGAGTTGCGGGTGGGCGATATCATTTCGTTCGGCACTTCGCACCCGTGCCTGACGTTCGACAAGTGGCGCACGGGGTGTCTGGTGGATGAGCAATTGAACGTCATCGAGAACATGGAAACCTGTTTCTAAGGTTCAGACCGAGGCGCGGCTAATCGCGAGCAGGCTCGCTCCCACAGGGGGCAGTGGTGAACATCAAATGTATGTTCGACACAAATACTGTGGGAGTGAGCCTGCTCGCGATGGCGGCCGACCAGACAACATCGCTACACCAGAGACTCCACAACATGAACACCATCAACACCCTGGGCCCGAACACCCCGCGCATCGCCCTGATCGGCGAGTGCATGATCGAGTTGCAGCACCGCGCCGACGGCAGCCTGCAACAAAGCTTCGGCGGCGATACCTTGAACACCGCGGTCTACCTGTCCCGGGAACTCGGCGAAGGCGGCGAGGTGGATTACGTCACTGCCCTGGGCGATGACAGTTTCAGTGATGCGATGTGCCAGAGCTGGGCTGCTGAAAACATCGGACTGGGCATGGTTCAGCGACTGCCGGGGCGCTTGCCCGGCCTGTATTGCATCCAGACCGACGCCGCTGGCGAACGGCGTTTTCTCTACTGGCGCAACGAAGCGGCCGTACGCGATTGCTTCACCACCCCGGCCGCCGCGCCGATCCTGCAAGCGCTGCCGGATTACGACGTGCTGTATTTCAGCGGCATCACCCTGGCGGTGCTCGGGGTGCAAGGGCGGGAGAAGTTGCTGGAAACCTTGATCGAAGCCCGGCAGCGGGACGCGCGGATCGTGTTCGACAACAACTATCGGCCGCGCTTGTGGGCCTCGGTCGAAGACGCGCGGGCGGCGTACCGCAGCGTTTTGCCGTATGTCGATCTCGCGTTGCTGACCGTCGACGACGAACAGGCGTTGTTTCATTTCGCTGATTGCGAGGCGGTGTTTGCCGCGTATGAGCAGATCGGCACGCCCGAGGTGGTGCTCAAACGCGGTGCCGAGGCGTGTTTGATTCGTTGTGAGGGCGAGTCGTTTGAAGTGCCGGCGCAGAAGGTCGGGCGGGTGGTGGACACCACGGCGGCGGGGGATTCATTCAGCGCGGCGTATCTGGCCAGTCGGCTCAAGGGGGGGAATCCGGTTGAGGCGGCCGAGGCGGGGCATCGGTTGGCGAGTCGGGTGATTCAGGTGCCTGGGGCATTGATTCCCAGAAATTAAGTCGGTGGTGTAAGGCGTAATCTGTGGCGAGGGGATTTATCCCCGATGGACTGCGCAGCAGTCCCTATTTTTTGGGGCCGCTGCGCGACCCATCGGGGATAAATCCCCTCACCACAAATGCCTCGCCACACCATGAGCTTTTGGCAAACCATCAATCCCGATAAAAAACCTGCACCAGGTGATAGCCGAATTTACTCTTGATCGGCCCATGCACCACCCGTAGCGGTTTCTTGAAGATCACCGCGTCAATCACTCCGACCATCTGCCCCGGCCGCACTTCACCCAGATCGCCGCCGCGCTTGCCGGACGGGCAGGTCGAGTACTTCTTGGCCAGCACATCGAAAGCTTCGCCCTTGGCGATGCGTTGTTTGAGCTGTTCGGCTTCTTCCGAGGTTTTCACCAGGATATGGCGGGCTTGAGCTTTCATTGGGGCAGTACCTTGCAACAGTGTTGACAGCGGGGCGCGCGATTATGCCCTAACTCAGTCCGGTTGGCCGATCATCGTGCGAATCTTGTTGGCCAGCAGATCAATGGAAAACGGTTTGGCGACCATGTCCATGCCTTCCTCCAGGAAACCCTGGCGCTCAGCGGCTTTCTCCGCGTAACCGGTCATGAACAGCACTTTCAGATCCGGCCGGTGCTGGCGAGCGATTTCCGCCAATTGCCGCCCGTTCATTCCCGGCAGGCCGACATCGGTCACCAGCAAGTCGACGCGCAGATCAGACTCGAGCAAGGGCAGGGCTGTCATCGCGTCTTCGGCTTCATGGGCGTGATAACCCAGTTCATTGAGCAGGTCGAGTACCAGCATCCGCACCGCCGGGTCGTCTTCCACCAGCACCACGGTTTCACCGGCAATCGCCGCCGGGGCCTCGCCCGTCACCGGCATCAGCACGTCTTCCGGCTCCATGGCGTGCAGCCTTGGCAGGTACAGCCGCACGCTGGTGCCCTTGCCCGGCAAACTGAACAAGTTCACATGCCCGCCCGACTGTTGGGCGAACCCGTAAATCATCGACAACCCGAGGCCGGTGCCCTGGCCGATGGGTTTGGTGGTGAAGAACGGATCGAACGCCTTGGCCAGCACCGACGGTGTCATGCCGGTGCCGTTGTCGCTCACGGCAATCATCAGGTAATCCCCGGCCTTGACCGGTTCCAGGGTGGTGGCATCACTGCCGTCGAGGTAGACGTTGGCGGTTTCGATCAGCAACTCGCCGCCATCGGGCATCGCGTCCCGGGCGTTGATCACCAGGTTGAGCAGGGCGTTTTCCAGCTGGCTGACGTCGGTGCTGACCGGCCAGACCTCGTCGGCCAATTGCAGTTTGAGGGTGATGTGGTCGCCCTTGGTGCGGCTGAACAAATCTTCCAGCGAGCGGATCAACTGGTTGGCGTCCAGCGGCTTGCGATCCAGCGACTGACGCCGGGAAAAAGCCAGCAGACGATGGGTCAACGCGGCCGCCCGGTTGGCCGAGGACACGGCGGCCTCCGTGAAACGACCGATCTCGGCGATGCGCCCGTCGGCGATGTAGCGTTGCATCAGGTCCAGGCTGCCAATGATTCCGGTGAGCATGTTGTTGAAGTCATGGGCGATGCCGCCCGTGAGCTGTCCCACCGCTTCCATTTTCTGCGCGTGCCGCAAGGCCTCTTCGGCGCGCTCGCGTTCGAACATTTCACTGAGCAGTTTATCGTTGGCGTCGGCCAGCTGCCGGGTGCGGGCGGCGACCCGTTCCTCCAGGGTTTCGTTGAGGTTGCGCAGGGCTTCTTCAGTCTGTTTACGCTCGGTTTCGTCGATCACGAAGATGTAGAAACCGTTCACCGCGCCGTCCGGGCCGTGGCGCGGGAGGTAATTCATCAGCGCCTGGCGGATGCTCCCGTCACGGTGCGGCGTGCTGATGCTGAAACAGCAGGCTTTGCCTTTCAGCGCTTCGACGATGTACTCGGCGCGCAAGGCATAGGCTTTGTCGCCCAGTACTTCGCGAATGGTTTTGCCGTAGAGCTCCTGGGGCGTCAGGCCGTACCAGTCCAGATAGGCCGAGTTGTTGAGGCGGAAGCGCTCTTCGCTGTCCACGTAGCTGATCAGGATCGGCATGGCATTGATGATCAGTTGCAGCTCGGTCTGGCTCTGCCGCAGCGCTTGCTCGGTGTGTTTGCGCTCAGTCAGGTCGAGTGCGGCGCCGAGGAATCGCATGGGCCGGCCATGGTGATCCTTGTAGCAGCGCCCCCGGGCAAACACCCAACGCAACTGGCCGTCGGGTTGCAGCAAGCGATATTCCTCGGCGTACTCGGTGCCGTGGGTGATGCTGTGTTTGATGCTGCGCGCGATCATCGCCCGGTCTTCCGGGTGCACACCATGGAGGTAGGCGCTGATCGGCAGCTCGCCGGCCAGAGTCGGATCCACGCCATGCAATTGGGCGAAATGCGCGTCGGCGATAAAACGGTCCTCGCCGATGTCCCAATCCCAGGTCCCGACGGCGTCGGTGGCGGCCAGCGCCAGTTGCAGACGCTCTTCGGTTTCGCGCTGGGCCTTGAGGCTGGCGACCGAGCGCTGCTCCAGTTCCAGCGCGATGCGCCGACGTTCGTTGGTCTCGATGGCGGTGACCAGAATGCCGGCGACTTCGGCGTTTTCATCGCGGATCGGGCTGTAGGTCAAATCGAGCCAGAAGTCGGAATCCACGCCGTCACGTTGCAAGGTAAAACGCTGTTCGCTGTAGGTCCGCACCTGGCCTTGTAGGACGGCGCTGTAAATCGGGTCGGTAAAGTCTGTTAATTCTGGCCAGATCAGGTGAGTGGGTTGTCCGAAAGCATGTGGGTGTTTGCTGCCGGCGAGCAGCGCGAAGCCGTCGTTGTAGATCTGCGTCAGCGCGGGACCCCACAGCAACAGCATCGGCATCGGCGAGTGAATCACGATGTCCACGGCGGTTCGCAGGCTCTGCGGCCAGGTGCTGGCAGCACCCAGCGGCGTGCGCGTCCAGTCAAGTCTGGCAATCAAGGTCTGGGCATCGCTGCCGGTGGGTGATGCGCTCATCGCGTTGTCCTGCACTTAAGTCGGTGTGGCGGCGTCTACTATCCTTGCAGGGCGGTAGACGCTGGATGACCCGTTTTGGGTCATTATTTTTTCATTGAATGCTTCGCGGGTGCTTTTTGCCATGGAAATCGATGCACTGTTGAAGCTGCTGGCCAGCCAGAATGGCTCTGATCTCTACCTGTCTACCGGCGCGCCACCCAGCGCGCGGTTTGACGGCGTGCTCAAACCCCTGACCGACCAACCGTACAAACCGGGGGAAATCGCGGCGATAGCCGAGTCCATCATGGACGCCGAACAACGCCAGGAGTTCGACCGTGAACTGGAAATGAACCTGGCCATTTCCCTGGCCGGGATCGGCCGCTTCCGGGTCAATATCTTTAAGCAGCGCAACGATGTGTCGATCGTGGCGCGCAATATCAAACTCGACATCCCACGCTTCGAAGACCTCAAGCTGCCGGTGGTGCTGCTCGACACCGTGATGCTCAAGCAGGGTCTGATGCTGTTCGTCGGTGCCACCGGCTCGGGCAAGTCCACTTCGCTGGCGGCGCTGATCGATTACCGCAACCGTCACAGCAGTGGCCACATCATCACCATTGAGGACCCGGTCGAGTACATCCATCGGCACAAGAAGTCGATCATTAACCAGCGCGAAGTCGGCGTCGATACCCGGAGTTTTCATGCTGCCCTGAAAAACACCCTGCGCCAGGCCCCCGACGTGGTGTTGATCGGTGAAATCCGCGACCGCGAAACCCTGGAACATGCGCTGGCATTTGCCGACACCGGCCATCTGGTCATCTCCACCTTGCATGCGCATAACGCTCATCAGGCGCTGGACCGGATTATCAATTTCTTCCCTGAAGACCGCCGGGCGCAGCTGCTGCATGACCTGGGCAACAATCTCAAGGCGTTCGTTTCCCAGCGGTTGGTGCGTACCCGTGAGGGGCAGCGAAGGGCGGCGCTGGAGGTGATGCTGGGAACGCCAACCATTGGCGACCTGATCCGGCGCAATGAATTCGACGCGCTCAAGGGCATCATGGAGAAGTCGGCGGAGCAGGGGATGCAGACGTTCGACGGCGCGTTGTATGCATTGGCCGTGGAAGGCGCGATCAGCGAGGAGGAGGCGTTGAAGCATGCGGATTCGGTGAACAATTTACGGCTGCGGCTGAAGTTGCATGCCGAAGCATCGCCTGGGCCTCACACACCTCCAGGCGAATGGGGACTCATGGACTAACCCCAATCCAAACCTGCGTGAAGATCAAAAACTGTGGGAGTGAGCCTGCTCGCGATGGGTGTGTCCGTCAAAAAAGATGTTGGCTGACACTCCGCCATCGCGAGCAGGCTCGCTCCCACAGTAGATCTTCAACAGTAGATCTTCCCCAGTAGGTTGCCCCGCAGTGGATCTACGGCATCAATCCTTGAGCTCAGGCCGATTGCGAAACTGCTCCAGCGCCTCGGGATTGGCCAGCGCATCGGTATTTTTCACTGGCTGCCCATGCACCACATTCCTCACGGCCAGCTCCACCACCTTGCCGCTGATCGTCCGGGGAATGTCGTTCACCACGACAATCTTCGCCGGCACATGCCGAGGCGTGGTGTTGGCGCGAATGACCTGGCGGATGTGTTGCTCCAGTTCCGCATCCAGCACCTCACCTTCCCGCAGACGGACAAACAGCACCACCCGCACGTCATCCTGCCATTGCTGTCCGATGGCCACGCTGTCGATCACCTGCGGGACTTTCTCGACCTGTCGGTAGATTTCCGCCGTGCCGATTCGCACGCCGCCGGGGTTGAGCACCGCGTCCGAGCGCCCGTGGATCATCATCCCGCCGTGGGCCAGTTGCTCGGCGTAGTCGCCCTGGGCCCAAACGCCGGGGAACTGCGCGAAGTAAGAGGCGCGCAGCTTCTCGCCGGTCGGGTCATTCCACAAACCGATCGGCATGGCCGGAAAGTGCCGGGTGCAGACCAGCTCGCCTTTCTCGCCGATGACCGCTTGGCCGTTATCGTTCCAGACCTCGATGGCCATGCCCAGGCTCTTGCCCTGCATCTCGCCACGGCGCACCGGTTGCAGCGGATTGCCGTTCACAAAGCAGGAAACGATGTCGGTCCCGCCGGACATCGACGCCAGGCACAGGTCCGCCTTCAGGTCGCGATAAACATAGTCGTAACTCTGCGGTGACAGCGCCGAGCCGGTGCACAGCAAGGTCTTGAGGCTGCTCAGGTCATGACTTTGGCGAGGTTTCACGCCGCTGCTTTCCAGTGTCGCCAGGTACTTGGGGCTGGTGCCGAACACGCTGATGCGCTCATCGTCGATCAGGTCCATCAAGCGTTCGGGACCGGGATGGAACGGCGAGCCATCGTACAGCACGATGGAGCTGCCCACGGCCAGGGCCGAGACCAGCCAGTTCCACATCATCCAGCCGCAGGTGGTGTAATAAAACAGTCGCTCGCCGGGGCCGAGATCGCAATGCAGGCCGTGTTCCTTGACGTGTTGCAGCAGCACGCCGCCGGTGCTGTGGATGATGCATTTGGGCACGCCGGTGGTGCCGCTGGAATAGAGGATGTACAGCGGATGCGCGAAGGGCACGGCAACGAAGTCCGGCTCGCCGCCAGGGCTGTAGAAATCGTCCCACAGCGCGACATCGGCGTGAGTGTGGAAGTCCTGAATGCGCGCCTTCGGCCGTGCGTAAGGCACAACGATCAATTGCCGCAACGTCGGCAGCCGTTCGAGGATTTCGTTGACCTTGGCGGTCTGGTCGATGTCTTTGCCGGCATAGCGGTAACCGGCGCAGGTGACCAGCACTTTCGGCTCGATCTGGCCGAAACGGTCGATCACCCCTTGCGTGCCGAAGTCCGGCGAGGAACAGGACCAGATCGCCCCGAGGCTGGTGGTGGCGAGCATGGCTACCAGGGTTTGCCAGGTGTTCGGCATGCACGCGGCGACGCGGTCGCCCATGACCACGCCCGCGGCGATCAAGCTGTTTTGAAAACCGGCGACCTGTTCGGCCAGTTCGGCCCAGGTCAGGTGTTCGCGCTGGCCGTTTTCGCCCACGGCGATCACCGCCACGGCATCGTCACGGCGGCGCAGCAGGTGCTCGGCGAAGTTCAGGGTCGCGCCGAGAAACCATTCGGCGCTGGGCATGTTCGGCCCTTCGACCAGCACAGCATCCGGTTGCTGGTGAAAGCGAATGTCGAAGCAATCGACGATGGCCTGCCAGAACGCCTCGCGCTGATCGATGGACCATTGATGCAGGGCGGGGTAGTCGTCGAGGTGCACGTGATGCCGCTGACTGACGAAGCGCCGGAAGGCCTCCATCCGGGTCTTGCCGATGCGTTCGGCGCTGGGTTGCCAGAGGATGTCGGACATGGCTTGCCTCTTGTTTTTTATGTGTACACACAGGCTTTTGTGGCGAGGCAGCTCGCTCCCGCTGGGCTGCGCAGCAGCCCCGGATTTTGGCGGCAACCACCTGTTTGGGAGTGCTGCGCTCTCCAGCGGGAGCAAGCTCCCTCGCCACAGGGGGCGTGCAAATTACTGCGCCAACCACCCACCATCAATATTCCACGCCGCGCCACGCACCTGGCTACCGGCTTCGCTGCACAAAAACAGCACCAGTTCACCCAGTTGCGGCGGAGTCACGAATTCCAGGGACGGCTGTTTCTCGGCCAGCAAATCGTGTTGCGCCTGCTGCGGGTCGGTCCCGGCAGCGATGCGATCATCAATCTGTTTCTGCACCAGCGGCGTCAACACCCAGCCCGGGCAGATCGCGTTGCAGGTGACGTGGGTGGTGGCGGTTTCCAGGCCGACCACCTTGGTCAGGCCGATCACGCCGTGCTTGGCTGCGACGTACGCCGCTTTGCCCACCGATCCGACCTGGCCATGCACCGAGGCGATGTTGATGATCCGCCCCCAGTTTTTCTCGCGCATGCGCGGCAGGCTCAGGCGGGTGCTGTGGAACACCGACGACAGGTTGATCGCGATGATCGAGTCCCAGCGCTCCACGGGAAAGTCTTCAACCGCGGCCACATGCTGGATGCCGGCGTTGTTGACCAGAATGTCGACGCCGCCGAACTCGCGCTCGGCGTAGGCAATCATCTCGGCGATCTGCACCGGGTCGCTGACGTCGGCGGGGTGATGCCCGACCTTGCCGCCGTACTGCTGGACTTCAGCGATGACCTTGGACGCGTCGCCGAAACCATTGAGGACCACGTTGGCGCCAGCCTTGGCCAGGCTGAGGGCGATGCCCAGGCCGATGCCGCTGGTGGAGCCGGTAACCAGTGCGGTCTTGCCCGAAAGAGTCGTCATGAATACCTCACACAATGCCAGTGGCGTAGAAAGTGCCGATCACTACGAAGACCGCCAGGGTCTTGATGATCGTAATACAGAAAATGTCTTTGTAGGCCTCGCGATGGGTCAGGCCGGTGACCGCCAGCAAGGTGATCACCGCGCCGTTGTGCGGCAGAGTGTCCATGCCGCCACTGGCCATCGCGGCCACCCGGTGCAGCACTTCCAGCGGAATGTTGGCGGCGTGGGCTGCTGCAATGAAATCGTTGGCCATGGCGGCCAGGGCGATGCTCATGCCACCCGATGCAGAACCGGTGATACCGGCCAGCAAGGTCACGGTGATCGCTTCGTTGACCAGTGGATTGGGAATGCTCTTGAGCCAGTCGGCCAGCACCAGGAAGCCCGGCAGGGACGCGATCACCGCACCAAAACCGTATTCCGACGCAGTGTTCATCGCCGCGAGCAACGCGCCGCTGACGGCACTTTTGCTGCCCTCGGCGAGCTTGCTGCGAATCGCCTGGAAGCCGAACACCAGCACCATGATGATGCCGACCAGCAGCGCAGCCTGGACCGCCCAGATCGCCGTCAGTTTGGCGATTTCCGTGGTCACCGGCGCGGCCATGCCCGGCAGCGAGAGGCTGTGGGTCTTGCCGTACCACTGTGGAATCCACTGGGTAAACAGCAGGTTCATGATGCCCACGGCCAGCAGCGGCGACAGCGCGATCCATGGGTTGGGCAGCTTGATGTCGGCCGCGGTTTCCGGCTCGTTGCGCAACTCGGTGCCATAGCCTTCACCCAAGCGCTGGGCCTTGTTGCGCTGGCGTTGCAGAAACAGCATGCCGGCGCAGAACACGAAAATCGTGCCGATCAGCCCCAGCCACGGCGCCGCCCAGGCGGTGGTGTTGAAGAAGGTGCTGGGGATGATGTTCTGGATTTGCGGGGTGCCGGGCAGGGCGTCCATGGTGAAGGAAAACGCGCCGAGGGCGATGGTCGCCGGGATCAGGCGTTTCGGGATATTGCTCTGGCGGAACATTTCCGCGGCGAACGGGTAAACCGCAAACACCACCACAAACAACGACACGCCGCCGTACGTGAGCAGGGCGCAGACCAGCACGATCACCAGCATCGCCTGACGCGTACCGAGTAGACGAATCGCCGCCGCGACAATGGAGCGCGAAAAGCCCGACAGTTCAATCAGCTTGCCGAACACCGCGCCGAGCAGGAACACCGGGAAATACAGTTTGATGAAGCCGACCATTTTCTCCATGAACACCCCGGTGAAGGCAGGGGCGACGGCAGAAGGGTCGGTGAGAAGGACAGCGCCAAGGGCGGCAATCGGGGCGAAGAGGATAACGCTGTAGCCACGGTAGGCCGCGAGCATCAGCAGCGCGAGGGCTGCCAAGGCAATGATCACACTCATGGTGTGTCTCCTGGATTGTTATTTTTTTAGGGTAGAACGTTGTGGGGGAGGGCTTTAGCGAGTTTCGTGCCATTTGCGTAAGCAATTGAAATATAAGGATATATTTATGTCTTGTATGAGGGTGTTGAGATAGTTGTCTCTACTTTGAGACATGTTTGGGTTGTAAGGCCTCATCGCCAGCAGGCTGGCTCCCACAGGTCACTGCATTTGTCAGATATATCGCCTAACTTGTGGGAGCCAGCCTGCTGGCGATGGCCTGTCTAATAATGGAGATTTATGTCTCTTTACAGAGATTCGGCAATCCCCAACGCCACCATTTTCTTGTACAACGTAGACCGCCCCAGCCCCAACCGCGCCGCAGCTTCAATCACCTTGCCCCCGCATTGCGCGAGGGCCGATTCAATTAATTGCCGGTCAAACCGTTCCCGCGCCGCGCTGAACGTCTCATGCGCCACCGCCTCAATCGCCAGCGGCGCCACGCGCTGCACCGGCGTGAACGTCCCGATCGCCGCGCGAATGTCCGTCGCATTCAACACCAAGTCATCACTGAGCAACGCCGCGCGCTCCAGCACGTTGCGCAACTCACGAATATTCCCGGGCCAGGCATGCCGGGCCAACAATTCAAGCGCTTCGCGGTTCAGTTCATGCTGGCTGCGCAGTTCCTCGAGAATCGCTTCACTCAGGGCCGGCAAGTCATCGAGACGGTCTCGAAGTGGCGGCACGTTGATCGGCAGCACGTTCAAGCGGTAATACAAATCGGCGCGGAACTCGCCGCGCTTGATCGCCGCTTCCAGGTCGGTAGAGGTTGCCGCGATCACCCGAACATCGCTCTGGATCACTTCGTTGGAGCCCACCGGCTCGAATTCCTTTTCCTGCAAGACCCGCAGCAGCTTGCTTTGCAGTGGCAGCGGCATGTCGCCGATTTCATCGAGAAACAGCGTGCCGCCCTGAGCGATCTGCAACTTGCCGGCGCGACCTTTGCGGTCGGCACCGGTAAACGCGCCGGGCGCCGTACCGAAGAATTCGGCTTCCAGCAGCGCCTCGGGAATCGCCGCGCTGTTGATACTGACAAACGCCTTGTGCGCCCGTGGCGATGCGCCGTGAATCGCCTGGGCCAGCAATTCCTTGCCGGTGCCGGTTTCACCCAGTAGCAACACCGGCGAGTCGGCACTGGCGCTGCGTCGGGCCCGGCGTTTGACTTCCAGGCTGGCCGCGCTGGTGCCGATGAAGTGAGCGAAGTTGTACTTGGTCTGCCGTGACCGCAGCAGCGAGCGGGTCGAGGCCAGTTCTTCCTGCATGCTCATGTAGCGCTTGAGCATCGGCGACAGGCTGCGCAATTCGTCGAACAGCGCAAAGCCGATGGCGCCAATCACCACCCCGGCATCGTCATGAATCGGCAGGCGCATGACCACCAGCGGCTCCTTGGGGGTGTCCTGCATGTCGAGCAGAATCGGCCGGCCCGTGCGCACCACTTCACGCAACAGGCTGCCGGGGATCACGCTTTCGCAGGCCTTGCCGATGGCGACTTCAGCCGACTCCAGGCCAAAGCGCCGGGCATAGCGTTCGTTCATCCAGACGATGTTGGCGTCGCGATCGACAATCACCGTGCCTTCGCTGGACTGCTCGATGATTTCGAACAACGAGCGGATCGCCAGCAGGCGAACGCGCTGGTAGTCCTTGAGGCTTTCGGTGGTGTTCATGTGGGCAGATCCTGATTGTGTGTTGCCTGTGCTGGCCCAATCGCGAGCAGGCTCGCTCCCACATTGGGTCTGTGTCGTTCACAAATCCCCTGTGGGAGCGAGCTTGCTCGCGATTG
>NZ_RWIN01000017.1 GCF_009761815.1 Pseudomonas sp. PB120
CCCACAGGGGAATGCATTCCAAATGTGGGAGCGAGCCTGCTCGCGATGGCGTCAGTACAGGCAACGGCGGAGGAAAGTAATCAGATCAATCCAATCTCATCATCATCAACCAAATGACTCAACCCGCCCAACGCCTCACGGGCCTGGGTCCGGTCCATGAGTTTGGCTTGTGCGGCCGCCGGCAGGTCGGTGACGAGGATGACCCCTTTAGTGATCAGCACCTGGATCAAGTCGTCCAGAACCCGGATCATTTCCAGGTCGCTCTGCTTGAGCTGTTTGAGGCTGTTGGCCATGACTTCGCTGGCGAACCAGGCCTGAAGGTCAGGGTGGTCGGCCGGCAAGGTTTCGGTGGCACCGGTGTAAGCCTCCGCTGACACGCGCGTCAGTTGGCCTTGTATATCGCGTTGCACGTAGAACATTGCACATCCCTCCCCAGTGGCGCCGCGTAATCCTGTCAGCAGCATAGGCGAATTAAGCCATATGGTTATTCGCTAACGGTATTTAAATTAGAGTTCTTATATCTATAAAGTTACACCCCTGCGTACCTGCCGACCAATCGGCGCGCCGCACGATATGAACCAACACGGGGTCTCCGTGAGTTTCTGATCGACGTGCGCGCCAGTGAGCGTGCCGTGCGTGGGAGTTAACTATGTCTGCTGCTACTGCTGCCCCAAGCGCCGCGACCCTCGCGCCGCAGTTTTTCGACATTCGCCCCTTCAGTGGCGCTGTCGGTGCTGAAATTATCGGCCTGGACCTGTCCCGCCCGATCAATGACCAGGACTTTGCACGCATCCACCGCGCGCACCTGGACCATCACGTGGTGGTGTTCCGCGACCAACGCATTACTCCCGAACAACAAATCGCCTTCAGCCGCCGTTTCGGCGTGTTGCAGATCCATGTGCTCAAGCAATTCCTGCTGGCCGGGCACCCGGAAATACTCATTGTTTCCAACATCATCGAAAACGGCCAATCCATCGGTCTCGGTGACGCCGGCAAGTTCTGGCACTCCGACCTTTCATACAAGGAACTGCCGAGCCTGGGCTCGATGCTGCACGCTCAAGAGCTGCCGGCCGAAGGTGGCGACACTTTGTTCGCCGACATGCACAAAGCCTGGGACAACCTCCCGCAAGCCCTGCGCACAGCCGTCGAAGGTCGCTCGGCCGCACACTCTTATACCGCGCGCTACAGCGAAACCAAATTCGAAGGCAACTGGCGCCCGACCCTGACGCCTGAGCAGCTCGCCCAAGTCGCCGAAGTGGTTCACCCGATCGTTCGCACTCACCCGGAGAACGGCCGCAAGGCGTTGTTCGTCAGCGAAGGTTTCACCACGCGCATCGTCGGCTTACCGGAAGACGAGAGCAAGCAATTACTCGACGAGCTCTACGCGCACAGCGTGCTGCCACAAAATATCTACCGCCATCAATGGCAGCCTCACGACGTGGTGTTCTGGGACAACCGCTCGCTGATCCACCTGGCTGCCGGATGCCCGAGCTTTCTGCGCCGCAAGCTGTATCGCACCACCATCCAGGGCGATGCGCCTTTCTGATTAGCCGGAGAATCACCATGTCCAAACGTCTTCCATTTGCACCGTTGGCCGCGGCCATTGGCCTGGGTTTCAGCTTGATCGCCGGCAACCTGGTGGCGCCAACCGTGGCCCATGCCGAAGGTGAAATCCGTATCGCCGAACAATTCGGCATCGTTTACCTGCTGCTCAACGTGGTGCGCGACCAGAATCTGATCGAGAAATATGGCAAGCAGGAAGGGATCGACATCAAGGTCGACTGGACCCAGCTGTCCGGCGGCGCGGCGGTCAACGATGCGCTGCTCTCTGGTTCTATCGACATTGCCGGCGCTGGCGTCGGGCCGTTGCTGACCATCTGGGACCGCACGCACGGCAAGCAAAACGTCAAAGCCGTCGCCTCCCTCGGCAACTTTCCGTACTACCTGGTGAGCAATAATCCCAAGGTCAAAACCATCGCGGACTTCACCGAGAAGGACCGTATCGCGGTGCCGGCTGTAGGCGTGTCGGTGCAGTCGCGCTTCCTGCAGTACGCGGCAGCCAAGCAGTGGGGTGACAAGGAATTCAATCGCCTCGACAAGTACACCATCGCCGTTCCACACCCTGACGCCACGGCCGCGCTGATCGCCGGCGGCACCGAGTTGACCGGGCACTTCTCCAACCCGCCGTTCCAGGATCAAGCCCTGGAAAATCCGAACGTGCACGTGGTGCTCAATTCCTATGACGTGCTCGGCCCTAACTCGCCAACCGTGCTGTTCGCCACCGAAAAATTCCGCGACGAGAATCCGAAAACCTATAAGGCATTCGTCGAGGCGCTGACCGAAGCGGCGCAGTTCGCACAGAACGATAAAGGCGCGGCAGCCGACACGTACATCCGCGTCACCAAGGCAAAAATCGACCGCGCGGCGTTGCTGAAAATCATCGACAACCCGCAGTTCGAATTCAGCGTCACGCCGAAAAATACGTATCCACTGGCCGAATTCCTCTACCGCGTCGGTGCGATCAAAAACAAACCGGATTCGTGGAAGGACTACTTCTTCCAGGATGCCAAACCGCTGCAAGGGAGCTGATTGAAATGAACGCCCCTTTGCAAGGCCACACGGTCAGCAAACCGAACGCAGCAGCCCAGGCGCTGTTGTCGGTCGACAACGTCAGCCTCGAATACCGCACGCCGCAGCGTGTGGTTAGAGCGACCCACCAAGTCAGTTTTGAAATCGATCCGGCGGACCGTTTTGTGCTCCTCGGCCCGTCCGGGTGCGGCAAGTCGACCTTGCTCAAAGCCGTTGCCGGATTCATTGCCCCCGTCGAAGGCGAGATTCGTCTGCAAGGGCAAACCGTCCATGCGCCAGGCCCGGACCGGATTGTGGTATTCCAGGAGTTCGACCAACTGCCGCCGTGGAAAACCGTCAAACAGAACGTGATGTTTCCGCTGCTGGCGTCCAAAACCCTCAAGCGCCGAGAAGCTGAAGAACGGGCGCTGCACTATCTGGACAAGGTCGGTCTGGCGGCGTTTGCCGATGCTTATCCGCACACCTTGTCAGGCGGCATGAAGGCTCGCGTGGCTATTGCGCGGGCGTTGGCGATGCAGCCGAAAATCCTCTTGATGGACGAACCCTTCGCAGCGTTGGATGCGCTGACCCGGCGCAAGATGCAGGAAGAATTGCTGCTGCTTTGGGAGGAGGTGCGCTTCACGTTGTTGTTCGTTACGCACTCCATCGAAGAAGCGCTGGTGGTTGGCAATCGCATCTTGCTGTTGTCGCCGCATCCGGGACGTGTGCGGGCGGAAGTGCACAGCCATCAATACGATTTGCACAGCCTCGGCGGCGTAGCGTTTCAGGAGTCGGCGCGGCGCATTCATCGGTTGTTGTTCGATGAAGGCCAGTCTCCGGAAACCGAGCGTGAGCTGGATTTTTCAGACATCCGCATCGCTTATTGAGCCATTGAGAGGAGTGCCCGATGAGCCATTTATCATCCGCGCGTGAAGAATTCGAAACCGTTTTGCAGCCGTTGACGAGCGTGCCGCTGGAGCGGGAATTACCCCTTGGCCAGCGTCTGTGGCAACAGGGCTGGATACGTAAAAGCCTGATCCTGATTTTGCTCGCGGTGCTGTGGGAAATCGTCGCCCGGGTGCAAAACAACGACCTGCTATTGCCGAGTTTTCTGCAAACCAGCAGCGCGCTGTACGACGGTCTGCTTAGCGGCGAATTGCTCGGAAAAGTGTGGATTTCGCTGGTGGTGTTGCTGAAGGGTTATTTGATCGGCATCGTCCTGGCGTTTGCCTTGACCACGCTGGCGGTGTCGACCCAGTTTGGACGCGATCTGTTGAGCACGCTGACTTCGATGTTCAACCCGCTGCCGGCCATTGCGTTGCTGCCGTTGGCGCTGTTGTGGTTTGGCCTGGGGCAGAACAGCCTGATTTTCGTGCTGGTGCATTCGGTGCTCTGGGCGTTGGCGTTGAACACTTATGCCGGATTTCTGGGCGTCTCGGAAACTTTGCGCATGGCCGGTCGCAACTATGGTTTGAAAGGCATGCGCTTCGTGCTGTTCATCCTGATACCGGCGGCGTTGCCTTCGATTCTCGCCGGGCTGAAAATCGGTTGGGCGTTTGCCTGGCGTACGCTGATTGCCGCTGAGTTGGTGTTTGGTGCGACCAGCGGCAAGGGTGGGCTGGGGTGGTACATTTTTCAGAATCGCAATGAGCTGTACACGGATAAGGTGTTTGCCGGGTTGGCGGTGGTGATCCTGATTGGGTTGCTGGTGGAGAATCTGGTGTTTGATACGTTGGAGCGGGTGACGGTGAAGCGGTGGGGGATGCAGCGGTGATCTTTACGAGTAGGTGTAGTGCTTATTCATAAGGGTCATTGCCTGTTTCTTCTTATGGATGAGTTGGACGAGCTAGAACTCCAGTCGCTCGGCCCTGACTCTCCTGACCATCTACTACCTGTATCCCATCTTGGCTCAGGTCTGCTTGGTTGTATGGCGGCGCCATTACGAACAGTGGGCGGTGCAGATGGAGTTGCGGCTGCCCTTGGCGCAGGGGCAGACTGACTGGGTTTGACAACCGCAGTCTGTGTTGAACGACCGTAATTTGGACTCACTACAGCTACTTGTGTTGATCGATCTCGAGCGGCCAGACGATCCCACATGTTTCCGGTGGAACCGAGCCCCGAACCGTTGTAAGAAGCCTCGGAGCCAGGGGTAGAGCTTCCTCCCACAACATTGTGATGCAACCCCCCTTTCTTTGCGGAGGGGAGAGCAGTAATTGGCTTGGGCTGCGCTCCAGGCTGAAGTGCGCTCCCGTTCGTAAGGCCCAGTCCATTAGGCAATCCGCCATTGCCACTCACCGTAGAAACCAACGCAGTCACCGGATTCTGGCCGGCTGCTCTTTGCACCTGATACGCGCCCAGGAAATTATTTTTCATTGCTCTCAGGTGGGTGCCAAGGGCAGCGAAGAAATTATGCCCTGTCGGGTCCTTGTTCATCACGGGCTCGCCGCCGCAATACATGTACGCGTTCAATCCACCCTGCTCAAACGGACTCAAACTATCCGGGCTATGAAAGCGCTTTAATCGCGGGTTGTAAGCTCGATAGCCGTTGCCCAGCAAATACCAACCCATTCGTGACTCGCAAAGTTCACCGTTGAACCCCAATCGAGCCGTTACCGTGTGTTGCGCTGACCGATGCCCATAGGCGGAGTACACAATACGATTGATCTCCCCGGTGACTTCGCCGAGCACCGAGTTCTTGATATCGGCCGCCAGCAACACGGTGCGTTTTCAGTTGGGATGGAGAGCGCCATGGATGAGCTGTCCTTAGTGATCAAATCGTAACCATCGAATGCCTCCAGTTTTACGCCCTCCGCCCAACGCTGGGAACTATCAGAACTGATAGGGCCGCGGAGGTTAATCTCAATCCTGCTAGCATTGCGTCTGACTCAATCCACACCCAGAAAGAGTGCCCGCCATGCAACTACCCGACATGAACCTCTTGGTCGCTCTCGATGCCTTGCTCGACGAGGGCAGTGTGGTGGGTGCTGCGCGGCGGATGAACCTCAGCCCGGCGGCGATGAGCCGTACGTTGACGCGGATCCGTGAGGCCATCGGCGATCCGATCCTGGTGCGGGCCGGTCGTGGACTGGTGCCGACGCCCAAGGCGCTGGCATTGCGCGAGCAGGTGCGCGACGTGGTGGAGCAGGCCGCGTTGCTGTTTCGTTCGGCCGACGCGGTGGAGCTGGGTTCGTTGCGCCGGCGGTTCAGCATCCGCGCCAATGACTTTTTCGTCGGCGTGTACGGCGGCAGGCTGTTCGACACGCTGGACCGTCAAGCGCCACACTGCGAGTTGCGGTTCGTGCCCGAAGGCGATGGCGATGATGAGGCGCTGCGCGAAGGCCGGATTGATCTGAACATCAGCAATACCCGGCCGCAGACTCCGGAGGTGAAGGTGCAGAATCTGTTCTCCACGCACTTTGTCGGGCTGGTGCGGGAAGACCACCCGCTGTTCGATGAAGAGATCACGGCCGAGCGGTTTGCCGGGTTTTCGCATATCAGCATGTCCCGCCGCGGCATCGCTCGCGGCCCGATTGATACGGCGCTGAATGCGTTGGGACTGGAGCGGCGAGTGGCGGTGATTGCGCCGAGTTTCCATGCGGCGATGTTTGCGTTACCCGACTCTGATTTGATTTTGCCGGTGCCCAAGGAAGCAATATTGAGTGTGCGGCGGCTGGGCCTGAAGCTGCGCTCGTTCACGCTGCCTATTCCCTTGCCGACGTTGATGCTGACCCAGGCGTGGCACCCGCGTTTCGACAAGGATCCGGCTCACCGTTGGCTGCGTGAAACGCTCAAGGCGTGTTGCGACGAGACGTGGCTGGCCGCGCAGCCCGCTGAACCCCACCGCTGAACCCCTGTAGGAGCGAGCCTGCTCGCGATGAGGCCATCAGCTTCGACATTGATGTCGACGGACAGTACGTCATCGCGAGCAGGTTCACTTCCACAGGGATGGTTTGCATCCGAAGTGGCATGCATCGTTGCGTATGACGCACTTATAACCTGCCGATAAGTTGATTTTCGTAACGCCCCGCGATTCTTAGAATGCTCCGGACTCAATAAACCCGGAGCGTGCAGTACATGACTTCCCTCTCGGTCACGGCTCCCCTCGCCGAGATCAGCCCAGCACCCGCCGTAACGTCAGCGGTTTTCGGCCCGCGGATCATCATCGGCCTGGTGGGTGTGTTGCTGGCGGTGCTGGTGTCGGGGCTGAACGAGATGGTGACCAAAGTGGCCCTGGCGGACATTCGCGGCGCGTTGGCCATCGGCCACGACGAAGGCACCTGGCTGGTCGCCTGTTATGCCGCGACCTCGGTAGCCGCCATGGCCTTCGCGCCGTGGTGTGCGGTGACGTTTTCGTTGCGACGTTTCACCCTCTGCGCCATCAGTGTTTTCACGTTGTTGGGCGTGCTCTGCCCGTTCGCGCCGAACTACGAAAGCCTGCTGCTCATGCGTACGTTGCAGGGCCTGGCCGGCGGTGCGTTGCCGCCGATGCTGATGACCGTCGCACTGCGCTTTCTACCGGCCAACGTGAAGCTTTACGGCCTGGCCGGTTACGCCCTGACGGCGACGTTCGGTCCGGGGCTCGGCACCCCGCTGGCCGGGCTGTGGACCGAATACGTGGGCTGGCAATGGACCTTCTGGCAAATCATCGCGCCGTGCCTGATCGCCATGCTCGCCGTGGCTTACGGTTTGCCCCAGGACCCGCTGCGCCTGGAGCGCTTCAAGCAATTCAACTGGCGCGGTTTGCTATTGGGATTTCCGGCGATCTGCATGCTGGTGATCGGCATTCTGCAAGGCAATCGGCTGGACTGGTTCGAGTCGAACCTGATCTGCGGATTGCTCGGCGGTGGACTGCTGTTGTTGGTGCTGTTCCTGAGCAACGAATGGTCGCAGCCGATCCCGTTTTTCAAAATGCAGATGCTCGGCATCCGCAACCTGTCGTTCGCCTTGCTGACGTTGGCGGGCGTGCTCGTGGTGCTGCTGGCGGTGATCGTTATTCCGTCCAGCTACCTGGCGCAGGTGCAGGGTTATCGCCCGATGCAGACCGCGCCGATCATGCTCCTGGCAGCATTGCCACAGCTGATTGCGCTGCCATTGGTGGCGGCGCTGTGCAACTTGCGGTGGGTCGATTGCCGTTGGGTGCTGGGGATCGGCTTGAGCATGCTGGCGCTGTCTTGCCTCGGCGGATCGCAGCTGACGTCGGTGTGGATTCGCGATGACTTCTACTTGCTGCAACTGCTGCAAATCTTTGGTCAGCCCATGGCCGTGCTGCCGCTGTTGATGCTCGCGACCGGCAGCATTTCCCCCATGGAAGGGCCGTTCGCTTCCGCCTGGTTCAACACCGTAAAAGGCCTGTCGTCGGTGATCGCCACCGGCGTGATCGAGGCGCTGACCACGTCGCGACTGCACTTTCACTCGACCCTGTTGGTGGACCGCCTCGGCAACTCGCCGCTGGTCGACGGCGACAGCGCAGGTCTTGCCCACCGGCTTCATGAGCAGGCCGTGGTGCTGACGGCATCGGATCTTTATCTGTGCATGAGCGGTGTCGCCCTGACGCTGATCCTGCTGATTTTCTGGCTGCCGACGCGGATGTATCCGCCGCGTGCACCGACCTGAATGCTCCACTGAAACAGAAGGTTTTTATGACGACTCATGCAAAGCAAAAAGTGGCTGTTGGCGTTGGCGCGGCATTGGCAATCAGTGTGCTGGTTTACCTGCTGGTGCCGGGCGTTTTTGGTAAGCGCACGCAACAGAACACCAATGACGCCTTTGTCTCGGCGGACTTTACTCTGGTGGTGCCGCGTGTTGCCGGGTTCATCAAGGACGTCTTGGTGGAGGACAACCAGCAAGTGAAGGCCGGGCAGCTGCTGGCACTGATCGACGATCGGGATTTGCGCGCCGCTGCTCAAGCCGCCGACGCCGAGACGCTGGTGGCCAAGGCACAACTGCAAAACGCACGGGCGACGCTGGAGCGCCAGACGTCGGTCATCGCTCAAGCTCAGGCCACCGTGGTCTCGGCCAAGGCGGAAATGGCTTTTGCCGAACATGAACTGAACCGCTACGACCACCTCGCCGGCGTGGGCGCCGGCACCGTGCAAAACGCTCAGCAGGCGCGGACCCGAATCGATCAGGCCACCGCTCGAATGGCCAACGCCACGGCGGTCCTCGCGGCAGAACGCAAGCAGATCGACATTCTCACTGCGCAACGCGACGCCGCTGAAGGTGGATTGAAACGCGCGCAAGCGGCGCTGGAAATCGCCAGCTACGAATTGTCCTATACGCGGATCGTCGCGCCTCAGGACGGCATGGTTGGCGAGCGCGCGGTACGTGTCGGGGCTTATGTCACGCCGGGCAGCAAACTGTTGGCGGTTGTGCCATTGGCGCAGGCTTATGTGGTCGCCAATTTTCAGGAAACCCAGCTGACTGACGTGCGACCGGGGCAGCGTGTGCAGGTGCGTGTCGACAGCCTTGGCGGTGAAGCCTTGAATGGTCGGGTCGAGAGCATAGCGCCGGCCACGGGTGTGACGTTTGCGTCGATCAAACCGGATAACGCGACGGGCAATTTTACCAAGGTGGTGCAGCGGATTCCGGTGAAGATTGTGCTGGAGCCGGGGCAGCCATTGGCTGAGCGGCTGCGGGTGGGGATGTCGGTGGACGCGCGGATTGATACCGCGAGTGCGGGCGAGCATGAGGTAGTGCAGCGATGAGCTACGGAGACAGTAAATCCCTGTGGCGAGGGAGCTTGCTCCCGCTCGAGTGCGCAGCACTCGCCGGTTTTGGGGCAGCTGCGCGGCCCAGCGGGAGCAAGAGCGGTGTTCGCGCTGCAGCTGTTGTGCTGAGTCTGGTTTCGCTGAGCGCCTGCACCGTCGGCCCCGACTTCCACAAACCCCAGCCACCGCAAATCGCCGAATGGTCAACGCCGTCGAAAGCCGCTGCCAGCCAAGCGGTGACGACCGAGATGAATGAGCGTTGGTGGGAGGTGTTCCACGACCCGAAACTCACCGCCCTGACCCAGCGCGCCCTGACCGACAATCTCGACCTCAAACTCGCGAGCAGTCGCTTGCAGCAAAGCCGCGCCGCGCGCCAGGTGATCACCGCCGACCGCTACCCCCAGACCGCTGCAACCGGCAGTTACGGGCGTAAGCGCAACAGCGGAGAAGGCTTGAGCGATCCCTCGGGGCACGACGGCGATTCGGCGTTCAACTTGTGGGACGCAGGTTTCTCCGCATCCTGGGAGCTGGATTTCTGGGGCCGCGTGCGCCGCGAAACCGAAGCCGCCGACGCTACACTGGAAGTCGCGGAAAACGACCGTCGTGGGGTGCTGCTGTCAGTGCTCGCCGAAACTGCTCAGGACTACATTCAGCTGCGCGGCGTGCAAAGCACCCGGGCGGTCACCGAGCAAAATCTCGACGTTGCCCGCCACAGCCTGAAGCTGTCACAACTGCGCCTGGCCGATGGAGTCGCCACCGACCTGGACGTCGCCGAAGCAGCCGCGCAAGTGGCGTCTATCGAGTCGCGCCTGCCGTCGCTGGAGCAGCGTCAGTCGCAACTGATCAATGCCTTGAGCTTGTTGATGGGCGAGCGACCACAAGCGCTATCGGCCGAGTTATCCACAGACGCACCCGTACCGCCAACGCCACGCCAGGTCGCCATCGGCCTGCCGTCGCAACTGGCCGAGCGCCGCCCGGACATCCGTCAGGCCGAAGCGCGCCTGCATGCGGCGACCGCGAGTATTGGCGTGGCCAAAGGTGATTTCTACCCGCGGATTACCCTGTCGGGCAACATCGGTTCCCAAGCCATGCAACTGAGCGACTTCGGTTCCTGGGGCTCGCGTTCGTTCGGTATCGGACCGCAGTTCAGCCTGCCGCTGTTCGACGGCGGGCGTTTGCGTGGCCTCCTGAATTTGCGTGAAGCCCAACAACAGGAAGCCGCCATCGCGTACCAGCAAACCGTGCTGCGTGCCTGGCATGAAATCGACGATCAACTCACCGCCTACAACGCCAGCCAACGGCGCCGCGACAGCCTCGCCGAAGCCGTGCGCCAGAACCAGATCGCGCTCCGTACGGCGCAACAGCAATACGTGGAAGGGGTGGTGGATTTCGTCAACGTGCTGACGGTGCAAGGTGCGTTGCTGGCGACACAGGAACAATGGGTGGAGAGTTCGACCGGGGTGTCGCTGGCGATGGTTGGTTTGTACAAGGCGCTGGGTGGGGGATGGGAGTCGGTGTATCCGGTGGCAACGATCGCTGGTCGCAATGCCAGTATCGACGACGGAACTGTGCCTGTCCTACAGTGATCAACAGGCTCGGGTTCCTCGCCGTGGTGTTTGCACCGGTAATTGCAAGGGGTGGCAATGGAGGCGCGCAGAGAAACGCCGCTTGGCGGCACAGAGGGTCCGCACGCGGCGCCCGGCGTCTGGGCGATTGTTCAGCGTTGGTGGCGGTGGGCGCAGGAGCATTGGCTGTTGCCGGTTCTGGCATTGGCCGCGCTGGTGCGTTTCTACGACCTGACGGCAGCGGCCATCTGGGGCGATGAAGGGTCGAGCCTGCTGCTCAGTCAATATTCCCTGCCAAATATCTGGGTGCACGCGGCCCATGACGTACACCCGCCGCTGTATTTCATGCTGTTGCATGGCTGGATCGAGCTGTTCGGCGACGGCATTTTTTCTATCCGCCTGCTCAGCGCGTTGCCCGGGATCGCGACGGTATGGCTCGGCGTCTGGCTGATGGACCTGCTCGCCACCCGGCGCGCTGCGTTACTGACGGGTTTTCTGCTGGCGCTGCTGCCCACGGCGGTGCGCTACAGCCAGGAAGTGCGGATGTATTCGCTGCTGGGCCTGTGGTTGATCGGCGCCACGATTGCGTTGATCTACTGGGTCAGGCACCCCCGGCACACACGGTATCTGGTGGCGTACACGCTGCTGATGGTTGTCGCGTTCTATACCCATTACTTCACCGCGCTGTGCGTGCTTTGCCACTGGCTGTATTTGGGATTTATCCGCGTACAGCCAGGGTATCGGTTGCGGCATATTCAGCGACCGGGCTGGTGGCTGGCGAACGTGGCGATCGTGCTGCTGTACCTGCCGTGGGTGCCAAATTTTATCGATCTGATCCAGCACATGGATCAGCTGAAAGCCAATGGCGACGTCGGGTGGGAGACGCCTGTCACGCTTGGCTCGCTGCCTTCGATGCTCTGGTCGTTCCTGATGCAGGACGATGGCGAGACCCTGCCGTCGCTGATGTTCATCGCAATGCCGCTGGCGATGCTGGCCATTGCGGGTGTGGCGCTGGCGCATGACCGCAGCGTGTTTCGTGGCAGCGTGCTGCTGGTGATCTACACGGCGTTGCCGCTGCTGCTGGTGTTCGGGGTGTCGTTTATCTCGCCGGTATTTATCGAGCGATACCTCACAGCCTTTGCCCTTGGGCTGCCGATGATTGTCGCGCTGGCCATTGATCGCCTGTATTCAGGTTTCAAGGTGCTGGCGCTGACCGTGCTGGTGCTGTTTGTCGGTGTTGAGCTGGTGGGCCTGAAGAATAACGCCACGGTGGACACCAAAGATCAGATCAGCGTCATGGTCGACTACGTGAACCGGCACTTCGTGACCGGCGACCGGATCGTCACCAGCGACATGCTTTGGTACCTCAGCTACGTCTATTACAACCGCGCCGACGCCAAGCCGTTGCTGTACACCCCGCCGCTGGCCACAGGTGCCTCGAGCCGGCCGAATGCCTATGGCTTCGGTACGTTGGTGACCCAGGACATCTATCTCGACAACCTTGGCGGCTTGCCCAAAGGCAGTGGCCGGGTGTGGTTGATCGGCACCGTGGATGTGCCGGACGAGTTTGCGCCGTTGCCAGCAGGTTGGCAGCGCATTGACGAAACCCACGCGGGCGGCGCCAATGCGCGCTTGTTCGTGCTGCATTGAGCCGGCGGGTGCTGGTTGCTCAAGGTTTAGACAAATCCGCCATGCCCTTGAGTAACTCGATCGGCAGCGGGAAAACGATGGTCGAACTCTTGTCCCCGGCAATCGAACTCAGCGTCTGCATGTACCGCAACTGCATGGCGCCGGGTTGCCGTCCGAGCATTTCGGCGGCCTGCATGAGTTTTTCCGAGGCTTGCAATTCACCTTCGGCGTGGATCACTTTCGCCCGACGTTCGCGTTCGGCCTCGGCCTGTTTGGCGATGGCGCGGACCATCGATTCGTTGAGGTCCACGTGCTTGATCTCGACGTTGGCGACCTTGATGCCCCAGGCATCGGTCTGGGCGTCGAGCACTTGTTGGATGTCGATGTTCAACCGTTCGCGCTCGGCCAACAGCTCGTCGAGTTCGTGTTTACCGAGCACCGCCCGTAACGTGGTCTGGGCCAGTTGGCTGGTGGCCATGAGGTAGTCCTCGACCTGGATGATCGCCTTCTGTGGGTCGAGCACGCGGAAGTACAGCACGGCGTTGACCTTGACCGAGACGTTGTCGCGAGTGATCACGTCTTGCGGCGGAACATCGAGGACCACGGTGCGCAAATCGACGCGGACCATTTGCTGGACCACCGGAATCAGCAGGATCAGGCCGGGGCCTTTGACTTGCCAGAAACGACCGAGCTGGAACACCACACCACGCTCGTATTCGCGCAGAATGCGAAAGGTCGATCCCGCCAGCGCAATCACCAACAGCAGCAGCGCGGCAAAACCCAGTTGCAGGCCCATGACTATTCTCCAACCGGCGCCGCGTCAGCCGCGGCCACTTGCAGCAGTAATCCCTTGCGTGACACCACCCGCACCCGTTGTCCCGGTTGCAGCGGCGTCGCGCTGATCACTTGCCACTGTTCTCCTTGCAGGTGGACCCAGCCGCTACAGGCATTTTCGGCCTGCAACGACGTCACCGGGGTGATGCTGCCGATGAGCCCGGCATCGCCGCTGACCGTGTGGCGTGGCCGGGTTTTCAGGGCGTGGACCAGTAGGAAAATCAGCAGCAGGGCACTCAACAGCCCCAGGCCGATCATCAAGGGGACGGGCACGTCGGTGTTGGTCAGAATCACCGCGCCGATGACGAACATCACAATACCGCCCAACCCGATCACCCCGTAATTGGGCAGGGCCGCTTCGGCAATCAGAAACGCGATGCCGAACGTGATCAGCCAGATCCCGACCGGGTTGGGCACCAGCAGCACGACAGCGTCTGCTGCGAAAACCGATCCGCTCAAGGTCAACAGCAGAGCAACTGCACAACAACGAATGTTCACCTGACCCTCCCTGTAGGAGCGAGCTTGCTCGCGATGAACCTGAGAGCGGCGGGTTGATTCAGATCGTCCGCGTTCCCGTTAACGCCATCGCTCTATACAGTCTAGTCGAGCAGCGGATTGTACGAATTTTGACCAAATTCGGCAGCGCTCCAGTGGGCAGATTTCCCGCGCGACGACGTCAGCGGGCCTAGACTTTCAATGGAGCGAACAGGTTTATCCATCGTCCGCCAACCGTTGTTGCGGACACCGAGGTGCATCATGCGTATGGCAAGAACCGTGCAGAGCAGCCTGGACAAGGCGCACTGCGAATATGACATCGTTACCCACCCACACTCGGCCAGCAGCCTTGAAACGGCGCGGGTCTCGGGCATTCCTGCCGAACGGGTGGCCAAATCGGTGATCCTAGACGACCATCACGGTCATTACCTGATGGCCGTGCTGCCGGCGAGCCGTCATCTGGACTTGACCAAAGTACGTGGCAGCGGCGAATGGCAAGTCACCCGGGAAAGCACCCTGGCGCACTTGTTCACCGATTGCGAACGCGGCGCGGTGCCGGCATTGGGCGAGTCCTATGGACTGGACATGGTCATCGACCCACTGCTGACCCGGCAGAAAGACATCTACCTGGAGGCCGGCAACCACAACAACCTGCTGCACATGAGCATGCCGGAATTTCTGAAAATGGTGCCACATGCCGAGGTGTGTGAATTGAGTCATTAATATTTGCGGCGCCAGCTTACCGCCATCGCGAGCAGGCTGACTCCCACACTGTGGGAGCGAGCCTGCTCGCGATTGACTGCGCAGCAGTCACCCCCACATCAAAATTCACAAGGAGCCCAACATGGAAAACCCAACCCACAGCCTTCCGTCCCTGTTCAAACAACTGGGCCTGGACAATGACCCGGTCAGCATCGACCAATTCATCGCCACTCATTCCCCTCTGAAGCCTGAGCTGCACCTGGCGGACGCGTTTTTCTGGACCAAGAGCCAGGCGGATTTCTTGCGGGACGAGATTCTGGATGACGCGGATTGGGCGGAGGTGGTGGATCAGCTGGATGTGCTGTTGAGGAAGGGGCGGGGGGTGTAAAAGTTCGAATGAGCCCGAGCTAGTAAACGGTAGCGCTCGACTCAAATTGTTTCAAAACTTGACCAGTTTTCCCGGTCAATGGCATATTATTAGTTAGCAAACTAACAGTGTGCCTTGCCCGTGCCGAAAAACCTCGACGCTCTCCAGATGAACATCAGCAGTGCCATGGTGGTGGCCGCCAGGCATTGGCGGAAGATCTGCCAGACCACGCTGGTCAACTATGGGATTTCCGAAGCCTGCGCCGTCCCGTTATTGATGATCGGGCGTCTGGGTGAGGGCGTGCGGCAGGTCACGGTGGCGCAGGCTGCCGGCATGGAAAGTCCGTCGCTGGTGCGTCTGCTCGATCAACTCTGTCATGCCGGCTACGTTCGTCGAACCGAAGATGCCCATGACCGGCGCGCCAAATGCCTGAGCCTCACCGAAACCGGGCGTGAGCTGGTTCAGGCCGTCGAAATCGAACTGGTGCGCCTGCGCAATGAAGTGCTCGTGGGCATCGACCAGAGTGATCTGGAAGCGACGCTGCGAGTGCTGAAGGCCTTTGAAGCGGCCAACCCGCCGTCGATGGTGAACCCTTGAACGGATTTTTCTCGGGCGTCCCTTCAGCGCGAGACTGGTTCTACGGTGTGCGCACGTTCGCCGCCTCGATGATCGCCTTGTACATCGCCATGCTCATGCAAATGCCGCGTCCGTATTGGGCGATGGCCACGGTGTACATCGTTTCCAGTCCTTTCGTCGGCCCGACCAGTTCCAAGGCGTTGTACCGCGCGGTCGGCACCTTTGTCGGTGCGGCGGCGGCGGTTTTATTCGTGCCGATGTTTGTCCAGAGTCCTTATGTGCTGGTGGTGGTCATCGCCCTGTGGACCGGGACGTTGCTGTTCCTGTCCCTGCATTTGCGCACCGCCAACAGCTACGCGTTGATGCTCGCCGGCTACACTTTGCCGCTGATCGCGCTGCCGGTGGTGGATAACCCGCTGGCGGTGTGGGATGTGGCTGAAGCGCGTACCGAAGAAATCTTTCTCGGCATCGCGGTCGCGGCGGTCGTGGGCGCGATGTTCTGGCCACGGCGGCTGGCGCCGGTGTTCAACGACTCGGTCAGCAAATGGTTCGCCGATGCCTCGACCTACAGCCTGCGATTCCTCAGCCGCAACGTGCAACCGGACGAAGTGAGCGCCCTGCGCTCCGCGATGGTCACGACCTTCAACAGCCTGGAGTTAATGATTGGCCAGTTGCCCCACGAGGGCGCGCGGCCGCAAACGGTGCGCAATACCAAAGAATTGCGCGGCCGGATGATTCATCTGTTGCCCGTGATCGACGCCCTCGACGATGCGCTCTACGCGCTGGAGCGGCGCACCCCCGAGCTTGTGGATAAGTTTGCGCCGCTACTGACCGCGACCACCGAATGGCTGCAACACAGCGACGCCGACGTCGAGCGTTGGCAGGCCCTGAGAAATCAGCTTGAAGCCCTGCAACCCAGTGCTGAGGCGCTGGATGATCGCAAGCAACTGCTGTTCTCCAATGCCCTGTATCGCCTCGGCGAGTGGATCGATCTATGGCAAGACTGCCGCAGTCTGCAATACGCCATTCGCTGCGAAAGCCAGGACAACTGGCGCGCGGTGTATCGCCATTGGCGGCTGGGTCGGCTGACGCCGTTCCTGGACCGTGGGTTGATGTTCTATTCCGCCGCGTCCACGGTCACTGCGATCATCGTCGCGTCCGTGCTGTGGATTCTGCTCGGCTGGACCGATGGTGGCGCTGCTGTGATTCTGGCAGCGGTGGCTTGCAGCTTTTTCGCTTCGATGGACGACCCGGCGCCACAGATCTTCCGCTTCTTTTTCTGGACGGCGATGTCAGTGCTGTTCGCCAGCCTGTACCTGTTTCTGGTCCTGCCCAACCTGCACGACTTCCCGATGCTGGTGCTGGCGTTCTCCGTACCGTTCATTTGCGTCGGCACCCTGACGGTCAAGCCGCAGTTTTACCTGGGCATGCTGCTGACCCTCGTCAACACCTCGTCCTTCATCAGCATCCAGGGCGCTTACGACGCGGATTTTCTCAGTTTCGCCAACTCCAACCTGGCCGGCCCCGTCGGTTTGTTGTTCGCGTTCATCTGGACCCTGATTGCCCGGCCGTTCGGTGCGGAACTGGCGGCCAAGCGCCTGACCCGTTTCAGCTGGCGCGACATCGTCAGCCTGACCGAACCGGCCTCGCTGGCCGAGCACCGGCAGTTGGGCGTGCAGATGCTCGACCGCCTGATGCAGCATTTGCCGCGCCTGGCCATGACCGGTCAGGACACCGGTATCGCGCTGCGTGAAGTGCGCGTTGCCTTGAATTTGCTCGACCTGCTCGCCTACACGCCACGTGTGCTGGGCGTACCGCAGGTGCTGCTGCAACAAGTGGTGGCCGAAGTCGGCGAATACTTCAAGGCGTGCCTCAAGGCGGGCGAACGTTTGCCGGCGCCCAGTGCGCTGTTGATGACCATGGACCGCACGCGCCGCGCGCTCAACCACGAGTGCGATGACGGCGCCCGTCTGCATTTGCTGCACGCCTTGAGCGGTCTGCGACTGGCGTTGCTGCCAGGCGTGGAATTCGTCGGCACCGGCGAGCTCGAAGAACCGCTTCCCCATGGCATCGATGGAGCGCCTTTATGATCGGTAGTCTGGACATCAGCGGGGTGTTCCTGCCCACGTTGCTGGTGCTGATGGGCATTACCTATGTGATTTACCTGTTGGTGCACGGGTTGCTGACGCGCCTGCACTTTTACCGTCTGGTCTGGCACCGGGCATTGTTCAACGTGGCTCTCTACGCCTTGCTGCTCGGCGCCGTGGATTCACTCAGTCGATACCTGATGACATGAAAAAACCTTTTTTGACCCTCGGCCGTGTGGTCCTGACCCTGCTGATCGTGAGCTTCGCCGTTGTCGTGGTGTGGCGCATGGTGATGTATTACATGTTTGCCCCGTGGACCCGCGACGGCCACATCCGTGCCGACATCGTGCAGATCGCGCCGGACGTCTCCGGTCTGATCCAGCAAGTGGAAGTGCGCGATAACCAGTTGGTGAAGCGCGGCCAGGTGCTGTTCAGCATTGATCAGGACCGTTTCAAACTGGCCCTGCGTCAGGCCAAGGCAGCGGTCGCCGACCGTCAGGAAACCCTGGCGCAGGCGCAGCGCGAAGCCAAGCGTAACCGTGGCTTGGGCAACCTGGTACCGGGCGAGCAACTGGAAGAAAGCCAGTCCCGGGTTGCCCGCGCCGAAGTAGCGCTGATGGAGGCCCAGGTGGCGGTGGACAGCGCTCAGCTGAACCTCGACCGCTCGGTGATCCGCAGCCCCGTGGACGGTTACGTCAACGACCGCGCCCCGCGTACCCAGGAATTCGTCAGCGCCGGGCGGCCGGTGTTGTCGGTGGTGGACAGCAATTCGTACCACATCGACGGCTATTTCGAAGAGACCAAACTCGACGGCATTCACATTGGCCAGGGCGTCGACATCCGCGTGGTGGGTGATCGCGCTCGTCTGCGCGGCCATGTGGAAAGCATCGTCGCCGGCATCGAAGACCGCGACCGCAGCAGTGGCAGCAACCTGCTGCCGAACGTCAATCCTGCGTTCAGCTGGGTGCGGCTGGCCCAGCGGATTCCGGTGCGAATTGCCTTTGACGAAGTGCCGGAAGACTTCCGCATGATTGCCGGGCGGACGGCGACGGTATCGATCATCGACGACCAACAGCAGGAGGCCGCTAAATGAGCAGGGCCTCGGGTTTGGCGGTCGCCGGATTAGGTCTGCTGTTGTCGGCGTGTCAGGTGGTCGGCCCGGATTATCACCTGCCGGATGAAGCCGCCGTTAACCGTGAAGACCTGCAGGGCCGCCTGACGGCGAACGGCAAAGATGTCGTTTCCGCGCCGGTCCCGGCGGATTGGTGGCGTCTGTATCAAGATCCGCGCCTCGACCAGTTGGTTCAGCAGGCCATGGCTTCCAACACGGATTTGCGCGTAGCGGCAGCAAGGATTTCGCGGGCGCGGGCGCAGGTCGACGAAGCGCAGGCGGCGGGCGGCTGGAGTGGCGGCGTGAAGATGGGCGCCCAGCGTTTGCAGGAGTCCGGTGAAGCGTTCCTGCTGCCGGAGAAGGTGCCGGTCGCCAACGTCGGCGACATCGGCATTTCCGCGTCGTACCAGTTCGACCTGTTTGGCACGTTGCAACGCGGCATCGAAGCGGCCAAGGCCAATGCCGATGCGACCCAGGCAGCGGCGGACACCGCACGCATCACCTTGGTGGCCGACGTCGTCCGGGCGTACACCCAAGTCTGTGCGGCCAACGAAGAGCGCGAAATCGCGCAGCATTCCCTCGATTTGCAAGCCCAAGGCACCACCTTGATCCAGCGTCTGCGTGACGCCGGACGTGGCGACGAAACCCAGGTCACTCGTTCGCAAACCCAATTCAAATCCTTGCGCGCCGACATGCCGCGTTATGAGGCCGCGCGGCAGGCCGGGTTGTTCCGGTTGTCGATGTTGCTGGCCAAGCCGGTGGACCAACTACCGGCCGGCACCGCCACCTGCGCCGAGCTGCCGAAGATTGCGCAACTGTTACCGGTCGGTGACGGCGCCACCTTGCTCAAGCGCCGTCCCGATGTGCGTCAGGCCGAACGCCAATTGGCGGCCGCGACCGCCGGCATTGGTGTCGCAACCGGCGAGTTGTACCCGGACATCAGCATCGGCGCGACCGTCGGTACGGTCGGCATTCTGGAAAACCTCGGCAAAGCATCGACCAACCGCTGGGGCTTTGGCCCGCTGCTGACCTGGACCGTGCCGTCCAACGGTTCCCGGGCACGCATTCGTGAGGCCGAAGCGACGACGCAGGGCACCCTGGCGCATTTCGATGGCGTGGTGCTCAACGCCATCCGCGAAACGCAGACGGGCCTGGCGCAATATTCCGCGTTGCTTGAGCGTCGTGATGCACTGGCCGACGCCGAGCAATCGGCGCAATTGGCCGCAGACCAGACTCACCGTTTCTTCCAGGCGGGCCGCGCGTCGTTCCTGGCGGACCTGCAAGCCACCCGCACCTACACCGACGTCCGGGCGCAACTGGCTTCGGCCAACACCCAGGTAGCCATGAGCCAGATCGATTTGTTCCTGGCGCTGGGCGGTGGCTGGGAAAGCGGACGAACGCAAGGCACGAACCCCGGCAAACCCTGAGGCCGTTGCTATGCTTTGACTTGATGAGGTTGCGCGTCGATCTCGTCAATCAAGGCATGCGTTGGTCATGGGGATTCCAATAATGAAAAACCCTTATGCTCCTGGCTTCTGGTGCGCTATTGCAGCATTGGTCTTGCTGTCGGCCACCTATTTCTACGGCATCATGCTGGCTAACCAGATCGACAAGGCTCTGGTATTCCTCGACAGTGCGTCCGCGTTGATTGCCGTGATGGCCATCGTCGTGGTCGCCTGGGCTTCATTCCAGGGCCAGCGCATCAAAAAAAGACAGCTCGAACAGGGCAAGACCCTGGTCCTGATCTGGGACACCAAGGTCGCGCTGCGTCGTGTCGAAACGGTGTTCGATCGGTATTTCTGGGGCAGCTACTGGCAACCGGGGCGCACGTTTCAGGAGGTCATGGGCGAACTCACCGGCACCCCGCTGGAAAAAAGCCTCGAGACCTTGAAAAAACAATGCCTGGCGCTGGACAAGCAAGTGTCCGACGACGGATGGCACTGGCTCAACAACGCTCGAGAACTCTCCGATGTCGCCACCGCCATGGCCCGCGAACGGTATCAACTGGACGTCTGCGACCCGCGCGCGGAGGTGACGGGCGGGGCGGTGATCAATCGGGATTTCGAAGTGCTGGTGTATACGTGGACGGCGCGGCTCAAAAGCTTTGACCATCAGCTGGATGAGATTGAAGTCCAGTATTCCTGAGCGTGTGTTGTCAGATCTGACGCCTTCGCGGGCAAGCCATGCTCCTACAGGGATCTCGTGATTCTGTAGGAGCATGGCTTGCCCGCGAAGGCGATTTCGTACCCGCCGAAACTCTCAACCCCCGCGCACAGTCCATAGACACTCTTTAACCTTTAATCATTGGGTCGCCCGGTGCGCCTGATGCTAATCTCCATCGCACTTTCAACGCAGTCGTGACCGTAACCCGTCATGGGTTCAGGGAAGACGACCACACTTCAAACAACGGACATTGATCGGGTCATTCATGAATAAATCAGCAGGCGTGCTTCTTGGAATTGTCGTTGCCATCGGTGCAATCAGCGCCGGCGGTGCCTGGTTCACCGGCACCAAAATCGAAGGGGTGCTGAACACCTCGATCGCCGACGCCAACAAAGAATTGCAAGCCGCGCTGGTCGGTTCCCACGGCACTGCGGTGCTGGAGCTGGTCTCGCTGGAGCGCCACGTGTTCAGCAGCACCGCGCACTATCGCCTCAAGGGTGAAGGCGAGATGTTCGGTGAGTCGCCAGTCGAATTGCTCTTCGTCGATCACATCGAGCACGGCCCGCTGCCTTTTTCGCGCCTGACGTCGCTGAAGTTGCTGCCAGTCATGGCCACCAGTCATTACGAGCTGGAAAAGACCCCGCTCACCGAAAAATGGTTCGCCGCCGCCAAAGGCAAATCGCCGCTCACTGGCGTGGTCAACATCGGCTACGACAACGCCACCAACGGCACCCTCGAATTGCTGCCGCTGGACGTGGCGCTGGATGAAAAGTCCAACCTGAAGTTTTCCGGTCTGAACCTCGACATCGCTGCCAATGCGCAGGCGCAGAAGGTCAAGGCCAACGGTTATATGGACAGCCTGACCCTGAGCACCGTGGCTGAAGACCAGACACCGGTCAAAGTCGAACTCAGCGGTCTGACCGTGGCCAGCAACCTGGTAAAAAGTACGTACGGTTACTACACCGGCGAAAACACGCTCGAGCTGACTGACAGCAAAACCACCTTCGGTCCCAAGCAATCGGTCCTGGGTCTGAAGAAGTTCGAAATGAAGAACCAGACCGAAGAGTCGGGCACCAGCGCTTCAGGGCGTGCCGATTACAAGGTTGCTGAAGTGTCGTTGAACGGCAAGACGGTCGGCTCTGCGCAGTTGGCCATGAGCCTGAAAAACCTCGACATCCCGTCCACAATGTCGTTGATGCAGATTTACCAGACCAAACTGCAACCGTACGAAAAAGCCGCCGCCGAAGCGACCGCAGCGGGGCAACCGGCACCTGAGTTGGTGCTGACCCCGGAAGAAGAGGCGCAGGTGAAAGCCGGTCTGGAAAAACTGCTGGCCGCCGGCCCGCAAGTGGCGCTGGAAAACCTGTCGTTCAACACCGCCAACGGTGAAAGCCGTGCCAACCTGGTGCTGGACCTGACCAAACCGAAGTCCATGGACCTGCCGCTCGACCAATTGATCAGACAGCTGATCGCCCTGCTGGATGTCAATGTGCAAGTTTCCAAGCCGATGCTCGTTGACGTATTCACCCTGCAAAGCCAGATCGACGGCCAAACCGACGCCAAGCTCATCGCCGACCAGGCAACAGCAACGGCGGACATGTTCGGCAGCATGGCGGTCGGTACGCAGTTCGCCAAACTGGACGGCAACAACATCGTCACCAAATTGCATTACGCCAACAATCAGGTGGAATTCAACGGCCAGAAAATGACCGTCGAAGAGTTTGTCGGCTTTGTGATGAGCAAGCTCGGTGGCGCCGGTCCCGTTGAGTAACGCCTAAAGGTCCCGGATCAGCCGCCACGCCTCGTCCACCGGCAGCGGCTGCTTCATTCGTTCGGCCAGCATCGCCATCGCCCGCTCTTCATCGCAGGCGATGGCGGCTGCGACCACGCCGTTCCTGCCGAACAGGCCAATAAAGGGCGGATGGTCCGGATTGCCTTTGAACTCGACCTCGTCCCAGGCTTCGGCATGGCCAAGGTAATCGTAGTTTTTGCCGAAGTGCCAAGTCCAAAAATACGGCACGTCCAGGTAATGCTCGTCACCGCCCACCATGTTCGCCGCTGCAATGCGTGCGTGTTGCTGCGCAAGGCGCCAGT
Source organism: Pseudomonas sp. PB120 (assembly GCF_009761815.1). GTDB lineage: Bacteria > Pseudomonadota > Gammaproteobacteria > Pseudomonadales > Pseudomonadaceae > Aquipseudomonas. The sequence goes on from NZ_RWIN01000017.1 coordinate 22,899, forward strand.
GTTCGATCCGTTGTGGTTGTCCGTTGAGCGGGAAGGTCGCGATATCGCCAGCCGCCCACAGCCCTTCGGTGACACGCAGCCCGCCGTCGACTTTCAATGAATGGTCTTTTTCCATGGGCAGCCCGGCACACGGTTCTGTCGCAGGGCTGACACCAATGCCGACCAACACCAGGTCTGCTGGCAACCGCTGGCCGTTTTTCAGTTTCACGGCTTCAACCTTGTCCGTCCCTTCGATCTGCGCGGCTTCGCTGTCGGTGATAAACACCACGCCGTGGGCCACGTGGCGGGCAAGAATTGCTTTACCGACCGCGTCACCGAATTGCTTGGCGAAGGGCACCGCGTGCCGGGCCAGGACAGTGACTTCCAGGCCGTATTCGCGCAGGGCGGCGGCGGATTCCATCGCAATAAAGCTGTCGCCAATGATCACGGCCCGTTGCCCCGGTTGGGCGGCGTTAAGGATGCGTTGTGCCTGGTCTTTCGAACGCAGCAAGAACACTTGGGGCAGATCGGCGCCGGGCACATCGAGACGGTTGGGTGTGCCGCCCGTGGCGATCAACGCCGCGTCATAGGTCAACCTCTGGCCGTCCTTGAGCTGCACGGTCCGGTTCTGTGCATCCAGGCTTTGCACTTCAGCGTTTATTCGTTCGATTCGCTGTTCGCGATAAAAGCTTTCATCGCGCAGCGGCGGAACTTCTTCTGGCGGCATCTCACCGGCAATCACGAATTTGCTCAGCACGGTGCGGTCGTAGCCCGCGTCAGATTCACGGTCGATTAGCAGCACGCGGCCGCCGAAACCCTTTTCACGTAATGCCGCCGCACCGGCCGTGCCTGCGGCACCGGCGCCGATAATCACAAACGTGCGCTCATCATCGGCGGGCGGGGTGTGAGGGTCCGGCAGTGGATGCTCGTCGACCCAGACCTCGTCATCGCGCACTTCCAGAGGGTAGCGCTTGAGGCTGTCCAGAGACGGCGGCTCACAGAGCGCGCCATCCTCGATCCGGTACGCTGCCTTGTGCCACGGGCAAATCAGGCGGCCGTGGCACAGCGCCCCTTCGGCCAGCGGCGCCCCGGCGTGCGGGCATTCACCCTGATAGGCGCGCAATTGATCGCCGACCCGCAGCAAGAGAATTTTGGTGTCCGCGATCCGTACTTCCAGGCCTCGGTCTTCGGGCACATCGGCGAAACGGGCAACCCGATGCAGTGCCATCATCACTCTCCCGGCAGGCATTTCACTTAAGAGTTTGGCCCTTGAACCGAGGTTCCGCCAAATCCCGCTGCCATGGCGCGAACGGTCCAGCTATAGTTTGCACGCCGACCACGGCCCCACCCGCAAAAGGTGTTCCGGTATGACCCGATTGACCTCTCTGAACCCTTGGCTGGCGGCTATTGCTGTCGCCCTATGCGTGCAAATGCCCGCGCAGGCCCAGGAGCGTTTCACCCTGAACATCCCAGGTGTCACGGATGACCGACTGTTCACGTCGGCTGCGGCCAGCGATGCACCGGGGTGCGGCGGCCACAATGCATCGCCGGCACTGAACTGGAACGCGGGCCCGCCAGGCACACTCAGCTACGCCATCGTGATGCACGACCCGGACGGCCAGAAAGGCCAGGGCGTCGACCACTGGGTGCATTACGGAATCAAGCCTGCCACTCACCAGATCCCGGCCGGTGTCGGCGCCAAACCGGGTGTTGAAGGCTTGGGCGGGACCAACAGCAAAGGCACCACGACCTATGTCGGGCCTTGCCCACCAGTCGGCGACAGCGCGCATCACTACATCATCCAGCTATACGCCCTGGACCTGGCACCGGATGCCTTGCCGGCCGGCCTGACCCGTGCGCAGTTGCTGGAAAAGATCAAAGGCCATGTGCTGAAAAACAGCAGCGTGGTGCGGCGTTATCACCGCTGAACATTTTTTCGGGTGATTTAACCCGAACCGGGTGGGCTGCCCGTCTCAGAGGATGAATGGAACAATTTCCTCCTGAGGTCAGCCCCCATGTCCCTCCCTCTGCATGTCCTCCGCCCGGCCGCCCAGGGTTTCGCCGCCGGGTTGCTGCTGGCTGTTGCCGGTTGCGGTGTTTCGTCCAGTCCTGATGCCGCTTCGGTTCCAGCACCGGCACCGGCACAAGGCGCTTTGGTGCGCAGTGAAGCGATCAAGGCGGACACCTCGATGGCCAAGCGCAGTGTGCTTGCGGCACCCATCGCGGGTTTTGCGCCTGAATCTTCCCCGCCGGGTTATCAGGATGAGCAGCGCGAACAGTATCAATCGCTGGCAGATAACCCGATTCACAGCGTGGCCGAATCGCCGGTGTCGACCTTCAGTGCCGATGTCGACACGGGCGCGTACGCCAATGTTCGCCGCCTGCTCAATCAAGGTAGCCTGCCGCCCGAAGGCGCGGTGCGGTTGGAAGAGATGGTCAATTACTTCCCCTACGATTACGCGTTGCCGACCGATGGCTCGCCCTTCGGCGTGACTACAGAACTGGCGACTTCACCGTGGAATCCACATACCCGACTGCTGCGCATCGGCATCAAGGCCTCCGATCGGGCGGTGGCGGAACTGACCCCGGCGAACCTGGTGTTTCTGGTCGACGTGTCCGGCTCGATGGATCGTCGCGAAGGGTTACCGCTGGTTAAAAGCACCCTGAAATTGCTGGTCGATCAATTGCGCGAGCAGGACCGGGTTTCGCTGGTCGTCTACGCCGGCGAATCCCGCGTGGTGCTGGAGCCGACGTCCGGGCGTGAAAAAGCGAAAATTCGTACGGCCATCGATCAGCTTTCCGCGGGAGGTTCCACCGCCGGGGCGTCAGGCATCGATCTGGCGTACCAGATGGCGCAACAGGCCTTTATCCCCAAAGGTATCAACCGCATCCTCCTGGCCACCGATGGCGATTTCAATGTCGGCATCAGTGACTTCGACAGCCTCAAACAAATGGCTGTGGATAAACGCAAGACCGGCGTGTCCCTGACCACCCTGGGTTTTGGTGTGGATAACTACAATGAACACCTGATGGAACAACTGGCCGACGCCGGCGATGGCAACTACGCCTACATCGACAATTTGCGCGAAGCGCACAAGGTGCTGGTGGATCAACTCGGCTCTACGCTTGCGGTGGTGGCGAAAAACGTGAAGCTGCAGGTGGAGTTCAACCCGGCGCAGGTGAGCGAGTACCGGTTGTTGGGGTATGAGAATCGCGTCTTGAAGCGTGAGGATTTCAGCAACGACAAAGTCGATGCCGGTGAAATCGGTGCAGGACACACGGTCACCGCGTTGTACGAAATTGTGCCGAAGGGCGAGAAGGGTTGGTTGGAGCCGCTGCGTTATGGCAACGCCGAGTCGGCTGTATTTGCCAAATCAGGAGAACTGGCGATGCTGCGCGTGCGATATCAACTTCCGGAAGGTGGGAATAGTCGCTTGATCGAACGGCCCATCGTGGTGGGTTCGGAAGGGCGCGCCAGTGACGACCTGAGATTTGCGGCAGCCGTGGCAGCGTTTTCCCAGCAACTAAAGGACGGGCGTTACACCGGCGATTTCAGCCTGAAGGACACCGAGGCCTTGGCGCGCGGCGCACGAGGCGATGATAAATTCGGCCTGCGCGCAGAGTTCGTGCAGTTGGTGGAGCTGGCGCAAAGTCTGCGCACCACCACCACGGCGTCGAACAACGAACCGGTCAGAGGCTTCAACTGATATGTCGGCTCCCGAATCGAGCGACGAATCGCTGCTGGCCCGTTATCGCGCAGGCGACGGGCCGGCGTTCGAAATCTTGTACGCGCGTCATCGCCAAGGGCTTTATCGGTTCCTGCTCGGCCTCAGCGGCAAATCCGAACTGGCCGAAGAGGTTTACCAGGACACGTGGCTGAGCCTGATCCGCAGCACCAGTCAGCCACAAGGTCGGGCGAATTTTCGTACCTGGCTTTACCAGATAGCCCGCAATCGATTGATCGATCATTGGCGCAAACACGGAATCCACAACCCCTTGCACGACAGCTACGACGAACAGACCCACGCGCCGGTCGATGACGCCGCCGATCCCGAACAACTGCTGAGCCTGAGCCGCGACAACCAGCGGCTCGAGTCCGCGCTGCAAACCCTGCCCGCCGACCAGCGCGAAGTATTCCTGCTGCGCGCCCACGGCGACCTCGATTTTCCACAGATAGCGGCCCTCACCGAAACACCGTTGGAAACCGTCAAAAGCCGCTTGCGCTACGCCCAGCAAAAACTGCGTCGGCTGCTGGCCGAGGAGGTACTGACATGACTGACGCCCGCAAAACATCCGACGACGAAGTGCTCCAGCATTTCCGCGAGCATTCGACCAGCGAACCGCCGGCCCATCTTGATGCGTTCATTCTGGCTGCCGCACAGCGTGAAGTGCCGGCACCGAAACCGAACCTGTGGCAACGCTGGGTTCAGGCTTGCCAGAAACCTCGTTGGCAAGTGGCGTTCGCCAGCCTGGTGGGCGTCGCGCTGATGCTGGCACTGGTGCAGCGTACGCCGGAGCCCGCGTCGAGTTACGACTTCGCGCCCAAAGCGTCCGCCCCCATGGCCAAAAAAGAGGCTGCGCGAGAACCATCCTCGGTGGCGGGCTCGCTCGCAGCTCCAGCGCCAGCCGCACCGATGGCGGATTTTGCTGCGCCTGCGCAAAGCGAATCGATTCGCGCCGAGATGGCAGACGAAGCTAAGGTCAGCAAGCGGATGGCTGCTCAAGTGAAAACCCTTGATGAGCAATTACTTGAAGTATTGCGCCTGCAAAGCGCTGGTCAGACACACGCGGCCGACGACTTGCTGGCGACATTGCACAAACGCTTTCCCAAGGAAAACCTCACCGCCCGACTCGAGGAATTGAAGAAAAAATAAGCACAAACCGCTTCGGCAATTTGGCAACGACCCCTGAAAGCGCGCACTATCTGGGTATAGCCGATGCGTTGGAGGATGCCGTGGCAAAAAAAATCGACCGCATCGCCCAAATGCTCAACTGCCCGGTCAAGGGCGAGGAACTGCGGCGAGCAGTGACGGAGAGTCGTAAGGAGTTTCTTCTGGCGCAGGAGAAAGAAGCGGCGCTTGAGGAAGACGTTCTCGACGATGAAGCGTTCGAGGACGACGAGGATGATGAGTACGACGAGTTTGATTGGACGACTGAGTAAAAAAACCGCTTCGGCGGTTTTTTTATTCGCATTTTCCGAAAACTGTCCCTTCATTTTGCGTATAGAAAAACGAACAAATGTGTTCAGTATTCCATTCATCGGTCGATACAGCTCGTGCCAATCAACAATAATGCCTTGTTGGACACGACCCGTTATGAATAGAAATTTCCGATTCAGCCACAAGATCCTGCTTGCGGCGTCGCTGATCGTGGTAGCCGCTTTCGCGCTATTCACGTTGTACAACGACTACCTCCAGCGCAACGCCATTCGCAAGGATCTGGAAAACAACCTCCATGAAATGGGCGAAGTGACGGCGGCCAACATCAAGAACTGGTTTGACGGTCGCACCTTGCTGGTTGAAAACCTGGCGCAAAACGCCGCCTTGAACCCGGAGATGGCCAGCATCACCACGTTGATGGCACAGAAGACGCTGGTGTCGAGCTTCCCCAGCACCTACGTCGGTACCACCATAGGTGAGTTCGCCATCCTGCCCGATGCGAAGATGCCCGAGGGCTACGATGCTCGTACACGCCCTTGGTACAAGCTTGCCGAAGCCAGCAATACCGTCGCCATGACCGAGCCGTACGTCGAAATGGCCACGAACACCCTGGTGGTGTCCATGGTGACGGCCATCCGCAAATCAGGGCAGACCGTCGGCGTGATCGGTGGTGATGTGAGCTTCGATGCGCTGGTCGGCATCATCAACAAACTGGATTTGGGCGGAAAGGGTTACGCCTTCATGGTCAGTTCCGATGGCAAGGTGTTGGTCCACCCCGACAAAACCATGCAGATGAAGAGCCTGAGCGATCTCTTCCCCCAGGGCACGCCACGGATCAACGGCGAGTTGACTGAAGTCCAGGCCGATGGTCAGACCCGCATCGTCACGTTCGCCCCGATCAAGGGCTTACCCTCGGTGAACTGGTACATCGGCTTGTCCATCGACAAGGACAAGGCCTTTTCCAGGCTCAGTGAATTCCGTGCGTCGGCTGTGGTTGCCACCGTGGTCGCCGTGGTCTTCATCATTGCCCTGCTGGGCATGCTGATTCGTCTGCTGCTGCAACCTCTGCAGGCCATGAGCAAGGCCATGGAAGATATCGCCGAAGGTGAAGGCGACCTGACCAAGCGCCTGGTCATTCATACCCAGGACGAGTTTGGCATTCTCGGCAACGCCTTCAACCGCTTCGTGGAACGCATACACACTTCGATCCGTGAAGTGTCATCGGCCACCGAGCAGGTCAATGAAGTCGCCTTGCGTGTCGTGAGCGCATCGAACTCTTCGATGGTCAATTCCGACGAGCAGGTCAACCGCACCAACAGCGTCGCCGCCGCGATCAATCAACTGGGGGCTGCCGCCCAGGAAATCGCACACAACGCCGCGCAAGCTTCGCAACACGCCAGCTCTGCCCGCCACCTGGCCGAAGAAGGCCAACAAGTGGTCGATCGCAGCATTCAGGCCATGCATCGCCTGTCGGACCTGATCGTCACCTCCAGTTCGCACATTGAAACGCTGAACAGCAAGACCGTGAACATCGGTCAGATCCTCGAAGTGATCACCAGCATTTCCCAGCAAACCAACTTGCTGGCGCTCAACGCGGCAATCGAGGCGGCGCGTGCTGGCGAGGCGGGTCGTGGCTTTGCCGTGGTCGCTGACGAGGTTCGCAACCTGGCCCACCGCACCCAAGAGTCTGCGCAGCAAGTGCAGAGCATGATCGAGGAGCTGCAAATCGGCGCCCGTGAATCGGTCAATACCATGGGCGAAAGCCAGCGTCACAGCCAGGACAGCGTGTCGATTGCCAACCAGGCGGGTGAGCGCCTGAGCAGCGTGACCCAGCGCATCGGTGAAATCGACGGGATGAACCAGTCGGTGGCCACCGCCACGGAAGAGCAGACGGCCGTGGTTGACTCGATCAACATGGACATTAACGAGATCAACACGCTGAATCAGGAGGGCATGCAGAACCTGCAGTTCACCTTAAGCGCATGCTCGGACCTGGAACAGCAGGCCAGCCGCTTGAAGCAGTTGGTGGGCAGCTTCCGGATCTGACGGGTTTCTGGAACAACAAAAAAGCCCCAGACCTTGCGGTCTGGGGCTTCCTTGTTTTACGAATGGCGCTTGAGACGGAATTCGAACAGTAGCTTCCCGGAATTCATAGTCGCGCAAGTTTGCACGGGCAGGTTCGGCGTGAAGCTGCTTGCTAGCATTCAGCTGACTCAGACCGGGCGCGCCGTGACCACCTCCAGCTGCGACCTGTTCTGGCGTGCTGTTACGGGCCCAACCGGTTAGCTAGGCTTCTAGACCGATGAATAGATCCAGGTCGCTGGGTAACTGCTCATTAATCGCGGTCGCAATCCGCTGAGATTGGTCGCCTGTCAGCAGCCATTCGCCGTCAGGGCTTTCTGCAAGGCTTTGCCACCCCAGCACTTCTAGTACCGCTCGTTCAAACTGCGACGGTACGTCTAGTTCATATTTCAACGAAGTATCATCGCTGTCGCCCGATAAAAAACCGGTGATGCATAGGGGCATGATTTTTCCCTGTATTACTTTTGAATTGCCAAACGTCGCCGAAATGCCTCAGCCCCTGCGCCGAACTTTCGCGATTAACTCCTGCTATGCCCGAACGCCGATGAATAGCTCCAATTCTTTCGGTAATGACTGTTGGAGTGCAATTTCTAATTGTTGGACCTGCCCACCGGTTAATGGAAGCTCGCCATTTGCCTCAACCGCTAAGCTGTCCCAACCTAATACGTCCATAACCGCTTGCTGAAATTCAGGACCTACATCGAGCTCAAACTTGATCGAATCGTCCTCGTTGTCGCCCGCAAGAAAGCCCGTAATCTCCAAAAACATTAAGCGGAACAGGACAGTTGAAAGATGAACTCAGGACTATCGAAGGTTCTTCCAATCATGCTTTCAAGACTACTTACCTGCTCTGGCGATAAGTCGTATTCATACATAGCATCATCCGGCTCACGCCAATCCATTAACTCTGCCAATGTGGTGAATTGGTCAGCGGGGATCTCAATGCTGAAAACCAATTGCTCGGTTTTTTTGTCGAACGCAAGAATTTCATGTTGCATTTTTGGGCTCCTTTCAACTTACTTTGACGTGGTCCGGCCGGGCTCGGCGTTTTTTTTGCGTTCTCCCGTTTCAGGGTCGAACTCTCCAAGATGCTTGCCCTGTTTGTCGTACAACTCCACCCGGCCATTCTCGTAGTCCCACTCATAAATGCGCCCTTTGCGATCCTTCCAGCGTTTGCGTTTCTGCCCGCCACCTTTGACTGAGCTCTTTGAAGGGCTGAGTACTGCATCTGGAAAAGCCGTCAGTCCTTTGGGAGCTGGGTGATAGCTGTGATCGCCACCAATAGGCCGGGCAAACACCACATACATCGACTTCAACCCAGTGTCCGCCGGAAACACCAGAATACAGTCGTCCGTGGTGATGTCTTCACCGGGGAGGCCGTCGATCTGACTGTCTGTGTTATCCGGAATCGGGTGGACCAGGATGGTGCCAAGCTGTTCGCCGCTGCTGTCGGGGTAGATCAGCGGGGGCATCTGCCCCAGTGGCCCGCGCTGGGGCGTCCACAGAATGGTGATGCCATTGAGCTTGGCCTCCAAGGCGGTTTTATCGGCATTCCAAGTGGCTTGCACGGTGCGTACCGTGTCGTCGCCTGATGCGGTGGTATGGATACCGTAAACCTGTAGTACCCCTTCGGCGTCGCGACGGAACTGAAAACGTACACGGGTGGGGGCGTGGGTCATGCTGCGTAACTGGGTGTCGGTATGGAGCGTCCCGTCAGCCATCTTGGTCGGTAGCATGCCCAGTACGAAAACACTCGCAGGTCCGCCCGCGCCGCGTATTGCCCAATTGAGACGCTGCTGCAAGATGCCGCCACCGGCCATGCGACCCAGTGCCAGGTCCGCGCCTAATGCCGTCGCCACAGCGGTACTGGCCGATGGAAAAAGCATGGCGCCCGCGACCATCACCTGGCCGAAATTCGAAGCGGGCTCCGAAGTGGTGCCGGCTTCGGTGCTACACCAATGTTCGGGAGTGCAGGATTTGGCAAAGACCTGATCGTTGCGAGGCTTGGTCTGTGGCCATGGATCTTTTGGGGGTATGTAGGCCGGTTCAGGCGCTGGTGCTGACTTAGCCATGAAGCCACCACCTAAGCCGCCAAAACGTTCTTTTACCAACAGCAAATCACCCTTGCGGACGGCGTCGACAATTTCGCTGTCGCTGCTGCTGCGGGAATGGCTCCCAAAATTATCGAGACCGTAGAGGTAGTGGCGACCTCGCATCAGCGCGTCACTCACTAAGCGGGCGGCAGTGCTGGGGCTTTCGGTTAGCTCAAGGCTTTTGTCGGCCTTCCTTATCAAGCGCATGAAACTCCCTTTTGGTTAAGTCCTAAGGGCATTCTGGAGAGTGTGAAGGGGGCCGGGCAGAAAAGAGTTTTGCTGCATTTGTCCGAACCAGTCGCCCAGGCCTAAACACAGGTGAGTCGATGATCCGTAGGGATCGACTTCAAGCTGAAGGACGGCGCTGCACCTGTGCGTCTTGAAACAGCGGCCACAAAAAAGCCCCAGACCCTACGGCCTGAGGCTTTCTTGTTTCTAAAGTATGGTGCACCAGGCGGGATTCGAACCCACGACCCCTGCCTTCGGAGGGCAGTACTCTATCCAGCTGAGCTACTGGTGCAAGCGGGCGCCATGATACTCATATGCACTGCGGGCGTCCATGCTGCTGAATCAACAGCGCTTTTTCAAAGCGTAACCTGCATTTGCTACGTTGATCAGAAAAAAGCGGCAAATGCGGCGTTTTCGTTCTTTTTTTCGAACAGCCTATTGTCCTTTACCCCCTTTGATCCTAGGATTCGTTTGAGATTTCAAACGCTCTTGTCTGGGTGCTGAACCGCACGAGTTCATTCCGTGCGCTATTTATGTGCTTCAGCCCGGTGAATGATTTCCCTGACGGCAGCCTTTTGAGGCGCCTTTCTACAATCATAATTTGCTCCGCGCGTGCCGCGGTGCTGTTAAGGAAAGCCGACATGCAGCTTAAAGACACCCAGTTGTTCCGCCAGCAAGCCTTCATCGATGGCGCTTGGGTCGATGCGGACAATGGTCAGACGATCAAGGTCAACAACCCGGCAACGGGCGAAATTCTGGGTACTGTGCCGAAAATGGGCGCTGCCGAAACCCGCCGTGCGATCGAAGCTGCCGACAAGGCGCTGCCGGCCTGGCGTGCTCTGACCGCCAAGGATCGTGCGAACAAGCTGCGTCGCTGGTTCGAACTGATCATCGAGAACCAGGATGACCTGGCTCGCCTGATGACCATGGAACAAGGCAAGCCATTGGCCGAAGCCAAGGGCGAGATCGTTTACGCCGCTTCCTTTATCGAGTGGTTCGCTGAAGAAGCCAAGCGCGTTTATGGCGACGTGATTCCGGGCCACCAGCCGGACAAGCGCCTGATCGTGATCAAGCAGCCAATCGGCGTGACCGCCGCGATCACCCCGTGGAACTTCCCGGCCGCAATGATCACCCGTAAAGCCGGCCCGGCCCTGGCCGCCGGTTGCACCATGGTGCTCAAGCCTGCTTCGCAAACGCCGTTCTCCGCGTTCGCGCTGGCTGAACTGGCTCAGCGTGCCGGCATTCCTGCTGGCGTGTTCAGCGTTGTTTCCGGCAGCGCCGGCGACATCGGCAGCGAGCTGACCAGCAACCCGATCGTACGCAAACTGTCCTTCACCGGTTCGACCGAAATCGGTCGTCAATTGATGTCGGAATGCGCCAAGGACATCAAGAAAGTGTCCCTGGAACTGGGCGGCAACGCGCCGTTCATCGTGTTCGACGACGCGGACCTGGATAAGGCCGTCGAAGGCGCGATCATTTCCAAGTACCGCAACAACGGCCAGACCTGCGTCTGCGCCAACCGTCTGTACATTCAGGATTCGGTCTACGACGCGTTCGCCGAGAAGCTGAAAGTGGCTGTGGCCAAACTCAAGATCGGCAACGGTCTGGAAGACGGCACCACCACTGGCCCGCTGATCGACGAAAAAGCCGTGGCCAAGGTTCAAGAGCACATTGCTGACGCCGTTTCCAAAGGCGCCACCGTGCTGTCCGGCGGCAAGTCCATGGAAGGCAACTTCTTCGAGCCGACCATCCTGACCAACGTGCCGAACAACGCAGCCGTGGCCAAGGAAGAAACCTTCGGTCCATTGGCGCCGCTGTTCCGCTTCAAAGATGAAGCCGATGTGATCGCGATGTCCAACGACACCGAGTTCGGCCTGGCCTCGTACTTCTATGCTCGCGACCTGGGTCGTGTGTTCCGTGTGGCTGAAGCCCTGGAATACGGCATGGTCGGCGTCAACACCGGGTTGATCTCCAACGAAGTCGCGCCGTTCGGCGGCATCAAGGCATCGGGCCTGGGCCGTGAAGGCTCCAAGTACGGCATCGAAGATTACCTGGAAATCAAATACCTCTGCCTGGGCATCTAAGCTCAGCAAGGCATTGTTTCAAACGCAAAGGGCACGAGAGCGCTGACCCTTTGCGGGCAACAAACGGAATTTTCTCGGTGGCCGGGAACGCTGTAGCAGTCGATCATCGCATGCTGCCGCAGTTGCTTCCCCGCCGCTTAATCCTTGAACCACGCCGACCGATGAGCGGCGAATGAGGAATGTAATGAGCAAGACTAACGCTTCTTTGATGGCCCGCCGTACCGCTGCTGTTCCACGTGGTGTTGGCCAGATTCACCCGATCTTCGCCGAGTCCGCGAAGAACGCTACCGTGACCGACGTTGAAGGTCGCGAGTTCATCGACTTCGCCGGCGGTATTGCCGTGCTGAACACCGGCCACGTGCACCCGAAAATCATCGCCGCCGTGACCGAGCAGTTGAACAAACTGACTCACACCTGCTTCCAGGTACTGGCTTACGAGCCGTACGTTGAAGTGTGCGAAAAAATCAACGCCAAGGTTCCAGGTGATTTCGAGAAGAAAACCCTGCTGGTCACCACCGGTTCCGAAGCCGTAGAAAACGCTGTGAAAATCGCCCGTGCCGCCACTGGCCGTGCCGGCGTGATCGCGTTCACCGGCGCTTACCACGGTCGCACCATGATGACCCTGGGCCTGACCGGTAAAGTCGTGCCTTACTCGGCCGGCATGGGCCTGATGCCAGGCGGCGTGTTCCGCGCGCTGTACCCGAACGAACTGCACGGTGTGAGCATCGACGACTCGATCGCCAGCATCGAACGCATCTTCAAGAACGACGCCGAGCCGCGTGACATCGCTGCCATCATCATCGAGCCGGTTCAGGGCGAAGGCGGTTTCTACGTCGCGCCTAAAGAGTTCATGAAGCGCCTGCGTGCCCTGTGCGACCAGCACGGCATCCTGTTGATCGCTGACGAAGTACAGACGGGCGCTGGCCGTACCGGCACCTTCTTCGCCATGGAACAGATGGGCGTTGCTGCCGACCTGACCACCTTCGCCAAATCCATCGCTGGCGGCTTCCCGCTGGCCGGTGTGTGCGGCAAGGCTGAATACATGGACGCCATTGCTCCAGGCGGCCTGGGCGGCACTTACGCCGGTAGCCCGATCGCTTGCGCCGCGGCCCTGGCCGTGATGGAAGTGTTCGAAGAAGAGCATCTGCTGGACCGCTGCAAGGCAGTCGGCGAGCGTCTGGTCACTGGCTTGAAAGCCATCCAGGCCAAGTACCCGGTAATCGGTGAAGTCCGTGCCCTGGGCGCCATGATCGCGGTCGAGCTGTTCGAAAACGGCGACAGCCACAAGCCAAACGCCGCTGCCGTTGCATCGGTTGTGGCCAAGGCTCGCGACAAAGGCCTGATCCTGCTGTCCTGCGGCACCTATGGCAACGTTCTGCGCGTCCTGGTACCGCTGACCTCGCCGGACGAGCAACTGGACAAAGGCCTGGCGATCATCGAAGAGTGCTTCTCCGAGCTCTGATTCATTTGTGAGCTGATCGACAAAAAACCCGCTTCGGCGGGTTTTTTTACGCCTCTTGAAACACATCTGGCTGTAACGATGGGTCGGCATTGACTAAGGTGCATACATTGCCGAAGGAGTGAGCAAATGAATGCTGTGGTGTTACCAGCTGTACCGCGCGTGCTGATTGCCGAGGCTGATCCCTGGTCCCGGGATTTGCTGAAACAGGTGCTGCTGAATGTGCGCTGCGACGCACAGCTGGATGTGTGTGCCGATGGCCAACAGGCGTTGGAATTGTTGGCCGCCCATCCCTACGATCTGGTCATCGTCGACTGGGAGTTGCCCGGCGTCGATGGCTTGAATGTCTTGCGCAGTGTCCGTCAGCGCAAACGCAATCCTCCGCTGCCCTTCATTCTGATGAGCAGCCGCAACGACAGCGTCAGCGTGCGCGAAGCCTTGCCTCTGGCGCCCAGCGCGTACCTGACCAAACCCTTGAACATGGAAAACCTGACTCACCGCTTGCAGGAGTTGCTGCTGGATGCCGGCGAAACCGTGGCGTGTGCGGCGCCGTCGCTGGTGCCGGGCATGACCTTGTCGGTGTATCTGGAGCGCCGTCGTGAACTGGCGGATGGCGCGTCGCTAATGACGGACGTGCAAACGGCGGTCAAGCGGAGCCTCAATCCCAATGGCCTCGATTTGACCGCTCTCGAGGAGGAGATTCGCGTCGATCCTCAGGTCACGGCGGTGTTGATCGCTGCGGCCAACAGCGCGGCCCATCATCTTGGCGTCGCCGTACAGACCTTGCCCCAGGCTCTGCACCGCCTCGGCACCGGGCAAAGCATGAACCTGATTCTGGGGCTGGCTCTCAAGCGCAGCGCCCGGCTCAACGATCCGCTGCTGGCGGACTATGCGGAGCGTTACTGGAACCTGTCGCTGCACACCGCCGAATACGCACGAACATTGGCGCGCTTGCTCGATCTGGATCAGGAGCGCTGTTATTGCGCCGGCATCCTGCATCGCCTCGGCGATCTTGCGTTATTGCGTTGCCTTGAGGAATGGAAGCAGGCCGGTGGTGAGCTGGATGAATGGGAGGAGGTTGGCGAAGCGCTGGCCGAGTTCAGCGCGGCCTATGGTTCGGCGCTGCGCACCCGCTGGCGTCTGCCGCTGGAGCTGCGAGAGCTGATTGCCGCTGTCTACCAGCTCGGTGGTGGGGTTTACTCCCGCGAAGCGCTGGTGATGAACATGGCCGGGCAGTTGGCGTTGCTGACGGAGCATGAAGGCGTTGAAGAACTGGCGAAAAGCCGGACGGCGCGGTTGCTCAAGATCGGTTTGCCGGAGTTGATGCGCCTTCGCAAAAAATAGGAAATACGCAAAAACTGTGGGAGCGAGCTTGCTCGCGATGGGCCCGAAAACACCGCGGGGCATCAGGCCGCCAGCGTCATCATTGACGACCATCGCGAGCAAGCTCGCCCATACAGGGGTGGTGGTGGGCCCTGTCAGCCGGAAATAATGCGGTTCTTGCCCTGGCGTTTGGCTTCATACATCGCGGCATCGGCGCGACCGAAGAGAGTGTCGATGCTTTCGTCCTTGGTGTTGAGGCTAGTCAAGCCCTGGCTGACGGTGATACCGAACGTCTGCTCGTCATGGCTGAAGCTCAGGCGCTGAATCTCCCGTTGCAGGCGCTCGGCCACTTGCATCGCCATGTCCGGTGCACAACCCGGGAACACGGCAGCAAACTCTTCACCGCCGATGCGCCCGAACACATCCCCGCGTCGCAATGCACCCCGACCGCATTCGGCGATTCGCTGCAGCACGGCGTCGCCTTCCTGGTGGCCGTAGGTGTCGTTGATCACTTTGAAGTCATCGATGTCCAGCAGCAGGAACGCCAGCGGTGTGCCGCTCATTCGTGCCTGTTCAAACTCGCGATGGGCGCATTCGAAAAAGTGGCGGCGGTTACTGCTGTCGGTCAGTTCATCGGTGGTGGCCAGGCGATGCAGCTCGGTTTCCATGTGCTTCTTGTCAGTGATGTCTTCGGCAATGCCAACGATGATCACCGGCTGCCCTGGTTCGGCCTGACGATTGATGAAGCATTTGTCGCTGAGCCAGCGTACCTGGCCGTCAGCGGCGATGATGCGGTACTCACGGTCTTCAACGGCGCCTTTGACCAGTACGTCGGCCAAGCTGCGTTCGGCGTATTCCAGGTCGTCGGGGTAGATGCTGTCGCGCCATTGGTTGTAGTCGGACATCAGCAGGCCTGCGGAGCGGCCGAAAATCCGCTCATAGGCGGGGCTGACATACAGCACCTGACGGGTTTCCCAATTGAAGGCCCACAGTACGGCGTTGACACTCACCAGCAGGGAACTGAACAGCTGTTCGCGTTCACTCAGGCGCGCAACTTCGCCTTGGGCGTGCATCAGCGCCATCAGGGTTTGCGCGGCCTCGGGCCACTGCGGGTGGGATGAGTCTTGCAGATTCTTTGGGACCATCGGCACACATCTCAAAAGGCGTGCCGCGCGTTTGGCAGCGGCCACGACAAATCCCGCCGGAGTGGCGAAGTGTTTTTGAGATAGGCGATTTGGAGCTTAGTTCCCGTCCTGGGAGTGCTCCCGCCGGGCGGTACTGGCGACGCGTTTTTTCAGTTGAAACGCGTCGGGAGTTTTACGGCGACTTCGTCGCCGAGCGGGAGCAAGCTCCCTCGCCACAGGCAAACCTTTACCCACAGGCAAGCCTCTATTCAGAGGCAGGCCTATGGCTGCAGGTCAAACAGCGGCAGGGCGCAGGGAGTAGGTTTTCAGCTGATCGGCGAAGTCGCGCAGAGATTGAATGCCGCTGGCCTCGGCTTCGTGTACCCAATCCTTGATGGCCGCCAGCATGTCGTGACCATTTGAACTGGTCTTGACCCAGATCTGCTGCAAGGCCAGGCGCTTCTCGTAAATTACCTTCAGGGCCTGGCTATGCTCGAGCATGCTTTGGATACGTGCGTGGTGTTTGTCGTCCAGCAGGCTGGTTTCACGCGACAACAGGCGTTTGGCCCGGTGGAACTGGTGGCGGACCGAGTGATCGACCTTTTCCAGCTCTTGCTTGACCAGCGGCGCGATTACCAGCTTGCGGTACTGGGCCATGATCTGGAAGCGGTTGTTGAGGATGGCCATAGCAGTGTCCATGTCCAGGCTGCCCTTGCCTTCAACGCGGTGGGCAATGGGTGCGACCCGCTGCACCTTGGCCAGGCGGAAGAAGCTGAAGACCTGGATCCAGGCCCAGCCCAGATCGAATTCCCACTTCTTCACCGACAGTTTTGCCGAATTAGGGTAGGTGTGATGGTTGTTGTGCAGTTCTTCACCGCCGATCAGGATGCCCCAAGGCACCAGGTTGGTCGCGGCATCGCGGCATTCGAAGTTGCGGTAGCCGATGGCATGGCCCAGGCCATTGACCACGCCGGCCGCCCAGACCGGGATCCACATCATCTGGATCGCCCAGATGGTGATGCCGATGGTGCCGAACAGCAGCAAGTCGATGACGCCCATGATCGCCACGCCCAGCAACGGGTAACGGCTGTAGAGGTTGCGTTCGATCCAGTCTTCGGGGCAGTTCTTGCCGTAGATGCGCAGGGTCTCGGGGTTTTCCGCTTCGGCGCGATACAGTTCGGCCCCTTTGCGCAACACCGTCGACAGACCCTTGATGACCGGGCTGTGCGGGTCATCGACGGTTTCGCACTTGGCGTGATGCTTGCGGTGGATAGCGGTCCACTCGCGGGTGTTCTGCGCCGTGGTCAGCCACAGCCAGAAACGAAAGAAATGCTTCAGGCCCGCATTGAGCTCAAGCGAGCGATGGGCTGAATAACGATGCAGATAGACCGTGACGCCAACGATCGTAACGTGGGTCATCAGCAGGGTGACTGCCACCAGTGACCAGGGCGACAAGCCGAGAAAACCTTCGTACCACATAGGCTATTGCGCCCTCGATAAAGAAAAAAACAGCCGTTGCATTATCACTAAGCGCACAGATAAAACCAGTCGCCCTTTCAGATAAGAGTGGCTGGATGTTTCTTTAAACTATAATTCCACCCTTTTAGAAGGGACATGGACGACCGAATGCCTGCCACCTACCGCGACGCCCTGCGCGCAGCGCTGCTCTACCTGCTTCTTTCCATCGTCTGGCTGGAGCTTAGTGGTTATTTATTGAACAGTATCTTCGATAGCTCCGATGAGCAACTGCGGTGGCAACTGATCAGCGGTTATGTCTGGGTGGTGCTCAGTGCCGGATTGATTTTCCTCGCTCGGGCGCGTTTGTTCCGCTGTCTGGGGATCGGGGCCAAATTAAGGGCGCGCGACGAAGACCAGGTGCGTTTGCGGCAAGCGGCCGCGGTGTTTGATTGCACCCGTGAAGGCGTGCTGGTCACCGACAACGAAGGGCTGATCGTCCATGTGAACCGTGCCTTCATGGAGATCACCGGTTATCAACATGACGAGGTGCTGGGCCAGCGTCCCAGTCTGTTCAAGTCAGGTCGTCACTCGACTGCGTTCTACCAGAGCATGTTCACGACCCTTGGCAGCACGGGCGAGTGGAGTGGGGAGATCTGGAACCGTCGCAAAAACGGCGAAATCTACCCGCAATGGCAAACCATCCGCATCATCCATGACGACGAAGGGCGGCGCAGCCATTACGTAGCGGTGTTTACCGACATCAGTGCGATCAAGAACTCCGAGCACGAGCTGATGCACCTCGCTCATCACGACCCGCTGACGGACCTGCCCAACCGCCTGTTGTTCACCGATCGCGCCGAGCAGGCCCTGGCGTCGGCGCAGAACCACAAGCGTGGCTGTGCGCTGCTGCTGATCGATCTGGATCACTTCAAGATGATCAACGACAGCCTTGGGCACACGATTGGCGATCAATTGCTCAAAGCCGTGGCCGAACGCTTGAAGGCCATGTTCGGCCCGGGGATCACGCTGGCGCGGCTGGGGGGTGATGAGTTCGCCGTGCTGGCTGAAAATTGTCCGCAATTGGTGCAGGCCGCGGCACTGGCGCAGCGGATCATTGATGGCCTCAAGGAGGCTTTTCCCATCGAAGGGCATCAGCTGTTCATCAATACCAGCATCGGCATCAGTCTGTTCCCCGCCGATGCCTTGAGTGCCGAGCAATTGTTGCGCAATGCCGATTCAGCGCTGTCAAAGGCCAAGAATACGGGGCGCAATGGCTACGCCTTGTACACCGAGGAGTTGACCGCCCACGCCCAGCAGCGGGTCGAGACGGCATTCGAATTGCGTCGCGCGCTGGAGCAGCAAGAGTTGCGCGTGCATTACCAGCCGGTCCACGACCTCAAAACCCGTCGCCTGATCGGCGTCGAGGCGCTGGTCCGCTGGGAGCATCCGCAACGTGGGTTGATATCGCCGGCAGAATTCATCCCCATCGCCGAACGCACCGGATTGATTGCCGAAATCGATGCCTGGGTCATGCATCAGTCGTGTCTGCAGATGTGTCAGTGGCAGCGGGCCGGGGTGGCGCTGTCATTTGTCGCGGTGAATGTCTCGTCGCGCCTGTTCGCCCGGCGAGAGCTGTATCAGCAGGTGGCGCAGGTGTTGCGTGAAACGGGACTGGACCCGGCGTATCTGGAGCTGGAAGTGACCGAGAGCGCGGTCATGGACGACCCGGAAGTAGCGCTGGAGCAGATGCATCGATTGCGTGAATTGGGGGTGCGGCTGGCCATCGATGATTTTGGCACCGGCTATTCATCCTTGCTGCGACTCAAGCGGCTGCCAGTGCAGAAGCTCAAGATCGATCAGGGGTTTGTGGCCGGATTGCCGTGCGATGACGACGACGTGGCGATCGTGCGGGTGATCATCGCATTGGCCCAGAGCATGGGAATGCAAGTGCATGCCGAGGGTATCGAGCAAGCCGAGCAGGCGCGTTTCCTGCTCGAACACGCTTGCGATCTGGGGCAGGGGTACTGGTTTGGACGGCCGGTGCCGGCGGAACAACTGGACTGGATGCATGCGCCGATCATCGAAAAACCACCCCAAACCTTGTAGAAGCGAGCTTGCTCGCGATGGTCGTCAACGATAACGCTGCGAGCCTGACTCCCGCGGCGCCTGCAAATTCTTCGCGAGCAAGCTCGCTCCTGCAGGGGCTTGGCGCCCCGCAAGCCCTTGTCCTGTCGAATAATCGCTTATGGTTATATAAACATTCTTAAATAGTCTTTTTAAGAATAACTGCGCTTATCTACTATTGGTCTCACGCCGCAAGCAGTGCCGCCACTGCCAGGCAACCTCTCAGTCGAAGGAGCAGCACCATGAGCGCATCCCTACGTAGCGTTGACGGCCAGGACGAAGCAACCATCTTGCGTGAAATCCAGAGCGCTTTGCGCGACCTGCGGTTTGGCGCTGTGGAAATCACCGTGCACAACGCCCAGGTCGTTCAGATCGAACGCAAAGAAAAATTCCGCTTGCAGAACCCGGCCAACAAGCCGAGCTGAAGCGACTGTCGTCCCCGGCAACCCAATCCAACACACCCATAAGAAAATCAAGAATTCCAGGAGCTTTCACCATGTCGTCGATTCGTCATTTCGCTTTGGCCGCCCTGGCCAGCGCCCTTTTTGCGGGTTCCGCGGTTGCCAAGGATTACGAGCTGCTCAACGTGTCGTACGACCCAACGCGTGAGCTGTACCAGGATTACAACGCTGAATTCGTCAATTTCTGGAAGAAAGACCACGCCGGCGACAATGTGAAAATCCAGCAATCCCACGGTGGCTCGGGCAAGCAAGGCCGGGCGGTGATCGACGGTTTGC
Organism: Pseudomonas sp. PB120; assembly: GCF_009761815.1. Lineage (GTDB taxonomy): Bacteria > Pseudomonadota > Gammaproteobacteria > Pseudomonadales > Pseudomonadaceae > Aquipseudomonas. Next base: position 42,749 of record NZ_RWIN01000017.1, read on the forward strand.
GCGCTGACGTGGTGACCCTGGCCCTGGCCGGTGACATCGACGAAATCGCCAAGCTCGGCAAGACCCTGCCAGCCGACTGGCAAGCGCGTCTGCCGGAGGCGAGCACGCCTTACACCTCGACCATCGTGTTCCTGGTCCGCAAGGGCAACCCTAAAGGCATCAAGGACTGGGGCGACCTGGTCAAGAATGACGTGTCGGTCATCACCCCGAACCCGAAAACCTCCGGCGGTGCACGCTGGAACTTCCTCGCAGCCTGGGCCTACGGCCTGAAAGCCAACGGCGGCAATGAAGCCAAGGCCAAAGAATACGTACAAACCCTGTTCAAGCACGTGCCTGTTCTGGACACCGGTGCTCGCGGTTCGACCATCACCTTCGTCAACAACGGTCAGGGTGACGTGTTGCTGGCCTGGGAAAACGAAGCCTTCCTGGCACTGAAAGAAGACGGCGGCGCCGACAAGTTTGAAATCGTCGTGCCTTCCCTGTCGATCCTTGCTGAACCGCCAGTGGCCGTGGTCGACAAGAACGCCGAGAAAAAGGGCAACGAGCAAATCGCCGAAGCGTACCTCAAGCACCTGTACAGCCCGGCCGGACAGGAAATCGCGGCGAAAAACTTCTATCGTCCACGTGACAAGGAAGTGGCCGCCAAATACGCCAAACAGTTCCCGACACTGGATCTGGTGACCATCGACAAGGACTTCGGCGGCTGGAAAAGCGCTCAACCGAAATTCTTCAATGACGGTGGCGTGTTCGACCAGATTTACCAGGCGCAGTAATCTGAAATAGGTCATAAACGAGCCCCGGATTGACGTTCGGGGCTTTGTGCGTTCTCAACCAAGGACTTTTATGTCGCGTCGTATCTCCCCCGTCATACCCGGCTTCGGGCTGACGCTGGGCTACACCTTGGTGTACCTCAGCCTGATTGTGCTCATTCCACTGGCGGCGATGTTCGTGCATGCCGCCCAACTCACCTGGGATCAGTTCTGGGCAATCGTCACGGCGCCACGGGTGCTGGCGGCGTTGAAGCTGAGCTTCGGCACCGCGCTGTATGCCGCAATCATCAACGGCATCATCGGTACGCTGCTGGCCTGGGTGCTGGTGCGCTACACCTTCCCGGGTCGCAAGATCATCGATGCGATGATCGACTTGCCGTTCGCATTGCCCACGGCCGTGGCCGGTATCGCGCTGACCGCGTTGTACACCCCGACCGGGCTGGTGGGCCAGTTCGCGGCGGACCTGGGGTTCAAGATCGCGTACACCCCCCTCGGCATCACGCTCGCGCTCACTTTTGTGACACTTCCATTCGTAGTACGTACGGTACAGCCGGTATTGGCCGATATCCCGCGTGAAGTCGAAGAAGCGGCGGCGTGCCTGGGTGCCAGACCGTTGCAGGTTTTCCGCTATATCCTGGTGCCCGCGTTGCTGCCCGCATGGCTCACCGGGTTCGCGCTGGCCTTTGCCCGCGGGGTCGGCGAGTACGGTTCGGTGATTTTCATCGCCGGCAACATGCCGATGAAAACCGAGATCCTGCCGCTGCTGATCATGGTCAAGCTCGACCAGTATGATTACACCGGCGCCACCTCCATTGGTGTACTGATGCTGGTGGTTTCCTTCGTCCTGTTGCTGCTGATCAACTTGTTGCAGCGGCGCATCGAAACCCCATAAGGAGGCGCGAACAATGTCCCAATCGTCTATTGCAGCAGCCTCCTCGGCCAACGCTGCCCGCCGTGGCAGTGCTACTTCGCGGCGCATCCTGATCAGCCTCGGCTGGCTGATTTTTGCGCTGTTCCTGTTGCTGCCGTTGTTCATCGTAGTGTCTCAGGGCCTGAAGCTTGGTCTCGGTGCGTTCTTCACCGCGATCTTTGAACCGGACGCGCTGTCCGCGCTGAAACTCACGTTGATTGCGGTGCTGATTTCGGTGCCGCTGAACGTGGTGTTCGGTGTCAGCGCCGCGTGGTGCGTGAGCAAATACTCGTTCCGTGGCAAAAGCATGCTGGTCACGTTGATCGATTTGCCGTTCTCGGTCTCGCCGGTGATCGCCGGTCTGGTCTATGTGCTGATGTTCGGCGCCCAGGGCCTGTTCGGGCCGTGGCTGCAGGATCACGACATCCAGATCGTGTTCGCCTTGCCCGGCATCGTGCTGGCGACGATTTTCGTCACCGTGCCGTTCGTGGCGCGCGAACTGATCCCGTTGATGCAAGAGCAGGGCACTCAGGAAGAAGAGGCCGCGCGGTTGCTGGGCGCCAATGGCTGGCAGATGTTCTGGCACGTCACCGTTCCCAATATCAAATGGGGCCTGATCTATGGCGTGGTGTTGTGTACCGCGCGGGCCATGGGTGAGTTCGGTGCGGTGTCGGTGGTTTCCGGGCACATTCGCGGGGTGACCAACACCTTGCCGCTGCACGTCGAGATCCTCTACAACGAATACAACCACGTGGCCGCGTTCGCGGTAGCGAGCCTGTTGCTGATCATGGCGCTCTTCATCCTGCTGCTTAAGCAGTGGAGCGAAAACCGTATTAACCGCCTGCGCGCCAGCGCCGCGGAGGAATAATTCATGTCGATCGAAGTGCGTAACGTCAGCAAGAATTTCAATGCGTTCAAGGCGCTGAACAACATCAGCCTGGACATTCACAGCGGCGAGCTCGTGGCGCTGCTGGGCCCGTCCGGTTGCGGTAAAACCACGTTGCTGCGGATCATCGCCGGCCTGGAAACCCCGGATCAAGGCAACATCGTGTTCCACGGTGAAGACGTTTCCGGGCACGACGTGCGTGATCGCAACGTGGGTTTTGTGTTCCAGCACTATGCGTTGTTCCGCCATATGACGGTGTTCGACAACGTCGCGTTCGGCCTGCGCATGAAACCGAAAAACCAGCGCCCGTCCGAAAGCCAGATCGCGGTCAAGGTCCATGAATTGCTGAACATGGTGCAACTGGACTGGCTGTCCGATCGCTACCCGGAGCAACTCTCCGGTGGCCAGCGCCAGCGTATCGCCCTGGCCCGCGCCCTGGCGGTGGAGCCGAAAGTCTTGCTGCTCGACGAACCGTTCGGCGCCCTCGACGCCAAGGTCCGTAAAGAACTGCGTCGTTGGCTGGCGCGGCTGCACGAAGACATCAACCTGACCTCTGTTTTCGTGACCCACGACCAGGAAGAGGCGATGGAAGTGGCCGACCGCATTGTGGTGATGAACAAGGGCGTGATCGAACAGATCGGTTCACCGGGCGATGTTTACGAGAACCCGGCCAGCGATTTCGTCTATCACTTTCTGGGTGATTCGAACCGCCTGCACCTGGGTGAAGACAACCACGTGTTGTTCCGCCCGCACGAAGTGTCGCTGTCGCGTCATGAGCTGGAGGATCACCACGCGGCCGAGGTACGTGATATCCGCCCGCTGGGTGCGACGACGCGGGTGACGCTGAAGGTCGAAGGCCAGAGCGAGCTGATCGAAGCTGAAGTGGTGAAGGATCACGACAGTCTGATCGGGTTGGCGAAGGGCGAGACGCTGTTCTTCAAGCCGAAGGTCTGGCAGAAACTCGCTAACGTCTAAAACCATCGCGAGCAAGCTCGCTCCTACATTGGATCGGTGTTGACCACAAAATAGGTGGACAACCCAAAACCCTGTGGGAGCGAGCCTGCTCGCGATAGCGATCTACGCCGCAGCGTTTTTCTGACGCAAACGCACGCCCCCGGCCCGCGCCTCGATCTGCTCTTTGAGCTCATGGCGCAGCCCCAGCATGAACGCCAGTTCAGCCACTACAAACAACGGCCCGACAATCAGCCCCGACACATCATCGACAAACGCCGGTTTGCGCCCTTCGTAATGGTGACCCACAAACTGAATTGCCCAGCCCACCACAAACATCCCGAGACCGCTTGAGAGCCAGACCAGCGTACTTTGCTGCGCAATCACCTGACCCGCCCAGATGCACAGGCCGAGCAACACGGTCATCAATACGCCGAGGCGCAACTCCAGGCGCAGGTAAAACCACGCCGAGGCCACTGCGGCCAGCACCGCCGGTGACGCCCAGCCCCCCGCCCACTGCGGCCGCGACAGCAATACCGCCACCGCCACCACAATCAGTGGAATGCCGATAAAGTGGCTGGCAATGTTGCGGGGATCGCGGTGGTAAGCGGCGTATTGACTGAGATGGTCAACGAGGCTTTTCATTGTTGTTCCTCCTATAGGGTGGACCGATCATGCCCCGGGTTCCCTTTTCGCTCTGTCGGGCAGGCGACAATCTTTAGGAGTTTCCATGGATATGCAGGTCTGGCGTTCGCGCCTGATGACCGGGCAATGGTTCAGCCATCTCCCTGTTCCCTTGCAGGATAGTCTGCTGGCGGCGGCTCGCGTGCGACGCTTGTCGTCCGGGCAGCTGCTGTTCAAGCGCGGCGATCCGCCTTGCGGTTTGTATGCGGTGCTTGAGGGCTCGATACGTATCGGTGCGGTCAGCGAGCAGGGCAAGGAAGCATTGCTGAGCGTGGTGGAACCGCCGCACTGGTTTGGCGAAATCTGCCTGTTCGACGGCCAGCCACGCACCCACGACGCCTTCGGCGTGGGTCAGTGCGTCCTGTTGAATATTCCGCAAAACGTGTTGCTGGCGTTGCTCGATGAGCAGCCGGTGTACTGGCGGCAATTGGCATTGCTGATGAGCCAGAAACTGCGCATGACCTTCATCAATCTTGAACAGCTGAGCCTGATGCCGGCGGCGGCAAGACTGGCGCATCGCTTGCTGATGATCGCGGACGGCTATGGCGAAATCGCCCCGCCGCGACGGCGGTTGCAACTGCCTCAGGAGCAACTGGCATCGATGTTGTCGCTGTCGCGCCAAACCACGAACCAGATTCTCAAGGATTTGCAGGGGCAGGGAATCATCGACCTCAGCTATGGCGAAATCGAAATTCTGGACGCCGTTCGGCTGCGGGCCTTGGCGAATTTTTGAAAAGCAGCGTTATAGGTGGGCTTTGTCGTCGAAGGCGCCTAGCCTGTGACGACGATAATCGAGGTGTGCCATGCGTGTGCTGTTAGTGGAAGACGAACCGGAGACCGCCAAACTCCTGGCCAACGGCCTGAATGAGGCGAGTTACTCCGTCGATGTGGCGCTAAACGGCATGGACGGTCGGCGTTTCATTGAGACCGGCGACTATGAGCTGATCATCCTCGACGTCATGCTGCCGGGGCTCAACGGCTGGCAGTTGCAGCAGCAAGTCCGCAAGCTCGGCGAGACGCCGGTGCTGTTCCTCACGACCAAAGACGGCATCGAGGATCGGCTGCGCGGGTTGGAGTTGCATGAGGATGATTACTTGCTGAAGCCGTTTACTGTGAGCGAACTGGTGGCGCGGGTGCGTAAGTTGTTGCGGCGGGATCGAGGGCGGTAAATTCTTTTGCCCTGGTTAAAAAATGAACTGGACTTAGTCAACAATCTGCACTAAATACAATGCATACACAGATTTTGTTGGTTTTTGCACGGTATACAATGCAGGAAATGAAATGGAAAACCTCGGAGAACTAATCCGCTCGCTCCGCAAGGAGCAAAAGTTGTCTCAGCAGGCGCTGGCAAAACAATACGGCATGAGCCGCTCCACGATTTCCGGTATCGAGAACAACACCATCGCTGAAATCGGCCTGCGCAAGGTTGAGGCCATCCTCAACGGGTTCGGCTACGAACTCACCGCCGTACCGCGCCGGTCGAAGCGCCCCACTCTGGACTCGCTGAAAAAGGCCAACTTCCATGGTTGAGTCGCTGGAGCCGGACCGGCTGCACATCAACGTTTCTGGAACCGCAGTCGGCACGCTCGGTCGTGGTCAGCCGCGCAGCGATTCGGTTTTTACCTACGCCGAAAACGCGCGGGAAGAAAACTCGGTGTCGTTGACCATGCCGGCCCGCCTCGAAAGTTACACTTGGGAACATGGGCTCCCGCCAATATTTGAAATGAACCTGCCAGAGGGCGCGTTACGCGATGAACTGGTGCGTCGTTTCAGTAAAGCGGTCAGAGGCTTCGATGATTTTTCGATGCTGGCGATCGTCGGCCCCTACCAACTGGGTCGAGTGGGTATTGCAAGCGTGGAAGATGCGAGCGAGCGTCCACCGGAAACCAGCCTCGCAGATCTTCTGGTTCATGACGGTACACAAGGCTTGTTTGATGATCTGCTGCGCACCTATGGCCAGTATTCGGGCGTTTCCGGTGTACAGCCGAAGGTGCTGATTCGTGACAGTGCAACCACCGTCGACCGGCTGACTCATCGCGGCGCGACGCACCTAGTCAAGTCCTTTCGGCCTGAGGAATATCCTGAACTCGCCGCCAACGAATATTTCTGCATGCGCGCCGCGCTCCATGCAGGGCTTGAGGTCCCTACCTTCGAACTCAGCGAGCAGGGCAAATTTCTGGTCGTCGAACGCTTCGACCTCAACAGCCAGGGGTATTTGGGGTTTGAGGATTTTTGTGTTCTCAACGCTTGGCCTTCGAAAGCCAAATACGATGGCTCATACGAAGGTGCCGCCAGGCAGATCAAGGCGTTCGTCTCCCCACCGTTGCTCAATCAGGCGCTTGAGTCTTTTTTCAAGATCGTTGCGCTTTCGTCTGCGTTGAAGAATGGTGACGCTCACCTCAAGAACTTCGGCGTGCTGTATGAACATTGCGGCCCCGATGCGCTAATAAGCCTCGCTCCCGCCTACGACATCGTCACGACGTCGGTCTACATAAAGTCCGACAGCATGGCGTTATTGCTGGGAGGATCAAAAGCATGGCCCAAGTACAAAGTGCTGATGCGCTTTGGTCGGTCGGCCTGCAACCTGACCGAGGGGCGTTGCAATGAGTTGTTGCAACAAGTCGCCCACGGGATGGCCGTGGCAATGACCGAGATGGAGCTTTACATCAAAGCCAACAGCGTCTTTGCGGACGTTGGGGAAACGATGATTGAGCAGTGGAAATCAGGCGTCGCACGCAGCCTCACGAAGAGTTGATCAGCGCAACCCATCCCGAAACTGCCCCGGCGTCAGCCCCGTCCAGCGCTTGAACGCGCGGCTGAAGCTGCTGGTATCGGCGAACCCCAACAGATAACTGATTTCACTCAACGAGCATTGCGGGTCGCGCAGGTGCAGCAGCGCCAGGTTCTCGCGACTCTCGTTGAGCAGCGTGTCGAACCGACAGCCTTCGTCCGCCAGATGCCGTTGCAGGCTGCGCAAGCTCAGGTGCAGGGCCTTGGCGATGTGTTCTGCACTGGGTTCGCCTTCCGGCAGTTGCTCTTCAATGGCGTCGCGGACCTTGCGCTCCCAGGTCAGCGGTTTGAGCTGCGCCAAAGTGCGTTTAAGCACGGTTTCGTTGTGTTCGGCCAGTTCCGGATTCGCGTCGTCCAAGTGGCTGTCGAAGTCCACCAGGGAAAATTCCAGCCGGTCTTCGTCCGCCGAAAAGTGCACCGGCGAGCGAAAGACTTTGTGCCATTGATGCGGGTCTGCCGGTTCCGGCCGGCGCAAGTACACCGCCAGCGGCGCGTAATCCCGGCCCAGCCGATTGCGGCAGGTGCGCACGTAGATCGCGGTGAACGCGTCGATGGCTTCGAAGGCCGGCGCCGGATTGCCCGGTGGGATTTTCAGGCGAAAGCGATAACGATCCTCGGCGCGGCTGAGCTCAAGCTCAAGGGCATCGCTGACCACCTGGTGATAACGCACGATGCGCTCGAACACTTCCCGCAGGCTGCCGCTGGCCACCAGCGCATAACCGAGCGCATGAAAGGTGGTCGGGCTGACGAACCGCGAAACCCGCAAGCCAATCGCCGGGTCGCCGCTGACCTGCACGGCGAGTTCCCACAGGCGCGTGGTGCTGGACAACGGGTAACGGGCGTTCGGGTCGTCCATCAATTGCGGGTCGAGCCCCGCCTGGTGACACAGGGCGGTGCTGTCGAGGCCCAGGGCGTCGAGTTGCTTGCGCAGGGCGCGGGTCCAGCTGGCAAGGGAGGTCGGTTCAGTCATGCTGATTGGCGCTTCCGGTCAACAGGTTGGCGTTCACGGCTACCGTCCCGGGAAGGTTCTCAGGGCAGGATGCGAACATCAATAACCAGAGGATGGAAGCATGCACGGTACTTCTGCAAGTCCCCAGCGACTGAATGCAGCGCAGCGATCAGCGCATATTCGCGAAGTGGTGTTGGCCAAGGGCGTCGAACTGCGTCAGCGCTACCCGATACTCAACCATCAGGACGCCGTCGGCGCCGGCATTCTGGCCTTCGCCCTGGCCGGAATGATCGGCTCGTCAGCGCTGTACATGACCGGCCAGATGGCCTGGTGGGTGTGCCTGTTGCTCAACGCTTTTTTCGCGTCGCTGACCCATGAACTGGAGCACGACCTGATCCACTCCATGTATTTCCGCAAGCAGCGGGTACCGCACAACCTGATGATGGGCCTGGTCTGGCTGGCACGGCCGAGCACGATCAACCCATGGATTCGCCGCCATCTGCACCTCAATCACCACAAGGTATCCGGCACCGAAACCGACATGGAAGAGCGCGCCATCACCAACGGCGAACCCTGGGGTTTCGCCAGGTTGCTGATGGTCGGCGACAACGTGATGTCGGCGTTCATCCGTATGCTGCGGGCTAAAACCGCCGCGCAAAAAATCAGCATCGCCAAGCGTGCGCTCAAGGTCTACGCGCCACTGGCGCTGGTGCATTGGGGCGCGTGGTATGTGTTCCTCGGATTCCATGCTGCCAACGGCGTCGCGCACTTGCTGGGCGCGCCGATCGAGTGGTCGGCGACCACGTTGTCGGTGATGCAGGTGATCGATATCGCGGCCGTGGTGATCATCGGGCCGAATGTGTTGCGCACGTTTTGCCTGCACTTTGTCAGCTCCAACATGCACTACTACGGTGACGTCGAGCCCGGCAACGTCATGCAGCAGACGCAGGTGCTTAACCCTTGGTGGATGTGGCCGATGCAGGCGTTCTGCTTCAACTTCGGCAGCAGCCACGGGATCCATCACTTTGTCGTAAAGGAACCGTTTTACATTCGCCAGATGACCGTGCCGGTGGCGCATAAGGTGATGCGCGAGATGGGCGTGCGGTTCAATGATTTCGGCACGTTTGGCCGGGCGAACCGGTTTGTGCGCAAGGACAAGACTGAAGTCCAGAAAGTGCGTACGGCTCAGGCTTGAAGGATGAAGATGAAACTCAAAACGGCGTCGGCGCTGGTCATCAATCTGACCCATTAGGTCGATATGTTGTGACTCAGGAAGTCACCGGGCGTATGAAATGAATATGCGTTTATCGTCTATTAAAGTAATTAAATATTCCTTTAAAAGATAAGCGTTTCAGCCAATCATTGCGCTCAGCGACGTTGATTTTGCGCTAACAGGTTTTGAGTTTCCGGGGCCGTCTCCTTGGCAGGGTGCGGTCCCTTTTTTTTGCCCCGAATAATGTGCTGGCCGATGACCCTCGTAGGAGTGAGCCTGCTCGCGATAGCGGTGTGTCATTCAACTTGTGTGTCGACTGACACGGCCTCATCGCGAGCAGGCTCACTCCTACATAGATTGTGTTGTATATGCGATATAGGTCTTAATAAATAGCTTCTTATTCCTTAACGAATATAACTCTCCTCCCTATACTTGCTCGGGAACAGACACGCAGAAAGGAGAGTTCCCCCATGCGCAACGAATCAATTCGCTACCTGATTGTGCCGGGCTGGCAAGGATCGCCAGAAGATCATTGGCAAAGCCATTGGCAGAACAGCCTGCCGAACAGCGCACGGGTGGAGCAGGATGACTGGCTCACCCCGCGACGTGAAGACTGGGTGGCGGCACTGGCCGAGGCGATTGCCGCCGACAGCACGCCCGTGATCCTGATCGCCCATAGCCTGGGTTGCATCACCGTCGCCCATTGGGCCGCCACGGCGCCTCTGCAATTTTTACGTCAGGTGCGCGGCGCTTTGCTGGTTGCTCCCGCCGATGTCGAGCGCCCGGCCTGTGTGCCTGCGTTGCGCAATTTCGCACCGATCCCGACACACCTGCTGCCCTTCCCGAGCCAGGTCGTCAGCTCCGACAACGACAGCGCCGTGAGTGCGCCGCGAGCGCTGGAACTGGCGCGCAACTGGGGCGCCGAGGCGGGGATTCTGTCGGGGGCGGGGCACATCAACGTCAAGTCCGGTCACCAGCGTTGGGAGCAGGGTTTCGCTTACCTTTATCGCCTGCAAAACCGCATGGAACATCACGCCCTGCGCCGCGCTTGAGCCTTTTCTTTTTTTAACATCGCCCCCGTCTCCCGGCGGTTTTGGGCGGGAGCCTGCCATGAGTTTCGAAACCTTCGGTCAGCCGCTGCTGACCTTTCCAGACGCAGAAAAAAGTCCCCTGAGCATCCGCGCCAAGGCGCTGGTGTTCGTCGATCCGCGCTCCCGGCAATTGCGCCAGGAGCTGGAGCAACTGGCCCCGCGCGCGATCTCGGTGTTGATTCGCGGTGAGACCGGCAGCGGCAAGGAATTGCTGGCGCGCCACATCCATCGCGCCAGCGATCGCGGCGGTTTATTCGTCTCGGTCAATTGCGGCGCGATCAGCCCGACCTACGCCGACGCAGAATTGTTCGGTTATGCCGCCGGCGGCTATAGCGGTTCGGCCAGCAGCCGTGCCGGATGGTTCGGTTCGGCCAATGGCGGCACCCTGTATCTGGACGAGATCGGCGACTTGCCGTTGCCGATCCAGATCAAGTTGCTCGCGGCCCTGGAGAACCATGAAGTCACGCGCGTCGGCGCGCACCAGCCGAGCCCGGTGGACGTGCGTCTGGTGGCCGCGACCAGCATCGATCTGGCCCAGGCAGTGGCCGCCGGAAAATTCCATGAACGGCTTTATCACTACCTCAGCGAAGGTCAGCTCGAACTGCCGGCATTGCGTGAGCGGGTGGGCGATATTCTTTCGCTGTCCGAGTACTTTCTCGGTATCTACAGTCAACGCCTGGACCTGCCCGTGCCATTGATCAGCGAGGCGGCGCAGCAGGTACTGGAGCGGCACAGTTGGCCGGGCAACACCCGGGAGCTGGAAAACGTTATTCACTTTGCGCTGTTGGTGAGTACCGGTGACGAGATTTTGCCGGAGCATTTGAATCTGCCTGATGAGGGGCTGGGGGGCATCGAACATCAACTCAAACAGGTTCTCACCAAGGGTTCCGACGCCGAAAAAGACGCTGTGAAACAGATACTTAAGGACGCCGGCCTCCTGTAGGAGCGAGCTTGCTCGCGATGGTCGTCAACGATGACGCGGGTTTTCTGGATGCCCGTGTTGTTCTTTCGTTTATCGCGAGCGAGCTCGCTCCTACAGGGTAATGCGCGCGCTAGAGCGGTATGAACAAAATGGAATATGAAAGTGAATAAAAGATATTGTTCGGGAATAAAAAATCCCGGTATTGTCCGCGTCACGCCAGCGATAGCATTTCGCCGGCACCTTCATATTTAGCCGTCGCCGCTGGCGACCGTGATTTTCGATAAGGACACTGCATGAAAAAGGTTCTGTTGTTCACCGCTCTGGCGGCTGCCCTGGCTGCAGGCCTGGCCCAGGCTGGCGAGAAACTGGTGGTTGCGGCGACCCCGATTCCACACGCCGAGATTCTGGAACTGATCAAGCCAACCCTCGCCAAAGAAGGCGTGGACCTGGAAATCAAAGTCTTCACCGACTACGTTCAGCCGAACGTGCAGGTCGACCAGAAGCGTCTGGACGCTAACTACTTCCAGACCCTGCCGTACCTGAAAAGCTTTAACGAAGGCAAAGGCACCAACCTGGTGACCGTGATCGGCGTTCACGTTGAACCCTTCGGTGGCTACTCGAAGAAAGTCAAAACCCTGGCTGAGCTGAAAGACGGCGCGACCATCGCGATCCCGAACGAAGGCAGCAACAGCGGTCGTGCCCTGATCCTGCTGCAGAAGGCTGGCCTGATCGAGTTGAAAGACCCGAAAAACGCCTTGGCTACGCCGAAAGACATCGCCAAGAACCCGCACAACTTCAAGTTCAAGGAACTTGAGTCCGCCATGTTGCCGCGCGTTCTGGACCAGGTTGACCTGGACATGATCAACACCAACTACGCGCTGGAAGCGGGTCTGAACCCGGCCAAAGACGCACTGGTAATCGAAGGCGCAGATTCGCCTTACGTGAACTTCCTGGTAGCTCGTCCGGACAACAAGGACAGCGTTGCCATCCAGAAACTGGCCAAGGCATTGACCAGCCCGGAAGTGAAAGCCTTCATCGAGAAGAAGTATAGCGGCGCGGTACTGCCGGCGTTCTGATTCGCGAGGTAAACCCCTTCAAGGTTTCCAACGCCGACGGCTGAAACAGCGTCGGCGTTTTTTTGTGTCCGCAACTTTTGAAGCTGGGGCTTTTGTGGCGAGGGAGCTTGTCGGATCGCCGCACCGTCCCGCTCGGCTGCGCAGCAGTCGCAAACAACCGATGCGGTACGTCAGGCATATCGCGTGCGCAGTTTTAGGGGCGCTTCGCACCCCAGCGCGAGCAAGCTCGCTCGCCACGGAGACCACAGACTTCATTTACCTCAAGATCGTTCAGGCCGCCCTGGCATTCAACGCCCTGCGCAATGCCACCAACAATTTCAAAATGTCCTGCGGATTCATCCGTTGCGGCACTTTTACATCAGCCATTTTTCGCTTCCTTGTGAGTGTTCGGCCGGGGAGTCTGGCCAAAAGTTGTCCGTCCTTGGAGGGGCAATTTGAAAAAAAGATCCTTCCTACGGCGCAAAGGAAAATAGTCGTCTTCCGCCGCCCCGGCAAATCCGCAGGATAGTTTTTTGAGTGATATCAATATGCTTTAACGGTATTTAAATTCTTGTTTTTATACCTTTAAAGTCGGTGCCTGTCGGGCTGTTATCCACTGCCCATGGACCTGCACCACCGTCGCTTACCCCGCGACGTCCAGGATGTTCAATGAACTTCGATTACGCATTTATCCTCAGCACCTTGCCGGCGTTTCTCAAGGCCGTGGGCGTGACGCTGCAGGTCGGCTTTATCGCCATCGGTACGTCGCTGCTGGTGGCGCTGCTCAACGCGACGATTCTGGTGTTCCGCACACCCTATTTGCAGCGCCTGGTCGGCCTCTATGTCGAACTGGCGCGCAACACGCCGCTGTTGACTCAGCTGTTCTTCGTCTATTTCGCTTTGCCGGCGCTGGGCATCAAGGTCTCGGGTTTCACGGCAGCGATTATCACCATGACTTTCCTCGGCGGCGCCTACCTCACGGAAGTGCTGCGCGCAGGCGTGGACGCAGTGCCTCAGGCGCAATTGGAGTCCGGCCGGTCGATTGGCCTGTCCCACGGGCAATTGCTGCGCTACGTGATCCTGCCGCAAGCCGGGATTCTCAGCTTGCCTTCGCTGTTCGCCAATTTCATTTTCCTCCTCAAGGAAACCACGGTGGTCTCGGCGGTGGCGGTACCGGAAATTCTCTACACCACCAAGAGCTACATCGCGCTGTATTACAAAACCTACGAAATGCTCGCCGTGCTGACGCTGATTTGTGTCCTCCTGTTTTTGCCGCTGTCGCTGCTGCTCAGCCGTCTGGAAAGGAGGCTCCAGCATGGCCAGTTCGGGTCTTGAGTTGCTCTGGGTGTCGTTGCCGCAACTGGGTAAAGGCGCGGCGCAAACCTTGTCGATTTCTTTTCTGAGCATCGCCATCAGCACCCTTGGCGGCGTGCTCTATGGCGTGTTGTGCACACTGAATGTGAAATGGCTGAACGCGATTTTGCGGGTCTATCTGGAACTGTTCCGGGCGATTCCGGTGCTGGTCTGGTTGTACCTGCTGTTCTTCGGCTTGCCGATCTTCTTTGGCCTGAGCATTCCGAGCTTCTGGTGCGCGGTGCTGGTGTTGTCGCTGTGGGGCGCCAGCGAGGTCGGCGAGGTGGTGCGTGGCGCGTTGCATTCGTTGCCGCGCGGGCAGCGTGAGGCCGGGTTGTCGCTTGGCCTGAACACCCCGCAACTCTACGGCTACGTGCTGTTGCCTCAAGCGCTGAAACGCATGACCCCGCCGACCATCAACGTTTACACGCGGATCATCAAGACCAGTTCCCTGGCCGTGCTGATCGGCGTGGTGGACGTGATCAAGGTCGGCCAGCAGATCATCGAGCGCACTTACGAATCGGTGCTGATCTACGGCGCCCTGTTCCTGTTTTTCTTCTTCATCTGCTACCCGCTGTCAGCCGCCTCGCGCGTGCTGGAGCGGCGCTGGACGCAAGCATGAGTGCATTGATCGAGTTCAAAGGCTTCAACAAGTTTTTCGGCGAGCAGCAGGTGCTGAACGGCATCGACCTGACGGTGAACCCCGGCGAAGTCATCGTCATCCTCGGCCCCAGCGGCTGCGGCAAAAGCACCTTGCTGCGATGCCTCAATGGCCTGGAAGTCGCCCACAGCGGCAGCCTGAAATTTGCCGGACGCGAGCTGCTGGACAAGGGCACCGACTGGCGCGAGGTGCGTCAGCAGATCGGCATGGTGTTCCAGAGTTACCACCTGTTCCCGCACATGAGCGTGCTCGACAACCTGCTGCTGGGCCCGCTCAAAGTGCAGAGGCGCGAACCGCTTGAAGCCCGTGCCCAGGCTGAAGCGTTTCTGGAGCGCGTGGGGCTGTCGGACAAGCGCGACGCCTTCCCGCGTCAGCTTTCCGGTGGCCAGCAGCAACGTATCGCCATCGTCCGTTCGCTGTGCATGAACCCCAACGTCATGCTCTTCGACGAAGTCACCGCCGCCCTTGATCCGGAGATGGTCAAGGAAGTGCTGGAAGTGATTCAGGGGCTGGCCCGCGAGGGCATGACCCTGTTGATCGTCACCCACGAAATGGCCTTCGCCCGTGCCGTGGCTGACCGAATTGTGTTCATGGATGCCGGGCGAATCCTCGAACAGAACCCTCCCGAGATTTTCTTTACGAACCCGCAAACCGCACGAGCGCAGCAGTTCCTGGAGAAATTCTCCTACGTCGCCGCACTACCCAAAACGACTCAAACAAAGGAACTGGAACTGCCATGAAAACTGCCAAGTCTTCACTCTTTCTCCTGCCGTTGCTCGGCCTCGCATTGCTTGCCGGCTGCAACAAAGCCCAAGAGCCCACCAAGCCTGTGGCCTCCAGCGCCAGCTACCTGGAAAAAATTAAAGCTCGGGACAAGCTGATCGTCGGTGTCTTTACGGACAAGCCGCCGTTCGGGTTTGTAAATGAGGCCGGGCGCTACGTCGGTTTCGATACCGACATCGGCCGTCAATTTGCCAAGGACCTGCTGGGTGATGAAAACAAGGTCGAGTTTGTCGCGGTGGAGCCGGCCAGCCGGATTCCGTTCCTGCAAAGCGACAAGGTCGATCTGATCCTGGCCAACATGACCGTCACCCCGGAGCGCAAGGACGCGGTGGATTTCACCCACCCGAACCTCAAGGTCGCGGTGCAGGCGCTGGTGCCAGATGCCAGCGGTGTGAAGCAACTGGATGACCTGGCGACCCGCACCACTATCGTGACCATCGGCACCACGGCGGACCTCTGGCTGACCAAGAACCACCCGGACTGGAAACTGCTGAAATTCGAGAAAAACTCCGAGTCCTTGCAAGCCTTGGCCAACGGTCGCGGTGATGCGTATGCGCAAGACAACCTGGTGCTCTTCAGCTGGGCCAAGCAGAACCCTGGCTACCGGGTGCTCGACCAGAAACTCGGCGCCGAAGCACCGATTGCGCCGGCCGTGAAGAAGGGCAACGTCGAGCTGCGTGACTGGGTCAACGTAGAGCTGGCGAAATTGGGTGAAGAGAAATTCCTGCTCAAGTTGTACGACCAATATGTGCGCAAGGAATTGAGCGATGACACCAAGCCTGAGAGCGTGATTGTCGAGGGTGGGAAGTGGCAGGGGTGATTCTGTAATTTTTTGCGGCGGTTTCACTGCCGCCTTCGCGAGCAGGCTCGCTCCTACAGGATTCACGTGATCCCTGTGGGAGAGAGCCAGCTCGCGAAAAACTTTCAGGCGCCGCTTGATCCGGCGACATTCACACGCTCATCCATCTGACACCTAGCAGTTCTACTAGGTGTGTGAACGCCATGACCGGTGCAAGCTCAAGCCATGCACTGAAATGGGGGGATCGCTGATGAGCGAGTCAAAAAACCTGATATGTCGCTACCGCTATGATGCTCTGGATCAATTGGCCGGGGCTGACCGTGTAGGGCAAGAAAATCAGCAGCGTTTTTACTGTCGAGACCATCTGGTGAGCGAGCTTCAAGGCGCCTCCAGTCAGCGTGTATTGCGGCACGAATCGCAACTGCTGGCGCGGCAAGCACGCGCCTTCGGTAACCTGGATTGTCAGTTGCTGACCACCGACCAGCAGCGTTCAGTCTTGCAAGTCACCGATGCCGCAGACTCGGTGCAGCAGGTCTATACGGCTTACGGTCATCGGTGGGTTGAACGGGGTTCCGGTAGCCTGTCGGGGTTTGCCGGCGAACCGGTTGATCCGGTGACCGGGCATTATTTGTTGGGCAATGGTCACCGGGCATTTAACCCTGTCTTGATGCGCTTCAACGGCCCGGACCATTTAAGTCCGTTCGGGCGGGGTGGGCTCAATCCTTATGCGTATTGCCTGGGCGACCCCGTAAATTTTACTGATCCGACGGGGCGGTTTGCCGAGTTTGGCCGTTTATTCACGAGTCTCTTGGGCCTGTCGAACACACGGCTAGGGATGTCCCCTGTCATCCCCTCCTATAAATTAGCCAAGGATGCATTGAGATGGGGGCAGTGGGAAAATTGCCAGCCAGGCAGGCCACTGCGGCAGTCAGTACGGTCATGGCCAGTGGTGCGATATTTACAACAGCTTTGACGGGAATAGCCAGCGCCGTTGCGGCGATCACCAAGGACACTAAAGCGGCCGAAATACTGGGGTACGTTTCTTTAGGGCTGACTGCGTTGGCGTTCGTATCGAGAGGGGTTACTTATTGGGCGGCGAAAGCCCCCGGGACTGAAGCCGGTCTGAGGAGTTTTGTGAAGAATAAGGGGCAGGTAATCCCAGCGGCAACGCCTGCTGGATCCCGTCGTTCGTCCCTGTCTTTGTCGACTATCGAGCCCTCGGCTCCGCCGCTCACACCCGCACCCATTGGCTTTGAAAGATTCCTAGAAGGTAGCGATCGAACGTTTTTCAGGAATATCAGAAATATTCGCCGTCATTCCATTTAGAACATCGCATAACATCGGTCGATCAATCTGGCGCACTGGTTTATTTGACGGTGGTCAGGTGCGCCCTTGGAACCCTGTTCTAAGCTCACAGTCGTAACGTCACTGTCCCGTCCGTACAACGCAAAGGAGTCTGCATGGCTGGTCCCGGATTGAAAACAGTGATCGGCCTGAGCCTCGTGGCTTTGCTGAGCGCTTGCGGCGATAAGCCCCAGGCCGAAAAAGACCGCCCACGGGTGTTTGTGCAAGAGGTCAAACCGGCTGATTACGCGGCATCCGTGACCCTCACGGGCGATGTCCAGGCACGTGTGCAGACCGAGTTGTCGTTCCGTGTCGGCGGCAAGATTATCCAGCGCGCGGTCGATGTCGGTGATCGGGTGTCGGCCAAGCAAGTGCTGGCCAGGCTCGACCCCAAGGACCTGCAAACCAGCGTCGACTCGGCCCAGGCCCAGGTTGTTGCGGAACAGGCGCGGGTCAAACAGACCGCTGCCGCCTTCGTTCGCCAGCAAAAACTTCTGCCCAAGGGCTACACCAGTCAAAGCGAATTCGATTCGGCCCAAGCTGCTTTGCGTAGTAGTCAGAGCGCGTTGACCGCCGCCGAGGCGCAACTGGCCAACGCCCGTGAGCAACTGAGTTACACCGCGCTGATCGCCGATGCGCCGGGCGTCATTACCGCGCGCCAGGCCGAAGTCGGCCAGGTGGTGCAGGCCACCGTGCCGATTTTCAGCCTGGCCCGTGACGGTGAGCGCGATGCCGTGTTCAACGTCTACGAATCGCTGCTGGCCGAGGCGCCGGAAGATAAAACGATCGTGGTCAGCCTGCTGGACAACCCCGCGATCAAAACCACCGGCACCGTTCGGGAAATCACCCCGGCGGTGTCCGCGCAGACCGGCACCGTACAGGTCAAAGTCACCCTCAACGGTTTGCCGGACGGCATGCAACTCGGCTCGGTCGTGAGCGCCACCGCCAAGACCCCGGGGAAATCCGCGGTGGAACTGCCCTGGTCCGCGCTGACCAAAAACATCAGCGAACCGGCCGTGTGGCTGGTGGACGCAGAGGGCAAGGCGCAACTCCAATCGGTCACCGTCGGCCGCTACCTGACCGGCAAAGTCATCATCAGCGCCGGACTGACCGGCGGCGAAAAAGTCATCATCGCCGGCGGCCAGCTGCTGCACCCCGGCGTGTTGGTGGAAATCGCCGAAAACACCTACAAGGATTTGCAAGTGGGAGCCCAGCCATGAAGCGTTTGGTGCTGGTGCTCGCCGGTGTGATGCTGGTGGCCTGCTCGAAAAAAGAACCGCCGCCCGAGCCGGTACGCCCGGTGCTGTCGATCAAGGTACAAGCGCTGGCCGAGGAAAACCTCGGCCGCTTCGCCGGCAGTATCCAGGCCCGCTATGAAAGCAATGTCGGGTTCCGGGTGCCGGGCCGCATTGCCAGCCGCGCCGTCGATGTGGGGGCCGAAGTCGATAAAGGCGCCTTGCTCGCCACGCTGGACCCCACCGACCAACAGAACCAGTTGCGCTCCGCCCAGGGCAATCTGGCGAACATCCAGGCGCAATTCATCAACGCCCAGGCCAACGCTCGGCGCCAGCAGGAATTGTTCGATCGCGGCGTGGGCGCACAAGCCCAGCTCGACGTCGCCCAGACCGACCTCAAAACCACCCAGGCCTCCCTCGATCAGGCGCAGGCAGCGGTCGAACAGGCCAAGGACCAGCTCAATTACGTCGAGCTGCGCGCCGACCACAAAGCCGTGGTCACCGCGTGGAACGCCGAAGCCGGGCAAGTGGTGACCGCCGGCCAGCAAGTGGTGACCCTGGCGCAACCGGACATCAAGGAAGCGGTGATCGACCTGCCAGACACGCTGGTCGACCAATTGCCGCCAGACGTGGTGTTCCAGGTCGCCGCCCAACTGGACCCGGCCATCAACACCACGGCCACCCTCCGTGAAATCGAACCCCAGGCCCAAAGCGCCACCCGCACCCGGCGCGCGCGCCTGACCCTGGCCGAAACCCCACTGGGCTTTCGCCTCGGCACGGCAATCAGCGTGACCCTCAGCTCCGCGATCAAACCGCGTATCGAACTGCCCGCCACCGCGCTGCAAGAGGTGGAGGGCAAGTCGCGAATCTGGGTCATCGACCCACAGGCCAAAACCGTGTCGCCCCGTGACGTCAACGTCATCAGTCGCACGGACAGCACCGTGGTGCTGGCGGACGGCGTCAAGCCGGGCGAGCACGTGGTCAGTGCCGGTGTGAATAGCCTGAAACCCGGGCAATCCGTGAAAGTCGACGAGGACAGCCCACAATGAAAGGGAGTTTCAACTTATCCGAATGGGCCCTCAAACATCAGTCGTTTGTCTGGTATTTGATGTTCGTCGCGCTGCTGATGGGCGTGTTCTCGTACCTGAACCTGGGCCGCGAGGAAGACCCTTCGTTCACCATCAAGACCATGGTCATCCAGACGCGCTGGCCGGGCGCGACCCAGGAAGAAACCCTCAAGCAGGTCACTGACCGCATCGAGAAAAAACTCGAAGAACTCGACTCCCTCGACTACGTGAAAAGCTACACGCGCCCGGGCGAGTCCACGGTGTTCGTGTACCTGCGCGACACCACCAGCGCCAAGGACATCCCGGAAATCTGGTACCAGGTGCGCAAGAAGATCAACGACATTCGCGGCGACTTCCCCAAAGGCCTGCAAGGGCCGGGGTTCAACGACGAGTTCGGTGATGTGTTCGGTTCGGTGTACGCCTTCACGGCGGACGGCTTGTCGATGCGCCAGTTGCGCGACTACGTGGAACAGGTGCGTGCCCAGATCCGTGATGTGCCGGGGTTGGGCAAGGTCGAAATGATCGGCGAGCAGGACGAAGTCCTTTACCTGAACTTCTCCACCCGCAAACTGGCGGCGCTGGGCATCGATCAGCGCCAGGTGGTGCAGAGCCTGCAAGCCCAGAACGCGGTGACTCCGGCCGGGGTGATCGAGGCCGGTCCCGAGCGGATTTCCGTGCGCACCTCGGGCCAGTTCGCGTCCGAGAAAGACCTGGCCAACGTCAACCTGCGGCTCAATGATCGTTTCTACCGACTGGCCGACGTCGCCGACATCAGCCGTGGCTACGTCGACCCGGCGACCCCGGAGTTTCGCTACAACGGCCACCCGGCCATCGGCCTGGCCATCGCCATGAAGAAGGGCGGCAACATTCAGGTGTTCGGCAAGGCGCTGCACCAGCGCATGACCGACCTGACCGCAGACCTTCCGGTCGGCGTCGGCGTGCACACCGTTTCCGATCAGGCCGAAGTGGTGGAAAAAGCCGTCGGCGGCTTCACCAGCGCCTTGTTCGAGGCGGTGGTGATCGTGCTCATCGTCAGCTTCGTCAGCCTCGGCGTGCGCGCCGGCCTGGTGGTGGCGTGCTCCATTCCTCTGGTGCTGGCGATGGTCTTCCTGTTCATGGAATACAGCGGCATCACCATGCAACGGATTTCCCTGGGCGCCTTGATCATCGCCCTCGGCCTGCTGGTGGATGACGCGATGATCACGGTCGAAATGATGGTCACTCGCCTGGAGATGGGCGACACCAAGGAGCAGGCGGCGACATTCGCCTACACCTCGACCGCGTTCCCGATGCTGACCGGCACCCTGGTGACCGTCGCCGGTTTTGTGCCGATCGGCCTCAACGCCAGTTCGGCGGGCGAGTACACCTTCACGCTCTTCGCGGTGATTGCCGTGGCGATGATCGTGTCGTGGATTGTCGCGGTGCTGTTCGCCCCGGTGATCGGCGTGCACATTCTCAGCGCCAACGTGAAACCGCATTCGGCAGAACCGGGTCGCATCGGCCGGGCGTTCAATGCCGGGATGTTTTGGGCCATGCGCAATCGCTGGTGGGCCATCGGCATTACGATCGCGCTGTTCGTGGCGTCGGTGTTTTCCATGCAGTTCGTGCAGAACCAGTTCTTCCCGTCCTCGGACCGTCCGGAAATTCTCGTCGACCTGAACCTGCCGCAAAACGCTTCGATTGCCGAAACGCGCAAGGCGGTGGACAAGCTCGAAGCAGCGCTCAAGGACGACCCGGACATCGTGCGCTGGAGCACGTACATCGGCGAAGGGGCGATCCGTTTCTACCTGCCCCTCGACCAGCAATTGCAGAACCCGTACTACGCGCAGTTGATCATCGTGAGCAAAGGCCTGGAGTCACGCGTTGCGCTGAGCCAGCGTTTGCGTGAGCGCTTGCGCAAGGAATTCGTCGGCATCGGCAGTTACGTCCAGGCGCTGGAAATGGGCCCACCGGTCGGGCGTCCGATCCAGTACCGGGTCAGCGGCAACGACATCGATCAGGTGCGCAAACACGCCATCGCGCTGGCCACCGAGCTGGATAAAAATTCCCACATCGGCGAGATCATTTACGACTGGAACGAGCCTGGCAAAGTACTGCGCATCGACATCGCCCAGGACAAGGCCCGGCAATTGGGGCTGTCGTCGGAGGACGTGGCGAACCTGATGAACAGCATCGTCGTCGGTGCGCCGGTGACTCAGGTCGACGACGATATCTATTTGATCAACGTCGTCGGTCGCGCGGAAGACGCGGAGCGGGGCACGCCTGAAACCTTGCAGAACCTGCAAATCGTCACGCCCAGCGGCACGTCGATTCCACTGTTGGCTTTTGCCACGGTGCGTTATGAACTGGAGCAACCCTTGGTCTGGCGCCGTGACCGCAAGCCGACGATCACGATCAAGGCCGCCGTGCGGGACGAGATTCAGCCGACTGACCTAGTGAAACAGCTCAAACCTGCTATCGACAATTTCGCCGCTACGTTGCCGGTCGGCTACAAAGTCGCCACCGGCGGCACCGTGGAGGAAAGCGCCAAGGCCCAAGGGCCGATTGCCAAGGTGGTGCCGTTGATGCTGTTTTTGATGGCGACCTTCCTGATGATCCAGTTGCACAGCGTGCAGAAGCTGTTCCTGGTGGCCAGCGTTGCGCCGCTGGGGTTGATTGGCGTGGTGCTGGCGCTGATCCCGACCGGCACGCCGATGGGCTTTGTGGCGATTCTGGGGATTCTGGCGTTGATCGGCATCATCATCCGCAACTCGGTGATTCTGGTAACCCAGATCGATGCGTTGGAGAAGGAGGGCCTTGCCCCGTGGGATGCGGTGGCGAAGGCCACGGAGCATCGACGTCGACCGATTCTGCTGACGGCCGCTGCGGCGAGCCTGGGGATGATCCCGATTGCCCGGGAAGTGTTCTGGGGGCCGATGGCGTACGCGATGATTGGCGGGATCATTATTGCGACGTTGCTGACGCTGCTGTTTTTGCCGGCGCTTTACGTCGCCTGGTACAAGATTCGCGAGCCGAAGAAGGGGGCGCAGTAAGGCGAGCGCTTCGCGCTCTAATCGCGAGCCGGCTCGCTCCCACAGTTGACCGAGTCGCTCACGCAAACCCGGTTTCCTGTGGGAGCGAGCCTGCTCGCGATGGCAATAGCTCAGGCACCGCTGATCGGAGAGCCTTATACCCTGCGCCAAACACTCGCCAACCAAGGCTGCTGCTCCCGCGGCAGCCCCGCCGGCCGGTAGTAATGCTCCAGCTCCACAAACCCCGCCGCGGTCAATAACCCCTGCCACGCCGGCCAATCGTGATACGCCCCATACCGCGGCCCGTTCCACCCTTCCTGATTCTCGCCACGCGGGTTGGAACTGAACAACACGCCACCCGGTTTCAAGGCACCGTGCAGCTCCTTCAACACCCGAGGCAATTCCTGACGCGGAATGTGGAACAACACCGCATTGGCAAAAATCCCGTCGAAGCGCTCGGCCGGCAGATCGAGCTTCAGAAAATCCTGCTGCCAGACCTCGCAGCCACTGTCCTCGCGCGCCATCTGCGCAAACTTCTGCGAGCCGTCGAGGCCGATGGCGATGTGGCCCATACGGGTAAAAGTCTGCAAGTCACGGCCGGGGCCGCAGCCGAAATCGAGAAGGCTGAAGGGCGCGTCCCCCTGAATGTGCCGCAGCAACGCATCGATGTTCTGGCTGACATCGTGATCGCGAGTCCCCTCGCGAAAACCTTCAGCCACCGAGTTGTAATGGCCCAGGGTGGTGGAGGTGATCTGTTCGAGGTCGTCGGGGGTCTGTTTCATGGTCGGCTGCGCAGGCAATGTGAGTTTGCCGAATATACGCCATCAAATCCGGGGCTGCTGCGCAGCCCATCGTCGGAACGCCGCCCGGAGCAGGCTCACTCCCACAGTGATCGCGTCGTACACAATTATTGTGCTGACCGCTATCCACTGTGGGAGCGAGCCTGCTCGCGATGGCGATATCACTGGCGACTAATGTCTCAGCCCTGCTTCATCCCCAAACACTCAATGGACCGATCAACCATCGCCTTGGCAATCTCCAGCAAATGCCAGATGGAAAACACCATGGCCCTGTCGGCGCCTTTGAGGTGGTCACCGCACTGATACGCGGTGACCGAGGCACAACGCAGTAGGTCGGCGACGTAGAGTTGGGCGTCTTCGAAACTCACGTCTTTGCTCACGTTGTAGAACCGCAGCTCGTCCGGTGCGGTGGGCTGTTCGCCGGTGAGGTAGAAATCGATCGCGCGATAAAGGGCGGAACGGTCTCTTAGGGGCTCGTCGGCGGGTTTGTCTTTGGGGGATGTTTCGGGAGGTGGATCGGGGACGGATCTTTTCATGGGTGTTGCTCCTGGTATGAGTTGGAGCCAACCGATATCGCGACTAAACGAACAGGGGAGGCGGCTGCACACAGGTTAGTCGACCGGATACCAGGAACCCCGGCGCACCCGAGGGTGCCCTGCGCACAGCCACCATAATGTTCAGGCGAAAAAGTACCTGACAGGAGATAGCGCAATGCGCCTGGTAAGATCCGGGCGACTAAACCCGATCACTGATAAGCAGTGACGGACCGAAGACTAGCCACCGGATTTGGCAGGCGCAAGCGAGCAGAATCATCTAGGAAACGTCCTGCAAAAGAAAGGGATTGGCCCTGTAGGAGCGCTGATTTTTCTGTACGAAAACTTACCTGCGGTGAACACGCTTTTGTGGCGAGGGAGCTTGCTCCCGCTGGGCTGCGAAGCAGCCCCAAAAGCCATTCACCGAGGTGTATCAGGTAAACCCATTGGCAGGTTTTGCGATTGCTGCGCAATCGAGCGGGAGCAAGCTCCCTCGCCACAAAAGCGCTGACCCCCTCAGAAATCAGCGCTTGTTGAGGCCCCGAGCCAAGCGGTCGCCGCCGAGCTGGATGATCGCCACTAACACCACCAGCAACACAATCACCGTCAGCATGATCTGGCTGTCAAACCGCTGATACCCATACCGATAAGCAATGTCCCCCAGCCCACCGGCGCCAATCGCCCCGGCCATGGCCGACGAGTTGATCATCGTCACCAGCGTAATCGTGAAACCGCCCACAATCCCCGGCAGCGCCTCTGGCAACAGCACGTGCCAGACGATGTGCCAACGCCGGCAACCCATCGCTTGCGCCGCTTCGATCAACCCGAAATCCACCTCACGCAAACTGACTTCGGCAATGCGCGCAAAGAACGGCGTAGCGGCGATGGTCAACGGCACCACAGCAGCCCAGACCCCATACGTGGTGCCGACAATCAACCGCGTAAACGGTATCAACGCCACCATCAGAATCAGAAACGGGATCGAGCGGAACAGGTTCACGAACGCGCCCAATGCCCGGTTCAGCGCCGGTGCTTCGTAGATGCCGCCCTTGGAGCTGGTGACCAGAATCACCGCCAACGGGATGCCCGCCAGCAGTGCGATCAGCGACGACACGCCGACCATCAAAAACGTGTCGATAAAACCCTGCAGCAAGCGATCAAACCACATAACCCAGCACCTCCACCTGTTGCGCCCATTGGCCGGCGCGTTGGCGCAATTCCTCAGCATCGTGGGACGAGTCGGTCACCGCCAGCAGCAATTGCCCGAGGGCATGTCCCTGAATCCGTTCCACGCCACCCTGCAACAGACGCACGCGACCGCCGAGGGCCGCGAACAGGGCGGCCAGGTCCGGTTCGTCGGTGGCGCTGCCGGTGAATTGCAAACGCAGTACCACGGCCGCATCCGGGGAGTGCGGATGTGCCTGCAATCGGTTTTGCAGCTCTTGCGGCAGCGCGTGTTGCAGCGGCGCCAGCAAGGTTTTGCTGACTTCATGCTGCGGGTTGCCAAAGACTTCCCACACCGGGCCTTGCTCGACGATCCGCCCGTGTTCCAGCACCACTACTCGATCACAGATATCGCGGATGACCGACATTTCGTGGGTGATCAATACGATGGTCAGCCCCAGGCGCTGGTTGATTTCGCGCAGCAGGCCGAGAATCGATTGCGTCGTCTCTGGGTCCAGCGCTGAAGTCGCTTCGTCGCACAGCAGAATGGCCGGGTCATGCACCAGCGCCCGGGCAATGCCGACGCGCTGTTTCTGGCCACCGGAGAGTTGCGCCGGATACGCCTTGTGCTTGCCTTCCAGACCCACCAGCTCCAGCAGCTCACGCACCTTTTGCTCGCGCTTTTCCTTGGGCACACCGGCCACTTTCAATGGCAATTCGACGTTCTGCCAAACCGTCTTGGCCGACATCAGGTTGAAGTGCTGAAAGATCATGCCGATCCGCCGGCGCAGCGCCACCAGACGGTCTTCGTCGAACTCGCCGATGTCGACTTGATCGATCAACACCCGGCCCGTGCTCGGTTGTTCGAGGCGGTTGATGGTGCGGATCAGCGACGACTTGCCGGCACCGCTGCGGCCGATGATGCCGAACACTTCACCGCGCTGGATCGCCAGGTCGATGCCGTGTAGGGCCGCCACCGGACCTTGCTGGCCGTTGTAGGTTTTGCCCAGGCCAATGAAGCGCACGTGCGCGCGGTTCAGGTCCGGGTGCAGCTCAGCCTGTTCGGCTTTTTGAGGCTCTGGAATTTCCAGTCGCCGTTGGATAGCGGCTGTCATGCTCAGCTTTCCCAACCGGCTTGGTAGAGCTTGCCGTGGGCTTTATCCAGCGCTGCGCGAACGGCAGGCGAATGCTGGTAAATGTCGACGAATTTGATCAGGCGCGGGTCGGTTTTGCTTTTCGGCTGGATCACGAACTGGATCACGTATTCCTTGTGATCGAGGCCGTCGAACAGCAGCGCCGAGCCGGCATCGAAGGTCTTCGACAGGCGGATGTAGGCCGGGTAGCCCTGGACCAGATCGGCGTCGTCATAGGCACGCACCAGTTGCACGGCTTCGACCTGGAGGATTTTGATTTTCTTCGGGTTGGCGATGATGTCTTCTTCGGTGGCTTTGTAGCCGACACCCGGTTTAAGGGTGATCAGCCCGGCCTTGGCCAGCAGTTGCAGGCCGCGCCCGCTGTTGATCGGGTCGTTGGCGATGGCGACGCTGGCGCCTTCGGGCAGCTCGTCGAAGCTTTTGTATTTCTTCGAGTAGAGACCGACGTTGTTGATGATGCCTGGCGCGAACGGCACAAGATCAAAACCGGCGGCGGCCTTGGCGTTTTCCAGGAACGGGACGTGCTGGAAATAGTTCACGTCAATGTCGCCGGCGGCGAGGCTGACGTTCGGGGCGATCCAGTCGCTGAACTCCACGAGTTCGACTTTCAGGCCTTGTTTGTTGGCTTCTTCGACG
Source organism: Pseudomonas sp. PB120 (assembly GCF_009761815.1). Taxonomy (GTDB): domain Bacteria; phylum Pseudomonadota; class Gammaproteobacteria; order Pseudomonadales; family Pseudomonadaceae; genus Aquipseudomonas. The sequence continues at coordinate 69,510 of NZ_RWIN01000017.1, forward strand.
GCCGCTTCCAGGGGAATGGCGAAGGCGGCGGTGGTGCCGACTTTCAGCGGCGCGTCGGCGGCGAAGGAGATCGAGCTGAAGAGGCCTAGGGCCAGGGCCAGTGCTTTGACTGGGTGAGAGAGGTAGTTCTTGGTCATGAGATTTTTCCAGTCAGTTATTTAATATGTGGCGAGGGAGCTTGCTCCCGCTGGGCTGCGAAGCGGCCCCCAAACCATTCAATGAGGTGTGTCAGGACAATCGGCTCTGCAGGTTTTGCGACTGCTGCGCAGTCGAGCGGGAGCAAGCTCCCTCGCCACAGATGTTAGCGTCGGTAGTGGGCGCCCGTATGTTGCTCAGGCAAATGTGCCTCGGCGTGAAACAGCTTTTCCCGCAAGCTGCCCTCGTCATAAGCCGTCTTGTACGACCCCCGACGCTGCAACTCCGGAATCACCAGGTCGATGAAATCCACGTAGCTTTCCGGGGTGACAATCCGCGTCAGGTTGAAGCCGTCGAGGCCGGTTTCGGCAATCCACGATTCCAGCTCGTCGGCGACCTGTTCAGGCGAACCCACCACGGTGATGTAGCGGCCACCCAACGCGTGTTGCTCAAGCAACTTGCGCCGGGTCCAGTCGTTGTTTTGCAGATTCTTGGTGGCCGACTGAATGGCATTGCTCTTCACGTACTGGATCGGCTCATCAATCTCGTATTCGGAAAAATCGATCCCCGTGGACGCCGAAAAATGCGCCACGCCGGCCTCGGCGCTGGCATAGCTCAAGTACTCGGCGTGCTTGGCCCAGGCCAGTTCTTCGGTGGCGCCGACAATCACGTTCAAGCCCATGAACACCTTGATGTCCTCGGGATTGCGCCCGGCTTCGACGGCGCTGGCGCGGACCTTGTCCACCTGAACTTTGGTCGACGGCTTGTTCTGGCCGCTGATGAACACGCACTCGGCGTGGCGTCCGGCAAACAGCAACCCGCGATCCGAACTGCCGGCCTGGAACAGCACCGGCGTGCGCTGCGGCGACGGTTCGCAGAGGTGATAACCCTCGACCTGGTAGAACTCGCCCTTGTGCTCGACCTTGTGCACTTTTTCCGGTTGGGCGTAGATCCGCTGTTGCGGATCGTTGAGCACCGCACCGTTTTCCCAGCTGCCTTCCCAGAGTTTGTAGAGCACTTGCAGGTACTCATCAGCCTGGTCGTAACGACGGTCATGTTCGACCTGCTCGCTCAGGCCCATGGCTTTGGCGGCACTGTCGAGGTAGCCGGTGACGATGTTCCAGCCGACCCGGCCGCGACTCAGATGGTCGAGCGTCGACATGCGACGGGCGAACAGGTACGGCGGCTCGTACGTCAGGTTGGCGGTGAGGCCGAACCCGAGGTTTTTGGTGACGGCCGCCATGGCCGAAACCAGCAAAAGGGGATCGTTGACCGGCAGCTGGATCGACTCTTTGAGCGGTACATCGACCGAATTCTGGTAGACGTCGTACACGCCGACGATGTCGGCGATGAACAAACCGTCGAACAGCCCGCGCTCCAGCAACTGCGCGAGCCCGGTCCAGTATTCGATGGTTTTGTATTGCGTCGAGGTGTCCCGTGGATGCGTCCACAGGCCATGGTTGATGTGCCCGATGCAGTTCATGTTGAACGCGTTGAGCAGGATTTTCTTTTTCGCGTCGGCCATCAGATGGTCCCCCGCAGCGGCGGGTTTTCATCGTTGAGGTAGTAATTGCCGACGGCGTGATATTTCCAGCGCACCGGGTCGTGCAGGGTGTGCACCCGAGCGTTGCGCCAGTGCCGGTCCAGGCCGTGTTCGACCAGGGTCGCCTGGCTGCCTGCCAATTCGAACAGCGTGCTGCCGGCGGCGAGGGAAATTTCGGTGCTGATGGCGCGCGCTTCGGCGACGGCAATCGACGCGGCAGCGACGGTCTCGGCATTGGTCTCGGCTTGCGCCTTGTCGAGGAATTCGCCGGCGCGTTCCAGCAGTGCTTCAGTGGCGTGCAGACGGATACTCAAGTGGCCGAAGCTCTTGAGGGTCAGCGGGTCGTCGGTGGCTTTTTCGTGAGTGGCGTCGATCCACGGGCGGGTTTTGGTTCGCACGAAATGCAGCGCATCTTCATAGGCTGCACGGGCGATGCCGGTGTCGATGGCCGCGTGAAGAATCTGCGCCAGCGGGCCGACCGGGGTCGGGCGTTCGAAAGCACTTTGAAACGGGATCACGTCTTCGGCGAAGACGTAGACGTCTTCGAAGACCACCGAACCGCTGCCGGTGGTGCGCTGGCCGAAGCCGCTCCAGTCGTCGATGACGGTCAGGCCTTTGCTGTCGCGCGGGACGAACGCCAATTGCTGCACGCCGTTCTCATCCACGACCGATGTCGGGATGCGTTGCGCGTAAATGGCGCCCGTGGCGTAGAACTTGCGACCGTTGATGCGATAGCCGTCACCGTCGCGGGTCAGGCGCGTGACGCGGTCATGAGCGGTTTTGGTGCCAAGTTCGGCGAGGGCGTTACCGAAGCGCTGGCCGGCCAATACTTCGGCGTACAGGCGTTTTTTCTGCTCCTCGTTGCCGTTCACGCGCAGCACTTCGAGGGCATAAAAATGGTTCTGCGGGATTTGCCCGAGCGAACCGTCAGCCTGGGCGATCAGCGCGATGACCCGGGCCAGCGTGACGTTGGAAACGCCTGCGCCACCATATTCCTTGGGCACGGTGATGCCCCAAAGACCCGAACGGGAAAACACTTCCAGCTCCGGGTGCGGCAAGCGACGTTCGCGGTCGCGCAGGGCGCTGTCGCGTTTGAAATCTTCCGCCAGATCACTGGCGACAATCAGGGCTTGCTCATCGCTGGTTATGACCGCGACGTGGTGAGAAAGAGTCATGTGTTTCTCCAGATGTCTGGTCGTTAAATCCAGGAGTGGCGAGCGGGTAACGTGCCGTTCAGGTAGTAGGCGCCGACGGCGTGGTATTTCCAGCGCACCGGGTCATGCAGCGTGTGCACCCGGGCGTTGCGCCAGTGGCGGTCGAGGTTGAATTCGGCGAGGGTGGCGCGGCTGCCGGCCAGTTCGAAGAGCTTTTCGCTGGCCAGCAACGAAATCTCGGTGGTTAACACTTTGGCTTCGGCCACGGCAATCGAGGCACGAGCGGCAGACTCGGCGGTCAGCGGCGCCGCGTTGACCTGATCGAGCACTTGCCCGGCCTTGCGCAGCAGTGCTTCGGCGGCGTGCAATTCGATTTTCAGCTTGCCGATGTCAGCGATCACATAGAGGTCGTCGCTGGCCCGTTCGACCTTGGCTTCAATCCAGGGCCGGGCGCGGGTTTTCACGAACTCGATGGCGTCGTCGATGGCACCGCGTGCGATGCCGGCATCAATCGCGGCTTGGATCAACTGCGACACGGCGCCCTGGATGTTCGGCTTGTCGTTGATCTTCCAGTTATCCACCACCAGTTCAGCGTCGACCCGCACGTTGTTCAGCAAAATGGTGCCGCTGGCGGTGGTGCGCTGACCGAAACCGGACCAGTCATCGACGATGCGCAAACCCGGGGTGCCGCGACGGACGAAGGCCAGCACTTGCTTGCCATCATCGTTCAGCGCCTTGACCGCCACCCAGTGGGCGAACAGGGCGCCGGTGGAGTAGAACTTCTGCCCGCTGACGACAAAACCGTCGCCGTCGGCGGTGATCCGGGCCTTGAGTTCCAGGGTGTTTTTGGTGCCGCGTTCCGGCCCGGCATTGCCGATGCGCCAGCCTTCGAGCACGCTTTTGAACAGCTGCTTTTTCTGCGCCTCGGTCGCGCTGCCGAGCACCAGGTTGAGAATGCCGAACTGGTTCTGCGGGATCTGTCCCAAGGCCGGGTCCACCGCGGAAATGATCGCGAACACCTCGGCCAGCGTGACGAACGACACCTGCGGGCCGCCGTACTCGCGCGGGAGGGTGATGCTGCCCAGGCCGCTGCGCGTGAACTGTTCGATTTCCGACCACGGCAGCTTGCGCTGCTGGTCACGTTTGGCCGCTTGCAGGCGGGCGACGTGCGCCAGCTCATGGGCGGCCTTGATGGCTTGTGCGTCGTTGCGCAAGACCTGCGCGGGCAACAACAACGGGGCGATGTCCAGATCACTCTGAACGATTGCATCTGCAAGACTGGACATCAGTGCCGCTCCTTGGCTGCTGCACGCAATGCCCTGGCGATCTGCACTGGGGTGATTGTGTTCCGGACCATACCTACCTCACATCTCATGGAATCGCCGCGATGGGGGCGGCGAAGTAAAAACAAGAAGGTCCGGTGGTCCGGTGCATATACCCTAAGCGTGTATAAAAATTTAATAAACTAACTTTTAGGAATATGAATAGAAGTGTGAAAACAACCACTGTTTGCCACGCAACACTTGCCCTGTAGCAGCTGGCGAAGCCTGCGTCCGGCTGCGCAGCAGTCGTGAATCAGCCCGCGCGGTATTTCAGGAAGACCACGTGTGCAGGTTTGACGACTGCTGCGCAGCCGGACGCAGGCTTCGCCAGCTGCTACAGGGATCTCGGCGCTAGGGAGGTCAGCGTTTCCGGCGTTCGGCGGCCATGAGCGTTTCTTTTGGGCGGATTTTCAGATAGGGATTGGCACAACCAATCTTCAACTTGCACGGCGGTGCCCAGCGCGAGTTGTTGCCTACCCGGTCGAGGATGCAATAAGTGACTTCCAGCCGCAGGTCTTCACCCGCTTCCAGAATGATCGCGGGCGGCACCCAGACCTGAATCGCCTGGCCGACGTCGCACGCCTTGAGCCGTGGCAGGTCCATGCGCACATCACCCCAGCGCAGGGTGATTTCGTCGTCGGCCGCCATGTTCAGGTACGGCTCGATGGTCAAGGGCACGCCGCGCTTGATCTGGTTCGGATTGACCCCTTGACGGCGGATGGTCTCGGGAATGTTCACCGGTGCCAGGCTCTGGTTTTCGTCACCACACAACGCGGACGGCTGGCCTCCGGGGCAATCGAGTTTGATGTGGACACGTACGGCGGCGGACAACGACGGCCCGTGCCCGACTTGCATCACCCGGTATTGGACACGCACGGTGCCACTGGCGACGAAACTTTCCGGCACCCGCAAGCTGACGACGCTGCCGATATCGTCGGCAGTCAGCACTCGGGAGGCGACGTAGCAGTTGTCCCAGAACAGTTCGATCACGTCGCCGGCGTCCATGCCGGGATAGGGTGCGACGTCGACCAGAAGGTTAGCTGCCCCGTTGATGCTGATACCGCCTTTGTTTGAATGCGCCAGCGCCGGCGCCGCAAGTCCGGATTTATTCGAAAGGGTGTTCATGAGTTTCTCCTTGAAGTCTTGCAGCGAAGTCCGTTTCTGAAAAAGTATAAAAACGGGGGTAATAGTTTGCACTTGCGGCACTAGATAAGAGTGCGCATCAATGAGTGTCAATAGGCTTTGTTAGTTGTGCGTGTAGTTGCAGGTTATTCAGAAAAGTCCTACGCGCAACTGTTAATAAACGCTAGCGCGCTGTCGAATATGACCACTGAATGAGGGGCTTTTACGCTTGGTTTGGGTCTGGCAGGAAGTGGCGGGGCAGGTGCGATCAAACTTCTACTGAATATAGATATGTACCGCACAGGTAACTTCAGAGAAGTATAAGTTTGGGGGGAATGCGGGAGGGTGCAGAAAAACAATGTCACTTCCATCCCTGGAAGTTGTCATTGGCTTAACAACAACTCAGTGATGAGCGTTGTTTAGAAACTTGCTGAGGAATTGTTTCGTCCGTTCTTCTTTGGGGTTGGCAAACAGTGCCTTGGCTTCGCCTTGCTCGACGATCACACCCTTGTCGAAAAACACCACACGGTTCGCCACGTCGCGAGCAAAGCCCATTTCGTGGGTGACGATGACCATGGTGCGCTTCTCTTCGGCCAGGCTGCGAATGGTCGCCAGCACTTCACCTACCAACTCAGGATCGAGCGCCGAGGTCGGTTCATCGAACAGGATGACTTCCGGCTCCATCGCCAGCGCCCGGGCAATCGCCACGCGCTGTTGCTGACCACCGGAAAGGCGTCGCGGGTAAGCATCTTCCTTGCCCGCCAGGCCAACCCTGGCCAACAGCTTTTTACCCAGGGTGATGGCATCGGCGCGCGGGATTTTTTTCACCACGATCGGGCCTTCGATGACGTTTTCCAGGGCGGTGCGATGGGGGAACAGGTTGAAGTTCTGGAATACGAAGCCGACGTGCTGGCGCAAACGCCGCACCAGGCTCTGCTGCTGGTTCAACGGGCGGCTGCCATCGATCTCGATGTCGCCGACCTTGATCCGGCCGCTGCTGGGTTCTTCCAGAAAGTTCAGGCAACGCAGAAACGTGGTTTTACCCGAGCCGCTCGGCCCGATGATGGCCACGACTTCGCCTTCCTTCACTTCCAGATCGATGCCGTTGAGCACCACTTGACCCTTGAACTGCTTTGTCAGTTTTTCCACGACAATCATTGGGTCAGGACTCCTGGTCGTGCCGATTGACCCGCGCTTCCAGCTGGTTCTGCAGGTGCGAAAGCATCGTTGCGAGAATCCAGTAGATCAGTGCGGCGGCCAGATACATGGTGAACACTTCGAAGGTGCGGGCGGTGATCAACTGGGCCTGACGGAACAGCTCCGGCACCTGGATGGTGGCCGCCAGCGCGGTGTCCTTGACCAGCGAAATAAAGCTGTTGCCCAGCGGCGGCAATGCGGTGCGCATCGCCTGCGGCAGGATGGCCCGGCGCAAGGTCTGCGCGCGGGTCATGCCGATACTGGCAGCCGCTTCCCACTGGCCACGTTCGATGGAGCTGATCGCGGCGCGCAGGATTTCACAGGCGTAGGCGGCCATGTTCAGCGAGAAGCCGATCATCGCTGCCGGAATTGGATCGAGTTCCATGCCCAATTGCGGCAAGCCGTAATAGATCACGAACAATTGCACCAGCAACGGCGTGCCGCGAAAGAACGACACGTAGATGCGGGCGATCCAGCTCACCAGTTTGAAGCGCGACAGGCGCATCAATGCCAGGCCGAAGCCCAGTATGAGGCCGAAGAACATCCCGCCGAGGCTCAAGATGACCGTGTAGTACGCGCCCTTCAGCAGGAAGGGCGCGGAATCCAGCGCGAGTTGGAAAGCTGCTTCCATTATTGAGTGACGTCAGCGCTGAAGTATTTTTCCGAAAGCTTTTTCAGCGTGCCATCGGCGCGCAGCTTGTCGATCGCCTTGTTCACTGCGGCCAGCAGTTCAGGCTCGCCTTTGCGCAGGGCAATGCCGGCTTCCTGACGGGAAAACGCTTCGCCGGCGGCGACAGTGTCGGTGGCTTTCTTGGCGTATTCCAGTGCGGCGAGACGGTCAATCAGGATGGCGTCGATGCGGCCGACGCGCAGGTCCTGGAACTTGGTCGGATCATCGTCATAGGTCTTGATGATGGCTTTAGGCTGGTTGTCCTTGAGCCACTGCTCGTAGTTGGTCCCAAGGCCCACGCCGACTTTTTTGCCGTCCAGGTCAGCGGCTGTCTTGATGGAGTCTTTGTTCTTGGCCAGAACCAGCGCCTGAATCCCGGAAACGGTGTACGGCTCGGAGAAGTCGTACTTCTTCTTGCGCTCTTCGGAGATGGTGACCTGGTTGATCACTGCGTCCAGACGCTTGGATTCCAGCGCCGCGAGGATACCGTCCCATTTGGTCGGTTGCAGTTTGACCTTGACGCCCAGCTCTTTGGCCAGGGCTTCGGAGAACTCGACTTCGAAGCCGGCCAGTTTGCCGTCGGTGTCGACGAAACTGAACGGTGGGTAGGTGCCTTCCAGACCAACGTTGATCACGCCGGCGTCCTTGATTTTTTGCAGTTGCTCACCGGCAACGGCCTGCCCCAGCAGGCCGGCACCGAGTGCCAGGCCCAGCGAACCCACCAGCAGATTTCGACGTAGTGCGGAAAAATTCATGACAAGCCCCTGTGTTTTCTTATGAAGACGCTTTGTAGGAAAGTTGGCAAAAACGGGATTTGGACGACAGCAGTATCCTGCCCTAAAGCAGCATATGCGTCTCTCAGCAAATTCGCCTGCGGCGTGACTATATGATGAGGTTGTTAGATAAGAAAATAATAAATATTATATTTGTTATTCTTTTATCGAATAACCGATGTTCACATCCTTGTGGCGAGGGAGCAAGCGCCCTCGCCACAAAAAACTATCCCTCGCGAAACTTAGAACGCTGTGTTGTAGGCAAACAACGCCGGTGCGCCACCGGTGTGCAGGAAGATGATTGGGCCGTCATCGAAACGCTGACGGCCAATCCCGTCGAGCAACCCCGCCATGGCCTTGCCGGTGTACACCGGGTCCAGCAACAAGCCTTCCTGGCTCGCCACCAGTTTCACCGCCGCCAGGGTCCCGGCGTTCGGTTCGCCATAGCGCGGGCCGAAATATTCGTCCCACAACTCGACCTTGAAAGAGGTTGGCAGGCTGACGCCCAGCAACTCAGCGGTGCGCTCGGCGAGCCCTTGGACTTTCGGCCGCTGAGCTTCGTCGGTACGGGACACCGTGACCCCAATCACTGGCAAATCCGGCAGTACTTCACTGAGTGCCAGCGCCAGGCCGCTGTGAGTCCCGGCGCTGCCCGACGCCAGGACCACGGCTGCGAACGTCAGGCCGGTGTCCTTGATTTGCTCGGCCAGTTCCAGCCCTGCACGCACATAGCCCAAGGCACCCAGCGCGTTGGAGCCACCAATCGGCACCAGGTACGGTTTTTTGCCGTTCTGGCGCAGTCGCTCGGCCAGCGCCTGCAATTGCTCGTCGGCATTGTCGAGGTTGTCCACGAGCTCGACCTTGGCTTCGAACAAGTCCAGCAACAGGCGATTGCCGTTGCCGACATAGTTGGCGTCGTCGGTGCCCAAGGGGTTTTCCAGCAGGGCGACGCAACCCAGACCAAGCCTGGCGGCCAGGGCGGCCGTCTGGCGCACGTGATTGGACTGAAGCGCACCCGCGGTGATCAAGGTATCGGCACCCTGGGCCAGGGCATCGGCGGCCAGGTATTCGAGTTTGCGCAGCTTGTTGCCACCCATTGCCAGCGGCGTCAGGTCGTCGCGTTTGACGTACACGTCGCGGCCCAGCCAGGTCGACAGGCGTTCAAGTTTTTCCAGCGGCGTGGAGTGGCCCAGCAGTTCGAGGCGGTCAAAACGGGCGAGCTGTTGTTTGATCATGGTTCCGTACTGGCGGAGGAAGATGTCAGGACTATAGGCACCGGTAAAAAGCGCGGCAACTGCCAATCGCTTATAGCCAATTGCTCTGAGCACAGCACTATTGGTTCTTAATTCGACTTCCAGACGTTGCCGTAAAGTAAGCGCCGTCAGTGCGGCCAGACAGTCCGGCCGCCCGTGAGGAGTTTTTACCGTGAGCGAGCGTTCCAGCCATTGGCAATTGCAGACCATCGTCAGCCAGCTGCGCACGGCGCGTGACCAGTGGCGCGCACAAAACGGCCGCGTCAGCGGCGAGCAGGGCGGTCGCGAACTGCCTTCGCGGGCGGCGATGGCTGAGATTCTTGAGGCGTTGTGCGGTGCGCTGTTCCCGATGCGCCTGGGCCCGGTAGACCTGCGCGAAGAGAGTGAAGATTTTTACGTCGGCCACACGCTGGACGTGGCGCTCAATGCATTGCTGGCCCAGGCGCGACTCGAACTGCGTTATGCCGCGCGCCACAGCGAAGAGGCCGGCGCCGAAGTCGAAGCCAAGACCATTTCGATCATTCAGGGCTTTGCCCTCGCGTTGCCGGGCCTGCGCAGCTTGCTGGACACCGACGTGCTCGCGGCGTATCACGGCGACCCCGCCGCGCGCAGCGTCGATGAAGTGCTGCTGTGCTACCCGGGGATCCTGGCGGTGATTCACCATCGCCTGGCCCACTATTTGTACCGTGCGGGTTTGCCGCTGCTGGCGCGGATCAGCGCGGAGATTGCGCATTCGGCGACCGGAATCGATATTCACCCTGGCGCGCAGATCGGCCGCAGCTTCTTTATCGATCACGGGACCGGCGTGGTGATCGGCGAGACCGCGATCATCGGCGAGCGCGTGCGCATTTATCAGGCCGTGACCCTGGGCGCCAAGCGCTTCCCGGCGGACGAGGACGGCCAGTTGCAGAAGGGCCATCCGCGGCACCCGATCGTTGAAGACGACGTGGTGATTTATGCCGGTGCGACCATCCTTGGACGGATCACCATTGGCAAGGGCTCAACCATTGGCGGCAACGTCTGGCTGACCCGCAGCGTGCCGCCGGGGTGCAACCTGACGCAGGCGAATTTGCAGCATGATGATGGGACGCAGAAGTAGGGCCCAGGATTTTCGCTGACTGATCTGGCCTCATCGCGAGCAGGCTCGCTCCCACAGTAGAAAGGTGTTGGACCACAGTTTTGTGAACGACACTTCTCCCTGTGGGAGCGAGCCTGCTCGCGATGGTTTCAAGCCGAACCGAAACAATGGGATTTAGCTAATTCCCCGCCGAACAAATCCCCCGAATCCCGCGCCATCCCCATCCTTGAACTAGCGTAGGAAAGCGACCGCCGAGCCCTGCGATTAGTCCTTAGCCCCCTATCCATGTTTAACTTGAACGTTCATTCAAGTTAAACCGGTGGTTCGCCGCCCGCTCACAACAGGAGGCTTGCCTTTGCTGAGTCTGATTTCCACAGCCACGTTTTACTGCTTTGAGGTGCACCGTTCATGAGTGCATCGTCTCTCCCTTCAAGCGGCCAGGTCCGCATGAATCCGCCGGTGTTTTACTTCTCGGCGACGTTCATCTTTTTGTTCGGCATCGTGGTCATTGCCATGCCCGAGCAGGCCGGTGCGTGGCTGTTGCAGGCGCAAAACTGGGCGGCCAATACGGTCGGCTGGTATTACATGCTCGCGATGTCGCTGTATCTGGTCTTCGTGGTGGTCACCGCCTTGTCTGGCTACGGCAAGATCAAGCTTGGTGCCGACCACGACGAGCCCGAATTCAGTTACCTGTCCTGGGCCGGCATGCTGTTCGCCGCCGGGATCAGCATCACGCTGTTCTTCTTTTGCGTGTCCGAACCCCTGACCCATATGCTGCAACCGCCTCAGGGCGAGGCGGGCACGGCTGATGCGGCGCGCCAGGCGATGCAGATTCTGTTTTTGCACTGGGGCCTGCATGGCTGGGGCGTGTTCGCCTTCGTCGGCATGGCGCTGGCCTATTTCGCTTACCGCCATAACCTGCCTTTGGCGTTGCGGTCGGCGCTGTATCCGTTGATTGGCAAACGCATCAACGGACCGATCGGTTATGCGGTGGATGGCTTCGGCATCATCGCCACGGTGTTCGGTCTTGGGGCCGACATGGGCTTTGGCGTGTTGCACCTCAACTCGGGTCTGGATTATCTGTTCGGCATCGCCCACACCCAGTGGATTCAGGTCGGCCTGATCACGTTGATGATGGGCGCGGCAATCATTGTCGCGGTGTCCGGCGTCGACAAAGGCGTGCGAGTGATGTCCGACATCAACATGCTGCTGGCCTGCGCGCTGCTGCTGTTCGTGTTGTTCGCCGGCCCGACACAGCACTTGCTCAACACCCTGATACAGAACATCGGCGACTACCTCGGCGCATTGCCGATGAAAAGTTTTGACCTCTACGCCTATGACAAACCCAGCGACTGGCTGGGCGGCTGGACGGTGTTTTATTGGGCCTGGTGGATTGCGTGGTCGCCGTTCGTGGGCTTGTTCATCGCACGGATTTCCCGTGGCCGGACCATCCGCGAATTCGTCTTCGGCGTGCTGCTGATCCCATTGGGTTTCACCCTGGCGTGGATGTCGATCTTCGGCAACAGCGCCATTGATCAAGTGCTCAACCACGGCATGAGCGCCCTCGGCATGTCCGCCATCGACAACCCGTCGATGACCCTCTACCTGCTGCTGGAAACGTACCCGTGGAGCAAAACGGTGATCGCGGTCACGGTGTTTATCAGCTTCGTGTTCTTCGTCACCTCGGCCGACTCCGGCACGGTGGTGCTGTCGACGTTATCGGCCAAGGGCGGCAACCCGGATGAAGACGGGCCGAAATGGCTGCGGGTGTTTTGGGGTGCGATGACCGCGCTGGTCACCAGTGCGCTGTTGTTCTCTGGCAGCATCGATGCGCTGAAGTCAGCGGTGGTGCTGACTTCGCTGCCGTTCTCGATGATTTTGCTGCTGATGATGTGGGGGCTGCACAAGGCGTTTTACCTGGAGTCGCAGAAGCAGATTGCGCAACTGCATTCCCTGGCGCCGGTGTCCGGTTCGCGTCGTGGTGGCTGGCGTCAACGCTTGAGCCAGGCCGTGCATTTCCCGTCGCGGGATGAGGTCTATCGCTTCCTCGATACGACGGTGCGTCCAGCCATTGAAGAAGTGTCGGCCGTGTTCGCCGAAAAAGGGCTGAACGTGATCACTCAGCCGGACCCGGTGAACGACAGCGTCAGCCTGGAGATCGGTCACGGCGAGGAGCATCCGTTCATTTATCAGGTGCAGATGCGCGGCTATTTCACGCCGTCTTTTGCGCGGGGCGGCATGGGTTCCAAACAACTCAACAACCGTCGTTATTACCGGGCCGAAGTGCATTTGAGCGAGGGCAGTCAGGACTACGATCTGGTGGGTTACACCAAGGAGCAGATCATCAACGACATTCTTGATCAGTACGAGCGGCACCTGCAGTTCTTGCATCTGGTGCGTTGATTAAGCCGTTACGTTTCGCTGGTCAACACCATGAACAACACCAGCGCCGCCACCGGCACACCGAACACCGCGCTGCCGACGGCCAGTTCCGTGCTCAACGGCTGGCCGGCGTGGACGATGCCGACTGCGCCGTTGATCAGCGTCAGCGCGAGCCACAGCACGACAAAGCTGTAGGCCATTGTCTGGCGGCTGAAACCGATTCGCTCGCCGATGAACAGCATCAGCGCGAGGAGGATCAGGCCGAAGGTGGTGATGATTGTGGTGTGCATGAGGTTCCGTCCGTTAGAGGGGCGCTGTTTTTGAGGCCGCCATCGCGGGCAGGCTCGCTCCCACAGGGATCACCGCCATACCTGTGGGAGCGAGCCTGCTCGCGATGGGGTCACTGCGGTATCTGACTGAGCATAGTTAAACCAACCCACCATTAACCCGCAGAATCTGCCCATTGACCCACGCCGATTCCGGCCCCACCAGAAACGACACAACACGGGCAATATCCTCCGGCTGACCCAAACGTTCCAGCGGTGCCATCTTCGCAAAATTCTGGATCTGCTCTTCACTCTTGCCGTGCAAAAACAACTCCGTCGCCACCGGGCCCGGCGCGACGGCATTCACGGTGATTTCACGTCCGCGCATTTCCTTGGCAAACACCTGAGTCAGCGATTCCACCGCTGCTTTGCTGGCGATGTACACCGCGTACCCCGGCAGGTTCATGCCGACGGTGCTGCTGGAAAAATTGACGATCCGCCCACCGTTGTTCATACGCGTCGCCGCTTCACGCAGGGTGTTGAACGTACCCCGCGCGTGGATATTGAAGGTCTGCTCGAACAGCTCATCGGAGTGCTGCGCCAGCGGCATCACTTTAAGAATGCCGGCGTTGTTGATCAGCGCATCGACCTTGCCCAGTTGAGTTTCAGTCTCCTCGAACATACGGCGCACATCGTCGGCATTAGCCACGTCCGCCTTGATCGCTATGGCCCGATGGCCGGCCTGACGCAACTCGACCACCAGTGCCGATGCTTCGGTGGCGCTGCTGGCGTAATTGATTGCCACGGCAAAACCGTCGCTGGCCAGTTGTCTGGCAATGACCGCGCCGATGCCACGGGAGGCGCCGGTCACGATGGCAACTTTGGAAGTCTGAGAAGTCATGGTGGTGTTTCCTTTGCAGGAGATGGTTTAGGGGACGCCAATTTCACATGTTTATCCAGGCCAATAAATGCACTAGATCTGCCTTCACTATTCAAGAATCGCCAACAATCGATCCTCGGGAAATTGAGCGGGTGCTGACTGGCCGCTGGTCCACGGGCATTTCAGGGTTCTCCCCCTGGGCTAATATTTATCAGGGTGTGTATCGTGTGTATTGGAAGGGCGTTCGTCGCGTAATGTGCGCACCAAGTGCTGCACACAAGGACGAAGTAATGCGAAGTCGGGAAATGATCAGGATGATCGAGGAGGATGGTTGGCATCTGGTGGCGGTGAAGGGTAGCCATCATCAGTACAAACATCCGTACAAGTCAGGGAGAGTGACGATAAAGCACCCTGACTCAGATCTTCCGAAAGGAACGATCAACAGCATATTGAAACAGGCAGGGCTGAAATGATGCCCCACATCGGATACGAACGCCCCGAAGGGGCCACATCACAGGAAGGACTCACCGAAATGAAATTTCCGGTCGTTCTGCACAAGGATGCCGACTCAGACTACGGAGTGATCGTCCCGGACGTACCAGGCTGTTTTTCTGCAGGCAGCACCGTGTCGCAGGCATTCGAAAACGTGAAAGAAGCGTTATCTCTGCACTATGAAGGACTGGTGGCCGATGGAGAACCACTGCCGCAAGTACGCGAGATCGACGTCCACCTTGATAATCCTGATTACGCGGACGGTATTTGGGGGGTGGTGGATTTCGATATCACGCCGTACTTCGGCAAGTCGGTACGTTTCAATGCCTCCCTGCCCGAGCAGTTGCTCGAGCGTATCGATCAGACCGTCAGGCGGGATCAGCGATACAGTTCACGGTCCGGTTTTTTGGCCGCAGCGGCTTTGCGCGAGCTGTCGACATAAGCGTAAGCGGAGTTTTTTGACGTCTCGGCGGGTGTCAGATCAAAAATCTGTGAAACGTTTCAGCATTTTCTCGAGTCCGGGGTTTATCGGCGTTTGTCTGGGGGTATGCTGGGCAACTCGCGAAGCAGTCGATACCAAGTTCAAGACAGACAAGAGAGGATTCGATGACCTACACCGCTGCCGAAAACCGCTATGACTCCATCCCTTACCGCCGCGTCGGCCGCAGCGGTCTGGTGCTGCCGGCGTTGTCCCTGGGGCTGTGGCACAACTTCGGTGACAGCACACCGATCGACGCCCAGCGCTCGTTGCTGCGCACGGCGTTCGACCTGGGGATCAACCACTTCGACCTGGCCAACAATTACGGCCCGCCGTATGGCAGCGCCGAGATCAATTTCGGCCGTGTGCTGCGTGAAGACTTCAAGCAGCATCGCGACGAGCTGATCATCTCCAGCAAGGCCGGTTGGGATATGTGGCCGGGCCCTTATGGGCAGGGCGGCGGTTCACGCAAATATGTTCTGGCGAGCCTCGACCAGAGCCTGCAGCGGCTGGGCCTGGACTACGTGGATATTTTCTATTCCCACCGTTTTGACCCGGACACGCCGCTGGAAGAAACGGCCAGCGCACTGGCCACTGCGGTGCAGCAGGGCAAGGCGCTGTACATCGGCATCTCGTCGTATTCCGGGGTGAAAACCCGTGAGATGGCGGCGCTGTTGAAAGAGTGGAAAGTGCCTTTGCTGATTCATCAGCCGGCCTACAACCTGCTCAATCGTTGGGTGGAAAAGGATCTGCTGGATGTCACTGACGAACTGGGCACCGGAGTGATTGCGTTCACGCCGCTGGCGCAGGGCCTGCTGACCGACAAGTACCTCAACGGCATTCCGAAGGATGCGCGGGTCAATCGTCCGGGCGGTGGTTCTTTGCAATCCTCGCACCTGTCCGAAGCCAACATCGCCCATGTGCGTGGGCTCAATGAAATCGCCAAGCGTCGGGGTCAGAGCCTGGCGCAACTGGCGTTGGCATGGACGCTGCGCGATCCACGCGTGACGTCGGCGCTGATCGGTGCGAGCCGGCCGGAGCAGATTATCGAGAACGTCGGGGCGTTGAAGAACTTGAGCTTTAGCGCGGAAGAGTTGGCGGAGATTGACCGGTTTGCCCAGGAGGGCGGGATCAATCTTTGGGAGAAGCCTTCGACGGCTGAGTAAGCCTTCGGCGCCGGGTTCTCCGGCGCCTGTTCTGGCCCCATCGCCGGCAAGCCGGTCTCACTCCCACAGTGGATCTGCGTCAGGCACAACCCTTGTAGGAGCGGGCTTGCCCGCGATAGGGCCATTAAAGTCAGTAAAGACCTTCAGGTTTCACCGAAAAAACGGCACATCCCCCAACACCGTCGCCCGCTGCATCACCCGCCGCGCCGGCCGGTAATCATCCACCGCGTAATGCTGCGTCACGCGGTTATCCCAGAACGCCACGTCATCCTTCTGCCAGCGCCAGCGAATGGTGAATTCCGGCCGCGTCGCATGGGCAAACAACAACTTAAGAATCGCCTCGCTTTCAGTCTCCGACAGCTCATTGATCTTCGACGTGAAGCCTTCGTTGACGAACAACGACCGACGCCCGCTCACGGGATGCGTACGAATCACCGGGTGCGAAAGCAGTGGGTTTTTGCGGCGTGCTTCTTCCCACTGCGCCAACGCTTCAGGCGTGTTGCCATAGCGTTCGAGGGGGAACGAGCGAGTAAAGTCGTGCGTCGCCGTCAGCCCTTCGAGCAAGGTTTTCATCGGTGCGGACAGCGCTTCATACGCGGCAATGCCGCTGGCCCACAAGGTGTCACCGCCAAACTCCGGCAGCAGCTTGGCGCTGAGCACCGCGCCCATGGCCGGGGTCGGCAGGAAGGTCACATCGGTGTGCCAGATCGCGTTATCACGCACGTCGGTGACGGCGGTGTCGAGGATCAGTACTTCCGGCTGTTCCGGCACGTTGGGGTAAATCGGGTGGATGTGCAGGTCGCCGAAGTTGGCTGCGAAACGCGCTTGTTGCTGCGGCGTAATCGGCTGGTCACGAAAGAACAGCACCTGATGCTTGAGCAGCGCCTGCTCGATGGCATCGCGTTGTTCCAGGTCCAGCGGCTGGCTGATGTCGATGCCGCTGATTTGCGCGCCCAGCGCGTAACTGAGGGGGACGATTGTCAGGTTGCTCATGGTCTTTCTCTTCAATCCGGGTGCCGACATGTGAGAGCAGGCCTGCTCCCACAGGGAGGAATTTTCAGTGAGCCTGGCCGTGCCAAGGCACCAGTTTGCGTTGCAGGGCACGCAGGCCCATTTCCATCGCGAAGGCGATCAGGGCGATGACCAGAATCCCCAGCACCACCACATCGGTGACCAGGAACTGCGCGGCCGACTGCACCATGAACCCCAGGCCGCTGGTGGCGGCGATCAGTTCGGCGGCGACCAGCGTCGACCAACCCACACCCAGACCAATGCGCACACCGGTCAAAATGTCCGGCAGGGCGCTGGGCAAAATCACATGGCGAATCAACTGCGCTCGCGTCGCCCCCAAAGACTGGGCGGCGCGCAACTTGGCCGGGTCTACGGTGCGCACACCGGTGGCGGTGGCGATGGCAATCGGGGCGAAAATCGCCAGATAGATCAGCAACACTTTCGACAGCTCACCGATGCCGCACCAAATCACGATCAGGGGCAGATAGGCCAACGGCGGAATCGGGCGGTAAAACTCGATCAGCGGATCGAGAATGCCGCGGGCGATGCGGTTGTGGCCGATGGCGATGCCGACCGGCACGGCGGTCAGCACTGCAAAACCAAGGCCCAGGCCGATTCGGCTGAGACTCGCGCCCAGGTGCTGCCACAACGTCGAATCCATGTAGCCGGTGGTCGCCAGCAACCAGCCTTTTTGAAGCACGGCGGACGGTGGTGGCAGGAACAACGGTTCGATCAGGCCGGTGGCGGTGACGGCCCACCAGATGAACACGAGCGCGACCAGAGTCAGAACGCTGATCCAGCGAGTGCTGAGGCTGCGACGAACAGGCATCACCGTCGAACCCGGTTTCACCGTCACGGCTGGAATTTCGTAGCTGCTCATGCGCGCTCCTGCCGCTGGGCGGCGCTGCGTTGGGAGAACACTTTGGCGAGCACGTGTTCGCGGGTTTCGATGAAGCGCGGGTCGGACTTGATCGCCCGTGCCGACTCGCCGGCGGCGTAGCGCTGACCGAAATCAAGGCTCAGGCGTTCAACGATTTGTCCGGGGTTTGGCGCCAGCAGAATCAGGTCCGTGGCCAGAAACACCGCTTCTTCAATGTCGTGGGTAATCAGGAAGACGGGCTTTGCGGTGCGCTGCCAGACTTGCAGCAGCAGCTCCTGCATCTGTTCGCGGGTGAAGGCATCGAGGGCGCCGAACGGCTCATCCATCAGCAGGACGCGCGGGTCGGCCGCAAGCGCGCGGGCCAAGCCAACACGTTGCTTCTGACCACCCGACAATTGCCAGATGCGGCGGTTTTCAAAACCGGAAAGGTCGACCAGTGCGAGCATTTCCCGAGCGCGCAGTTCACGTTTTTCCCGCGCAATGCCTGCCAGTTCCAGACCAAAGCCAACGTTGGCCAGCACATCCTGCCAAGGCAGTAACGCATCGTCCTGAAACACCACGCCGCGTTCAGCGCTCGGGCCTTTGACCGGCACGCCGTCGAGGGTGATGCGCCCGGCGCTTGGCTCGACGAAACCGGCAATCAGGTTCAACAGCGAAGTCTTGCCACTGCCGGACGGGCCGAGGGCCACCAGCAACTGCTGGGGACCAAGGCTCAGGGAAATATCCGCCAGCACCGGCTCCGGGCTGCCGGGGTACTGTGCGCTGATGCGCTCCAGCTGTAGCAAAGCCATCGCGGTTAACTCCGATCAGTTGGTGATGAATTTGGCGCTGACGTACGGGGCGTAGTCGGGCAGTACGGCTTCGACCTTGCCTTGTTCCTTGAGGAACGCAGCAGTGTCGGTGATGGCCTTGGTGGTCGGTGCGCCGAGGGTGATCACCTGATCAGCCGCCAGCGGGTAGACGTTGCCTTGCAGCAGCAATGGAATATCGCTGGCCTTGGCGCCTGACAGTTTTACGAGCTTGTCGACGTTGCTTTGGTTGGCGAGCCAGGCTTTCGGGTCTTTGCGGTAGTCGGCGTAGGCGTCCAGGGTCACTTTGGCGAACGCGGTCACGATTTCAGGGTGCTTCTCGGCGAAGTCTTTACGCACGATCCACGCATCGAAAGTCGGCGCGCCGAACTTGGCCAGTTCGCCGGAGGTGATCAGCACTTTGCCGTTTTCCTTGGCGACGCCGAGCGCCGGGTCCCACACGTAAGTGGCGTCGATGTCACCGCGTTTCCAGGCGGCAATAATGGCTGGTGGCGCGAGGTTGAGGACGGTGACTTTCGACGGATCGATGTTCCAGTGCTTCAGCGCGGCGAGCAGGCTGTAGTGGCCGGTGGAAACGAACGGTACGGCGATTTTTTTGCCGATCAGGTCTTGCGGCGTCTTGATGCCGGAACCGTCTCGAGCAACCAGCGCTTCGGCGGCGCCGATCTGGGTGGCGATCAGGAAGGTTTCAACTGGCACCTTGCGGGTAATGGCGGCAGTCAGAGGGCTGGAGCCGAGGTAACCGATCTGCACGTCGCCGGAGGCGATGGCCGCGATGATGTCGGCACCGTTGTCGAATTTGCGCCAGTCGATCTTGGCGTTGGTGGCTTTTTCGTAAGCGCCGTCGGCCTGGGCGACTTTCGCCGGGTCAACGGTGGTCTGGTAGGCGACGGTGACGTCGGCTGCCTGGGCAAAGAAACTCGCTGCAGCCAAAGACGCGGCCGCCAGGAGGCGAAGAGGGAAATGCAGTTTCATGTGGAAGCTCCTTGTCAGGCGACCGAGAGTCGGCGTGAAAGGAGACTAAATGATATAAGAATCGAAAAATAAATAACTTTTTCGCATTAGCTTATGAGCGGAAGATTTTAGCGTCTTTGCTGTGGATCGCCTTTGTGGCGAGGGAGCTTGCTCCCGCTGGAGGCCGAAGGACTCCCAACCTGGCAGCTGCATACTTTCAGTGAGCACACGGTTGCCTGATTTTGCGGCTGCTGCGCAGCCGAGCGGGAGCGAGCTCCCTCGCCACAAGGGTTTTGTGTCAGTTACTGATCGACAGAATGCTCGCCTGATACGACCCGACAAATACGTCGAAATCGCCGACTTCGTTCTGCTCGAGCTCTACTTGCTCGGCCAGCGACGAACGCGCTCGTTCTTCGAACTTCGCCTGGTCTTCGCTGGAAAGGGGCTCGCTGCGGAAAAACTCCGCGTGCGCACGGCTCTGGCGCAGGGAGAACTGACTGAAGCTCTCCTTGTGTTCGGCCATCGCCACCAACACTTGCGCCGACGGTGTCAGGGACGAATCCTTGACCTTCGCCATCTGCGCATCCAGTGCTTTGCTGTGGGCGTCGCCACCCTGGCTTTGGTCCAGAATCGCAGCCAGCGGCGCGATCTTCTCCAGCAACTCGCTGGCCCACTCCTTCAGGTCCACCGGCTGGCCATCGCGATGCAGCTGCAACCCTGGACGCCGACCTTCCTTGACGACGCTGAGGAAGTTCGACGTCGCGTTGCTGCAAGAGGTATTGGTCAGCAGCGGGCTGTCGTTCAGCGCGCAGTACAGCAGGAACGCGTCGAGGAAGCGCGACTCGGTGAGGTCGATGCCCATCGGCAGGAACGGGTTAATGTCCAGGCATCGCACTTCAACATATTGAATGCCACGGGCCACCAGCGCCTGGATCGGCCGCTCGCCGGTGTACGTCACGCGCTTCGGACGGATGTTGGAGTAGTACTCGTTTTCGATCTGCAGGATGTTGGTGTTGAGCTGAACCCACTCGCCGTCCTGGTGCGTGCCGATTTCGACATAAGGTGCATACGGTGTCGCCACCGCTTTGCGCAGGCTGTCGGTGTAGCTGGGCAGGTCGTTGTAGCACGGCGTCAAACCGGCCTGGGCGTTGCTCTGGTAACCGAGGTCGCTCATGCGCAGGCTGGTGGCGTACGGCAGGTACAAGGTGTCCGGGTCCAGTTGTTCCAACTGGTGCGAGCGACCGCGCAGGAAACCGGCATCCAGCGCTGGCGATGCACCGAACAGGTACATCAGCAGCCAGCTGTAGCGGCGGAAGTTGCGGATCAGCGCGATGTAAGCCGACGACTGATAGTCGCGGTCGGTGCCGACAAACCCTTCAGCGTTCTTGAGCAGCGGCCAGAGTTGTTCCGGCAGGGAAAAATTGTAGTGAATCCCGGCGATGCACTGCATGGTCTTGCCGTAACGCAGGGCCAGGCCCTTGCGATAGACGTACTTGAGCTGACCGATGTTGGACGTGCCGTAATAGGCAATCGGGATGTCTTCCTCGGCCGGCAACGGGCACGGCATCGAAGGGCTCCACAGAAACTCGTTGCCGAGCTTGCTGTAGGCAAAGCGATGAATGCTGTCCAGGCTGGCCAGTGTATCCGCAGGGTCTGGCAGGGCCGGGGTAATGAACTCCAGCAGCGACTCGGAATAGTCGGTGGTGATTTGTTCATTGGTCAGCGCGGAACCCAATTCTTCCGGGTGCGGCGTTTGCGCCAGGCGACCTTCGCCGGTCACGCGCAGGCATTCACGTTCGATGCCGTGAAGGCACTGTTCGAGCAGAGAGAGGTTAGCGCGCTCGCCGAGCAGAGCCAGGCGGCGGTTGAGAAGTTCGCTCAAGTTGGATTCCTTCACGCGTCAGTCGCCCCAATATGGGGGTGGGCAGGACGGTCTACAAGGGTGAAGTTAAAACTGGCGTTTTCGCCTGGTTTTGGAGCCGTACGGCGTTGCCCCTGTAGGAGCGAGCCTGCTCGCGATGAGGGAGTGTCAGTCAACCGATTAGTCTTCTGACACACCGCCATCGCGAGCAGGCTCGCTCCTACAGGTTTCGTATTGCCGAAATTACCTCAAATCGATGACGGCTAGCTACAGGACAGCGAACGTGCCTTGCGCTTTTGCGACCAGCTTGTCGCCCTGCATCACGTCAGCCTCGACCACCAGCGTGCGGCGGCCCGGGTGGATGACCCGTGCCGTGCACATCACTTCGCCGTCGGACACGGCGCGAATGTAATTGATCTTGCATTCGATGGTCGCGCTTTGCTGGTCAAAGCCGTGGGTGCTGGAACAGGCCAGCCCCATGGCAATGTCCACCAGACTGAACAAGGCCCCGCCGTGCAGCTTGCCGCCGCGATTGCGCAGTTCTGGCTCCAGTGCCAGTGCGACTTGCGCCACCCCGGTTTCCAGACTGTGCAAGCGACACCCCAGCAGCTTGAAAAACGCGCTTTCGGTCAGCCCGGCAGGAATGTCCATCAGCGTTTCTTCAACTGCTTGGCGTTGGCGAACAGCGAAGCCATGGCGTTGTTGGCCGGAGCGGCCGCCGTGGTTTCCTTGCGCGGTGCGGTGTTCTGGGACTGGCGTGGTGCCGACCCCGGACGCGCGCCACGTGCACCGTCGATTTTCTCGCCCGGCGTGTCGCTCATGCGCATCGACAGGCCCACGCGTTTGCGCGGGATATCGACTTCCATGACCTTCACTTTCACCACGTCACCGGCCTTCACCGCTTCGCGTGGATCCTTGATGAACTTCTCCGAAAGCGCAGAGATGTGCACCAAACCGTCCTGATGCACGCCGATGTCGACGAAAGCGCCAAAGTTGGTCACGTTGGTGACGACGCCTTCGAGGATCATGCCCAGTTGCAGGTCCTTGAGGTCTTCGACGCCTTCCTGGAACTCGGCGGTCTTGAACTCCGGACGCGGATCGCGGCCAGGTTTTTCCAGCTCTTGCAGAATGTCGGTGACCGTTGGCAGACCGAAGGTTTCGTCGGTGTATTTCTTCGGGTCCAGGCGCTTGAGGAAGCTGGCGTCGCCGATCAACGAGCGGATGTCGCGGTCGGTTTCAGCGGCAATGCGCTGTACCAGCGGATAGGCTTCCGGGTGAACGGCGGACGAATCCAGCGGGTTGTCGCCGTTCATGACACGCAGGAAGCCGGCCGCCTGTTCGAAGGTTTTTTCACCCAGGCGCGCGACTTTCTTCAGCGCGGCGCGCGTCTTGAATGCACCGTGCTCGTCGCGGTGGCTGACGATGTTCTGCGCCAGGGTCGCGTTGAGGCCCGAGATACGCGCCAGCAGCGCCACGGAGGCCGTGTTCACGTCCACACCCACGGCGTTCACGCAGTCTTCGACTACGGCGTCCAGGCCACGGGCCAGTTTCAGCTGCGACACGTCGTGTTGGTACTGGCCGACACCGATGGATTTCGGGTCGATCTTCACCAGTTCAGCCAACGGATCTTGCAGACGACGGGCAATCGAGACCGCACCACGGATCGACACGTCGAGGTCCGGGAATTCCTTGGAGGCCAGTTCCGACGCCGAGTAAACCGATGCGCCGGCCTCGGAGACCATGATCTTGGTCATCTTCATCGCGGGGTATTTTTTGATCAGTTCAGCGGCCAGCTTGTCGGTTTCGCGGCTGGCGGTGCCGTTGCCGATGGCGATCAGGTCCACCGCATGCTTGGCGCACAGGGCGGCGAGAATCGCGAGGGTCTGGTCCCACTTGTTGTGCGGCACGTGCGGGTAAACCGTGGCGTGATCCAGCAGCTTGCCGGTGGCATCGACCACCGCCACCTTGCAACCGGTGCGCAGGCCCGGGTCGAGGCCCAGGGTGGCGCGCGGGCCGGCCGGGGCCGACAGCAGCAAGTCGTGCAGGTTGTGCGCGAACACATTGATCGCTTCGGTTTCCGCGCCATCGCGCAGTTCGCCCAGCAGGTCGGTTTCAAGGTGGGTGTAGAGCTTGACCTTCCAGGTCCAGCGCACCACTTCACCCAGCCATTTGTCGGCGGCACGGTTCTGATTCTGGATACCGAATTGCTGGCCGATCATGCCTTCGCACGGGTGCATGGTGCCCGGCAGCTCGTCACCCACTTTCAGCGCGGAGCTGAGGATGCCTTCGTTACGGCCACGGAAAATCGCCAGCGCGCGGTGCGACGGCATGCTTTTCAGCGGTTCATCGTGTTCGAAATAGTCGCGGAACTTCGCGCCTTCCTCTTCCTTGCCGGCAATCACGCGGGCACTGAGGGTGGCTTCCTGCTTGAGGTAGTTGCGCAGCTTGTCCAGCAGGCCGGCGTCTTCGGCGAAGCGCTCCATGAGGATGTACTTGGCGCCTTCGAGCGCGGCTTTCACGTCGGCCACGCATTTTTCTGCGTTGACGAAGCGTGCGGCTTCGGCGTCTGGCGTCAGGCTCGGATCGTTGAACAGGCCGTCGGCCAGTTCGCCGAGGCCGGCTTCCAGGGCAATCTGGCCCTTGGTGCGGCGCTTCTGTTTGTACGGCAGGTACAAGTCTTCGAGGCGGGTCTTGGTGTCGGCGAGCTTGATATCGCGTTCCAGTTGCGGGGTCAGTTTCCCTTGTTCCTGGATGCTGGCGAGGATGCTGATGCGCCGTTCGTCGAGTTCTCGCAGGTAGCGCAGACGCTCTTCCAGATGACGCAACTGGATGTCATCGAGGCTGCCGGTCACTTCTTTCCGGTAACGGGCGATGAAGGGAACGGTAGAGCCTTCATCGAGTAGCGCGACGGCCGCTTCGACCTGTTGTGGGCGTACACCGAGTTCCTCGGCGATGCGGCTGTTGATGCTGTCCATAAAACCACCTGACAAATTGTGAAAGCAGGCTCGCAGGCGCAGAGATAGAGGCTCGGCGAGTCTGGTTGAGCGGCCTGGCCTGCGCCGCTACCTGGATCAACAGGCATCCCGTTGACCCGTGAAATCGAACAAATGCTGCCAGCGCCATGAAAATAAAAAGCGGCGGCCGACAGCAATGATCAGACGTTGCCTGACACAAAAGGCCGCGCATTATAACCAGCGTTCTATCATTCGGGGGCAACACAGGCTGTAGGCACAATCCCCTGATTTCTGGCAGTGAAGGAAAAATCTGCTAACAATGCACACGGTGCGTATAACGGCAGCTACGCCATAATGCGCGCCGAGATCAAAGGAGCATCTAATGAGCAGCACTGCAAACATTGCTGAAGGCGAAAAAATTCTTATTGTTGACGACGATCCGGGGCTCAGCAGCCTGCTGGAGCGTTTTTTCGTCAGCAAGGGCTACCGCGCCCGTGCCGTACCGAACACGGAACAAATGGACCGCCTGCTGGCGCGTGAAGTGTTCAACCTGATCGTTCTCGACCTGATGCTGCCCGGCGAAGACGGTCTGACCGCCTGCCGCCGGCTGCGTGGCGCGAACAACCAGATCCCCATCATCATGCTCACCGCCAAGGGCGACGAGCTGAGCCGGATCAAGGGCCTTGAACTGGGCGCCGACGATTACCTGGCCAAGCCGTTCAACCCGGACGAGCTGATGGCCCGGGTCAAAGCAGTCTTGCGCCGTCAGTCGACGCCCGTGCCGGGCGCACCGGGTAGCGAAGACGAAAGCGTGACCTTTGGTGACTACGAGCTGTCGCTGGCCACCCGCGAGCTCAAGCGTGGTGACGAAGTGCACATGCTCACCACCGGCGAGTTTGCCGTGCTCAAGGCGTTGGTGATGAACGCGCGCCAGCCGCTGACCCGCGACAAGCTGATGAACCTCGCCCGTGGTCGCGAATGGGATGCCCTGGAGCGGTCCATCGACGTGCAGATCTCCCGTCTACGCCGCATGATCGAACCCGACCCGTCCAAACCACGCTACATCCAGACCGTTTGGGGCGTGGGTTACGTGTTCGTTCCGGATGGCGCCGCCACCAAGTGATCGGCGATTTGTAGGAGCGGGTCTTGCGGTCGATCAGGCCGCAGACTCGCCATCCGCAATATGCGAGCATCGCTCGCTCCTGCAAGTGTGTAGCGGTTATCCATGAAAACCCCCGTTTGGTTCCCCCAGAGCTTTTTCTCCCGCACCCTGTGGCTGGTGCTGATTGTCGTCCTGTTCTCCAAAGCACTGACGCTGGTTTATCTGCTGATGAACGAAGACGTGCTGGTGGATCGCCAATACAGCCACGGCGTCGCCCTGACGCTGCGCGCTTATTGGGCCGCCGATGAAAACAATCGCGAAAAGATCGCTGAAGCCGCCACGTTGATCCGGGTGGTGGGCACCGGCGTGCCGGAGGGTGAGCAGCACTGGCCCTACAGCGAGATCTACCAGCGGCAGATGCAGGCCGAGCTGGGGGCCGACACCGAAGTCCGGTTGCGCATGCATTCGCCGCCGGCCCTGTGGGTCCGGGCGCCGAGCCTGGGTGATGGCTGGCTGAAAGTGCCGCTTTATCCCCACCCGCTGCGCGGTCAGAAAATCTGGAACGTGCTCGGCTGGTTCCTCGCCATTGGCTTGCTGTCCACCGCCTCGGCATGGATCTTCGTCAGCCAGCTCAATCAACCGCTGAAGCGCCTCGTCTATGCCGCCAGACAACTGGGTCAGGGCCGCAGCGTGCGCTTGCCGATCAGTGATACGCCGAGCGAGATGGCCGAGGTGTATCGCGCCTTCAACCAGATGGCCGAGGACGTCGAGCAGGCCGGTCGCGAGCGTGAGCTGATGCTGGCGGGCGTGTCCCATGACCTGCGAACGCCGCTGACCCGTTTGCGGCTGTCGCTGGAGCTGATGGGTGACCGCAACGACCTGACGGACGACATGGTCCGCGACATCGAGGACATGGACGCGATTCTTGATCAGTTCCTGGCGTTTATCCGTGATGGTCGCGACGAGTCGGTGGAAGAGGTGGACTTGACCGATCTGGTGCGTGAAGTCGCCGCGCCGTACAACCAGAACGAAGAGAAAGTGCGCTTGCGCCTGGAGCCTATCCAGCCGTTCCCATTGCGTCGGGTGTCGATGAAACGGTTGCTGAACAACCTGATCGGCAACGCGTTGCATCACGCGGGCAGTGGTGTTGAAGTCGCGGCTTATGTGTCCGGGGATGTGAGCGCACCGTACGTGGTGCTGAGCGTCATGGACCGTGGCGCGGGGATCGATCCGTCGGAGCTGGAAGCGATTTTCAACCCGTTCACCCGGGGTGATCGTGCCCGGGGCGGGAAAGGCACCGGGTTGGGCTTGGCAATCGTGAAGCGAATTGCTTCGATGCATGGCGGCAATGTCGAGTTGCGCAACCGCACCGGTGGCGGTCTGGAAGCGCGCGTGCGGTTGCCGCTTGGGTTGATGTTGCCTCGGGATGCGGTTTAAACGCCACATCCAACCCCTGTGGCGAGGGAGCTTGCTCCCGCTGGAGGCCGAAGGACTCCCCAATGCAGCTATGACGTTGTGCCAGGACGAGCACCATCGCTGATTTTGCGGCTGCTGCGCAGCCGAGCGGGAGCAAGCTCCCTCGCCACAGGGGACCGAGCCAGGGTTAACCCTTACCCTTGGTCCGCGTCATATTCGGCCCACCATTTTTCTCAAGATGCTCAATGATGATCCCCGCCACGTTCTTCCCCGTGGTGGTTTCAATTCCCTCCAGGCCTGGAGACGAATTCACTTCCATCACCAACGGCCCGTGATTGGAACGCAAGATATCCACACCCGCCACCGCCAACCCCATGACCTTCGCCGCACGCAACGCAGTCATGCGTTCTTCCGGGGTGATCTTGATCAAGCTGGCGCTGCCACCCCGATGCAGGTTGGAGCGAAACTCCCCAGGTTTGGCCTGGCGCTTCATCGCCGCAATCACCTTGTCGCCGACCACGAAGCAGCGAATGTCCGCCCCACCGGCTTCCTTGATGTACTCCTGAACCATGATGTTCTGCTTGAGGCCCATGAACGCCTCGATCACCGATTCCGCCGCCGTCGCGGTTTCACACAGCACCACACCGATGCCCTGGGTGCCTTCCAGCACCTTGATCACCAGTGGTGCGCCGTTGACCATATCGATCAAGTCGGGAATATCATCCGGGGAGTGGGCAAACCCCGTGACCGGCAAGCCGATTCCGCGGCGTGACAGCAACTGCAGCGACCGCAGCTTGTCCCGGGAGCGCGCAATGGCCACCGATTCGTTGAGCGGAAACACCCCCATCATTTCAAACTGGCGCAACACCGCGCAGCCATAGAAGGTTACCGATGCCCCGATCCTCGGGATCACCGCGTCGAAACCTTCCAGCGGCTTGCCGCGGTAGTGGATCTGCGGTTTGTGGCTGGCAATGTTCATGTAGGCGCGCAGGGTGTCGATCACCACCATTTCATGGCCTCGTTCGGTACCGGCCTCGACCAGACGACGAGTGGAATACAGACGCGGGTTCCGCGACAGCACAGCGATCTTCATGCAACACCTGTGGAGGAGGTAGATACCGGGAACACCGGCTTGTCTTGTACATACTTAATGCCCGGATTGACCACCAGCTGGCCGTCGATCAGGGCTTTGGAGCCGAGGAGCAGCCGATAACGCATCGACTTGCGGCAGGCGAGCGTGAACTCGACGGGCCAGACCCGATCCCCGAGTGCCAGGGTCGTGCTGACCACGTAGCGCTTTTGCGCCTGGCCGTTGGAGCTTTTAATGGATTTCATGGTGACCAGCGGTGCTTCACAGCGTCGATGCCGCAACTGCACGACGGTCCCCAGGTGCGCGGTAAATCGCACCCACTGTTCGCCGTCGCGCTCGAACGGCTCGATGTCGGTGGCATGCAGGCTGGAGGTGCTGGCACCGGTGTCGATTTTCGCCCGAAGGCCCGCGACTCCCAAATTCGGGAGCGCCACCCACTCGCGCAGACCGACAACGGTCAAATGGTCAAATGTCTTCAAAGGTACTCAACCGGCAAAAACCGCTCGGGCCGCAGGCGGCCGAATTCGCGGTATTCACGCAGAATAATGGTTAAAAGGCGACAGATATCTACGGCCTGGATTTTCAGCTTCTCGAGGAGTTGCTGGAATGCACGCATTGTAGTCCGAGCCGGCGTAATTCATGGCACGACAGAAACGGTAGTACAGTTCACCAATATTTCAGAATGAGGTCATCCGATGACACAAAAAAGCGAAGAGGACGACAAAGTCCGTCTCGATAAGTGGTTGTGGGCTGCACGTTTCTATAAAACACGTGCCTTGGCCAAAGCGGCGATAGAAAGCGGCAAGGTGCATTGCCGGGGCGAACGCTGCAAGCCGGGCAAGGAGCCGAGGATCGGCGACGAGTTCCAGATTCGCACCGGGTTTGAAGAGCGCACGGTGGTGGTCCAGGCATTGTCGATCGTGCGTCGCGGGGCGCCGGAGGCTCAGGCGCTGTACGCCGAAACCGAAGCCAGCATCGCCAAGCGCGAAGCGGCCGCGGCCATGCGCAAGGCCGGCGCGTTGGGCGTGAGCACCGACGGCAAACCGAGCAAGAAGCAGCGGCGGGACTTGTTTAAATTTCGTGGGAACAGCAACGACGAGTGAGTCAGTTGCTACCGTGTTGTCTGGGTGGATGCCTTCGCGAGCAGCCTCGTTCCCAGAGGTATTGTGCAGTTCAGGTCACCACATCTGACGAACGCAGACTTGCAATCGCTCAGGTGCGCAGCCATATCAGGTAGACCGACGGGCGCTCCACCTTGCTTGGAACAATCCCGTATTGTTCATAAAATGCCACCCAAGGCTGAACAATTCACACCGAAATATCGCCTGTTGAGGCGAGTTTTGTGATTTTTCGAAATTTTTTGTCATTTACTTCAGATACCCAGACCTATGACCGATCTTCCGGATACCGACTACACCCAACGCTTCATCTTCGATGACAGCGACACCCGCGGCGAGCTGGTTTCGTTGGAGCGCAGCTACGCTGAAGTCCTTGCCAAACACACGTATCCGGAACCAGTCGCGCAACTGCTTGGCGAACTGATGGCGGCGGCGTCGTTGCTGGTCGGCACCTTGAAGTTCGATGGCTTGCTGATTCTCCAGGCGCGCTCCGACGGCCCGATCCCGATGCTGATGATCGAGTGCTCCAGCGAGCGCGAAATCCGTGGCCTGGCCCGCTACGAAGCAGACCAGATTGCCCCCGATGCGACCTTGGCTGACCTGATGCCCAATGGTGTGTTGGCGTTGACCGTCGACCCGACCGTAGGCCAGCGCTATCAGGGCATCGTTGACCTCGATGGCGAAACCCTGTCGGAGTGCTTCACCAATTACTTCGTGATGTCGCAACAAGTGGGCACGCGTTTCTGGCTGTACGCCGATGGCCGCCGCGCCCGTGGCCTGCTGCTGCAGCAATTGCCGGCCGACCGACTGAAGGATGAAGAAGAACGCGCCGACAGCTGGCGGCACGTCACCGCGCTGGCCAGCACCCTGACCGCCGATGAATTGCTCAGCCTGGACAACGAAACCGTACTGCATCGCCTCTACCACGAAGAGCAGGTTCGGCTGTTCGATGTGAACAAGCTGCGTTTCCATTGCAGTTGCTCGCGTGAACGCTCCGGCAATGCGCTGGTCAGCCTGGGGATGGAAGACGCCCAGGCCCTGGTCATCGAACACGGTGGCCACATCGAGATCGATTGCCAGTTCTGCAACCAGCGTTACCTGTTCGATGCCACCGATGTGACTCAATTATTCGCTGGGGCAGGCGTCGAGACGCCGTCAGATACCCGTCACTAAAACGGTTCAGCGCAGGTAAATTCACTGGCCTGTGCCGGAATAACGCCGTTACGACGGGAGGGCCCTACTTTTTTTGGGCTTTTCTGGCATAATCCGGGCCACTTTTTTCGCGGTAGTAGTGCACGACTTTCTACTACAAAACGTTTGGAGCACTCGGCCACTGGCCGACGGGGAACCTCATGACGCAAGCCAATAACGCCGTGTACACCGATCTGAGTGTTGATGATCTGGTTAAAGAAGCCCTGAGTCGCGGTGAAGGCGAGCTTGCCGATACCGGCGCGCTGGTTGTTCGTACCGGTCACCGTACCGGTCGCTCGCCAGTCGATCGTTTCATCGTTGAAGAGCCGTCCACTCAGGCCGCCATCGCCTGGGGCCCGATCAACCGCAAGTTCCCGGCCGACAAGTTCGATGCCCTGTGGGCTCGCGTCGAAGCGTTCAACAACGCGCAAGAGCATTTCGTTTCCCACGTTCATGTAGGCGCGTCGGAAGATCACTACCTGGCCGTGAAAATGACCACACAGACTGCCTGGCAGAACCTGTTTGGTCGTTGCCTGTTCATCAACCCTGCCCAGTACAACCCGGCAGGTCGTGAAGAGTGGCAAGTGCTGAACGTTGCCAACTTCGAATGCGTGCCAGAGCGTGACGGCACCAACTCCGACGGCTGCGTGATCCTCAACTTCGCACAAAAGAAAGTGCTGATCGCCGGCATGCGTTACGCCGGTGAAATGAAGAAAGCCATGTTCTCGGTGCAGAACTTCCTGCTGCCGGCGGCCGACGTTCTGCCGATGCACTGCGCCGCCAACATTGGCGAAGCCGGCGACGTGACCCTGTTCTTCGGTCTTTCCGGCACCGGTAAAACCACCCTGTCCGCTGACGAAAGCCGTTACCTGATCGGTGACGACGAACATGGCTGGGGCGAAGGCGTTGTCTTCAACATCGAAGGCGGCTGCTACGCCAAGTGCATCGACCTGTCCGAGAAGAACGAGCCGGTTATCTGGAAAGCCATCAAGCACGGCGCCGTCCTGGAAAACGTCGTGATCGACGACGCCAAGCACGCCGACTACGCCGATGTCAGCCTGACCCAGAACAGCCGCGCCGCCTACCCGCTGGAAAACGTTGCCAAGCGCTCCGAGAAAAACCTCGGTGGCGAGCCAAACGCTGTGATCTTCCTGACCTGCGACCTGACCGGCGTACTGCCGCCCGTGTCGATCCTGAGCGAAGAACAAGCGGCCTACCACTTCCTGTCCGGCTACACCGCACTGGTGGGCTCGACTGAAATGGGTTCCGGCAGCGGCATCAAGTCGACCTTCTCCACCTGCTTCGGCGCACCGTTCTTCCCGCGTCCGGCTGGCGAATACGCAGAACTGCTGATCAAGCGCATCCGCGGCTTCGGCTCCAAGGTTTACCTGGTCAACACCGGCTGGACCGGCGGCGGCTACGGCGTCGGCAACCGCTTCAACATCCCGACCACTCGCGGCGTGATCGCAGCGATCCAGAGCGGCGCGTTGATCGGTGCTGAAACCGAACACCTGGACACCATCAACCTCGACGTGCCACTGGCCGTACCGGGCGTTGAGACTGGCCTGTTGAACCCACGTAACACCTGGGCTGACAAGGCTGCTTACGATGAAGCGGCTAAGGCACTGGCCGGGTTGTTCGTTGAGAACTTCAAGAAGTTCGACGTGAGCGACGCGATCAAGGCAGCTGGGCCGAAGTTGTAAGACTTGGTTTAGCGAAATGAAAAAGCCGCCCTTTGGGGCGGCTTTTTTGTGGGTGTTCGATTTATATCGTCACGCGCACAAATGCCAATATTCCAGCCGAATGGCTACTAAACAACCAGAATATTGGCACTTAGGTGTTCAATTGGGTTTGTTCCAATGCCTGCGTGTCCCATCGCTGCACCTTGATCGCCCGGTAAAGCATTCCGATGGTCAGCGGGACTTTATCGCCACGGCCCTTCGCTCTGCGCTTGAAAAACACATCAAAATTTTCGGGCTGGAAGTAGCGGTAGGCGTCGTAGTCCACGAGGTCGATCCCGAACTGTTCTTCCAGCACTTCCATCAAATGTCGCGCATCGGAACCGTCGCAGCCCAAGTCGAAATTGATCGAAGTGGTGAGGCTGATGGTTTTGCGTTCGGGCAGGCCGATTTCTACGTGCAGCAGCTGCATGAGCAGGTGCATGGTTTGGTCGTCGGGGAAGTTGGGGGCGAGGTTCATGGTTATCTCCTGTGTTCGATGGCGGCTCTCAACTCTGTTAAACCGTTCTCACGCAGAACGTGAGAACGATTTGTTCGCGCGACGTTAGGCAGGCGCCTTCCATCCCATCATGCGTTGTTGGGCGACTTTGAGCAGGTCGCAACCGTCCTGGGTCAGGAGGTAGAGCGCGTGGGTGATGTGGGGGATGTCTTCGATATCGGCTTGTTCGACGCTTTGGCAGTGCAGGGTTCGGAGCAGTTCGCTGGAGGCTCGGATGCGCTGGAGGGCGGCTTCGAGGATATCTTGCGGGTTGGCCTCTGTGTCGATGATCAGGGGCGGGGAATCGGTGAGGTTGGTTTGGAGTGGAAGGTAGCGATCGTTAGTGAACGGATTCCATTTATTCATTTTAATTTTCTCTTTTATGTATCTAAAGGCCCGCCAGTATCGTGACCAAACGATGGGTGGCGGACTGTGTTCAGGTTGGTCAACCAGGGAGAGAAAACCCGGGTACGCAGAAGCGTCCCAAACACAGCCGCCATAAAGCGTGCTGACATAAAAGATGCCGGCAGCATACAAGGGCATGCATAAGTTTTCTCTCAAATTCAGGTGACCAAACCCGAGCCGCTGATTTGGCAGCGACGGTCCGACTATAGATATGAGTCGCCGGTTGGCGATAGGCGACAAAGTGACTTCGGTTGTAGGACCGGGACGAAGTTTTGATAGGGCGTTGCCTACGGACTTATCCATAGCCGACTTCTCTCGTTTATCTGTATCCAGGCACACCGCGTTATCGTTCATCGCGAGCAGGCTCGCTCCCACAGTGGAGTCCGCTGGGCGTCAGGTTGTGGTGGGTTTCGGGAGGCGTTGGCGGGCGATGTCGAGGAGTTCGGTGCCGTCCTGGGTCAGCAGGTAGAGCGCGTTGACGAGGTTGGGAATGTCGCTCGCATCGGCTTGTTTGAAGCACAGGCAATACAGCGTTTCGAGCAGGTCGCTGGCGGCGCGGATGCGTTGTCGGGCGGCGTCGAGGATTTCGTGGGGGTCTGCTTCGGTGTCGATGACCAATACCGGGGTGTCGCTGTAGCGGCTTTTAAGTGGGCGATAGCGGTCTTGCATCTAGGGTCAGTCCTGTAGAAAGTCGGGCGGGCCGACGCAGGTGTTCAGCGGCGCCGGAAACTATGAAGGGGGCGACGTGGCGCAGCAATACCGCCGCAATGGACAGGGCTTGTAGGGGATTTACCGGGTTTCGGGGATGCGTCCTACATGATTTCTGGGCTTTTTTGACCGAGTTGCCGATGGGTGAAATTTCTTACGTGTTGGTCAGGCGCAGCGCTGGGGGTCTCGGTATGGCGTCCGCCAGAATGTGTAGGGCATTTCGAAAATGCGGGGTAAGTGGTTGAAGGGGATTTGTCTGCTGGTGGTGACTGTGCTGGCCTCATCGCCAGCAGGCTGGCTCCCACAGGTGATCTTCAGTGAATTTGAATGGGGCGTATCACCGAAAACCATCGTGGGAGTGAGCCTGCTCGCGATGAGGCTCGAGAGCTGGCGTATTCCTCGACCCCTGCGATTCCTCCGATCCATACGCTGTATCATCCCGTATCGTTTTGCCCCCGACCTTTTCTCGACTCGCTGCGATCACCGGCTAGGCTTTGGGCTTCGCAGCGGTCAACGGAGTGACAGCTTATGCACAACACCCTGGAACAGGTTTTCGGTTATCCACAGTTTCGACCCGGTCAGGAGGCGGCGATCAGCGCGGTGCTTGCCGGGCGTTCGGCGGCGGCGATTTTTCCCACGGGGTCGGGCAAGTCCCTGTGTTACCAATTGTCGGCCGTGCTGCTGCCGCACCTGACGCTGGTGGTCTCGCCGTTGTTGGCGTTGATGCAGGATCAACTGGCCTTCCTTCAACGGCATGGCATTGCGGCGGGCAGTATCGATTCGGCCCAGAGCCGCGATGAAACCAGCGATGTGATGGCCCGCGCCAAGTCCGGCGAATTGAAGATTCTGATGATCTCCGTGGAGCGCTTGAAGAACGAGCGCTTCCGCAATTTCCTGCAGCAGGTACCGATCTCGTTGCTCGTGGTGGACGAGGCGCATTGCATCTCGGAGTGGGGCCACAACTTCCGCCCCGACTACCTCAAGCTTCCGGACTACCAGCGCCAGTTCAACATTCCTCAGGCACTGCTGCTGACGGCTACCGCGACGCCCAAGGTGATCGCCGACATGGAAGCCAAGTTCGCCATCGCTCCGGAAGACGTAGTGACCACCGGTTTCTATCGGCCAAATCTCAATCTGCTGGTGGAGCCAGTGCGGGGTCAGGACAAGCGCCGACGCCTTGTCGAATGGATGAGCGAACGTCCCGGCCAGCCCAGCATCGTCTACGTCACCTTGCAGAAAACCGCCGAGCACATCGCCGAGCACTTGGGCCGTAATGGCATTCAGGTCGAGGCATATCACGCCGGTTTGCCCCACGAACAAAGGGAAGCGATCCAGAAGCGGTTCATGGGTGGGCAGTCCAATTGCATCGTTGCCACCATCGCCTTCGGCATGGGCATCGACAAGAGTGACATCCGCAACGTCGTGCATTTCGACCTGCCCAAATCCATCGAAAACTACAGCCAGGAAATCGGCCGCGCCGGACGTGACGGGCAACCGTCGGACTGTCTGGTTCTGGCCAACCGCGACAGCCTCAACGTGCTGGAAAATTTTGTCTACGGCGACACGCCGGAGCTCGACGGCATCCGTCACGTGCTCGACGAATTGCAAGCCGCTGCGCCCGACGGGCAGTGGGAATTTCTGCTCGGGCCGCTGGGCGATCAGAGCAATATCCGCCAGTTACCGCTCAAGACGTTGCTGGTGCAGTTGGAGCTACGCGGGATCATCGCGCCGCGTTACGCCTATTACGCTGAGTACCGCTTCAAGTATCTGCAGGAGCCGGAAGCGTTGCTGGCCCGCTTTGAGGGAGAGCGCAAGGATTTCGTCGCGGCCATCATCCAGACGTCCAGCCGCGCGCGGACCTGGGCGACCGTGAATTTTGACGCGTTGTACGAGCGGCATCAGGCCGAGCGCAGTCGGGTGGTCAAGGCGCTGGACTACTTCCAAGAGAAGGGCTGGGTCGAACTGGAAAGCAAACAGATGACCGAGGTCTACAGCCTTCTGCAAAAGGATTTCGACAGCCAGGCAGTGAGTGCCGGGCTGCACGCGGTGTTCACCCGGCATGAGCGCACCGAGATCGCGCGGATTCACGCCATGCTCGATTTGTTCGCCACTGATCGATGCCTGGGTTATCGCCTGGCTGAGTACTTTGGCGACGAAAACGCGCCGCAGCAGTGCGGGCATTGTTCGGTGTGTCACGGGAATGTGGCGCGACTGCCGGCGCCGCCGGAGTTGCCGGCGCTTGTGGATAAAAGCTTTGAGGCGTTGTGCGGGGATTTTATCCACAGGCACGAGCAACACACCGGCTACATTCCTTCGGCTGAACGTGTGACGCGATTTTTGTGCGGGATCAGCGTGCCGCTGTTTACCAAGCTCAAGGCGAGGTCGATTTCGGGGTTTGGGGTGTTGGAGGATTACCCGTATGCGGAGGTTCGGGGGTGGGCTACGCAACATCTACCAGGCTGAACCATGTCCTTGTAGGAGCAAGCTCGCTCCTACAGGAGGCGGATACATCCATCCGCTGAATGTTGCTCATCACAGGAATAAATTTCAAAAATCCGCGGTGGCTGACTATGGTGGGGGCTGTCTTTGGATCGCCAACAAGAGAACAATCATGAGCCAGACACCGTTCAATATTCAGCGCGCAGCCGTCATCGGCGCGGGCACCATGGGCCGTGGCATTGTCATGTGCCTGGCCAACGCCGGGGTGCCGGTGCAATGGGTTGATAACAACCCGCAGATGCTTGAGCAGGCACTGGCCACGGTGGCCGAGACCTACGCGCACAATGTGCGTCAGGGCCGGATCGATCAGGTGGAAGCGGATGCCCGCATTGCACGCGTCACGGCCGCTGCAGACTACGCAGCGATTCGCGATGTCGATCTGGTGATTGAAGCGGTCTACGAAAATCTCGAGCTGAAGAGGAAAATTTTCCGCGAACTGGATGGCCTGCTGAAACCCGAGGCCGTTCTGGCGAGCAACACGTCGGCGCTGGACATTGACGCGATCGCGGCGGCCACTCGCCGTCCGCAGCAAGTCCTGGGCCTGCACTTCTTCAGCCCGGCGCACATCATGAAACTGCTGGAAATCGTCCGGGGTGCGCAGACGGCTCCGGCAGTGCTCGAAGCGGCCCTGGAGCTGGGCAAACGCATGGGCAAGGTCAGCGTTGTGTCGGGCAATTGCGAGGGGTTCATTGGCAACCGCATGCTCAATACCTACGTGCTTGAAGCGCGCAAGATGCTGCTTGAAGGTGCCTACCCTTATCAGGTCGATGCGGCGCTGCAAGGCTTCGGTTTTGCCATGGGGCCATTCCGCATGTACGACGTGGTCGGCGTCGACCTGGGTTGGCGGGCGCGTGAACTCGCGGGCACCGGGCAAGATGCTCCCGAGGTTCAGGTGGATAACCGTCTTTGTGAATTGGGCCGTTTTGGGCAGAAGAGTGGCAACGGCTATTACCACTACGAGCCGGGTAGTCGCCAGGCTGAGCATGATGTCGAAGTGGATGCGCTGGTGCTCAAGGTCAGCGAAGAGTTGGGCTTTCAGCGCCGCGAAATAGGGCCTGAGGAAATTCTGGAGCGCTGCTTGCTGGCACTGGTCAACGAGGGGGCGAAGATTCTTCAGGAGGGCATTGCCGGGTCTGCGCATGACATCGATCTGGTGTACCTCAATGGGTATGGCTTCCCGGCAGACAAGGGTGGCCCGATGACGTGGGCGGACCAGCAGGGGTTGGCGGATATTCATCAGCGGTTGATGCAACTTGAAACCAGGCGGGGTGATCACTGGAAGCCGGCGCAGTTGATTGGGGAGTTGGCGGAGGTGGGTAAAGGGTTTGCTGCTCGCGAAGAACGATAACGCGGTTTTCACCTTAGACTGGCCCCCTGACTTCAGGAATTGACGCTGATGCCCCAACGCTCCGATTACCCTCACTTCCAGCCCATCACCACCCGCTGGCATGACAACGATGCCTACGGTCATGTGAATAACGTCACCTACTACAGCTTTTTCGACACGGCGGTGAACACCTACCTGATCGAGGTCGGTGGCCTGGATATCCATGACGGCGAAGTGGTGGGGTTTGTGGTGAGCTCGGCCTGCGATTACTTTGCGTCCATCGCGTTTCCGGATCGCATCGAAATCGGCTTGCGCGTGGGCAAGTTGGGCAACAGCTCCGTGCAATACGAATTGGCAGTATTCAAGGTCGGTGAAGACGAAGCCTGTGCGGCGGGGCGCTTCGTGCATGTGTTTGTGAATCGGGAGACCAATCAACCTGTCACAATTCCTGTCGGGTTGCGCGGAGCACTGGAGCGATTGGTGGTTTGACCGGCAAAAAAAATCGCAGCCCTTGGGCTGCGATTTTTGATCTACCGGTAAGCGAGGCGATTCAGCCTCAGTCGCGATAGCGATGTTTGCGATGGCCGTAGTGGTGGCCACGATCGTGGTGACGATCACGGTAGTAGCGACGGTCGTCATGGCCGCCACGATAGGAGCGACGATCATCTTCCTCGTCGCTCTTGTTGCCCATGTAGTTACCCAGCGCGCCACCCGCGCCGCCGCCGGCTGCGGAGCCGATCAGGCTGCCGCTGGTGCCGCCCATGCTGCGGCCAACCACGTTACCGCCCGCTGCGCCCAACGCACCGCCAATGGCGGCTTCGCCACGGCTGCGTTTGTCTGCGCCAACGGCGCTACCACCCGCGCCGCCCAGGGCCGCGCCAATGGTCGAACCTGTATTGCCGCCTAAAGACTGACCGACGACTGAGCCCAGAACCCCGCCCAATGCGCCGCCCACGCCTGCTTCGGTAGTGCCGCCTGCAGAAGCGAAACCACTGACCAGGCCAAGGGACAACAAGAGAATCGAGGAGAACTTCATAGAGGAACCTCAAGGGGATGACGGCGCGATCCTGAGGCTGTGTCATAGTTGTGACAATCGAATTCCGACGAGTAACACGACTTGAGCACATTTCTATAAGTTGCTGTTTTTTAGGCGGAACTTAAGTGTTTTTCGTCGGTCTTTAGTTACTTCGGACAGGCCGTTTTTGTGAAAAAGCGGCCTTTTTTGTGGGCGATTGGAAAGTGTCCGGCCTGGAAAATGGGTTGTTTGTTCCACCGCTATCGCGAGCAGGCTCGCTCCTACAGTGGGCCCTCTGTGAACACAAATGCGGTGTTCGCAAAGATCCAATGTGGGAGCGAGCCTGCTCGCGATGAGGTCAGTCCAGACGCTACGTTACGCCGATTTGGCCAAAATCAGCCCCGTCTCACTCGCCGCTTCCAAACGGATCGCCACGAACTTCGACGTCGGCGTATGGCTGCCATCCCCGGTGCTCTCCAGCGGCACTAGCGGGTTCACCTCCGGGTAATACGCCGCAGCCTGCCCCGCTGGAATATCAAACGCCAGCAGCGTGAAGCCTTTGACCCGACGCTCGCGGCCGTCGTCCCAGATCGAAACGATGTCCGCTTTCTGCCCCGGTTTGAACCCCAAACGAATAATGTCGGCCTCGTTCACAAACAACACATCCCGCTGACCCTTCACCCCACGATAACGGTCATCCAGCCCATAAATGGTGGTGTTGTACTGATCGTGGGATCGCATCGACTGCATGATCAGGTCCGGCAGCACGCCTGTCGCGCGGGTGCGTTCGTGCACCAGATCCATGGGGAGGACATTCGGGCGGAAATTGGCCCGGCCCGACGCCGTGCTCCAGCGGCGAGCGCCGGCGCTGTTGCCGAGGTAGAAACCGCCCGGGTTCTTGATCTTCTCGTTGAAGTCCTTGAAGCCCGGAATGGTGTCGGCGATCAGGTCGCGAATGCGATCGTAGTCCGCCACCAGCCAGTTCCAGTCCACCGGTTTGCTGCCCAGGGTTGCGGCCGCAATGCCCGCGATGATGGCGGGCTCGGAGCGCATCTGGTTCGACAGCGCCTGCAACTGGCCGTTGGAGGCGTGGACCATGCTGAACGAATCCTCCACGGTCACCGCTTGCGCGCCTTCGGTCTGGAGATCGATGTCGGTGCGGCCCAGGCACGGCAGGATCAGCGCGTCTTTGCCGTGAGTCAAATGGCTGCGGTTGAGCTTGGTGCTGATCTGCACTGTCAGGTCGCAGCTGCTCAGGGCCTGGAAGGTGCGCGGACTGTCCGGCGTGGCCTGGGCGAAGTTGCCGCCGAGGCCGATGAAGACTTTGGCGCGACCTTCGGCCATGGCATGAATCGCCTCGACCACGTTGTGGCCGTTTTCGCGCGGGACCTTGAACTGGAAACGACGCTCCAGGGAATCGAGAAACGCCACCGGCGGACGCTCGTTGATGCCCATGGTTCGGTCGCCCTGCACGTTACTGTGGCCACGCACCGGGCACAGACCGGCGCCGGGGCGGCCGATGTTGCCGCGCAGCAGCATCAGGTTGGCGATTTCCTGGATGGTCGCCACCGAATGGCGATGCTGAGTGATGCCCATCGCCCAGCACATGATCACGTTCTTGCCTTTGGCGTACATGCGCGCCGCTTGCTCGATGTCCACCAGCGTCAGGCCGGATTGCTCGACGATCTGCTCCCACGGCGTGTCATCGACGGCGCCCAGGTATTCCAGCACGTTGGCGCTGTGTTCATTGAGGAAGTCATGGTCGAACACGGCAGGCTCGCCGGCTTTCTGCGCGTCGCGTTCCCATTGCAGCAGGAATTTCGCCATGCCGCGCATGATCGCCATGTCACCGCCCAGTGCCGGACGGAAGTACGCGGTGTTGGTCGGCTTGTCGCCGTTGGTGAGCATTTCGAACGGGTGCTGCGGGTGCTGGAAGCGCTCCAGGCCGCGCTCTTTCAACGGGTTGATGCACACCACTTGAGCCCCGCGCTTCACCGCTTCACGCAGCGGTTCGAGCATCCGTGGGTGATTGGTGCCGGGGTTCTGGCCCCAGACGAAAATCGCGTCGGCGTGTTCGAAGTCGTCGAAGGTCACGGTGCCTTTACCGACGCCTACGCTCTGCGCCAAGGCAACACCGCTGGCCTCGTGGCACATATTCGAACAGTCGGGGAAATTGTTGGTGCCATAGGCGCGCACGAACAATTGATAGAGAAACGCCGCTTCGTTGCTGGCGCGTCCCGAGGTGTAGAACTCGGCTTGATTGGGGCTCGATAAACCGTGCAGGTGTTTGGCGATCAGGGCAAACGCATCCTCCCAGCTGATGGGCTGGTAGCGATCGGTTTCGGCGTTGTAGCTCATCGGCTCGGTCAGGCGGCCCTGATATTCAAGCCAGTAATCGCTCTGTTCCAGCAGCGAAGTGACGCTGTGTTTGGCGAAGAATTTGCCGTCGACACGCCGTTTGGTCGCTTCCCAGTTCACCGCTTTGGCGCCGTTCTCGCAGAACATCACCATGCCTTTTTCCGGCGAATCACCCCAGGCGCAGCCGGGGCAGTCGAAGCCCCCGTTCTGGTTGGTCTTGAGCATGATGCGCAGGTTTTTCAGGGCGTTGTCGCTGGTCAACCAGGCTTGGGCGACGCTGATCAGCGCGCCCCAACCACCGGCCGGACCCTTGTAGGGCTTGTAACGTGGAACAGGTTTCTGGTCGGCTTGACGGTGTTGACTCACGCTTGACTCTCCAAGGCGGGGCTGTAAACCCGCGGCGCATTCTTCTGGGGCAGGTGGATAAGGTTTAAGTTGTGTCGACGGGCCCATTGCACGGCGAGGCCGGTGGGCGACGACAGGCTGACCAGGGTCTGGATACCCGCGCGCAACACTTTCTGGATCAATTCGAGGCTGCAACGGCTGGTGACAATCGCCAGTCCGCCGGTGGTGGGAATCTTCTGGCGGATCAGTCCGCCGATCAGCTTGTCGAGCGCGTTGTGCCGGCCGATATCTTCGCGGCCCAGCAGCAATTCACCCTGGGCGTTCATGAACACCGCTGCATGCACGGCACCGCAATGCTGCCCCAGTGGCTGGAAGGCGCCGATGCGCTGGCGCAAACCGTCAAGCCATTCGGCCGGCGGCAAGGGGGCGCCAGGTAAAACCTTGAGGTCCGGCAAGGCCTGCTCGACTGCTTCAACGCCGCACAGCCCGCAACCGCTGGTGCCGGCGAGTTGCCGACGCTGTTGCTTGAGGTTCCAGAAGGCGCGATTGGCGATGGTCACTTGCGCGTATTGCGCCGAGCCCGATCCGCTGAGTTGCAGGTCATAGATATCGCTGGCGTCTTCGATGATTCCGCTGCCGAGGCTGAAGCCGACGATGAAGTCTTCCAGGTCCGTCGGCGTCACCAGCATCACGGCCTGGCTGATCCCGTTGTAGGCAATCGCCAACGCGACTTCCTCAGCCAGCGCGGTGCTGGCTGATTCGGTGTAGTGGAGATCGCAGTAGCTGTAGGTCTGGCTTGCGTCTGGCGCGGGCGTTTCGAGTGCGGGCGCCGCGCAGGTGGGGCGCTTGGTGTTCATGGCATCACCGACGGTTTAGTCAGGTTTAAGCCTAGGCGCGTCAACTTGTCGCGTCTAATCGCTATTACTGATCTACCGATAGATGACGTCGATTAAGAGCCTGTCAGTGATTTCTGATAGATCGCGAAACAGGCCTCCGCCAACGCCGAACGGGGCGCGCTGCGACGCATGATCAGCCCCAGCCGGGCGAGAGTCTGGGCTTTTTCAATGGGGTGCAGGCGCAGATGGTCGGTCAGGTTTTCCAGACCGCCGTCCAGTGGCATCACCGCGCAGCAAAAACCGCCATGCACGGCTTGTAACAATTGGTGGACGGCATCGGTCTGCAACAGTGGCTGCGGGGTCAGGCCGCGACTGTGGAAGTTGTGGTCGATGGATTGGCGAAAATGCATGCCGCTGGTGAGCATGCCCAGTGGCAATTCGATCAACGATTCCCACGTCAGTGGTTCCGGGCCGAAGCTGAAGTGGCGCTGGTCGTAGAGCAGGCCCATGTGGGTTTCACTGAAGGCCAGGGAGTCAAAGCGCTCGCCGTCCAGGCGTTCCAGATAGGACACGCCCAGGTCCAGTCGGTTGTTCGCCAGTTGCTCAAGAATCTGCTCGGAGCTGAGGGCAGAGAGTTCGAAGCGCAGGTTCGGGTGTTCGGCGTGCAGGCGTTGCATCAGAGGCAGCGGGTCGAAGCTCGACAGGGGCACGACGCCCAGGCGCAAGGTGCCGACCAGGTTGCCGCGACAGGCAGCGGCCTCGGCCTGCAAACCGTCGTAGGCCGCCAGCACGGTTCGCGCCCACGCCAGCACCCGCTCGCCCGGCGCGGTAAAGCCTTCGAAGCGCTGCCCGCGGTTGACCAAGGGCAGGTCGAGTTCTTCTTCGAGGCTGCGCAGGCGCATCGACAGCGTCGGCTGGGTGATGTGACAGCGCGCAGCGGCCTGGCCGAAATGCCGGGTTTCGTCGAGGGCGATGAGGAATTTCAGCTGCTTGATGTCCATCTTCGCTCCAGGGCGCGGGAAGGTTCGGATTCTAGCGCCTGGGGGGAAGCGGCGTCATTGGTCGGGTTGGAGCCGCGTGTTGCAAGCTTGGTCTAGGCTTTTGCGTCTGGACAACTTTTAATCCATGGAGAGCACACGATGAGCCTTTTCAGTTTTCTCAAAGAAGCCGGTGAAAAAATCCTCGATGCGCTGACGCCGGACAAGGCCGAAGCCAACAGCGAGGCACTGACCAAGCACGTGAAGGATGCGCTGACGGGGATCGACACTTCCAAGATTCAGGTGAAGGTCGAGGGCGATAAGGTCATTGCCAGTGGCGAGGCCGCGACTCAGGAAGAGAAGGAAAAGATCCTGCTGTCGCTGGGCAACGTAGCGGGTGTCAGCGGTGTTGAAGATCAGATCACGGTCACCGGGCCGGTGGTCGTTGCCGCGAAATTTGTCGTGGTCGAGAAGGGCGACACCCTCAGCGCCATTTCCCTGCGGGTGTACGGCGATGCCAACAAATACAACAAAATCTTCGAGGCCAACAAGCCGATGCTCAAGGATGTGAACAAGATTTATCCGGGGCAGTCGTTGCGGATTCCTGAGTAAGCCTCAAGATCGCCATCGCCGGCAAGCCGGTCTCACTCCCACAGTGGATCTTCTTCGTGCACAGATTTTGTTGCCGCTGAAGATCCACTGTGGGAGCGAGCCTGCTCGCGATGCAGACACCTCGGTCTAAAGTCCTGAAATGAGCTCCCGATAATCCCCCACCGCCGCAAACTCCGCCGTGTCCTTCGGCCCTTTGCGACTGTCCGGTTCACTCACCGCCAACAAATGCGCCACGCCGAAATGGCGCGCACTGCGCAGGATCGGCAACGTGTCGTCGATAAACAGACTGCGCGCCGGATCGAATCCGATGTCCGTCTGCAGCGCC
Organism: Pseudomonas sp. PB120; assembly: GCF_009761815.1. Classification (GTDB taxonomy): domain Bacteria; phylum Pseudomonadota; class Gammaproteobacteria; order Pseudomonadales; family Pseudomonadaceae; genus Aquipseudomonas. The sequence goes on from NZ_RWIN01000017.1 coordinate 113,431, forward strand.
TCCCAGAACTGCGGGTTCTCCTTGGGAAAGCCGTAATCGTGGGAGCTGATCAAGCGCTCGAAATAGGGCGCCAGTTCAATGCGTTCCAGCTTCAATGACAGCGAATCGCGGTGCGCATTGGTGATCATCACCACCCGCTTGCCGGCTTTTTTGATCGCGGCCAGAAACGTATCCGCATCCGGACGCAGGGCGATCAGGTGAGCGGTTTCCAGTTTCAACTCTCGCACGGGCAATTTCAGCTCGGCGCTCCAGAAATCCAGGCAATACCACTGCAACTGGCCGGCATTGCGTTCGAACAGCGGCTGCAGTTCCATCTCGGCCATCGCCCGGCTCACTCCGTGCAGTTCGGCGTAACGCTGCGGCAAGTGTTCCATCCAGAAATGGTTGTCGTAGTGCAAGTCCAGCAGGGTGCCGTCCATATCGAGCAAAACGGTGTCGATGTCGTGCCAGGGCAGCAAGGGCATAAAAAACGTCTCCAGCGGTAAAAAAGGATATCCGAAGTCAATAATCAGGATAGGCCGGGTATAGTAACGCGTTCACGCCAAGGAGCTTTTCATGCGCCAGAAACCCACCATCCTCGCCCGCGAGATTGTCGCCAGCAGCCGTTTGTTCCGCGTCGAAGAGCTGAAGTTGCGCTTTTCCAATGGCGTGGAGCGCACCTATGAGCGACTGGTCGGCAGGGGCGCCGGGTATGGGGCGGTGATGATCGTGGCGATGCTCGATGCCGACCATGCGGTGCTGGTCGAGGAGTACTGCGGCGGCACTGAAGAATATGAACTGTCCTTGCCCAAGGGCTTGATCGAGCCGGGCGAAGACGTGCTGGCGGCGGCCGAGCGTGAACTCAAGGAAGAGGCCGGGTATGGCGCGCGGCAACTGGAGCATCTGACCGAATTGTCGTTGTCGCCGGGTTACATGAGCCAGAAGATCCAGGTGGTGCTGGCCACTGATCTGTACGAGGAGCGGCTTGAGGGTGACGAGCCCGAGCCGATGGGCGTGGACAAGATCAATCTGCGAGAACTGTCGTCGCTGGCGCTGAACCCGAGATTTACCGAAGGCCGTGCCTTGGCGGCGCTGTACCTGGCCCGTGACCTGCTGACTTTGCGTGGAGTGTTTCTGCCTTGAATTTTCCTCATCCGTTGATGGCGCCTGTGGTTGAACTGGCGTTGAAAGCTGGCGATGCCATCCTGCCGTTCTGGCGCACCGGCACCGCCGTGACCGCCAAATCTGACGATTCACCGGTCACCGCGGCCGACCTGGCCGCACACCATTTGATTCTGGCCGGGCTGACGGCGCTGGACCCGAGCATTCCGGTGCTGTCGGAAGAAGACGCCAACATTCCTCAAGGCGTGCGCGCCGGCTGGCAGCGCTGGTGGCTGGTAGACCCGTTGGACGGGACCAAGGAGTTCATCTCCGGCAGTGAAGAATTTACCGTCAACATCGCGCTGATCGAGCACGGTCGGGTGGTGTTCGGTGTGGTGTCGATGCCGACCAACGGGCGCTTTTATGTCGGCGGTGCCGGTCTGGGCGCATGGCGCGGGGATCGAGACGCTGAGCCTTTGCCGATTCAGGTGCGCGAAACGCCGGGAGCGGGCGAAGCGTTTACCGTGGTGGCCAGCCGTCGACATTCGAGCCCTGAGCAGGAGCGCTTGCTGGCCGGGTTGAGTGCCAGTCTGGGTGAACTGCAACTGGCCAACGTCGGCAGCTCGCTGAAATTCTGCCTGTTGGCGGAAGGGGCGGCGGATTGTTACCCGCGCCTGGCTCCGACTTCGCAGTGGGACACGGCGGCGGCGCAAGGCGTGCTGGAAGGGGCGGGCGGTGAGGTGCTGGACCTGAGTGGTGCACCGTTCAGCTATCCGGCGCGGGAATCGCTGTTGAATGAGTTCTTCCTGGCGCTGCCGGCGAAGGCGGCCTGGCGAGAGAAACTGCTGGAACTCGCCCGCTCCTGATCTGCTGCGACCCTGTGGCGAGGGAGCTTGCTCCCGCTGGGTCGCGAAGCGCCCCCCGAAACCAGGCACCGTGACGTATCGGTGAAACCTCGCCGCAGGAATGACGGCTGCTGCGCAGCCGAGCGGGAGCAAGCTCCCTCGCCACAGGTTCTGTGTCGGTCCTGATCGTTAACGATGCAGCACGTACTGCCCGGCAAATGTCACCGCATCCTCATCGCTGCCGCTGTTCACAACCCGCGTATGCAGCGTCAAACGCGCCCTGCCATAACGTTGGTAAGTGGCCAGAAACTTCTTCCACACCCCCTCACCCGGCGCCTGGCAAATGGCATTTGCATCGCCCGTCACCGGCAGCGGGTAGCTGATCTTGCCTTCCTGAATCACGATATGCCCGTCTTCAATCCCTTCCTCGCGCAAGCGCAAATGCAACCAGCCCCAACCTGCCAGCACCGCGCCGCAGTACAAACTGCCGCCGAACATGGTGCTCTTGTGATTGACGTTGGCTTCCAGCGGCAAGTGCAGGCGCAGCTGGTGATCGTGCCAGTCGAGCACTTTGACCCCCATGGCTTGCGTCAGGGGAATGTCGTGATGGAGGACCGATTCCAGGTGACGGCTGTCGCGGTTCATTCATAGGCCTCTGGGTTGAAGATGATGAGGTGACGGCGGCTCATTCAAGATCATCGTGATGGCCGCTCGCGCCACCGTCGGCGAAGTTCAAGCCGTGCTTGCGCAGCTTGTCGTGCAAGGTTTTGCGTGGGATGCCCAGCGCTTCGGCGAGGCTGCGCACCGAGCTGTGGGAGCGCGCCAGTTCGGCGGCGATCAGGCTCTTCTCGAAGTTTTCCACTTGCTCGCTGAGCCCGCCGCTGACCACGTCTGTCGTCGTGCCGGTAATGCCGTCCGGCGCGCTGTTGTCCAGGGCCAGTTCCAGGCCCAGGGCAAAACGTTCGGCGGCGTTTTGCAGTTCGCGCACGTTGCCCGGCCAGTTGTGGCGCAGCAACAGTGCACGCTGGCCGGGTTGCAGTTCGTGAGGCGGTAAGCCGTGACGGTCGCTGGCTTCGTCGGCGAAGTGCTGGAACAGCATCAGCGCATCTTCGCCGCGCTCGCGCAGCGGTGGAATGCGCAGCGGTGCGACGTTCAGCCGGTAATACAAGTCGGCGCGGAAGCGGCCCTGGTCGGCGGACTGACGCAGGTCTTCCTTGGTCGCGGCGATGATCCGGATGTCCAGCGGGATCAGCTGATTGCCGCCCAGGCGTTCGACCACTCGTTCTTGCAGCAAGCGCAGCAGTTTGACCTGGACGTCCAGGCTCATACTCTCGATTTCATCGAGGAACAGCGTGCCGCCGTTGGCGAACTCGAACTTGCCGATCCGACGTTTTTGCGCCCCGGTAAAAGCGCCGGGCTCGTGGCCGAACAACTCGCTTTCCACCACGGATTCGGCCAGCGCCCCGGCGTTGATCGCCACAAACGGGCCGTTGCGTCGGTTCGACAGGTCGTGCAGCGCCCGGGCCACGACTTCTTTGCCGGCGCCGGTTTCACCGAGGATCAGCACGTCGGCCTTGGTCGCCGCCAATGCGCCGATTTGCTCGCGCAAACGCAGCATCGGCGCCGATTGCCCGACCAGCCGGGTGCTCAGTTCATTGCGGTCGCTGAGGGCCAGACGCAGGCTGCGGTTGTCCAGCACCAGCCGGCGCAAGGCCAGCGCGCGACGGACGCTGTCGAGCAGGGCGTCGCTGGCGAACGGCTTTTCCAGAAAGTCATAGGCGCCGGCCCGCATCGCCTGCACCGCCAGCGGTACATCGCCGTGACCGGTGATCAGCAGCACCGGCAGCTCCGGGTCCTGGGCATGCAGTTCGGTCAACAGTTCGAGGCCGTCCATGCCCGGCATGCGGATGTCACTGACGACCACGCCAGGCCAGTCGCGCTCAAGTTGCGCGGCGAGGCCTTTGGCTTCGGCCAGTGGCAGGATTTTCAGGCCCGCCAGGTCCAGCGTCTGGCTCAGGGCTTGACGCAGGTGGGGATCGTCGTCGATCAGCACGACCTGAATGCGGTTGTCGATGGTCATGCACTTCGGTCCTCGGACGGTTGCAGGCTTACGCCCGGTGCGCCTGCGCGCAGTTTCAGGGTTATCAGTGCGCCACCTTCCTTATGGTTGGAGAACGACAGTTCACCGCCGAAGGCGCGCATCAGGGTCTCGCAGATTGCCAACCCCAAACCCAGCCCTTGTGTGCGGGTCTTGGTGGTGTAAAACGGCTCGCTGGCGCGGCCAAGGGCTTCCATGCAAAAGCCGGGGCCGTTGTCGCGAATGTACAGATTGACGCCGTCGGTTGTGGTTTGGGCACTCAACCACAGTTTACGCGGCGGTCCTTTTTCGGTCAGCGCGTCCAGGGCGTTGGCCAGCAGGTTGCCCAGCACTTGGCGCAAACGGGTTTCCCCGGCCTCGACCCACAAGGTGGCGGCGGGCAAATCGCGGATCAACTCGACCTCCATGCTGCGCCGCCGTTTGGCCAGCAAGGCCAGCGCATCGTCCAGCGCCGGTTGCAGGGCGACGCTTTCCGGCGCGTGGCGATCGCGCCGGGCGAAGGCGCGCAGGTGGGCGATGATCGAAGCCATGCGTCCGGTCAGTTCGCTGATCAGCTTGAGGTTGCCCCGTGCGTCGTCGGTGCGCTGATGATCGAGCAACACTTCGGCGTTTTCCGCGTAGCTGCGGATCGCGGCCAGCGGCTGATTCAGTTCGTGGCTGATGCTCGCGGACATGGTGCCCAGCGCCGAAAGCTTGCCGGCCTGGACCAGGTCATCCTGGGCGCGCACCAACTCTTGCTGGGCCTGTTCGCGCTCCAGCACTTCCTGTTTCAGTCGGCGGTTGAGGCCTTCGAGGTCGCTGGTGCGCTCGGCCACCCGGCCTTCCAGTTCGCGACGAGCCTTGGCTTCGAAGGCGATTCGTTCGAGGTAGTGGCGGCGGCGCTGCATCATCAGGCCCAGCAGCAGCATCAATACCAGCAACGTCGCACCACCGATGGCGACCACCGTGCGTACCGGGCGGTCGATCAGCGTGCGCGGGGCAAGGATGTTGACGCTCCAGCCGGTTTCTTCGATCTGCCGGGTCTGGGTCAGCCAGGCACTCGGGTTGATCTTCAACGGCTTGGGATCGCGGGTCGGGTAGGGCTGGATCGCGGTAATGGCCTTGCTTTCGTCCTCGCTCAGCTCGCGGGTCGAGCGGAAACGCCACTCAGGCCGCGACGTGAGAATGACCACGCCGTTATGGTCGGTCAGCAGCAGTTGTTCCGGGGTTTTGCCCCACAGGCTTTCGGTGTGGTCGAGGTCGACCTTGACCACCAGCACGCCGACGATCTTCTCGCCATCGCGCACGGCGGCGGCGAAGAAGTAGCCGCGTTTGGCCGAGGTTGTGCCCAAGCCGAAAAAACGCCCCAGCCGACCGGCCATGGCTTCGCTGAAATACGGCCGGAACGAAAAATTGCGGCCCACGAAACTGTCGTGTTTGTCCCAGTTCGAGGCGGCGAGGGTCTTGCCGGTGGTGTCCATCAGGTACATGACTTCGGCGCCGGTCTGGGCGCTGATGTTCTTCAGCAGGCGGTTGGCGTTGCCTTGGGTGACGCCATCGTCCGGTGCTCCGAGAACAGCGCGCAAGGCGGGCAGGTCGCCGAGGATCTGCGGCAAGACTTCATACCGGTGCAGGGTGCCCAACAAGTTGGCGACATAGAGGTCGAGGGTCTGACGGTTCTGCCCGGCGAGTTCGCTGCGGTAGTAGCGCTCGGCCAGATGCTGCAACGGCCACAACAACGGCGCCAGGCACAGCGCGAGCAGGGCCAGGCTGCGCCAGCGGGGTCTGCGGGGGAGGGTCGGAGTCATGAGCATCGTGCGCCTGTGGGGACAGACGCATTATGCCTAGGCTGACGGCGTTTCAGGAAAAGACGTCGGCGTCCTTGAAGAACGCACCGGCCTGATCCTTGGCGGACAGTTGTGGTTCCTCTTCCAGTTGCCAGTCGATCGCCAGGTCCGGGTCGTTCCAGCGAATGCTGCGCTCGGCCGACGGCGTGTAGTAGTCGGTGGTTTTGTAGAGGAATTCGGCAAACTCGCTCAACACCACGAAACCGTGGGCGAAACCTTCAGGCACCCACAGTTGGCGATGATTCTCGGCGGACAGGCGCACCGCCACCCATTTGCCGAAATGCGGCGAGCTGCGACGAATGTCCACGGCCACGTCGAGCACTTCACCGACGGTCACGCGCACCAGTTTGCCCTGGGTGTTCTGGAGCTGGTAATGCAGGCCGCGCAGCACGCCTTTCTGCGAGCGGGAATGGTTGTCCTGAACAAACTTCGTGTCCAGGCCGGTCGCTTCCTCGAAGGCTTTGGCGTTGAAGCTTTCGTAGAAAAAGCCGCGTTCATCGCCAAACACTTTGGGTTCGATGATCAGAACACCGGGCAGGTCGGTGGTGATTACATTCATGGTGCTTCTCCGGCAGTAGGCGTCGATGGCGCACATTCTTGCTCAAAGTGACGGGTCGGCGCGAGTGGTCTGTCGGTGAAGGGGGTTGCGTATCGTCACAAGCAGTGGCGATATAAGCGCCTAATAAAATTCCAGAGGTTGTTGTATGCCGCTCGCCACGTTGATTCATCGCGCCAGTTTGCCCAGCCCGCAAGTGTCTGCGGAGCAAGCGCTTGAGCTGCTGAAGGGACATTACGGGCTGAGCGGAAGGTTGCAAGCCCTCGGCAGCCAGCAGGATCTGAACTACCGCGTCGACAGCGAGCAAGGGCGTTTTGTCCTGAAAATCTGCCGGGGCGATTACTCGGTGCTGGAGCTGCAAGCGCAGCATGCCGGGCTCAAGCATCTGGGCGAGCATTCCGGTGTTCACGTGCCGCGCGTAATTGCGGCCAAAAACGGTGCGGACCTGCTCACTCTGGAAGTCGACGGCCAGGCGGTGCATGTGCGCCTGCTCGATTACATCGAAGGCCAATCGCTCACGCACCTTGATCATCTACCCGGCCCGGTCGTCGCCGGATTCGGCCGGCTCTGCGGTGAAATGGACCTGGCATTGGCCGGTTTCGACCACCCGGGCCTCGAACGCACGCTGCAATGGGACGCGCGCCACGCCAATGCCTTGATCGCGCATTTGCTGCCGGTCATCAAGGACGATCAGCAACGCCGGCTGATTGCCGAGGCCGCCGAGCGGGCCGAGCGTCATTTGCAGCCGCTGGTGGACAAGCTGCCGGTGCAGGCCATTCACATGGACATCACCGACGACAACGTGGTCTGGCAACGGGATTCGCAACGGCAGTGGCAACTGCAGGGCGTTATTGATTTTGGCGACCTGGTGCGGACCTGGCGTATCACAGATCTGTCGGTGACCTGCGCGGCTTTGTTGCACCACGCCGCTGGCGATCCGTTTTATATCTTGCCGGCGGTTCAGGCCTATCACGCAGTCAATCCGCTGACCCATGAAGAGTTGCTGGCGTTGTGGCCATTGATTGTTGCGCGTGCGGCGGTGCTGGTGCTCAGCGGCGAGCAGCAGGTGAGCATCGATCCTGGCAACACTTACAGCCGCGACAATCTCACCCATGAGTGGGAGATTTTCCGGGTAGCGACCTCGGTGCCGTTGGCGTTGATGGAAGCGGCGATCCTGACCTCGGTCGGCCAGAGCCTGCCGGAGATCGGCAGTGAAGGGTTTGCGCCGCTGCTGCCGAGTCTGGTGGGGCGCGAATTTGCGCTGATTGACCTGGGCGTGCTCAGCGCGCATTTCGAGGCCGGTAACTGGGAACAGGAGGGTGTTGATCAGCGTCTGTTGAGTGAAGCCGCTGCCGCCCATGGTTTGGCGGCCAGTCGTTATGGGCAATACCGTTTGTCCCGCACCCGACCCGATACCGCCACCGAACCGGATACCTGCCCCTTGCACGTGGAGTTGCGCGTGCCCCATGGCACGGCGGTCGAGTCACCGTTTGCCGGGGTGGTCCATCAGCCAGAGAAGGGCGTGCTGCAACTGGATGGCCCGCAACTGAGCGTGCGGCTGTGGGGCGTGACGCCGTCACTGCACACCGGCGCAGCCTTGGTGAAAGGCCAGGTGCTGGGTTCGGTCAGTGGGCCGTTGATCGTACAGGTGTGGCGCGGCGCTCAACTCGATGCGCCGTTGTTTTGCACGCCGTCGCGCGCACCGGCCTGGCAAGCGCTGTGCCCGTCCCCGGCGGTGTTGTTGGGCTTGGCGTGCGATGCGCAAGAAGAGCTTGATTCGCAGACATTGCTGGCCCGTCGCGACGCCAGTTTTGCCCGCACGCAGAAGCACTATTACGTCGATCCACCGCGCATCGAGCGCGGCTGGCGCAATCACCTGATCGACATGCAAGGCCGGTCCTACCTCGATATGCTCAACAACGTCGCGGTGCTCGGTCATGGCCACCCGCGCATGGCCGCGGTCGCGAGCCGTCAGTGGTCGCTCCTCAACACCAACTCGCGGTTTAACTACGCAGCGGTGGCCGAGTTCTCCGAGCGCTTGTTGAAATTATCACCGGACGGCATGGACCGCGTATTCCTGGTCAACAGCGGCAGCGAGGCCAATGACCTGGCGATTCGCCTGGCCTGGGCCTACAGCGGCGGTCGCGACATGCTCAGCGTGCTGGAGGCCTATCACGGCTGGACCGTGGGGGCCGACGCGGTCTCGACGTCGATTGCCGATAACCCCAAAGCCTTGATCAGCCGCCCGGACTGGGTGCATCCGGTGATCGCGCCGAACACCTATCGCGGTGAGTTCCGGGGCCCGGACAGCGCACCGGATTACGTGCGCAGCGTCGAACACAACTTGGCGAAAATCGCCGAGCAGAAACGCCAACTGGCCGGTTTTATTTGCGAGCCGGTGTACGGCAATGCGGGGGGGATTTCGCTTCCGCCGGGCTACTTGAAGCAGGTGTACGCGTTAGTGCGCGCCCAGGGCGGCGTGTGCATCGCCGACGAGGTGCAGGTTGGCTACGGGCGCATGGGCCATTTCTTCTGGGGCTTTGAAGAGCAAGGCGTGGTGCCGGACATCATCACCATGGCCAAGGGCATGGGCAACGGTCAGCCACTGGGTGCGGTGATCACCCGTCGGGAAATCGCCGAAGCACTGGAAGCGGAGGGGTATTTCTTCTCGTCGGCGGGCGGCAGTCCGGTCAGCTGCCAGGTGGGCATGGCGGTGCTGGATGTGATGGAAGAAGAAAAGCTCTGGGAAAACGCCCAGGTTGTGGGCGGCTATTTCAAGGAACGCCTGGAAGCGCTGATCGATGTGCATCCGCTGGTGGGTGCGGTGCATGGTTCCGGCTTCTACCTCGGGGTCGAGTTGATCCGCAACCGTGAAACCCTCGAACCGGCAACCGAAGAAACCACGGCGCTGTGCGATCGCCTGCGTGAATTGGGGATTTTCATGCAGCCGACGGGGGATTACTTGAACGTCCTCAAGATCAAGCCGCCGATGGTGACCTCGCGTCAGAGCGTGGATTTCTTTGTGGACATGCTGGCGAAGGTGCTCGCGGAAGGGCTGTAACCCCCTACCCCCTGTAGGAGTGAGCCTGCTCGCGATAGCGTCAGATCAGTCAATATTTTCGCTGACTGAATCTGACGCTATCGCGAGC
>NZ_RWIN01000152.1 GCF_009761815.1 Pseudomonas sp. PB120
TCCCGCTGGGTCGCGCAGCGGCCCCAAAAAAAGGACCGCTGCGCAGTCCAGCGGGAGCAAGCTCCCTCGCCACAGGTTCAATGTTGCATGCGGGAGTTAATCAGCGGCGGGTCAGCGGCGGTTGGGTGAACTTCACACCCGCCAGGCCGTGGGCCATCAACGCACGAATATTGCCGTGATCGCTGCCCTCAGGGGTGGCCACGACCGAGCGGTAATGCTCGCCAAACGCCAACAGCGCCTCTTGATCGCTCAGGCCTTCCAGCAGCGCCAGGCCCAGCGTCTTGCACGAACCTTCGTTCTGCCCGGCGGCGTTTTCCACGCCGCCGTTGTTGAAGGCTTGTGGCTGATAGTCGTAACCGGTGGCGATGAACGCCAGGGTGTCTGCAAAAACGTGTTCGCCGCTGTTGAGGCTGGCGCGCAGGGTGTTCAGATCATTCATTGGGTTTTCCTTTGGCGAACGCCGCTTGCTGTTCGGCGCTGGCTTCTTGCTGGTATTGGGCTTTCCACTCGGCGTACGGCATGCCGTAGACGACTTCGCGGGCGTCGTCGAGGCTGACCTCGATCTGACGTTCGTCGGCGGCGGCCTTATACCACTTGGACAGGCAATTGCGGCAAAAACCCGAGAGGTTCATCAGGTCGATGTTCTGCACATCCTTGCGGCTGTCCAGGTGGGCGACCAGCCGGCGAAAGGCGGCGGCTTCGAGTTCCAGGCGTTGTTGATCGGTCATGTGAGTTCTCTTCACGCGATAAAAGCTATAAAGGTGCCGGGTCGGCGTCAGTGAAGATGTTCACCGAGTGACGCTCGGCGGTCCGGATGAACGACTGGGTCATCATGGCGATGTCTTGAATGATGAACAGCTTCTTGTCCGGGCTGTTGAGCAGGTCGGTGGAAAGGTCCGTCCCCTCTTGCTTACCAGGCCAAATGCACCAGATGGACAGAATGTTTTCCCCGGTATTTTTAATGGTAGCGGGTTCGAAGTTGACTTTATAACCGACCGATTCGGCGCCGCCAAAGGTGTACTGGAAAATATTCCTGATGGTCTCCACTGACTCGGTGGTTTTCAGGAAGTAGGCGACGATAATTCGCTCGACGTTGAAGCCGACCCACATTTTGGTCTTGGTGTTGGCGTTTTCCAATGTGTAGTTGGCGCCGAAAATATTGTTGATGGCGGAGACTTTCACGTTCAGCTTCTGCCCGTGCGAATCTGCGATATGCCCCAGGGTTTTCGGCATGTTTTTCAGCAGCAGGTTTTGCGTCTTGATGGTCAGGTAGTCAAGGTTCGCTTCGCGCTCACCGAAGATCAGAATCAAGCTGATGACCAGCGCGGTGCCAGCCATGTGCGCCAGTGACAAGGACAGCAGGATCCAGTCGCTGTGATCCGGAACCCCGACAAAGGCTAGCGATATATAAACGGCGGCCAGAAAGAGCAGCAACAGGGCGCCGACAATCGACCACTTTATCTTGCGGGGCAGATAGATCAGCTTCTTCGAGTCAATCATTGACGATTCCTTTCTTGAGATGGCGCCCGCCATTGATGACGACGCTGCTTCCAGTGCTGTAGTCGGTGTTGAGCAAGAACATGACCGCGTCGATCAGCGGTTGCGCGCCCGGTTCGAATTCGAGCAGGGCTTTTTTCAAGGTTCGCTGGGTGTATTCCGGCGTGCTGTTCTCCTTGAGGATGAGCAGGCCGGGCAAGATCGCGTTGACCCTGATGGTGGGGGCATATTTCTCTGCGAACGACAGCACCATGTTTTGCAGCGCCGATTTGGTGGCGGCATAACCGATGTGGCTCTTGCTGCCCCGGGACGAGGTCTCGTCGCAGATATGGATGATGTCCGATCGTTCCGGGCGCAGCAGGTGATCGCCCAGTTCAAGGTTCAGGTGATAGGGCGCCTCGACATGGAGCTTGAACATGGTGTTCAGGTTTTCCAGGCCATCGTCCAGCCACAAGGACGCGTTGTGGATAACGGCGCGCAAGCTGTCAAAGTTGGTCTTGATATAGGCAATCAGCGCTTCGCGATCGTCCTGGAGTTGCAGGTTTGCCTGGAACGGCAGCATGTTCGGGTGCGGCATCTCCAGGTGCGTGGAGCGGCTGACGCAAATAACGGTATGACCGGCCTCGGCCAGTGTAATGGCAAGTTGGAGGCCGACACGCTTGCTGGTACCGGTGACAAGTATTGGGCTATTCATAGGTGTGCGATCAGCTTCAGTAGGTCTATGCACGGGCTAAATGCGTGCAGCATAACTGAAGTTTTCCCGCTAGCGGCCAGCTTCTCCCGCCCGTAACGACGTTGGCGTTTTCCGGGCGGGAAGGCGTATGGACCGATGAACCACAGAAACGCTAGTGATCGCTGACCGATTTGACGATCAATGAAGCGGGTTGTGCTTTTTTGTTCAGCCAGCCGGCCAGCAGGTGGGTCGACAGTGGAATGAAGAAGTAGACCATCAGCGGTGTCAGGCACAGGGTGCTGATAAACACCCGGCTCAGCAAACCCGATTCGCTCAGCAAGGGCCCGAGGGCAAAGTTGAACAGCAGCGAAACCGGAAAGAATGCCAACCAGATGGCCACGGCTTGCTTCCAGCGTGGCGGGCGTTGGCCGACGGCGCCGAACCAGCCTTCGATGCCGCTGACTCGATGTTCTTTGGGGTGGGCAAACAGGTCACTGCCGCGTGCCAGCCAGGCCGTGCGCGAGGCCGAGTGCTCCCAGGCATGCAGGGTCTGCCCGTCGACGAAGCGGAAAATAATCTGGAACTCGTCATCGTCGGGCGGCGGGGCGAGCACGCCAGAGCCGAGATAACCGGGGAAGTCGGTGGCCAGCTGTTCGCCTTCGCGCAACCAGGCCATGAGGTCCTGATAACGTCCATCGGCGACGCGGCGCGCAACCATCAGTGTGACGGGTGAGGTAGACATGATGTATCTCCACAAGACAAATGCGTCGCTCCGGGTGGGAGTTTCGCCAGGCGCAGCGCCGGGGTGGTGGGCTGCGTCTTGAAACAAGCAAGGATTATTCCTGATTCTGTCGACAACGCCAGCGAAATTAGTCCTGATCAATCCCTTGAATACTGTGGGGGCAGGGGAGTTAGAATGGGATTCAACGAACAGGGACGTAACTTTCAAAATGCCTGTCATCACTGACATTGCCCTTGATGTGCCCAGCCTTGCTATTGCGCGGGAAGAGCTGTTTCCGATCCGTGAGGTGTCGCGCCTGACGGGAATCAACCCGGTCACGCTCCGGGCTTGGGAGCGTCGGTATGGACTGATCCAGCCGACGCGCACCGAAAGCGGGCATCGTCTGTATTCAATGACCGATATCGAAAGGGTCCGCAGCATCCTGGGGTGGATCGAACGGGGTGTGTCCGTGAGCAAGGTGGCCAAGATATTGGCCAAGACCGAGCCGCTCAAGGCGCTGGCGCAAATCATTCCCGATGAACTCGTACTCGCCGACTACGACCAGTGGCAGCAGCAGGTGAATACGGCGGTGAGTGCGTTTGATGAGGTTCAGTTGGAACAGGCCTACGGCCAGATTTTTTCCAGCTACCCACTGACCGTGGTGTTTCAGGACATTCTGCTGCCGGTGTGGAAGCAATTGCTGCAACGCCAGGACGCGTTCGGCAAGACCAGCGAGTGGCTGTTCCTGGACGGATTCCTGCGTTCTCGTGTATTGCAACGGTTGCTGCTGGTGCGAGTGATGCAGCCTCGGCGAGTGATTGTCTGCGCGTTGGCCGGTCAGTGTCATGAGCTCGAAGTGCTGGTATCGGCGCTGTACCTGAGCAGCGTGGATTCGGCGATTCAAGTGTTGGCGCTTGAGCAGCCTTTCGATGAGTTGACGCTGGTCTGCCAGCGGGTCAAGCCTCAGGCCCTGGTGTTGATTTCCAATCACGCGCCATCGCCCGAACTGCCACGGCGTTTGAATCGCCTGGCATTAAGCCTTGATTGTCAGCTGTTTCTGGCGGGCGATGCGTCCGACCTGGCGCAGGAAAGCCTCGCCGGGTCGTCGATTGGTTGCCTGGGTAACGAGGGAGTGGTGATGCGTCAGCGTTTGAAACAATTCCTGGCGGGAAACCTGGACACCTGAGACTCAGAGGTGCAGCGTCGGGTGCGTCAGCCGATGTTGCTGCAGGATGTACTGGCGCAGACGTTCGGTTTCGTCCTTGTCGCTCTGACTCAACTGGTAGGCGTAAAAGCCATTCTCGGTTTCTTTCTCGAACGTGCCGCGCAGCGCGATCCGCTCATAGCCTGATGGGCTGAACCACAAGGCGAAATGTTTTGGCGGTTTGGTCTTGTTGCGGACTTCCAGCAAAACCCCTTTGAACGACACTTCATGCACCCACATCGTGCCGGGTTGGCCGCTGGCGTTTTCCAAGGCTACCGGCTCTTCGAGCACCAGCCGCCATGGCCGGACCATCGGGCCGTCTTCATAGATGCTGGGAACGCCGAGGCGCAAATGCAGGGCATGAAATTCGTCTTCCACCAGGTGCAGTGGAAAGGTCATCTGCTGATTTTCGAAGTTAGCCTGGATGGTCACCTGCTCATGCGCTGCGAGGCGAGTGAGCAAGTCACGGATCTGCGACCCACCGTTGACGAGCAGGCTCGACGTCGCATCCCGCACGTTGAGCTGCGGGTTGTGCTGCATGGTCTGGATGAAATCCAGCTCATCCTGGGTCAGGAGTGCGTCGCGTTGCATGGCTAGCTCGAATTGAATAGTTACAAAGTCATCGGTGATTGTAGTTAATGACAATTAATTCGTAGTTTTGTTTTTGCCGTTCGTCGCTTTCAAGGAGGAAAGTTCAGCCTGGAGCTCCGCCAGTTGCGCTTCCAGCTGCGCTACCCGCTGCTGTGCCTTGACTTGAACCGTCACATCTTTTTGCACGCCGACGAAATACGTCTGCCCGTCGGCCGGGTTTTTCACTGTAGAAAGGGACAGTTCGTTCCAGAACGGCGTGCCATCCTTGCGGTAATTCCTGAGGATTTCCCGGCAAGAGCCGCCGCTGCGCAACACCTCGCGAATTAAGGGCAATGCCTCCTGATCCCGGTCGCCTGACTGCAGGAAGCGGCAATCCTGGTAGAGGATTTCTTCGCTGGTGTAGCCGGTCAGGCGCTCAAACGCCGGGTTGACGTAAATCAGGATGTTGTCTTGGTCGCCTTCCTTTTCGGCAATCACGATGCCGTCGTTGGAGGCATTAATCACCATTTGCAGCAATTGCGCGTTGATCATCGAAGAGTCCTTTCCAGGTTGAGAGATGCGGCATTCTAAAAGAGAGTTGAGCACAGTCTAGTGACCCTGTGCGCTAAATGAGATCCAGTCGCAGCTTTTTCGCCTGGCCTGTTAATATCCCCCGACTTTTTATCCAGTTTCAGGAACAGATTGATGAAAGTCGCCATCCTTTCCGGCTCGGTATACGGCACGGCTGAAGAAGTCGCCCGCCACGCCGCCAACCTTTTGAACGCCGCTGGTTTTGAAACCTTGCACAACCCGCGTGCGAGTCTGGCCGATATTCAGGCCTTCGGCCCCCAAGCTTTTCTGGCGGTCACATCGACCACCGGCATGGGCGAGCTGCCGGACAACCTGCAACCGTTGTATTTCTCCATTCGCGATCAGCTGCCTGCGGCCTGGCGTGGCCTGCCGGGCGCCGTCATCGGTCTGGGCGACGCCAGTTACGGCGACACCTTCTGCGGCGGCGGCGAGCTGATGCGTGAGTTGTTTGGCGAGCTGGGCGTCCGTGAAGTCCTGCCCATGCTGCGCCTGGACGCCAGCGAAAGTGTAACGCCTGAAGACGACGCCGAGCCTTGGCTGGCTGAGTTGATCGACGCGCTGCGTAACTGACTCGTACGGCCATCAAGCTGGCTGCCAATGCAACTACGCGAACCCTGGGGGCTGACTAGACTGGAGTCACGTGCAAATACAATAAGAACAGGAGTTCCTTGTCGTGAACGTAGCCCCCGTACAATCCCCCGGTAGTGTCAAGGATCAGGTCAGTGCCGCGGAGTGGCAGACCCGAATCGATCTGGCCGCCTGCTATCGTCTGGTCGCCCTGCATGGCTGGGATGATCTGATTTTCACGCATATCTCGGCCAAGGTGCCCGGCACCGAAGACTTTCTCATCAACCCGTTCGGGCTGATGTTCCACGAAATTACCGCATCGAGCCTGGTCAAGGTCGATCAGGCCGGTAACAAACTGATGGACAGCCCCTACGAGATCAACCCGGCGGGCTACACCATCCACAGCGCCGTTCACGAAGTTCGTCACGATGTCGACTGTGTGTTGCACACCCATACCGCCTCAGGTGTGGCGGTTTCGGCGCAGAAACAGGGCGTTTTGCCGATCAGCCAGCAATCCCTGTTTGTCCTGTCGAGCCTGGCCTATCACGCCTACGAAGGCGTTGCGCTGAACCATGAGGAGAAGGCGCGACTGCAAGCCGACCTCGGCGACAACAATTTCCTGATGCTGCACAACCACGGCCTGCTGACCTGTGGCGGCACCATCGCCGACACATTCCTGATGATGTTCATCTTCCAGCGCACCTGCGATATACAGGTCATGGCACAAACCGGTGGCGCCGAACTGATCGCCATCGAGCCGCAGGTTCTGGCCGGTGCGAAGGCGATGATCGCCGGCGTCACCAAGAGTGCTCAAGGGATGGGCGGTGCACTGGCCTGGCCAGCGCTGCTGCGCAAACTCGATAAACAGGACCCGGGGTATAAACTCTAATGCCACTCGCCGAGATTCCTCTGTGTGTCTGGCGTAAACGCAGCCAGACGTTCGTATTCCGTGGTCAGTCCATCCGTTACTGGACGTCGGGGCAGGGTGAGCCGTTGTTGCTCATCCACGGCTTCCCGACGGCCAGCTGGGACTGGCATTACCTTTGGCAACCCTTGGCGCAGCGCTATCGGGTGATTGCCTGCGACATGCTCGGCTTCGGTGACTCGGCCAAACCGGTCGATCACGACTACAGCCTGCTGGAGCAGGCCGATCTGCAACAGGCATTGCTCGCGCACTTGAAGGTCGAGCAGCCGGTGCATGTGCTGGCCCACGATTATGGCGACAGCGTGGCTCAGGAACTGTTGGCCCGGCATTACGAAGAACGGTTTCATCTTGCCAGTTGCGTGTTTCTCAACGGCGGGCTGTTTCCCGAAACCCATCGTCCGATCCTGATGCAAAAGCTGCTGCTGAGCCCGTTGGGCTGGATGATCGGCCGGGCTTTTTCCCGTGATGCCCTGGTCAAGAGTTTTCGGCAGATCTTTGGTCCGGACAGCCGTCCGACCGAAAGCGAGATGGACGATTTCTGGAGCCTGATCGACAGCAATCACGGGCCACGCATCATGCACAAATTGATCGCCTACATCCCCGAGCGTCGCACCCAGCGTGATCGTTGGGTTGCCGCGATGCAGCGTGGCGAGGTGGCGCTTCGTGTCATCGACGGCGAGGTCGATCCGATCTCCGGCGCGCACATGGTCCAGCGTTATCGGGAGCTGATACCGAACCCGGACACCGTCCTGCTGCCCGACATCGGCCATTACCCGCAGACCGAGGCGCCGGTGCTGGTGCTCAAGCATTACCTGGCGTTTCGCGACAACCTGATTTCACCGACGCGCAAGGTGGCGTGCTCTTGAGCCCTCGTTAACGTTAAACATCTGTGGCGAGGGAGCTTGCTCCCGCTGGGCTGCGAAGCAGCCCCAAAGGTGTATCAGTTAAAGCCGCCTGCGACCGCTGCGCGGTCGAGCGGGAGCAAGCTCCCTCGCCACAGGAGCACCCTCGCCGCAGATGATGTTTTCGCGCCAATCATCCCCCAGCCTTATCGAGCACCATTCAGCCTCCCCCGTGTTCATTGTGACCCGCAGCGCCGTGCCTGACACTCGAACTCATTGTCCCCCTGGCCTGCTGGAGTCCCTCAATGAACGAGTCGGTGCGTTTCGAAGATAAAGTCGTGATCATCACGGGTGCAGGCGGCGGTCTTGGCCGGGCGCATGCACTGCTGTTCGCCAGGCAGGGCGCCAAGGTGCTGGTCAATGACCTCGGTGGTTCGGCGCAGGGTGAAGGCGCCAACGCTTCCGCCGCCGACCGCGTGGTGGCGGAGATTCGTGAAGCAGGCGGCATCGCCGAGGCCAACCACGATTCCGTCACCGACGGCGACAAAATCGTTCAGAACGCCCTGGATGTCTTCGGCCGGGTGGACGTTGTGGTCAACAACGCCGGCATCCTGCGCGACAAGACCTTCCACAAAATGGAAGACGGCGACTGGGACCTGGTTTACCGCGTGCACGTCGAAGGCGCCTACAAAGTGACCCGCGCCGCGTGGCCGCACATGCGTGAGCAAAACTACGGCCGCGTGATCTTCACCGCCTCGACCTCGGGCATCTACGGCAACTTCGGCCAGTCCAACTACGGCATGGCCAAGCTCGGCCTCTACGGCCTGACCCGCACCCTCGCCATCGAAGGCCGCAAAAACAACATCCTGGTCAACGCCATCGCCCCCACCGGCGGCACCCGCATGACCGAAGGCCTGATCCCGCCCCAAGTGTTCGAACAGCTCAAACCGGAACTGGTCAGCCCGCTGGTGGTGTACCTCGGCAGCGAAACCTGCAAGGAAACCTCAGGCCTGTTCGAAGTCGGCGGCGGCTGGATGGGCAAAGTACGCTGGGAACGCAGCCTGGGCGCCGGGTTTGATCCACGGGTGGGGTTCTCCCCGGAAGATGTGGCGGCGCATTGGGGGCAGATTTGCGATTTCGAAGGGGCGGCGCATCCGAAGGACAATATTGAGGCGCTGAAGGAAATGATGGGGAATTTGCAGAAGTATTCGCTCTGACAGCAATTCCTTCGGCAGGGCTTGCCTGAGTCCTGCTACCCCTCTCTGCGCTTCGCCCCCCTCGCTGAAAACCATCACCCATAAAAAAGGCCGCTGCAAACGCAGCGGCCAAAGTAAGACGTTAAATCAAGGAGCTACAAATCAACGTCTGTGTACACCGGGTGATGAGCCGAAAACCTTCGATTCATCTGAAGTCTTGCTTCCTGGCCATTCGCCCTGAAAGCCCAACAAGAATAAGCGCCTGAGCCCAAAGGAAAAATAGCGTTTTCGGACATGCACTGTTGCAATCCGGGCAACAGTGCCGTCTCTGCCAAGCGATGGATTCACTGTAGCAGCTGCCGCAGGCTGCGTTCGGCTGCGCAGCAGTCGTGAACGCTGCGTCTACTTTCATCCGGTAGATCGAGGCGGCTGAAACACGACTGCTGCGCAGCCGAACGCAGCCTTCGGCAGCTGCTACACGGTACGTATTGGCCATTGTTCATACGTTCCCCTGATAGCCCTTCATCCAACTCATCCATACCCCGCCCGATCCCGCATCCCCAGCGGCCATTCATCCTTTAGAGCGACACCGCAAATACCTCCTTGGTGCGCTTATCGCCCCCAACGTGCGGCAGTAGGGTGTGGCCTTCTGTCACTCACCGGGGAAGACGCATGACAAAAACAACAATGCGCGCCATCTTCAAACCGCAGGCGCTGGCCGCTGCGGTGGCCTTGGGTTGCTGCGCCCAGGCGCAGGCTGTTTCGTTCAATATCGGGGAAATCGAGGGGACGTTTGACTCCTCGTTGTCGGTCGGCGCGAGCTGGGGCATGCGCGATGCCGACAACGCGTTGGTGGGCACCGTCAACGGCGGGACGGGTCAGGCATCGACCGGCGACGACGGGCGACTGAACTTCAAGAAGGGCGAAACGTTCTCGAAGATCTTCAAGGGTATCCACGACCTCGAACTGAAGTACGGCGACACCGGTGTTTTCGTCCGTGGCAAATATTGGTACGACTTCGAGTTGAAGGACGAGGACCGCGAGTTCAAGCCCATCAGCGATAGCGGCCGCAAGGAAGGTGCGAAGTCTGCCGGCGCGCAGGTTCTCGACGCCTTCGTCTATCACAACTATTCCATCGCCGATCTGCCCGGCACCGTGCGCGCCGGCAAGCAGGTGGTCAGCTGGGGCGAAAGTACGTTCATTGGTAACTCGATCAACAGCATCAACCCGGTCGACGTTTCAGCGTTCCGCCGTCCCGGTGCGGAGATCAAGGAAGGCCTGATTCCGGTGAACATGTTGTTCGGCTCCCAGGGCCTGACCGACAAGCTCACCGTGGAAGCGTTTTATCAACTGGAGTGGGACCAGACCGTTCTCGACAACTGCGGCACGTTTTTCGGCAGTGACGTGGCAGCGGATGGTTGCACCAAGGGATACACCGTCGCCAACCCGGCCATTGCGCCGTTGCAGCCGATTGCGGCTGCGTTTGGCCAAGGCTTTGAAGTCACCAAGGAAGGCGTGGTGGTTCCCCGTGGCGGCGACCGCGATGCCCGCGATTCCGGGCAATGGGGGACGGCGTTGCGCTGGCTCGGTGACGACACCGAGTACGGCCTGTATTTCATGAACTACCACAGTCGCACTCCCAACGTTGGTACGACCACCGCCGGGCTGCGCACGCTGGCGAGCATTCCAGGGATCGTCACCGCCGCCAACCGTGTGGCGCCTGGCACCGGCTCGGGCCTCGCTCAAAGCGTGATGCTCGGTCGCGGTCAGTACTATCTCGAGTACCCGGAAGACATTCGTCTCTACGGTGCGAGCTTCTCCACCACCTTGCCCACCGGCACCGCGTGGACCGGCGAGATGAGCTATCGGCCAAATGCTCCGGTGCAGGTCAACAGCACCGATCTGACATTGGCGATGCTCAACCCGATCGCGGGCGGTGCGGCGTCACCCATCGCAACCACGCCCGGCGCTGACAACAAAGGTTACCGACGCAAGGAAATCACCCAGATCCAGAGCACCCTGACCCACTTCATCGATCAGGTGGCGGGCGCCGATCGCCTGACGCTGGTGGGTGAGGCGGCGGTTGTTCACGTCGGTGGTCTGGAGCCCCGCAGCAAGCTGCGTTACGGCCGCGACTCGGTCTACGGCCAATACGGCTTCCGCGGTGATACCGACGGCTTCGTAACCTCCACGTCTTGGGGTTATCGCGCCCGCGCCATCCTCGACTACAACAACGTCATCGCCGGGATCAACTTCAGACCCAACCTGTCCTGGTCGCACGACGTGTCGGGTTACGGCCCCAACGGCTTGTTCAACGAGGGCGCGAAGGCGGTCAGCGTCGGCGTTGATGCGGACTATCGCAACACCTACACCGCGAGCCTCAGTTACACCGACTTCTTCGGTGGTGACTACAACACCCTGGAAGATCGCGACTTCCTGGCGCTGAGCTTTGGCGTGAACTTCTGATCTGGCTGAGAAGGATGATTTCAATGCGCAAGATGATTCTGCAATGCGGCGTTCTGGCCCTGAGCCTGTTGGCCGTCGATGTGATGGCTGCGGTGTCGCCGGAAGAAGCGAACAAACTCGGCACCAGCCTCACGCCGTTGGGCGGTGAGAAGGCCGGTAACGCTGACGGCTCGATCCCGGCCTGGACCGGTGGCCTGCCGAAGAATGCCGGCGCGGTGGACAGCAAAGGTTTCCTGGCCGACCCGTTCGCCAATGAAAAACCGCTGTTCACCATCACGGCAGCGACCGTCGACAAGTACAAGGACAAGCTCTCCGACGGCCAGATAGCCATGTTCAAACGCTATCCGGAAACCTACAAGATCCCGGTCTATCCGACCCACCGTACCGTGGCCGTGCCGCAAGACATCAACGAGTCGGCCAAGCGCAGCGCGTTGAACGTGACACCAATCAATGACGGTAACGGCCTGGCCAATTTCACCGGCAATCGCTACTACGCCTTCCCGATTCCGAAGAACGGCGTCGAGGTGATCTGGAACCACGTCACCCGTTATCACGGGGGCAATCTGCGTCGCACCATCACCCAGGCCACGCCGCAGTCCAACGGTGACTTCACCGTGATCCGCTTCAAGGACGAGGTGGCCGTGCCCTCGTTGCTCGGTGACCTGAAGCCGGGCAGCGACGAAAACGTCCTCAGCTATTTCAAGCAGGAAGTCACCGCGCCGGCTCGACTGGCGGGCAACGTGTTGCTGGTCCACGAGACCCTCGATCAGGTGAAGGAGCCACGCAAGGCCTGGATCTACAACGCCGGCCAACGCCGTGTACGGCGCGCGCCGCAAGTGGCCTATGACGGGGTAGGCACTTCGTCCGACGGGCTGCGCACCACCGACAACTTCGACATGTTTTCCGGGGCCCCGGACCGCTACGACTGGAAGCTGATCGGCAAGAAGGAAATGTACATCCCTTACAACAGCTACAAACTCGATTCGCCGAATCTGAAGTACACCGATGTGATCAAGGCCGGGCACATCAATCAGGACCTGACACGCTATGAGTTGCACCGGGTCTGGGAGATCGTGGCCACGGTCAAGCCCAACGAACGGCACGTGTACGCCAAACGTCACATGTACATCGATGAGGACAGCTGGCAGGTGGCGCTGGCGGATCACTATGACGGTCGCGGTCAGCTCTGGCGTGTGGCGGAAGGGCATGCGCAGTTCTACTACGATCATCAGGTTCCGGCCTATACCGTTGAAGCGCTGTATGACTTGATTGCCGGACGCTACATTGCCTTGGGGATGAAGAACGAAGAGAAGCGCAGCTTCGAGTTCAACATCGACGCCAAAGCAGGGGACTACACGCCGGCAGCCCTACGGAGTACGGGTGTCAGGTAACGATTCCTACAGGCTCTACAGAAAAAGGTGACTTTGCGGTCACCTTTTTTATAGGTGCCGATAAGTGTGTTGAATACTTCTTCAACAAGCTGTGTAGAGCGGGCTAGGGTGGCGCCACAATTATAAAAAGGCGCACCACTATGACCGCCATGACCCCGTGTCTGGACCGTCCTGGACTCTTGCCCCGTTTGTCTTCACACCACCTGACTCGCGACCGGCTGACCGAGCCGCTGTTGGCATCGACCGCGCGTGTGAAACTGCTCTGTGCGCCGGCCGGCAGTGGCAAGAGCGCACTGCTCGCGGAATGCCTGTTGCAGGCGCCCGAGGATTGTCGGGTCTGTTGGTTGCCGTTGGCCGGGGTGTCGATGCAGGTGGCCGACTTCCGGCAGCGATTGGCCCAGGCGCTGGGGGCGGACTCGGCGGACGAACCCGCATTGCTTTCTTCTTTGTCTCAAGTGCAGACGCCGACCTGGCTGAGCCTCGATGACTATTGCCGCACGCCCAACCCGGAGCTGGACCTGTTGCTCGACCGGTTGCTGGCCGTCAGCAGCCCGATGGTTACCTGGTGGCTGAGCGGCCGACGCCGCCCGCAATGCAATTGGCCACGGTTGTTACTCGCCGATGAGCTGTACGACTGCGAGCGCGCCACACTGGCCTTCAATCAAACGGAAGTGGCCCGGCTGCTGCATCATCTGGCGCCGGAACAGGCGGCGAAACGAGCCAGCAGGATCATCGAACTCAGCGGTGGCTGGTGTGCCGGCGTGCGGATTGCGTTGCTGCAAAAATGCGACTGGTCGCGCAACGAGCAGCTGCACGGCCGACCGGACACCCTGCACGATTATCTCGAACACGAACTGTTCGACATGCTGACCCCGGAGCTGGCGGAAGCCTGGCGTGTGCTGGCCCACCTGCCGCGATTCAATGCGCGGTTGTGCGACCACCTGTTCGGTGCCGGCGAGGGCGCCCAATACCTGAGCAGTTTGCAGGCGCTGGGTTGCTTCATCGAGCCCTGGCAGGATTCGACAGACTGGCTGCAGATTTTTGCTCCGCTCACGCAATTGATGCGCGAAGAGCAATGGCCCGCCGGTCGCTCCTGGCATCGTCGCGCCTGCCAGTGGTTCGCTGGCGAACTGGACTGGAAAGCCGCGTTTGAACAGGCCTTGCTGGCCGAAGAGTTCGAGGTCGCGGTCAGTCTGTTGCAGCATTTCAGTTTCGAGCACCTGTTCGAGGAGCAGACGGTGGTGCTGTTGTTGCGCCTGCATGAACAGCAAGGCGAGGCGCTGATGCTTGGCTCACCGCAACTGGTGGGGTTGATCACCGCCGCGTTGCTGTTTGCCGGGCGGTTCGAGCAGGCGGGCGAGTGCATCGAGCATTTGTCGCGCTTCGTCCCTCAGCCGTCGGCGGTGCAGCAACGGCAGCTGATTGCGCGTTGGCAGGCGATGCAGGGGTGGCTGCTGCACCTGCAGGGGCGCATGGGCCCCTCGCGCGCGCATTTGCTGGAGGCGCTCGACGAACTCGACCCCGCGCTCTGGACCGCTCGGCTGATGTGCCTGTCGGGTCTGACCCAGCAAGCCTTGCTCAGGGGCGAGCTCGACGTGGCGCAGGCGATTAACCGTGAAGCGTTGTGCCTGGCGCGAGCGCAAGGTTCGTTGGTGTTCGAAGGCTTGCTCGAGCTCGATCATGCGCAACTGCTCGAGCAGCGCGGAGCGTCCTGCAGGGCCGAAAGCCTGCTGGCCAACATGCAGGGCTTGCTCGTCCAGCAAAGGCCGCTGGCCCAGCCGTTGCTGGGGCGGATTGCCTTGCATCGCGGGCGATTGAGCCTGAGTCAGGGAGACGAGATGCAGGCGGCCGCGTATTTCGAGGACGGCCTGCAAATCTGCCTGCGCAATCAGGACAAGCGTGTGCTGTATGGTTTCCTCGGCCTCGCGCAATTGGCCGCCAATCGCCAGGATTACGCCCAGGCTTTCTTCCTGCTGCGTGAGGCCGAACGGTTGATGCAACAGCGGCGGATTCCAGACTCGGTCTACCGCAGCGTCCTGCTGCAATTCAGCTGCCATTTCTGGCTCCAGCAGGGCCGTCCGGATCTGGCCCATGAAGCCCTGACCCGGGTGCTGCGCCATTATCACGGCGAGCATGCACGCCAGGCGCCACCGGCGACGCTGGAGTTGATTCCCGGCCTTGAATACCTGCTGGTACTGACCGAGGTCTATCGGGGGCAGGCGCAGACACCGCTGGTGCAGCTCGAGGCGCAATTGAACTGGGCGCGGCAACGGGGCATGTCGGGGCTGCAAGCGCAATTGCACCTGGCGCTGGCGGAAGTGGCCTGGCTGACCGGTGACACGCTCGCTGCGCGGCAGGCGATGCAGGAAGGTCTGGCGCTGATCGAGCGCTGCAACCTGCAACAGGTCCTGCGCGATCTGCAATTGCGCCACCCAGAATTGCTGCAGGGGATCGCGTGTCCCGAGTCCCGCAACCCTGTTGAGCCGATGACCTCGGTGCAGAACCCGCTCAGTCAGCGGGAAATAGAAGTGCTTCAACTGGTGGCGCTGGGGAATTCCAATCAACAAATAGCAGATCAATTGTTCATATCGCTGCATACAGTAAAAACTCACGCGCGGCGGATCAATGGAAAGTTAGGCGTAGAGCGGAGAACTCAGGCAGTGGCCAAGGCTAAAGTATTGGGTATCGTTGTTTGAGTTGCAGTCGTTACTTGTTTACGAATGCATACACGTTCAGGGTTACTTGAGCAGGTGAAGTGTTTTATAAAGTGGTCGTCGGCCCATCAATGGCTATTTGGCTTGTTGAATGCAGTGAGGTCGACCCCACTTATAGAAAGGATTCTATTGATGAAATTACTGAAAGAAGTCAGTGAGCAGTTAACCAAGATCTTAGGTCATATGGGCTATAACCTCGATGTCGATCAAACCTACCTGAGCTCGGTCGTGATCAACGACGAGGGAAAACAGGTGGTTGATTACTCCGAGAGCCTGAGCTGGGCAATCATGGAGAAAGTGCAGGCGGATGAGTTTCCGAAGTTTAATAGTGAATATGCAGGTGTTTTTTTCAAGCGATGGTCTTTTGAGAAAAATGACCGTGTTGTCGGATTGGATGTCATAGACCTGAATAATGCAGGCCGTGTGGTGGTCGAATCCTACCGAACCAAGTAATCGCACAGTAAGGGGTAACTTGATTAACCCCCGGCAGCAGTGGGCTCATACCCCATTCGCCAACTAACGGCCCGCGTCGCCGCCAGCAATCGCTGCGCCGCCGGGCCGTTTTCGTCGGCATTAAACAACGATGTTGGCCCAACGATGGTCATCACCGCCGCCACATGCCCGACGGCATTGAACACCGGGGCCGACAAGGCATCCACGCCCGGCATCAACAGACCATGCACATGGTGCAGACCACGCTCGCGGATCTGTTCGCACAGGGTCGCATAGGCCTGATCGTCCGCCAGCACATGGGCACTGCTCGCCTGCACTTCCCGCTCACGTAAATCCACTGTTTCAATTCTGGGCAGATAAGCGCCAAACACCAATCCCGTGGATGAGCTGAGCAACGGCAACACCGAGCCCAATTGCGTCACCACCGTCACGGCGCGCACCGCCGGTTCGATGTGCACCACAGTTGCGCCTTGATTGCCCCACACGGCCAGAAAACAGGTTTCGTTCAGTTCATCGCGCAACTCGGACAAGGGCAGGGCGGCGACTTTCAGCACGTCCATACTGTTGAGTGCGGCCAGGCCCACGCGCAAGGCTTCGCGACCCAGGCCGTAGTGGTTGGTGGCGGCATTCTGTTCGGCAAAACCGCTGGCGATCAACGCCTGCAAATAGCGGTGGACCTTGCTCGCCGGCATCTGCACGTGCTCGGCCAGCCGCGATAACGATGTCGAGGGCGACAACTCGGCCAGCGCCTTGAGGATGTCGGTGCCGACCTCGGCCGAGCGGACTTTCTGCTTGTCATTGTTGCGCGGCGTTTCCATGGCGGTGGTCTGATCCCGGGACGAATGGGCGTCTTTATAGCTTGACGGTCAATACCAATCAAATTACGTTATGCGTAATCTGATTACGATAAAAATAACCCAGGCGTGCCAAGACCTCTTCAGCGGAGCGACAGGCCATTGCCGACTCCCTGTTCAGGAGGCTCCATGAACCTCGATTCAACCGCGTCCGCGCTGGTTTATCAGTCCGGCTTCGGCAACGAATTCAGCAGCGAAGCACTGCCTGGCGCGCTGCCCGTCGGTCAGAACTCCCCGCAAAAAGCCCCCTACGGTCTTTACACCGAGCAGTTCTCCGGCACCGCGTTCACCATGCCTCGCAGTGAAGCGCGGCGCACCTGGATGTACCGCATTCAGCCGTCGGCCAACCACCCGGCGTTCATCAAGCTGGATCGGCAACTGGCGGGTGGCCCGCTGGGTGAAGTGACCCCCAATCGCCTGCGCTGGAATCCGCTGGACATCCCGACCGAGCCGACCGATTTCATCGACGGGCTGGTGAGCATGGCGGCCAACTCGGGTGCGGAAAAACCGGCCGGAATCAGCATCTACAGCTATCGCGCCAACCGTTCGATGGAGCGCGTCTTCTTCAACGCCGACGGCGAACTGTTGCTGGTGCCTGAACAGGGACGCTTGCGCATTGCGACCGAGTTGGGCGTGCTGGACCTGGAGCCGTTGGAAATCGCCGTGCTGCCGCGTGGCCTGAAATTCCGCGTCGAACTGCTCGATCCGCAAGCACGCGGCTACATCGCCGAAAACCATGGCGCGCCGCTGCGACTGCCGGACCTTGGGCCCATCGGCAGCAACGGCCTGGCCAATGCGCGGGATTTCCTGACCCCGGTCGCCCATTACGAAAACCTCAAGCAACCGACCACGCTGGTGCAGAAATTCCTCGGTGAGTTGTGGGGCTGCGAGCTCGATCATTCGCCGCTAAACGTCGTGGCCTGGCACGGAAATAACGTGCCGTACAAATATGACCTGCGCCGTTTCAACACCATTGGCACGGTCAGTTTCGATCACCCGGATCCATCGATTTTTACCGTCCTTACCTCCCCGACCAGCGTGCATGGCCTGGCCAACCTCGACTTCGTGATCTTCCCGCCACGCTGGATGGTGGCCGAGAAAACCTTCCGTCCACCGTGGTTCCATCGCAACCTGATGAACGAATTCATGGGCCTGATCAAAGGCGAATACGACGCCAAGGCCGAAGGCTTCCTGCCCGGCGGAGCCTCGTTGCACAGTTGCATGAGTGCCCACGGCCCGGATGGCGAAACCTGCACCAAAGCGATCAACGCGGAACTCGCCCCGGCGAAAATCGACAACACCATGGCGTTCATGTTCGAGACCAGCCAAGTGTTGCGTCCGAGCCGTTACGCCCTCGACTGCCCGCAACTGCAAACCAACTACGATGCCTGCTGGGCCACGTTGCCCGCCACTTTCGACCCGACCCGGAGATAACCCATGACTCAGACAACCACCCCTCGTAGCTGGGTTGCCTCCGCCAACGGCCATGCCGATTTCCCGCTGCAAAACCTGCCGCTCGGCGTGTTCAGCACGAAGGGTTCGGCGCCACGCAGCGGCGTCGCCATCGGTGATCACATCTTCGATCTGGAAGCCGCACTCGACGCCGGCCTGTTCGAGGGCGCCGCACGTGCTGCCGTGGAAGCCACTCGAGGCGGTCAACTGAATGCGTTTTTCGAACTGGGCCGCGAGGCGCGGGTGGCCCTGCGTGAACGCCTGATCGAGTTGTTCCAGGACGGCAGCACCCTGCACGGCAAGATTGAAGCTCAGGGCGCGAAACTGCTGCCACTGGCGGCGAATTGCGAGATGCACCTGCCGGCCAAAATCAACGACTACACCGACTTCTATGTCGGCATCGAACACGCGCAAAACGTCGGTAAGCTGTTCCGTCCAGACAACCCGCTGCTGCCGAACTACAAGTACGTGCCGATCGGTTATCACGGTCGAGCCTCGACCATCCGTCCATCCGGCACCGACGTTCGACGCCCGAAAGGCCAGACCTTGCCGGCCGGCCAGACCGAGCCAACCTTTGGTCCATGTGCACGCCTGGATTACGAACTGGAACTGGGCATCTGGATCGGCCAAGGCAACGAGATGGGCGACGCCATTGCCATCGGCGACGCGGCTGATCACATTGCCGGTTTCTGCCTGCTCAACGACTGGTCCGCGCGGGACATCCAAGCCTGGGAATACCAGCCGCTGGGGCCGTTCCTGTCGAAAAGCTTTATCACCAGCATTTCACCGTGGGTCGTGACGGCCGAAGCGCTGGAGCCGTTCCGTCGCGCTCAACCGGCGCGTCCGCAAGGCGATCCGCAACCGCTGCCGTACCTGACCGACACGCGCGATCAGGCCGCTGGGGCCTTCGACATCGAACTGGAAGTGCTGCTGCTCACCGAAACCATGCGCGAGCAGAACCTGCCGGCCCATCGCCTGACCCTCAGCAATACCCAACACATGTACTGGACCGTGGCGCAAATGGTCGCGCACCACAGCGTCAACGGTTGCCAACTGCAGGCCGGTGATCTGTTCGGTTCGGGCACCTTGTCGGGGCCTGAAAACGGCCAGTTCGGCAGCCTGCTGGAAATCACCGAAGGCGGCAAAAAGCCGATCGAACTGGCGTCTGGCGAAGTGCGCAAATTCCTTGAGGACGGTGACGAAATCATCCTGCGCGCCCGTTGCAGCCGCGACGGTTTTGCCTCCATCGGTTTCGGCGAATGCCGTGGCAAAGTGTTGCCGGCACGCTAAGAGGATCGGGTCATGGAACTCTATACCTACTACCGTTCGACGTCGTCCTACCGGGTGCGAATCGCGTTGGCGCTCAAGGGGCTGGATTATCAGGCGCTGCCGATCAACCTGATCGCACCGCCGGGTGGCGAGCACCGGCAACCTGCGTACCTCGGGGTCAACCCGCAAGGCCGGGTGCCGGCGTTGCGCACCGACGAAGGCGATCTGTTGATCCAGTCACCGGCGATCATCGAGTACCTGGAGGAGCGTTATCCACAGGTGCCGCTGCTGTCCAAAGACCTCGCCGCCCGCGCTCATGAGCGCGGCGTAGCGGCGGTGATCGGCTGCGATGTTCACCCGCTGCACAACGTCAGCGTGCTCAACAAGCTGCGCCAGCTTGGCCACGATGAACCGCAAGTGGTCGAGTGGATCGGCCACTGGATCAGCCAGGGATTGGCGACGGTCGAGCAGTTGATTGGTGATGAGAATTATTGCTTCGGCCCAGCGCCGGGGTTGGCGGATGCCTACCTGATCCCGCAGCTGTACGCCGCCGAGCGCTTTAATATTTCCCTGGAGTCGTACCCGCGGATTCGTCGGGTCGCGGCGCTTGCGGCGACGCACCCGGCGTTCATCAAGGCGCACCCCGCAAACCAGCCCGACACGCCATAAACCCTACACCGAACCAATGTGGGAGCGAGCCGGCTCCGGGCGGCGCTCCGACGATGACGGACTGTCAGTGACATTGATGCTGAAAGTGCTGCCCTCATCGTCGGAGCGCCGCCCGGAGCCGGCTCGCTCCCACAGGGGGGGCGGCGATTAGTGGACGATCGAGTTCGGCGGCAAATGCCCCAATCGTTCCGTCAACCGAATCCGCTGGATCGGGTCATCGCTGAGCAACAACGCATGCTCCAGATCGAAGCGTTCGGCGTTCGGGCAATCGAGTCGTTGATAAAGACTGGCCCGGGCCAGGTAGTCGGAGGCGCTCGCGTTACCCAGTTCCAGCACGCGTTCGGCGTCGACCAGGGCGCCGATGTAATCGTCATTGGAAAGGTGCAATTGGCGCAGGTTGCGCGACAGTCGCTGCAGCATGTGCACGGGCTCGGCAGTCACCAGATGCTCGGCGCTGAGCTTCATGTTCGGACCGTATTGGCGGTGCAGCAATTCGCGGCAATCGTTGGGGTACAACCGGCGTCCGCCGCAAGGGTCGAGCAGGTGGTCGGCGCCCGGTACGCGCAACAGGAAGTGCCCGGGAAAGTTGACCCCGACCAGGGGAATCTCCAGGCCTCTTGCCAGCTCCAGCGCAATCAGTCCCAAGGCCAGCGGTTGGCCACGCCGGCGCTCCAGCACTTTATCGATCAGCGCCACGTGTGGGCGCAGCGGGTTGGAATCGTCCTGGGCGAACCCCAGGTCGTTCATCCGTCGCAACAACGGTTGGGCCAGTTCACTCACCGGCAGCATCGGCAGGCCGTAACTGACTCGCTGTTGCAGGTCCTTGAAATTCTGCAGCACCGCCTCGGGGTTCACCGCGTTGTCGTGTTCGGCCGCAATCCACAGCGCCGCCTCGAACAGCGCGGGCGGGGTGCGTTGCAAACAGGCGAAGAAACGTTGGCGCGGCGTCATCAAATTCTCCGGTGAATGCCTCGTTTTAGCCCGGTCTCCGGCATTCGTCCAGTACCGCATACGGGCCGGTGCAGGTTATTTCCGAAAGCGTGCATCGTGGCGCTGGTTATTCCGGTGCGCTTCAGCAAATTTTGGGCGCAAGCCTATACTGGCGACTACAAGACGTGATTCGGGAGCCTTACGATGTTCGCTCTCATGCAAAGCACTCGCCTTGAATCGCTGCATCTGAGCGTGGATCCGGTCACCGGGTTAAAGGCGGTCATTGCCATTCATAACAGCCGTTTGGGGCCAGCCCTGGGTGGCTGTCGTTACCTTGCCTATCCCAACGACGAGTCCGCCGTCGAGGATGCCGTGCGCCTTGCCCAAGGCATGAGTTACAAGGCAGCCCTCGCCGGTCTGGCCCAGGGCGGCGGCGTTGCGGTCATTATTCGTCCGGCCCACGTGGAAAACCGCGCGGCGTTGTTCGAAGCCTTCGGGCGTTGTATCCAGCAGCTCGACGGTCGCTACATCACGGCCATCGACAGCGGCACCTCGGTGGCGGACATGGATTGCATCGCCCAACAGACGCAACACGTCACCAGCACCACGTCGGCGGGCGACCCGGCACCTCATGCGGCAATGGGGGTGTTTACCGGGATTCGCAGCACGGCGATGGCTCGGTTGGGTAGCGATAATCTCGAAGGCTTGCGCGTGGCCATTCAGGGCTTGGGCAATGTCGGCTTCGCCCTCGCTGAGCAGTTGCACGCCGCCGGAGCGGAGCTACTGGTTAGCGACATCGATCATGGCAAGGTGCAACTGGCCATGGAACAACTGGGTGCGCACCCGATTGCCAACGAAGCATTGCTCAGCACGCCTTGTGACATTCTCGCGCCGTGTGGCCTCGGCGGCGTTCTCAATAGTCACAGCGTGACCCAGCTGCGTTGTGCGGCGGTGGCCGGGTCGGCGAATAACCAACTGACCCATCTGGATGTGGCGGATCAGCTGGAGCGACGGGGCATTCTGTATGCCCCGGACTACGTGATCAATTCCGGCGGGCTGATCTATGTGTCGCTCAAGCATCGCGGTGAAGAACTCACGACCATCACCGCGCACCTGTCGAAAATCAGTTCGCGCCTGACGGAAGTTTTCGCCCACGCCCAAGCGGAAAAACGCTCCCCGGCCCGGGTAGCGGACGAACTGGCGGAGAAAGTGCTGTACCGCTGAATGGTTTTCACCGGGCATGAAAAAGGCCCTGAGCCATTTGACTCAGGGCCTATTCAATTCGGGCATTGCTTTTACTTCGGGGTCTTGGCCGCTTTGGCTGGCTTGGCCGGTTCAGGCGCTTCAGCCACCACAGGCTCGACTTTTTCTGCGACTTCTTTTTCCGCAACTTCAACCGGCGCAGTCAGCAATTCGGACAACGCGTCCGGCTGGCTCTTGAACGCCTTGGCGAACACATCGCGGTTCTTCGCCATGTAGATTCCGACTTCTTCCACTTGCTGCTCGTTCAGGGACGGAACGGCTTTTTGCAACACCTCGGCCAGCAACTCGGCCAGTTCGAGCATTTTGTCATGACGGTCAGCTTCGGCTTTATCCATGAACAAGCGCTCCAGATCTCGGCTGCTGCGGTATACCACTTCGACGGCCATTCACCACCTCACATGCCTTCACATTAGTTGTCTGATTCGACCACTGTATTTATATACAGCGAAAAGGATAAGCGAATCCCTGCGCTTTGGGTAGTGGCTTTTTAATGTAGCCTGAAATCAGGGTTTGTCAGGTGAACCGAGTCGCGCTTATCGCGAGCAGGCTCGCTCCCACAATGATTCTGCGGCGACCACAAAACTAGTATAGGAGCGAGCATGCTCGCGATGAGGCCGGCCAAAACACCACAAAAGTGTCCAGCCACAACCCATCGCCATCTCAATCATCAAGCCTCTGGCCTTTTTTCTGCATGCAGAACAACCGTCACGTCCTACCCGCATCATCCGCTCGAACCGAGCTAAGGAAGAATCATCGTGAAAATCAATTGGGCCGAGAACCTGCGGCAGAACGTGCATCAGCTGGCCGAGTCGCTGGGTAACCTGTTCGTCGAAACCTTCCACTACCTGGCGCTGTTCGCCATCGGGGCGGTGACCGCGTGGGCCGCGGTGATGGAATTCCTGCAGATGATCGAAGCGGGGCACATCAAGATCGATGACATCCTGCTGCTGTTCATCTACCTGGAATTGGGGGCGATGGTCGGGATTTACTTCAAGACCAATCACATGCCCGTGCGCTTTCTGATCTACGTGGCGATTACGGCGCTGACACGGCTGCTGATCTCCAACGTTTCGCACCACAACCCGCCAGACCTGGGGATCATCTACCTGTGTGGCGGGATTCTGCTGCTGGCGTTCGCCATTTTGGTCGTGCGTTACGCCTCGTCGCAATTTCCCTCGGTGAAGATCGAGCACCCGCAACGCAAGATCGGTGCGGGTTCCGGTGAGCATCCCGAGGTTGAAAAAGGCGAGCTTTAAAGTCTCATGGCGGGGCGGGCGTTGCCATTGACGAGTGGCGGCGGCAGGGTGCGGCTGTCGCCGTCGGTCATAGCCTCGAGGATTGCCATGGCGCTGTGGCCCTGTTCAATGGCGATGCCGAACTGAATGCTTTGGACCAGGCGTTTTAGCCGTGCAGGGTCGTTGCGCTGTTCGGCGCTGATCATCCGTTTAGCGACCACGTGGCCACTGTTGGAGAGGGTCAGCATGATGCTGCCGTCCAGGCCCTGAATGCTCAGGTTGATTTGATAATCCGGTGCAAAAGCATCGGTAATGAGCTGAAATGGATTGTCCATGATGCGTCACCGCCTGATTGAACGTGCAGTTGTTGACCGGCCGTGATCGGGTTGGTTCGCCACACCGGACCATTGGCAGGTCGCTCGCAATCTCAAGAGGGATGAAGCAAGGGGCATGCCGGAAAGATTGTCGGACAATCACATCCCCTGTAGGAGCGAGCTTGCTCGCGATGGTCGTCAACGATTACGCGTGTTTACTGGCTAAACGCGGTGCTCTGACGTTCATCGCGAGTAAGTAGATCTTGCCCGTTTCGGGGCATGTGTTCACAGAAGGTGCAATCAGCACTCCACCCAGTTGACGGCCAGGCCGCCCCGTGACGTCTCTTTGTATTTGTCATGCATGTCGGCGCCGGTATCGCGCATGGTGCGGATCACCCGGTCCAGGGAGATGAAGTGCTTGCCGTCGCCGCGCAAGGCCATTTGCGTGGCGTTGATGGCCTTGACCGCCGCAATGGCGTTGCGCTCGATGCACGGCACCTGCACCAGGCCGCCGACCGGGTCGCAGGTCAGACCGAGGTTGTGTTCCAGGCCGATTTCGGCGGCGTTTTCCAGTTGCTCCGGGGTTGCACCCAGCACGTCCGCAAGACCGGCCGCCGCCATCGCGCAAGCCGATCCGACTTCGCCCTGGCAGCCGACTTCCGCACCGGAGATCGACGCATTTTTCTTGCACAGAATGCCCACGGCGGCAGCGCCCAGAAAGAACGCCACCACGTCATCGTCCGACGCGTCCGGATTGAATTTCATGTAGTAATGAAGCACCGCCGGAATGATGCCCGCGGCACCGTTGGTCGGCGCGGTGACCATGCGCCCACCGGCCGCGTTTTCCTCGTTCACGGCGAGGGCGAACAGGTTCACCCACTCCATGGCCGACAGCGTGGAGGTGATGACATTCGGCTTGCCGATTTCCAGCAGGCTGCGGTGCAATTTCGCCGCCCGACGCGGCACATTCAGGCCTCCGGGCAGGATGCCTTCGTGACGCAAACCTTGCTCGACGCACTCGCGCATCACCGACCAGATGTGCAACAAACCCTGGCGGATATCGGCCTCGCTGCGCCAGGCCAATTCATTGGCCATCATCAACTCTGAGACTCGCAGGCCATGCTGGTTGCACAGCTTGAGCAATTCGGCGGCGCTGGAGAAATCATACGGCAACACCACATCGCTGGTGGGCGCGATACCGGACTCGGCTTCCGCGGCTTCGACGATGAAACCGCCGCCGATCGAGTAGTACGTTTGTTCATACAATTCACCCGTTTCGCCAAAGGCTGTCAGGGACATGGCATTGGGGTGGTAGGGCAGGCTCTCGTCGAGCAGCAGGAGATCGCGCTGCCAGTTGAAGGCAATGGTGGTTTGGCCGGCCAGGTTCAGCTCGCCGGTTTCCAGCAAGGTGTTGATGCGGTTATCGATGCTGGTGGGGTCGATGCTGTCGGGCCATTCGCCCATCAGCCCCATGACGCAGGCGCGGTCGGTGGCATGGCCGACCCCAGTGGCCGACAGCGAGCCGTAAAGGCGAATTTCTACCCGACGGACGGCGTCCAGCAGATCCTGCTCGACCAACACCTGGCTGAAGGTCGCGGCGGCGCGCATTGGGCCGACGGTGTGGGAACTGGACGGGCCGATGCCCACTTTGAAAAGATCGAAAACACTGATAGCCATGCTAAAGCCTATACAAGCAATGGAAGAGGAATCGCTGCCATTTTTGTAGGACAAGCGCAATGTCGGCGATACTGCCTCCCTAGGTCCACCATGACCAACGAAACTTCCTAAGACAGCCTTTAGCAGGACTAAACAATGAGTCGCCAATTGCACGCCCAGACTTACGTCTGGCTGCACGTGTTTTCCTGTGCCGCGCGGCACTTGTCATTCACCCGCTGCGCCGAAGAGCTGCACATCACGCCGGGTGCGGTCAGTCAGCAAATCCGCCAGTTGGAAGAGCGCCTGGGTTTTCGCTTGTTTCACCGTCGCGCACGGGGCGTGGAGCTGAGCGCGCAAGGTCAGCGACTGGCCGTTACGGTCAACGAGGCTTACGGCAACATCGATGCGGAATTGCGACGGCTGGACGCGGGCATGATCAGCGGGATTTTGCGGGTGCGCTCGATTCCATCGTTCCTGAGCAAGTGGCTGACCCCGCGCCTGCCGCGTTTGCAGCAGCGCTTTCCGGATATCCAGTTGCGATTGGTGGCGGAGGACAGCAGCGTGCCGTTGCACGAAGGCGATTTCGATCTGGCGATCGATTTGAATGACGGCAGCTACCCGGGACTGTTATCCACAGCCCTGCTCGACGAGCAGATTTTCCCGGTGTGCGCCCCAAGCCTGTTGCGCGGCCGCCCGCCGCTGCACGGTCCGGCGGACCTGGTGCACTTTCCGTTGTTGCACGACATCACCGCCTGGCGCGGCAGCTACGAATACGCGGAGTGGGAGTTCTACCTCAATGCCATCGGTTTCGAGGGCGCGGACGTGCGGCGCGGGCACACCTTCAATCGCAATCACCTGACCATCGAGGCGGCGATTGCCGGCATGGGCGTGGCGATTGCGCGGCGAACGTTGCTCAACGACGAACTGGAGAGGGGAGCGTTGATCGTGCCATTCGGCCTGGCGGTGCCCAACCACAAACGCTACATGTTGCTCTACGCGCCAGGTGCGCTGAGTCATCCGGGCGTGCGTGCGGTGCATGACTGGCTGGTGGAAGAGGCGGGTGTTTTTCGTAGTCTGCATCCGCTGGCAGAGCAGCAGATGTGAGTAATTATGACAAAGAAGTGAGGCGACCCAACTCCCGACCTTAACAGCGCTTTTGCCCTTTGTCCGGCTTTTTTTGTGAATCGAAATTTATCTTTTTTTAGGGGTTGAATTGTTCTGCGCACAGACCGATTGTGTAAGTAAGAGGTCACGGTGATGACGCCCAAGGGCTAGCCGGAGGGCCTCTAGCGAGCTAGCTGAAATAAGGGATGAACTATGCAAATCCAAGTCAACAGCGATAACCATATTCAAAGCAGCATCCGACTGGAGGAGTGGGTACGTACTACCATTGAGAGCACGCTCGAACGTTATGAAGAGGACCTGACACGCGTCGAGGTTCACCTGCGGGACGAAAACGGCGACAAGCCCGGACCGCACGATATGCGCTGCCAACTGGAAGCGCGGCCAAAGGGCCACCAACCCATTTCTGTCACTCATAAAGCCGACTCCCTGGAACTGGCGATCGACGGTGCGGCTGAAAAACTCGAACATGCGCTGGATCATCTGTTCGGCAGACTGCGGGGCAAACCCCGTGCAGCAGTGGTGAAGTTTGATAGACCCCACGCCGACAAGCTGCTGGAAGACGAATTTCTCGAGAATGAACAGGCTGCACAAAACGGCTGAAGCCTGATTCACTTTTTACCTTCCCACTGAAACGGGCCTGCCATCGCAGGCCCGTTCTTGTTTATAGATCCCAACATAATCCTGTAGCGGCTGGCGAAGCCTGCGTCC
>NZ_RWIN01000153.1 GCF_009761815.1 Pseudomonas sp. PB120
CGCTGGCGGCGCGGGAGCTTGGCTGGCCGGTGAAGGCGCTCGAGGCGGCGCGCAAAACGCTTGAGGCCCATGGGGATCGGGCCAACGCGGCGCATGCACGGTATCTGGAATTGCGCCGACTGCTGTTGATCGGGCGTCTCGATGAGGCCGAGGGGCTGCTCGCCGAACTGGACCCTGAGCCGCTGCCACCGGCCTTGCGCGCGGCTCACGAGCTGCTCGTCGCGGGGATCGCCATGCGCCGGCTGGAGACGCAAAGGGCGCGGTCGGCAATCACCCGGGCCGAGGCCGCCGCCCGCGTTGCCGGCATTCCTGCGCTGACCGCTGAAATACAAAGTGCAGCGCTGATTCTTGAAACACCTGCTGCTCGCCTGATTGCTCAGGGTCAAGCGCGACCGCTGTTGCTGGAGGAAGTGGAGGCCTTGCTCGGGTCTGCTTCGCTGGTGGTGGACGCCTGCCGATACGTCGTGCGGGGTGTCGGCATGTCGATCTCCCTCGCCACGCGCCCGGTGTTGTTCACCCTTGCACGGGCGCTGGCCGAGGCCTGGCCGGCAGATGTGCCGAGGGGAGCGCTGATCGCCCAGGCCTTTCGCTTGAAGCTCACCGACGAATCCCACCGCGCGCGGTTGCGCGTTGAAATCGGACGGTTGCGTTTGGCGCTCAAACCCTTGGCCACGGTAACGGCCACTGCGCGCGGGTTTGCGCTGGTCTCGCTGGTGGCGCCCGACGTCGTGGTGCTGGCGCGTCCCGTGGAGGAAAAACACGCAGCGGTGTTTGCGTTTCTCGCCGACGGGGAATCGTGGTCGAGCTCAGCCCTGGCGCTGGCCCTCGGCACCAGTCAGCGCACGGTGCAACGGGTGCTCGAAGAACTGGGTGCCAGCGGCAAGGTGCAGGCGTTCGGTCGCGGGCGGGCGCGTCGCTGGATGACCCCGCCGGTGCCGGGTTTCGCGACGACCTTGTTACTCCCGGTTCCCTTCGCCGGTGACTAGGATAAACCTCACACACCCCGTGACGAGGACACCCACATGAAACATTCAACCGCCAACATCCTGCGTGAATACGGCCCGTTTGAAGGCGTCGACGCCGTGCATGGCGTCACCTGGGACGGCGAGCGTGTCTGGTTCGCCAGCGGCGAAAAACTCAACGCCCTGGACCCCGACAGCGGCAAGACCCTGCGCTCGATCGATGTCGCTGCCCATGCCGGCACCGCCTTCGACGGCGAGCATTTGTTTCAGATCGCCGAGGATCGCATCCACAAGATCGACCCGCAAACCGGCCGCGTACTTCACACCATCCCGGCCCCCGGTGGCGGCAACGATTCAGGGCTGACCTGGGCCGAAGGCACCTTATGGGTCGGCGAGTACCGCGACCGGAAGATCCATCAGATCGATCCCGAGACCGGGGCCATCCTTCGGACCCTTGAATCGAACCGCTTTGTCACCGGCGTGACCTGGGTCGAAGGCGCGCTGTGGCATGGTACGTGGGAGGGGGATGAAAGCGAGTTGCGGCGGATCGACTCGAACACCGGCGAGGTGCTGGAGAGTGTGAAATTGCCGGCGGGTGTCGGGGTGTCTGGACTTGAATTTGATGGTGAGGATCGGTTTTTCTGTGGTGGAGGCGGGAGTGGGAAGGTGAGGGCGGTTCGGCGGCCTTTATGAGTGGGCAGAAACAAAATGAAATTCCCCTGGCCCACTGTAGGAGCGAGCTTGCTCGCGATGGTCGTAAACGATGCCGCGTGATTACTGACTAAACGCATCGCGAGCAAGCTCGCTCCTACAGAATCCTTAACTGAACAGCATTGCGCAGATGAAGCAGGAATTTTTACCCTGACGCGTACATCAATCATCCTTTGCGGTTTGCTCATTCGCATTCGGCCGAATTTTGAACCGACACACATCCCCACCCCGAACCATGCATTCGTTGTGCTCGACCTCACCACCGCCCAACGTACCGATCAGCGCCAGGTCGAGTTCGCAGACCACCGGATGCGCCGCAGCCAGGCGGTGAAAGACACAGTTGTGCGCGACGATTTCCTTGTCGTCGGACGCACGAAAGAAGACTTCTGCTTCGTAGCCCGCCTGGTTCATGTGCTGCACGATCCTGGCTTCGTCCACGACCTGATGCTCACGGTCCAGGGCCAGTTTGCGGCCCATGCTGCGCATCAACGAGGCCAGGGCTTCGGGGCCGATGATGTCGGCCACTTCTTCGATCAACACACTGGCGAGCATTTGATACTGGCGCGGGAACTGCTCCTTGGCGTGATCGGTGAGCTGGTACAACTGCTCCGGGCGTCGGCCTGTCGGGCGGGTTTCGCCACGCAGCACCAGACCGTCACGCTCCAGGGACGCCAGGTGTTGGCGAACCGCCGTGCGTGTCACCGACAAATGCTCAGCCAACTCGTCAATGCTCATGCCACTCGCGTGGTACAGCAGCGCATTGAGCAAGTCCTGCTGTGTCCGGCCCAGTCCTTCCAGCATGGTGTGCCCTCGCGCGGTATCAGAATTTATCCGGGAACTGCTTGACCAGTGCGGCCGTCAGCGCGTCGGCCAGGGACAAAATGTGTGTGCGCATCATGTGCCAGGTGCCGGCCTCGCCTGCATAGTCGTGTGCGGCCAGTTGATCGACCTGGGCAATGTGATGGCCGCCGTGGGCTGCGAGCATCGTCACCAACGTAGCCTCAGGCAGATTGGGGTTGGCTTTGGCCAGGAAGGCGGCAATCGCCTTGGCATTGCTGGTCAAGTCGGTGACGGCGGCCTGCTTGCCTTTCGCGTCCTTGGCGACCGTGGCGTCGCTGTAGTGTTTCACCGCGCCCCAATGACCGGCAAGCAGCTTGAGCAGTTGATCGGCAGCGGGTTGGCCATAGAGCGGGGCGATGCTGTTGGCGATTTTGGTGGCGTTGTCGACTACCTGGTCAGCGGCGACCTTGGCTTGCGGTTTGTCGCCGGCCTGGTTGGCGATGGCGTAATTCCTGATCCAGAAAATGTGCTCGACCCACAGGTCACGCAACGCCAGGCGCGTGGTCAGCGCAGCGCTTTCGGCGGCCGGTGGCGAGGCGGGGGGAGTTTGGCTCCAGGCGGGTTGGGCGCAGAAGGCCAGCAGTGTTAAAGCCAATACTTTGATATTCATGACGGCACCCTCTTGTGGTGGGATTGTTCGACAATATCAATTTAAGCATATAAATATGTTTTTAATGGGCGATAGACGAAGTCGCGGACTAACGGTCGTGAATGGCTTTAGCGGGGCTCGGTTTCATCCTCTGATTGATGCTGCACACCCGGCTCTTCTTCTGCAGGGGCGCTAGACCAGGCGTTGATCACCGATTGCAGGAATTGCTTCGACAATTCTGGGTTATCCATGGCCCTGGCAATCAGCATCGCGCCGGCAATCGACGAGAGGATTCTCAACGATTCCTGGTATTTCTCTTCATGCGTCGGCGCCTCCACCAGCGCCATCAGCGTATCGATCAAGCGCTCCACACCTTTGGTGAACGCGCTGCTGACAGTCCCGCCTGTGCGAGCAACATCAGCACCGAGTGCCGGAATCGGACAGCCTTCGGTCCAGTTGTCGATGTGCGCCTGGGTCAGGTAGCCCTCGACCAGTTCGGGGATGGATTTGGCCGAACTCCAATCAAGGAGGTTGGACTCGAAGGTCCTGCTGACGGCTTCCGACGCCAGCTGTTCCTTGCCACCGGGGAACTGCCCGTAAAAGCCGCCATGGGTCAGGCCGACCGAACGTGACAGCTCGCCGATGCCGATGCCATCGATGCCTTTTTCCCGATACAGCCGGGACGCGGCGGTGAGGATTGCCTCTTTGTTCGCCGCGGCTTGGTCCTTCGTGACTTTCATGAACGGCTCCT
This sequence comes from Pseudomonas sp. PB120, assembly GCF_009761815.1. Taxonomy (GTDB): domain Bacteria; phylum Pseudomonadota; class Gammaproteobacteria; order Pseudomonadales; family Pseudomonadaceae; genus Aquipseudomonas. The sequence goes on from NZ_RWIN01000153.1 coordinate 3,854, forward strand.
GAGTCGAGATTGTCCGCGCATCGCAAGATTTGAGCGGAGACTAGTATTGATGATATGTGTCATATAAAGTTGTCGCAATCGAATTTTCGCTGGCGAGCCTGTGGCTCAAGTCAACAACATCCTGGTGGACCTGACTGATGAAACGCAATGATCTGCGCAGTATCGACTTGAATCTGCTGGTCGTGTTCGAAGCCCTCATCCAGGAGCGCAACGTCACCCGGGCCGCCGAAAAACTGTGCCTGGGCCAACCCGCTGTCAGCGCGGCACTGGTTCGTTTGCGCGCCCTGTTCAACGACCCTCTGTTTGAGCGCATCGGCCGGAAAATGCAGCCGACAGCCCGTGCCTTGCGTGCAGCACAGACGCTTGGGCCGGCGCTGGATTCTGTCTGTACCGCGATTACGAATACAAAGGCTTGAGCAGGGCAATTCCCTTTTTTTGGCCTTAAACATGATGGCTATCATTATTGATGATAGCCAAGTTCACTCCGTTCGATTCGTCGCTGCCTCGCGCGACGTCGAGAATCCTCCAATCCCTAACCGTCTGGCGGACACCCCCCATGGAACAGTCACTCAAACCTTTGCGTTATCCACTCGCCGCATTGGCGCTTGCAGTCCTCACGGCGTGTGATCGTGCGCCGGATGCCGCCCAGGCGCCGGGCGCGCCACACGTCACCGTGGCGAAGGTCCTCGAGCAGCCCATCACTGAATGGGATCAGGTCACCGCCCGGCTTGAAGCGCCAGAGACCGTAGAGGTTCGCCCCCGTGTGTCGGGGCAGATTGATCGGGTGGTGTTTACCGATGGTGCGTTGGTGAAGAAAGGCGATCTGCTGTTCCAGATTGACCCGCGTCCGTTCGAACACGAAGTGCATCGCATCGAAGCGCAGCTGCAACAAGCACGCGCCACGCTGAACCGCACCGGTAACGAAGCGCAGCGCGGTCAGCGATTGCTGAGCAGCAACGCGATCTCCGCCGAACTGGCGGACACCCGAACCACCACCGCCCAGGAAGCCCGGGCCGGTGTCGATGCCATTCAGGCGCAGCTGGACCTGGCGCGCTTGAACCTCAGCTTCACCCGCGTCACGGCGCCCATCAGCGGCCGTGTCAGCCGTGCGGAAATTACCGCCGGCAATATCGTCACCGCCGACACCACGCCGCTGACCAGCGTGGTGTCCACCGACAAGGTGTACGCCTATTTTGATGCCGACGAACGCATGTTCCTCAAGTACGGCCAACTGTCCCGGCAAGGGCAGCGCAGTCAATCCACCCCGGTGTACATGGGCCTGTCGAACGAGGAGGACAACAGCCACCTGGGGCAGATGGACTTCGTCGACAACCAGGTCAACCCGAAAACCGGCACCATCCGTGGCCGTGCAGTCTTCGACAACGCAGACGGTCAATACACGCCCGGCCTGTATGCCCGGTTGAAGCTGGTGGGCAGTGCAGCTTACCCGGGGCTGCTGATCAAGGATGAGGCGGTGGGAACCGACCTCGGCAAGAAATTCGTGCTCGTGGTCGACCAGGACAACAAAGCCGTTTATCGCAGCGTGGAGTTGGGGCCGAAACTCGAAGGCCTGCGCATCGTGCGCAGTGGTTTGCAGAAAGAAGACCGCATCGTCATCAACGGTCTGCAGCGTGTACGCCCCGGCGCGGTGATCAGTCCTGAAGACGCGCCGATGGCCAGTCCGGAAGTGGTCTCCACGTTGGCTCAACAGCGTCAGGCCATCGAAGCCAGCAACCCACCCGTCGTCCCGTCGCCAGCCCTGGTGAAAGCGGGTTCGACCATTGCGCCGCGCGGATAAAGGAGCCTTGACATGAAGTTCTCCCAGTTCTTTATCACCCGGCCGATCTTCGCCGCGGTGCTGTCGCTGCTGATTCTGATCGCCGGCGCCATCTCGCTGTTCCAGTTGCCGATCAGCGAATACCCCGAAGTGGTTCCGCCGACCGTCGTCGTCCACGCCAACTACCCGGGCGCCAACCCGAAAGTCATCGGCGAAACCGTGGCGGCCCCTTTGGAGCAGGCCATCACCGGCGTCGAGAACATGCTGTACATGTCCTCGCAATCCACGGCCGACGGCCGACTCACCCTCACGGTGACGTTCGCGTTGGGCACCGACCTGGACAACGCCCAGGTCCAGGTCCAGAACCGCGTGACCCGCACCGAACCGAAGCTGCCCGAGGAAGTGACGCGCATCGGCATCACCGTCGACAAGGCATCGCCCGAGCTGACGTTGCTGGTGCATTTGGTCTCTCCCGACAAACGCTACGACATGCTCTACCTGTCCAACTACGCGATCCTCAACGTCAAGGATGAACTGGCGCGCCTGGACGGCATCGGCGATGTGAAGATGTTTGGTATCGGTGATTACTCGCTGCGCATCTGGCTCGATCCGGACAAAACCGCCTCGCGCAATCTCACCGCAACGGACGTGGTCACCGCGGTGCGCGAACAGAACCGTCAAGTCGCTGCTGGGCAACTGGGTTCGCCCCCGGCGCCGAATGCCACGAGCTTTCAGATGTCGATCAACTCCCAAGGGCGTCTGGTCAGCGAAGAAGAGTTTGAAAACGTGATCGTGCGCAGTGGCCCGAACGGCGAAATCACGCGTTTGAAGGACATTGCCCGCATCGAACTGGGCTCGAATCAATACGCCTTGCGCGCCTTGCTCAATAACCAGGAAGCGGTGGCGATGCCGATCTTCCAGCGCCCCGGTTCCAATGCCATCGACATCTCCAACCAGGTTCGGGCGAAGATGGCCGAGCTGAAGAAGAGTTTCCCGGAAGGCATGGACTACGAGATCGTCTACGACCCGACGATTTTCGTGCGCAGCTCGATTGAAGCGGTGGTGCACACGCTGTTTGAAGCACTGATCCTGGTGGTGCTGGTGGTGATTCTGTTCCTGCAAACCTGGCGCGCCTCGATCATTCCGCTGGTGGCCGTGCCGGTGTCGCTGATCGGTACGTTTGCCGTGATGCACCTGCTCGGTTTCTCGCTCAACGCGCTGTCGCTGTTCGGTCTGGTGCTGGCCATCGGGATCGTGGTCGACGATGCGATCGTGGTGGTCGAGAACGTCGAGCGAAACATCGAATCCGGACTGGAACCGGTCGAAGCGACCAAGAAAGCCATGGGCGAAGTGACCGGACCGATCATCGCCACGGCGCTGGTGCTGTGCGCGGTGTTCGTGCCGGCCGCATTCATCTCGGGCCTGACGGGTCAGTTCTATAAACAGTTCGCCTTGACCATTGCCATCTCCACGGTGATCTCGGCGTTTAACTCCCTGACCTTGTCGCCGGCGTTGGCGGCGGTGTTGCTCAAGGCCCACGGCGCACCGAAAGACCGATTCTCCAAAGTGCTGGACCGCCTGCTGGGCGGTTGGCTGTTCAAACCCTTCAACCGAGTCTTCGAAAAGGCCAGCCACGGCTATGTGGTGGCCGTGGCCAAAGTCATTCGTGGCAGCAGCGTGGCGTTGCTGGTGTACGCCGGTCTGATCGCCATGACCTACATGGGTTTCAGCACCACGCCGACCGGCTTCGTGCCGACCCAGGACAAAAAGTACCTGGTGACCTTCGCGCAACTGCCGGATGCCGCGAGCCTTGATCGCACGGAATCGGTGATTCGGCGCATGAGCACCATCGCCATGAACGAGCCGGGTTTCGACAGCGCGGTCGCGTTCCCCGGCCTGTCGATCAACGGTTTTACCAACAGCCCGAACGCCGGTATTGCGTTCATCGGCTTGAGTTCTTTCGATGAGCGCAAAGACCCAAGTCTTTCCGCCCGTGCCATTTCCGCGTCGCTTAATGCCAAGTTCGGCAGCATTCAGGACGCCTACATCGCCGTGTTCCCGCCACCACCGGTGCAAGGCCTGGGCACCATCGGCGGCTTCCGCCTGCAGATCGAAGACCGCGGCAACCTGGGGTATGACGAGCTGTACAAGGAGACGATGAACGTCATCGCCAAGAGCCGCAGCAATCCGGCGCTGGCCAATCTGTTCACCAGCTACACCGTCAACGTACCGCAGGTCGAAGCCGCCATTGACCGGGAAAAAGCCAAGGTTCACGGGGTGAAGATCAACGACATCTTCGACACCTTGCAGGTCTATCTGGGCTCGCTGTACGCCAACGATTTCAACCGTTTTGGCCGGACCTACCAGGTCAACGTGCAGGCCGAGCAGCAGTTCCGCCAGGAGCCCGAGCAGATCGGCCAGTTGAAGGTGCGCAATGATCGCGGCGAGATGATTCCGCTGGCCACGTTCGTCAAGGTCAGCCCGACGTCAGGCCCAGACCGGGTCTCGCACTACAACGGTTTTCTCACCGCAGAAATCAACGGCAGCGCCGCCCCCGGCTATAGCTCCGGCCAGGCCGAGGCCGCCATTGAACAGCTGCTGAAAGAGGAATTGCCCAACGGCATGACTTACGAATGGACCGACCTGACGTTCCAGCAGATTTTGTCCGGCAATACCGCGCTGTTGGTGTTCCCGCTCTGCGTGCTGTTGGCGTTCCTGGTATTGGCCGCGCTCTATGAGAGCTGGAGCCTGCCGCTGGCGGTGATCCTGATCGTGCCGATGACGCTGCTGTCGGCGATTGCCGGGGTGATCATTTCCAAGGGCGACAACAACATCTTCACCCAGATCGGCTTGATCGTATTGGTCGGGTTGGCGTGCAAAAACGCGATCCTGATTGTCGAGTTCGCCAAGGACAAACAGGACCAGGGCCTGTCCCCGCTGGATGCCGTCCTGGAAGCGTGCCGCATGCGTCTGCGGCCGATCCTGATGACGTCCTTCGCTTTCATCATGGGCGTGATCCCGTTGGTGACGTCCACCGGCGCCGGCTCGGAAATGCGCCGTGCCATGGGTGTTGCGGTGTTCTCCGGAATGCTCGGGGTGACGTTCTTCGGGCTGCTGCTGACCCCCGTGTTCTTCGTTCTCATCCGTCGCTACATCGAACGTAAACAGGCGCGCAAGACCGCCGCGATTCACCCAGCCAATGCACTGACCCCGGAGGCACACTCATGAACGCTTTGAAGCTCTTTTTACCCAGCCTTCTGGTGAGCGCGCTGGCCGCGTGCACGGTCGGGCCGGATTACAAAACCCCAGCCACCGAGCCTGCCCATGTCGTGTCGGCGCAATCGGGCAACTATGATCGTTCGCGTTTTGAAACGGTGTGGTGGCAACAGTTCGATGACCCCACGCTCAATCAGTTGGTCGGTAAGGCGCTGGACGGCAACCGGGATTTGCGTGTCGCGTTTTCCCGTTGGAAAGCGGCCCGGGCGATTCGCGACGATGTCAGCAATGACAACTTGCCGGTGGTCACCAGCCGGGTCAGCAGTCAGCAGGGGCGGTCCCAGGTGCCGGGTCAAACCGAGCACCGGGTGAATACCGAACGCTACGACCTGGGGCTCGACATGGCGTGGGAGGTCGACCTGTTTGGTCGCATCCAGCGTCAACTGGAGTCGAGTGACGCCCAGGAAGACGCCGCTGCGGCGGACCTGTATCAGCTTCGCGTCACCATGATCGCCGAGTTGGTCGATGCCTACGGTCAACTGCGCGGTGCGCAACTGCGGGAGAAAATTGCCCTCGCCAACCTGAAGAATCAAAGCGATTCGCGCAGTGTGACGGTCAGCCTGCGTGATGCCGGCGTGGGCAACGAGCTGGACGTGGTGCGGGCCGATGCGCGGCTGGCTGCGGTCGAGGCGACGGTGCCGCAACTTCAAGCGGAGCAGGTTCGCGAGAAAAACCGGATCGCCACGCTGCTGGGCGAGCGCCCGGATAAGCTGAGCGTGTCATTGGCGCCGGCAGACTTGCCCGCCATCGCCAAGGCGTTGCCGATTGGTGACCCCGGCGAGTTGCTGCACCGCCGTCCGGATGTGCTCGCCGCTGAACGCCGGTTGGCGGCCGCGACGGCGGAAGTGGGCGTGGCCACTGCGGATTTGTTCCCCCGGGTAAGCTTGAGCGGATTCCTTGGGTTTACCGCCGGTCGCGGTTCGCAGATTGGTTCGAGTGCCGCCCGTGCATGGGGGCTGGGTCCGAGCATTACCTGGGCGGCGTTTGACCTGGGCAGTGTGCGGGCGCGAATCCGTGGCGCAAACGCCGGTGCCGAAGGAGCCTTGGCCACCTACGAGCAGCAAGTGTTGTTGGCCCTGGAAGAGTCGGAAAACGCCTTCAGCGACTATGGCAAACGCCAGCAACGCCTGCTGTCGTTGATCAAGCAAAGTGAGTCGAGCCGTGCAGCGGCCGATCTGGCCGCCATCCAGTACAAAGAGGGTACGGTGGACTACCTGGTGCTGCTGGATGCGCAACGTGAGCGACTGAATGCCGAAGATGCCCAGGCGCTGGGTGAGACCGATCAGTACCGCGCCATCGTTGCGATTTACAAGGCGTTGGGTGGCGGTTGGGATACGGGGGGTGGCCAGGTAGCAAACATCAACTGAACCGAATCCCTGTAGGAGCGAGCTTGCTCGCGATGGACGTAAACGTTAACGCGTGTCGCCTGAATAAGCGCGTTGTGCCTAAGTCCATCGCGAGCGAGCTCGCTCCTACAGTGTGCCAGCGTTGCAAAAACGGACCAAAAACGCACCCCACGGACCAATCGCGCACGCATTTCAATGTGGAGACAACTTGTAACATTGCACTCCATTTCCATACCGATAGTAGCCAGCCCAACGCTTTATTTCGTGAGGCTGCATCGTGTTTCAACGTCTTGTGTTTTCGTTCTCCGTTCTGAGCCTGTCCATCGCGGCCGCCCAGGCCGCCGACCTCAATACCCCGCGCCTGTCGAGCATTGACAACTTCCGCGATATTGCCGGCACCACCACGGTCTATTCCACGGCCAACGACGGCACCATGCGAGCCGGCGTGTTTTACCGCTCCAATGCGATCACCCCGTCGGCGGCGGACCTTGCGACCCTGAACAGCCTTGGCATCACGGCCGTCTACGACCTGCGCACGCCCAGCGAGATCGCCGCCACGCCGGACACGCTGCTCAACGGGGCCCTCTACAGCAATATCGACATCATCGGTGCCGGCACTTCCGGTGCGAACATCACCAACATCTCGATCACCAGCGCCGCCAGCGCCATCGCGATGATGCAGGACACCAACCGCGACTTCGTCAGAAATGCCGGCATGCGGAGCCAGTTCAGCCTGCTGTTCAACGAGTTGGCCGGGGCCGACGGTGCCGCGCTGTTCCACTGCACGGCCGGCAAGGACCGCACCGGCTGGACCGCCGCCGTTCTGCTGAGCATCGCCGGGGTCGACAGCGCGACGATCATGAGCAACTACCTGGCAACCAACGACTACACCGCCGCGCGCGTGGCGGCGACCCTGGCAGCGATGCCGCCAAGCATGGCGGCCGTCTACGCGCCGCTGCTCGGCGTCGACGCCAGTTACCTGCAAGCCGGCCTGGACCAGGTGACCGCGCAATACGGCAGCATGGACAACTACCTCAAGCAAGGTTTGGGGCTGTCCCAGGAAACGATCTACGTGCTGCGCGCCAAGATGGTCGATTACAACAGCCTGCCTGGCCAGGCGGGCCTGCTCGGCAACGCCGCCGCCGGCGCGCAACTGTTGCAACAGCTGCAGAACAGCAAACTGTCGGGCACCTACAGCGCCTACAACTACTACCTGCAATCAGCCATCGACGCGGGCAACCTCGGGGGTGTCGAGTCGACGGTCGGCGGGCAGGTGCACGCCGACGCCGCCAGCTACCTGCTGCGCCAGAGTGCGTTGATCGATCAGGCAGCCGCGCCCTATGCCAGCGGCACCGACCTCAAGATCGGTCAGTATCGTTTGTGGACCACCGCATTGGCCGGCTATCTGGGCACCGACGGTTCGTCCCACGCCGCCAGCAGCAACGAGCATAGCCAGGGAACGATGGTCGGCCTGACCCAGCGTTTTTCCGAACAGCTCAGCGCCCATGGCGGCTTTGGCTACAGCCGTGGCACCGTCGGCGGCGCCGGTGGCGAGGCGGATACCGACCTGACGTTCTTCACGGTCGGTGCGCGTTTCGCACCGGACGGCCTGGAGCAGGGCCTGTTTGTCGACGCCGACGCCAGCGCCGGCTGGCTCGACTATGACAGCAAGCGCGAGCTCGGCGGCGGGCTCGGCACGGCCAAGGGCGACAGCCATGGCAACCTTTCAGGGGCAACCCTCGCGCTGGGTTACCGCCTGCCGGTGAGCGGCATGATCCTCGAGCCGAGCCTCGGCGTGCGCGTCAGTCACCTGGACTTGTCGGGCTTCCAGGAGAAAGGCAGCGAACTGGCCCTCGACGTCGACGGTATCCAGGAAACCCGTCGCAGTGCCGTGGCCAACCTCAACGCGTCGTTCGCAGCCATCGGCGTTGGCGCCTGGCAACTGGTCCCGGGTGTACAGGTCGGTTACGAGCATGTGCTGGGCGATCACCAGGTCGACAGCCAGGGGCACCTGCTGGGGCTGGATATTGAACAGCGCGCGGCCTTCGACAACCGGGACCAGTTCACCGGCGGCGTCAATCTCATGGCCAACCTGGGCGCATTGAGCGTCGGCGCGGAAGTGGGCGCCAGTGGTGGAGGCGACAGCCACGGTTTCAGTGGCGGCCTCAAGGCAAGCTATCTGTTCTGATCAAGCGCCATCGGCCTGGGCCGTTCAGGTCAACAATAAAAAAGGCCCGCATTCGCTGCAATGCTGTTCGCTTAAAATCTCTGTGGCGAGGGAGCTTGCTCCCGCTGGGTCGCGAAGCGGCCCCCCTTATCCTTGAAAGGAAGGGGCCTGCTACGCAGTCCAGCGGGAGCAAGCTCCCTCGCCACAATGGGGACGTGCTTTAAGAATCAGCTTGAGCGAACTGCATTACGCATTCGCTGGCCCTTTCTCACGTCTGCGGGACTGACGCCGTAGGCGCTTTGGAAATACTGGCAAAACCGGCCGACGTTGCTGAACCCGAATTGCAACGCCACCTCGGTCACGGAGGACGAAGCGCCTCGGGTCAGCGCGTCGTAGGCGCGTTCCAGGCGAACCTGTCGCTGGTAGGCAATGATCGACAGGCCGACAAAACGCCGAAAACCTTCCTGCAATGCGCGCAGGCTCACATTGGTCAACCGGGCCAGGTCGGTGCCGCTGACCAGATTGTCCGGATGCTCCTGAATGTACTCGACGGCCAGCTTCACATGGCGCGGCGCGATGAGGGGGGCAGGGCGGCGCAGGGCGTCGGTGAAGTTGTGGGGCCACGCTTCAAGCACCGCATCAATCAGCATTTCCTGCAGGCGCCACGGCATCAGCGAGCCCGTGTTGATGAGCAGGTCGAACTCGTTTCCCGTGGCCAGGTCCACCAGCGCCCGGATGCCCTGGAAGGCCGAGACACTCAGGTCCACCGCCGGCTCGAAGTACAGCTTTTCCAGAATCGGCTTGCCCAGCAGCGTCGACAGCCGTTCAGTGAGCAGCGCGCGCCGGATCGAAATTCCGTGTTGGGCATGATTATCGAGGAAGCGCACGGTGCGGATATCGGCCTTGTCGACGGCCAGGCCGACGTTGGCAAAACCGACCGATTCCGTCGCGTGGTTGAAGATGATCGTGCCGGCGGTGGGGATGACGAAGGTGATTTCATCCTGAGGATCGGGAAAGTCGACGGTGAAGTCGCCTCGGTAGTGCATGCGGCGAAAACTGACGCCTTCGTGTCGGCCATAGACGCCGCCGATGATGATGTTGCCGGGGGGCGGCGCAGAATCGGCGTAGCGGTTGCCAAACATAGTCGAGAACAATGCGCCGAAGTCGTCGCAGCGCATGTCGTCGGACCTGAGGATGATTTGCTTGCGCGTCGAGCTTGAGAGCACCTGAAGTGTCGCCTTGGGAAAGGGGAGAGAACGCTATCAGGGGTGAATGACAGGTATGTGACGGCGGGCTGTGGACTTCTACAAACCTGAGCCCAGCAGCTTGAGGTACTCAGGATTCTCGGATATCGAGTTGTGCCCCACGCCGCTGATGACCCGCAGCGATGCCACGCCCTTTGCGAAATGTGTGAACAACCGTTCGGTGCTGGCGCGCGGGATCACTTCGTCGTTCTGCGCCGCGATCAGCAGCGTCGGCACGCTGATATGAGCGGCGTACTTCCAGGATTCGAACCGGTCTTGAAGCAACCATTTCACCGGGAACATGCGGAACTGGCGGGCGGCAAGTTCTTCAAGGCTGTTGTAGGGCGTGATCAGTATCAGCCGCGCCGCGGGGCGTTGGCTGGCGAGACGGACCGCTACGCCCGAGCCGAGGCTGCGGCCAACGACCGCGATGTTGGGGTGTGTGGCGTAGACCTGATCAAACAAGGCCACGGCGTCACGGGCAATCGCCTCTTCGGAGGGCGTGCCCGAACTGCCGCCATAGCCCCGGTAGTGAAGCAAATACAAAGCATGATTTGGAAATGCCTGGGAAAACCCGGGCAGGTTACGAGAGACGTCCTCGGCATTGCCCCCGAAATAGATCAAGGCATCAGGTCCGTCGTGCGGTCGGACCGACACCAGCACCTGTGCGTCGCCGACTGACAGGGTGAGCAACGAGTCGGCAGCCCCGACCGCACGAGGCTGCGGAAAATAGATGAGCGCGCGCTGAAACACGAACAACGCAACGCAGAGCGCCAGGTACACGGCGACAACGATTACGACGATAGACATCAGGGTTCGTGACATTCGACTACGTTTAAGGAGCGACATTGACAGTACTGGACCTGAAGACGGCTATCGCCTGATCGCTTTCAGAGTGTAGTAGATCGATAGCAGGGCCCGCCGCCCTTTGAACTCAGGAGGCAAGAACATGCTGACCCGGGCCATTCCGTCCAGTGCTGAACTGTTGCCTGTCGTCGGGCTGGGCACTTATCGCGGTTTTGATGTCGCGCCTGCCGATCCCACCTACAAGAACCTGCCGGCGGTGCTCAGCGCCCTGTTCGAGAAGGGCGCGACGTTGATCGACAGTTCACCGATGTACGGTCGGGCCGAGCAGACCACCGGCGAGTTGTTGTCGATCCACCAACCGCGCTCGCCGGCCTTTTTGGCGACCAAGGTCTGGACCCGTGGCCGCGAGGAAGGCATCGCGCAGATGGAGCAGTCCTTCAAGCGGCTGCAGACCGACTGTATCGACCTGATGCAGATCCACAACCTGGTGGACTGGAAAACCCATCTACCCACGTTGCGCCAATGGAAGGAAGCAGGGCGCATTCGCTACATCGGCATCAGCCATTACGCCGCGTCGGCGTATGACGAGGTGGAAGCGGTGCTCAAGGCCGAAGCGCTGGATTTCCTGCAGATCAACTATGCGCTGGATGATCGCGCCGCCGAAAAGCGCATTTTGCCGCTGTGTCGCGAGCGAGGTGTGGCGGTGATCTGCAATCGCCCCTTTGGCGGTGGCGGGTTGCTCGAACGCCTGAAAGGCAAACCCTTGCCGGTATGGGCGTCACACGTGGGGGTAAAGAGCTGGCCGCCGCTGGTGCTCAAGTTTTTACTGACCCATTCAGCGGTCACCTGCGTCATCCCCGGCACCGGCAACCCGCGCTACATGGCGGAGAACGCCAGCGCGGGTGTCGGTTTGATGCTGACCGGGGCGCAGCGCGAGCAGTTGATTGATGTGTTGGGATAACGGCCTGAAACCCGCCCCTCCTACTGGAAACTAGCCCCCCTGTGGGAGCGAGCCTGCTCGCGATGGACTCAAGAGCACCGCATTTAGCCAAACATGTACGCGTTATCGTTAACGACCATCGCGAGCAGGCTCGCTCCCACAGGGGGCAAGTTCCCGGTAGGAAGGGCGTTAAAGGTGATCAGCATCAACCACGGCCTTGGCAAAAGCCTGCGGATCTTCCTGCGGCAGGTTATGGCCAATACCTCCACTGATCAGCCGGAACTCATATTTGCCGGTGAACCGCTTCGCATAATCCTCAGGCGCTGGATGCGGTGCGCCGTTGGCATCCCCTTCAAGCGTAATGGTCGGCACGGAAATCGGCGGGGCCTTGGCCAGCTGTTGTTCCAGCGCTTCATATTGCGCTTCGCCCGGGATCAGGTTCAGCCGCCAGCGGTAGTTGAAGACCGTGATCGCAACATGATCGGGGTTGTTCAACGCCGCTGCACTCCGGTCAAACGTGGCATCGTCGAACGCCCATTTCGGCGACGCCAGCTCCCAGATCAACCTGGCGAAGTCGTGCCGGTTCTTTTCATAGCCAGCCTGGCCGCGCTCGGTCGCGAAGTAAAACTGGTACCACCACTGCAACTCGGCCTTGGGTGGTAACGGATTCTTGCCCGCCGCCTGGTTGCCGATCAGGTAACCGCTCACGGACACCAGCGCCTTTACCCGGTCCGGCCAGGTGGCCGCAACAATGTCTGCCGAGCGCGCGCCCCAGTCATACCCGCCGAGCACCGCACGCTTGATCTTGAGGGCGTCCATGAACGCGATAACATCGCTGGCCAGCGCAGCGGGTTGGCCATTACGCAGCGTCTTGTCGGACAGGAAGCGCGTATCGCCGTAACCGCGCGCATACGGGATCAGCACCCGATAACCCTTCGCGGCGAGCAACGGCGCCACCTCGGTGTAGCTGTGAATGTCGTAGGGCCAGCCGTGCAGCAGAATCACCACCGGCCCATCGGCCGGGCCGACTTCGGCGTATGCCACATTCAACAGGCCGGCGTCGACATGCTTCAGGGGCCCGAACGAATGCTGTGCCGTCGTCGAGGTGGCGCTGACGGGCTCCGTGTTCGCGGCGTGAACATTGCCGATGCCCAGAACACTGAACGGCAGCAATGCCAACGCCAGCATCGAGGGCCTCAACAGTGTTCGGCGGCGCGTCTGGTATTTGATGTTCAGCAACGTCGTTTTCATCGTGATCTCCCTCTCAAGAAACGGATCTGGCGTTTTGACAAGCCTCAACGATAGATAACAACACAGGAATACGCTGAAGGAATTTGCACGTTGGTGTCGGTCAGGCACGTTTCGAACCCCGGCATTCATACCCGATCCGGCAACAGTCTTTGTCCTGTCGGTGGCTGTTTGGGCGGAGGGTAACCCCCTAGCATCGTCTCTACCGAATGAGCAAAGAGTCTCAACTCACTCATGAGGTGAACACTCTGAAACTCAATGCGGACTTTACGACCCGAGGTCGCAAGGCACGCCTTAAACGAGACGGTGAACATCATGAAAATCCTGAAAATTGCGCTTGTACTTGCCCTCGGCGGTTTAGGCGGGCAGGCATTTGCCGGCGAGAGCCCTTCGACCCAAGCGACCAGCAAGGCACCGGTCGAGGTCTACAAGTACGGCATGAAACTGGACATCGAAAAAATCATCACGATCACGGACATACCCGGTCAGTGCGGCCCGGTTCCGGCTCAGATGATCTACGAAGACTCCCACGGTCAACGGCATGTCATGCAGTACCAAGTCATGGGCACAGGCTGTTCGGACAGTTGAGCCACGTGAGGATGATGGAGGGTCGACACTCCATACCTGCCAAACCCGCACTTATCGTTTATGAACCTGCTATGCGTTTGTCGGAGTCCAACAGAGCCGGCAGGTAATCCTTGAGAAAGTCCACCCAGGTTTTTATTTTGGCATCGACGAACTTTCGCGACGGGTAAATGGCGAAGACGTTGTACTCCTCGAATTTGTACTCCGGCAGTACACGCACTAACGTGCCGGCCTTCAGGCCGTTGACGGCAGAAGCAATCGGCTGAATGCCAATCCCCATTCCACTTTCTATCGCAACGGTCATCGCGTCGGCGGTGTTGATGTGAAAGGGCGAGACCGGAAGGTTGAACGTCTCCACGCCTTGCGGCCCTTCGAGTGCCCAGCTTTCAGCCGGCATGATGGTATTCACAATCCTCAGGCAATCATGTGAACCCAGAGCACTCGGTGACTCGGGATGCCCGCGTTTTTTCAAATACGCCGGCGAAGCGCAGAGAATGCTGTAAGTGATGCCGAGCCGCTGGGCGACAAATCCTGAATCGGGTAGATCCCGCGCCAACACAATCGACATGTCATAGCCATCCTCCAGCAAATCGGGGAGACGGTTGGCCAGCGTCAAATCGAACATGACCGAGGGGTGGGTCTCTCTGTACCGGGCGATAGCATCGATCACGTAATGGTTGCCGATGGCGGACATGGAGTGAATTTTCAGCCGGCCAGCGGGCAAAATCTGCGCGGTCCCGGCTTCTTCATCGGCTTCACGGACCTCATGCAGAATCTTCTCGCACCGTTGCAAATAGCGCGTACCGGCTTCGGTCAGCGCCAGGCGACGGGTTGTGCGGTTGATCAGGCGAGTTTGCAGGCGGGCCTCCAGGCTGGAGATCGCTTTGGAAATGTTGGTCGTGGTGCTGTCCAACAACTCGGCGGCTGCCGTAAAGCTGCCACTCTGGGCGACAGCCACGAACACGCGCAGGGTTTGGAAAACGTCCATCGTTGTGACCTCAAGGGCAATCGAAAAAAGGGGCGGTCTTGCTGGACCGCCCCTTGTTGCGTGTTACTTCTTGCGCGGAATAAATCCGGGTACACCGGTTTCCACGACCGAATTGAAGCGTATCCGGGTATCGATTTCTTCCTTGATCTCCAGCATGGCCCGGTGCGGCAGGGTCGCAATGTCGAAGTTTTCCCGAATGTGGCTCAGTGTTGCAGAAGTGGTGAGGAAAGCGACGCCCCGTTGCACCGACCAGGCCAATGCCACTTGCGCCGGGGTCTTCTGTAGGCGCTGCGCGATTTGGGTGATTACTGGATCTTCCAGCACATTCGGCTCCATGCCGTGGCCCAGCGGGGCAAACGCCAGCACGACAATGCCCTGTTCCTTGCAAAATTCAACCAGCTCCCACTCCGGCAGGAAAGGGTGTGACTCGACTTGCACGACAGCGGGTTTGATCCGCGCCACCGCGACAATTTCTTTCAGACGCTCCAGCGTGATATCCGACAAGCCGATGGACTTGCAGCGGCCTTCGTCCACGAGTCGCTCCATCGCCCGCCAGGTGTCGACCAACGTCACGCCGGCATCGTAGATGACGTGACCCTGTTCGTCTCGCGGGTCCTGGTTGTCGCCCGGTTGAAAGGCAAAGGGCGTGTGGATCAGGTAGCAGTCGATGTAGTCGACCTGAAGCCGCCGGCAACTGGCCTCGAACGCAGGCTGGACACGCTCGGGGCGATGGTTGGTGTTCCACAGCTTGGTGGTGATGAACACGTCTTCCCGGCGAACTTTGCCGACCTGCAGCACTGCTTGCAGGGCTTCGCCGACCTTGTCCTCGTTGCGATAGCGCTCGGCACAATCGAAATGGCGGAAGCCGACGTCCAGAGCATCCTTGACCGCTTGTGTTGTCATATTCAGATCGCGAAACAGCGTGCCAAATCCAACAGCGGGTATTTCACCCTTGCCGTGGACAAGGGGGAATCGTGTATCGCGAAGTGCATCGTAAAATGATTCGTAAGTCATCTCATTACTCCAGGCCGCAGCCGTTATTGATACGCAGGATTGTGTTCTTCGCGACTGGCAACCCGTTGCTCGGACGCACCGGTTGAATTGCCGCCGAGCGCCACATACAGGGCCACGGTGTCGAGGTATTGGGCGGTCCTTACCCGAATTTGCCCGAGTAACGCCTGCTCATAGGCACGCTCCGTTTCCAGTACCTGGAGAATGCTGTTCTCGCCTTGCGCATAGGCTTGCTGGTTCAGGCGCAAACTGGTTTCGGCCGCGCGCAACGCGTCTTCCTGCGCCAGGTTTTCCTCGGCGTCATGGTTGATCGCCTGCAACGAGTCGGCGACCTGGCCGAACGACTCAATGACCGTCTGCTGGTAGCCGGCGAGGGTGGCTTTGTAGCCGTCGACGGCTGCCTGACGTTCCGCCTTGAGCGTTCCGCCATCGAAGACCGGTCCCGCAATCCCCGCCGCGAAGCCCCACAGTGCCGCGCCGCCATCGCCGGAAGCGGCTTGAAGCAGTGAAGCGGACAGCGTGATGTGGGGGTAAAGGTTGGCGGTCGCGACGCCAACGGCGGCGCTGGCCATGTGCAGTTCCGCCTCGGCTTGCTGGACGTCGGGCCGGCCGTGGGCCATTTCCGAGGGGAGGCTGACGGTCACGTTGGCCGGCAAGGTGAACTCGGCAAAATCGAAATCCGGTGCCACCCAGTCGCCGGGGCCTTTGCCGGTGAGGATCGACAGCGCGTGGCGTGCCGCGTCACGCTGCTGGGCGAGGGGCGGCAACAGGGTGCGATCCTGAGCAAGCCGGGTTTCGGCCAGCGACACGTCGATCTGCGTGGTGCTGCCATTGGCATGCGCACTGCGCACCAGTTCGAGGTTGCGGGTGTCATTGGCCAGCAGCTTCTCGACTGCGTGTATCTGCGCATTGGCGGAGGCGATCAACAACGCCTGGCTGGCGACATTGCCGGTCAGGGTCAGGTACGCCGCGTCATAACGATGCTTTTGCAGATCGGTAAATGCTTCTTGCTGTTCGACCAGGCGTTTGTTGCCGCCGAACGCATCAAGGTCGAAGCCGACGCGTGGCCCGATGGCATAGAAGTTGGCGATCGCCGGCTCTTTGGCATTGTGTAGCCGCTGGCGACCCGCCGTCGCGCCGAAGTCGACCTGCGGGTACAGCGCACCTTGCGCGGCGGCGACGGAGGAGGCCGCTTGCCGGATCGTGGCGTCGGCGGCCACCAGTTCAAGGTTGCCCTCGATGGCGCGACGCACCACCGTGTCGAGCTTGTGCGAATGAAAGGCTGTCCACCAGTCGCCGTTGAGCTTTTTGCCCAGGTCGATGCGTTGTTGGCCCGGCGTGTTGCCGTTCTGGCCCAGACGCTGTTCGGCCTGTTGGTCGTAGTGCTGCGACTGGCTGGGCAGGGGCATTTGATAGTCGGGGCCGACGGTGCAAGCCGTCAGGAACACCAGGGCTGCCGCCGCACCGAACGTGGTTTTGAACAGTGGTCTGTTGATGAAGAGCGCATTGGATTTCATTTGGCAAACTCCACGATAACTAGTTGGTCGGAACGGGCTTGCGAAGAAAGACCACCAGTGGGGCTACCACCAGCATCGCGAACATCAAAATCTTGAACTGGTCGATCACCGCGATAAACGCAGCCTGCCCGGTGATCATTTCGTTGAGTCCCGCCAGCGCCTGCAGCGACGTCGGTGCTCCATGCGCCGCAGCGCGGTAGGGCGTCAGGTGACTGGACAGTGCCATGTGCATCGCTTGCGTGTTGTTGAAGAAAAACAGCTGCACAATCGCAACGCCCAGGGTGCTGCCGTAAACGCGAAACAGATTGAACAGACCGGTGCCTTCCGGACGCAGAGTGGGGTCGAGCGTGCTGAACGCGACCTTGGTCAGCGATGGCATCAGGATGCCGATGCCAATGCCCTGGATCGCACCGGCCACGGCCACGGGCCGCCAGTCCATCAACGGCGAATAACCGAGCATCATCCAGTTGGCGTAAATCACCACGGCGACGCCTGCGGCCACGAAGACTCGACGGTCGAAACGCTCAGGAACACGGCCCATCAGCAGGAACGCACCGACCAGCCCGATCCCGCGCGGGATCGTCAGGGAACCGGTGGTATCCGGCGGGTAACCGAGAATCTCGTCCAGCATCGGCGACGTCAGGGCCATGGTCGACAACAGCACAAAACCCACGGCGAAGAAGATGATCGTCGACAGCACAAAGTTGCTGTCGTTGAGCAAGCGCTTGTTGAGGAAATGCACGTTCCTGGTCAACACATGCACCGCGAACAGGTAGACCCCCAGGGCACAGCCCAACGCTTCCAGCCATATCTCGGTCGAGGCAAACCAGTCCAGACGTTCCCCGCGATCAAGCAGCATTTGCAGGCTGATCAACGCCAGCGTGAAGCTGCCGAAACCGAAGAAGTCGAACGAGGGGCGTTTCTCGGCTTTTTTCTCGGCGAGCAACAGCGCCATTACCGCGAAAATGAACGCTGACAACGGCAGGCTGATGTAGAAGATCGGGCGCCAGCCGAAATGCTCGCCGAGCCAGCCACCGATGCTCGGGCCGCTGACGATGCCGAAGAGCACGATGGCGGTCCACGTCGCGCCAAATTTCGCGCGCTTCTCGAGTGGCAAGGTCTCCATGGAAATGGCCATCGATAACGGGGCCAGCACGCCACTCGCCAGGCCTTGAATGATCCGCGCCCCGACGAATTCCAGCGGCGTTGATGCCAGTGTTGCGAGCAGCAAGCCAAGGACGAAGAAGGCCAATGCCGCTTGATAGACGAGCTTCAGGCCAAAACGCCCGGCGAGCCATTGCGCCATCGGCAGGGTGATGGCGCTGGCGGCGAGGTATGAAGTGAAGACCCAGCCCGCCTGATCGTCAGTCATCGACAGACTGCCCTGGATCAACCTGAGTACCGCGTTGGGCAAAGGCAGGTTCGCCGACTGCATATAGGTCGCGAGCAGCGCGGCGAACCTTAATGTTCCTGCACCTTGGGCGTTCATCGGTCGGTACCTGCGGTCAACAGCGACTTGAGCGGATGCCACCACGGCGTGCGATGCCCGGTATCAACCTTCACCGTGGCGCTGGTGCCCGAGAACAGCGGCAGGGCAGGGTCGGCCTCGTCGAGTTCGAGCCGCACCGGTACCCGCTGGACCACTTTGACCCAGTTGCCGGTCGCATTTTCCGGCGGCAGCAGGGCGAAGTCCGCACCGGCGCCCGGGCTCATGCTGGTCACATGGGCCTTGAAGACGTGATCGGGATAGGTGTCGATGCGAACGGTCGCTTCCTGGCCGGGGCGCATATGGGTCACCTCCGTTTCGCGGAAGTTGGCTTCAACCCAGATGTCGCGCCCGGACAGCAACGCGAAGGCAGGCGCGCCGTTGTTGACGTAGTTGCCGACTTGCAAATCATCGACTTTGGCGACGATGCCATCGTCCGGTGCGTAGACCGTCGCGTACGAGAGGTACAGCTGCGCCTCGTCAAGTTGGGCCTTGGCTTCGCGAACGCTCGGGTGGCTGTCGGCTTCGATGTTCGGGTTGCCGTTCAACGCCACGACGGTGCTGGCGATCTGCTGTTCAACCGAGGCGATGCGTTGCCTCGAGACTTTAAGGTCCGTGTCGGCGCGCTCATAAATGGCCCGGGAAACGAACTCGGTGGCGACCAGCGCCTTCTTCCGCGCGAATTCCCGTTGATCGAAATCGGCGGATTCCTTGGCCGATTGCAGTTCCGCCTGCTGCTGCCGGTAGCTGGCCTTGAGCCCGTCGATACGCAATTTCGCGACACTCAATTGTGCTTCGGCGCGATTGACCGCGATTTGCAGCGGCTTCGGGTCGATGCGAAACAGAACCTGGCCCTTGTGGACCTGCTGATTATCCTCAACCGCGATTTCAACGACCTGGCCGGAAATACGCGCGTTGATCGATGCCTTCGCCACTCGGGCGTAGGCGTTGTCGGTGGAAACGAAAGGCTCGCCGGCCACGTAGTGGGCGTAACCCACCGCCGCGAAAAGGAGCGGGCCACCCACGATCAGCCATGGCCGCAGTTTTTCCTTGAGCGGTTTCTTGATTGGGGCCGGATGCTCGTAGGTTTGGGAAGCCGGGATGTCGAACGCTTTAGTCATGATCGAATGCACCTTTAACCGGGAAGTCGGGCCGGTGGCCCTGACGTCAATAGTTGCTGTGAGAAATCAAGCCCGAGCGCGGGCAGGAGGATCGCTCCGCCGCACCTGTTTCGTCGCCGCAACACTCAGTTCGAGCTCCGCTTCAACAAACCGTAAATCAAGGAATTTCTGGTTCCCTAATTTTGTGCGATGGTGTAAGAATATCCCTGCATTCACCTTCCATCAAGGAATTTGTACGACATGGCACAAAATAAAACCACCGAGGGTAAAGGCCGCGGCCGCCCTCGCGCCTACGACCCCCAGACCGCCCTGCAGCGAGCACTGGGCGTGTTCTGGAACACCGGCTATTCCGGCGCATCGCTGGACAGCATCGCCACCGCGGCCGGAATGAATCGCCCAAGCCTCTATGCCGCCTTCGGCGACAAGCACGCGCTCTACATCAAGGCGCTGGAGCATTATTGGGAATCTGCGGCGGCGGACATGCACGCGGCACTGACGGACACCGACCTGACCCTCCGCGAGGCGTTGCTGCGTTTCTACGAAGGGCAGTTGTCGATCTACTTCTCGGGCGAAGGCCAGCCGCGTGGCTGCTTTGCAATTGGTACGGCGACGACCGAAGCCGTTGAGGACCCGGAAATTCGGGAGGTGCTGTCAGACCGACTCAGCCGGCTCGATGCCGATCTTGAAGCGCGTCTGCGATTGGCCATCGATTCCGGCGAGTTGAAAAGCGATGTCGACGCGGCTTCCCTGGCCGTCCTCGCGTCATCCCTGCTGCACAGCATTTCGATTCGCGCGCGTGCGGGTAAATCCCGGGCCGAATTGACGGAACTTGCCCGCAACGCGGTCGACGTGATCTGCGGCTGAGAGGTTTCAAGATGGGCGAAACACTCGAAGATATTCTCGCCGAGCACCTCGAGGTGATTTTCTGCGGGATCAACCCGGGCATGATGGCCGCCGCCCAGGGCCATCATTTTGCGGGCCGGGGCAATCGTTTCTGGCGCACGCTGCACCTTGCCGGTTTCACCCCGACGGAGGTGCGGCCGGAAAACGACCGGACGATCCTGGACTATCAGTGCGGACTAACCGCTGTGGTCGAGCGACCGACGGCGCGAGCAGACCAGCTGTCGCTCAAGGAATTCACCGCTGCCGCCACGGAATTCGAACGAAAAATCGCCCGCCATGCACCGCGCTACGTGGCGTTTCTCGGCAAAGCGGCGTATTGCGCGTTATCCGGCCAGAGAGACGTGCCGTGGGGGCTTCAGCCGAAGGCCTTCGGCCATGCCTCGGTGTGGGTCCTGCCCAACCCCAGCGGGCGAAATCGCGGATTCAGCCAGGATCAACTCGTGACCGCCTACCGCGAACTCCATGAGCACACACGCCGTGCAGTCGTTTCCCGGCCTTTTTCGGAGGCTCTCCTATACTGATTCGCGCAGATACAGCGTGCCGTTGGAAAGGGCCATTCGCCTTTTGACGGCGTCCCTATCAGTCACTCAAAGGAGATCGAACATGACCATTCGAATTGGCGATGAAGCGCCGGATTTCACCGCCGAAAGCACTGAAGGCCCGATTCATTTTCACCAGTGGATCGGCGACAAGTGGGCCATCCTGTTCTCGCATCCAAAGGATTTCACACCGGTATGCACCACTGAACTGGGCTACATGGCCGGGCTCAAGCCCGAGTTCGACAAACGCAATACCAAAATCGTCGGGCTCAGCATCGACCCGGTCAGCGATCACCATGCCTGGCTCGGTGACATCGAGGAAACCCAGGGGCATGCCGTCAATTACCCCATGATCGGCGACGATAACCTGGTAGTCGCCAAGCTTTACGACATGATCCACCCGAATGCCAGCGGCGGTACGCGCACCGCCGTCGACAACGCCACGGTGCGTTCGGTGTTCATCATCGGCCCGGACAAAAAGGTCAAGGCGATGTTGATCTATCCCATGAGCGCCGGGCGCAATTTCGATGAAGTCCTGCGCCTGCTCGACTCGCTGCAATTGAACGCCAAGCACACCGTCGCCACCCCGGTGAACTGGCGCCCGGGCGACGACGTCATCATTCCCACCTCGGTGTCTGACGAGGACGCGAAGAAGAAATACCCGCAAGGCTTCAAAACGCTGAAACCCTATCTGCGCACCGTGGCGCAGCCAAAGTAATCCAGCAATGGCAACGGTCACCCTGAAGCGAGCGCGACAGGGTGACCGACTAAACCAGGTAACGCCGGAACCACCCCAGCGTCCGATCCCAGGCCAGCTTGGCAGCCGCCTCATCGTAGCGAGGCGTCGAGTCGTTATGGAACCCGTGGTTGGCGCCGGGGTAGACGTAGCCTTCATAGGTCTTGCCTGACGCTTTCAACGCTTGCTCATAAGCGGGCCAGCCTTCGGTAATACGTGTGTCCAGCTCGCCGTAGTGCAGCATGATCGGCGCCTTGATCCGGGGGACATCCTTGGCCTCGGGCTGTCGGCCATAAAACGACACCGCGGCGCCCAACTCCGGATAGGCGACCGCTGCCGCGTTAGTGACGCCACCGCCGTAGCAAAACCCGGTGATGCCGACTTTTCCGGTGGTCGCGTCGTGTTTCATCAGCCACTCGATGGCAGCAAAAAAATCATTCATGAGCTTTTCAGGATCGACCGTCAGTTGCAGTTCCCGGCCTTTGTCGTCATTGCCCGGATAACCGCCGACCGACGTCAGGCCATCGGGGGCGAGGGCGATAAAACCAGCCTTGGCCAGACGCCGGGCGACGTCCTCGATATACGGGTTGAGCCCGCGATTTTCATGCACCACCACCACGGCCGCCACTCTGCCGGTGGCTTTCGCCGGACGCACCAGATAACCACGCACCTGCCCGTTGCCCTTGGGAGAAGGGTAGGTGATGTACTCGGGAAGGATGTCCGGGTCGGTGAATTCCACTTGCTCGGCCAGCGCATAGTTCGGGCTCAGCGCGGCCAGCAGCGCATTGGCCGTCAAACCACCGAACGCGAACAACGCCGCCCGATCGAGAAATTCCCGCCGGTTGATCTTGCCGTGGGCGTAGTAGTCGTAGAGTTCCAGCAGTTGCGGGGAAAAGTCTTTCGCGGTGAGGCGAGGCATGTGGGCGTTTCCTGTTTTGGCAGTAAGTTGGCTATATATGGTTCACAAAGGTATTTCGTGGTCTATATAAAGGTATTTATATTGCCGGTTAACGCTTCGGCTGCTAGATTCTCAGCATAGTCTGAAGAGAGCCTGGACATGGCTAAACGTACCTACTCTCCCTACACCCTCAAGGCACTTGAGGTTCTGGGGAAAATGATCCAGCTCAAACGGAAAGAGACTGGCCTGACGCTGCAGGAATTGGCTGATCGCGCCGGTGTTTCCCGGGGGCTCATACAACGCCTCGAGAAATGTGAGCCTGTCTGCGAAATTGGCGTGGCGTTCGAGGTTGCTCATCTTCTAGGAATCGAATTGTTTGAATCGCCCATGGGCCAAAACACCTTGATCAGTAGCCTTACGGACAAGATCGCTTTACTGCCAGCCTCTGTCCGCGATTCGAAGAAGGAGGTGAGCAATGCCTTCTGAAGATCGCGTTTGCTATGTATGGGCCTGGCTGCCAGGGAACACCGAGCCTGTTGTAGCCGGCAGATTGGTGAGGCAACGCAATGACCGGTTTGCCTTTCTTTACGGTCAAAGTTATCTGAAAAATCCGAATGCCATCCCCCTGAACAACCTTGAGCTGCCACTGGGGACGGACATTATCGAACCGCCTGCAGGGTTGAAAATTGCCAGCGGGATACGTGATGCATCTCCCGATGCCTGGGGACGGCGCGTCATCATTAACCGCCTTCACGGGAAAGCAGGTCTGGCGGCTTACGATCAGGATCTGGATGAACAGACGTATATGCTCGAATCCGGCTCTGACCGGATTGGCGGCCTGGATTTTCAACTCTCGCCTACCGAATACATCTCTCGCAGCAACGATAACGCCACGCTTGAAGAGCTGCTCAATGCCGCTGAGTTGGTCGAAAAGGGAATCCCGCTGACTTCTGAACTCGATCAAGCGCTGCGTCACGGGTCTTCTATCGGTGGGGCCCGGCCCAAAGCCCTTATCAAAACAGATGACGTGAAGTACGTGGCCAAGTTTTCCGCGTCAAACGATACCGTCAGCGTCGTCAAATCCGAGTTCATCATGATGCGGCTGGCGAGCCTGATCGGGCTTGAGGTCGCGCCGGTGAAGCTTGAACAGGTATTGGGCAAGGACGTGCTGCTGATCGAGCGTTTTGATCGCGTCAAGCAACCAGCGGGTTGGGCCAGGCGGATCATGGTGTCTGCACTGACGCTTCTTGAGCTGGATGAAATGATGGCCCGTTACACAAGCTATGAAGACCTCACGCATGTCATGAGGAAGTATTTTCGCGACCCCAAGCGAGATCTGCACGAGCTGTTCTCGCGGCTCGTGTTCAACATTCTCTGTGGAAACACGGATGATCATGCGCGCAACCACGCCGCATTTTTCGACGGTAAAGCCTATCGCTTGACGCCTGCCTACGACATTTGCCCGCAGAATCGCTCCGGAAACGTAGCGAGCCAGGGCATGCTCATCATGGGGGAAGCGAACCAGAGCCAGATCGCATTGTGCCTGGAGGCCGCGCATTTATTCTTGCTGGATCACGGTCAGGCCAAGAGCATTGTTTTGAAGCAAATCGAAGGTATCAGGGCTTTTTGGGACACCGTGTGTCAGGCGTCCGGTATCAGCCTGGTTGATCGAAATGTGCTGGCCACGCGGCAGGTCCTGAACGCTTTTGCATTCGAGAACCTGAAAGACGAAGACCGGGACATCCAGGCCTTTGCTGAGGACGTGAGGCGTGTGTTGCCAGGACAGTAGCCAGCGCGGCTGTGTGACTCACCTCGCCCCATTCACCCCCCCAAACACTCCGCCCCAGCCTTCGCCACCTGCGCATCCTGCCCGGATTTCACCCCGGACACGCCCACCGCGCCGATCACCTGGCCGTCGACGATGATCGGCACGCCGCCTTCCAGCGACGTGAGCAACGGCGCTGACAGAAACGCGAAGCGTCCGCCGTTGACCATCTCTTCATAGCCTTTGGACTCACGCCGCCCCAGTGCGGAGGTTCGCGCTTTTTCGGTGGCGATGTAGGCGCTGGACGCCGCACAACCGTCCAGGCGTTCGAGGGCCAGGGGATGGCCGCCGTCGTCTACAACCACAATAGTCACGGCCCATTGATTGGTTTGCGCCTCGGTGCGTGCGGCCGCGAGAATCTGGCTGACTTCGGTCTGGGTCAGCACGGCTTTGGTTTTCATGGGGTTTCTCCAGTGGTCGGTGAGGGCAATGCGGCTTCGACCAGTTCGATCCAGTGCCGGACCGGGGTTCGGCCCGCGCCGTCGAGGTGGGACTGGCAGCCGATATTGGCAGTGACGATGATGTCGGGATGGCCGCTTTCCAGGGCATTGAGCTTGTTGTCCCGCAGTTGTCGGGCCAGTTCAGGCTGGGTCAACGAATAGGTGCCCGCCGAGCCGCAGCACAGGTGCGCGTCGGGAACGGCGGTGAGGTTGAAACCCAGGCTCGTGAGAATCGCCTCGACCGCGCCCCCGAGTTTCTGCGCGTGTTGCAAGGTGCACGGGCAATGGAACGCCAGGCGCTGGCAACTTTGTATGCCGAGCCTTTCCAGCGGCTCGTCGCGCAGCACTTCAACCAGATCCTTCGTCAGCGCACTGACTGTTTTGGCTTTGTCCGCGTAGGCCGGATCGGCACTGAGCAGGTGACCGTAATCCTTGATGAACGCACCGCAACCGCTGGCGGTTTGCACGATGGCCTCTGCACCTTTTTCAATGGCCGGCCACCACGCATCAATGTTGCGGCGGGCGCGATCGAGGCCGGCGGCTTGAGCGTCCAGATGGTAATCCACGGCGCCGCAACAACCGGCCTCGCGAACCGCAACGACGCTGATCCCCAGCCGATCGAGGACGCGCGCAGCGGCGGCATTGGTGTTGGGTGACAAGCTCGGCTGCACGCATCCTTCAAGCATCAGCACCTGTCGGGCGTGCCGGGCAACGGGACGCGGCTTTGCCGGGTACACGGTGCGCGGCAATTTGATTTTCAGGGTGTCGGGCAACAACGCACGGAACACCCGGCCGCTGCCCACCAGTCCCTTGAACAATTCCGGGTTGGGCACAACCGCTCGTAACCCCTCGCGCAACAGGCGCTGACCCAGCGGGCGCGGCACCGCGGCATCGACCACCGCCCGGCCGATATCCAGCAAATTGTGGTAATCCACACCAGAGGGGCAGGTGGTTTCGCAATTGCGGCAAGACAGGCAGCGATCAAGATGCTGCTGGGTTTTCTCCGTGACCTCGTTGCCCTCCAGCACTTGCTTGATCAGGTAGATACGGCCCCGTGGCCCGTCCAGTTCGTCGCCCAGCAATTGATAGGTCGGGCAGGTGGCATTGCAGAACCCGCAGTGCACGCAGGTGCGCAAAATGCTTTCGGCTTCTGCGGCGCGAGGCAGCTGGCTGGCGCGTTCACTCAGGGTCGTCTGCATGGTTCAAAGCTCCGCGTACAGGCGACCGGGATTGAAAATGTGCCCGGGGTCGAGTTGCTGTTTCAGGTTCCGGTGGTACTGCATCAGTGCGGCCGGCAATGGTTGGAAGGGGCTGTCGATCAGGCCGTGGCTGTAGCAGGTCACATGCCCGCCGACCGCTTCGACCACCTGACGAATGAACCCCGCCTCAGCGTCAGACTTGAGCCAGCGCTGTGCGCCGCCCCAATCCATCAGTTGACGACCGGGCAGCGACAGTCGCGGTGTGTTGTGCGGGACGCTGAGCCGCCAAAGGGGCTGGCCTTCGTCGAAGAAACTCAATCGATGTTCGTTGAGATTGTCCCAATACACAGCGTCCAGTAACTCGCCACCCAGTCGGTCATGTGCCGCCGCCACAGAACCTTCGCCCCCTTCGAGCCGCAGGTGCAGCCGCTCGCCATCGTGACACGCGGCGCTGATTGGCAACGGCTGCTGGCCCCATTCCGCGAGGCGCAGCAATGCGCGATCACTGTCCATGTCCAGGCTGATGCTCAAGGCCTGGCGGGGTTTGGGCAGGACTTTGAGCGAGACTTCGGTGATCACCCCCAGGGCGCCATAACTGCCGGCCATCAAGCGCGACACGTCGTAGCCCGCGACGTTTTTCATTACCTCGCCGCCGAAACGCAGGTGCTTGCCGTGGCCGGTGATGACCCGGGTCCCGAGGACAAAATCGCGCACCGAGCCGGACCACGGCCGGCGAGGCCCGGACAGCCCGCAGGCAATCATGCCGCCAACGGTGGCGCTGTCGCCGAACGCGGGCGGTTCGCACGCCAGCATTTGATGCGCTTCATCCAGTGCGTCGCACAACTCTGCCAATGGCGTGCCGCAGCGTGCGGTGATGACCAGCTCGGTCGGGTCATAGCTGACGATGCCCCGGTGGGCGCGGGTGTCGAGTACTTCACCCGCCGTGATGCGGCCCAGGAACGCTTTGCTGTTGGAGCCCTGAATGCGCAGCGGCGTGGCATTCTGCAGCGCCTGATTGACTTGCTCCAGCAACGCGGCGCTGTCATCCATGTCCCATTCGCCGTGCATCAGAAGCGCTCCAGATCAGGGAAGGGCAGTTGCCCCCGATGCACATGCATCGCTCCGAATTCGGCGCAGCGGTGCAGGGTGGGAATGTTCTTCCCGGGGTTAAGCAGGCCGCTCGGGTCGAAGGCGGCTTTGACGGCATGAAACAAGGTCAGCTCGTCGCTGTTGAACTGCGCGCACATCTGATTGATTTTCTCGCGGCCCACCCCGTGCTCGCCGGTGATGCTGCCGCCGACCTTCACGCACAGCTCAAGGATCTTGCCGCCCAGCGCCTCGGCACGGTCGAGTTCGCCCGGTTGATTGGCGTCGAACAGAATCAGCGGATGCATATTGCCGTCGCCGGCATGGAAGACGTTGGCGACGCGCAGGCCGAACTCGGCCGACAACGCCGCGATGGCTTGCAGCACGCCAGGCAACTCGCGGCGCGGGATGGTCCCGTCCATGCAGTAGTAATCCGGGGAGAGGCGACCCACCGCCGGAAACGCATTCTTGCGCCCGGCCCAGAAACGCACCCGTTCGGCCTCATCCCTGGCCTGGCGGACTTCGGTGGCGCCGGCCCGCTCCAGTACCTGACGCACACGGTTGCAATCGTCGTGGACGTCGGCTTCAACGCCATCGAGCTCGCACAGCAGAATGGCCTCGGCGTCCACCGGATAGCCAGCGTGGATAAAGTCTTCAGCGGCGCGGATGGCCAGGTTATCCATCATTTCCAGGCCACCGGGAATGATCCCGGCGGCAATGATGTCACCGACGGCGGCGCCGGCCTTTTCAACCGAATCGAACGCCGCCAGCAGCACTTTGGCGGTCTGCGGTTTGGGCAGCAGTTTGACCGTGACTTCGGTGATCACCCCGAGCATGCCTTCGGAGCCGGTGAACAACGCCAGCAGGTCGAAACCGGGGGAGTCGAGCGCTTGTGAACCCAGGGTCAGGTATTCGCCCTCGACGGTCAGCAGGTCGACCTTGAGCAGGTTGTGCACGGTCAGGCCGTACTTCAGGCAATGCACGCCACCGGCGTTTTCCGCCACGTTGCCGCCGATGGAGCAGGCGATCTGCGAGGACGGGTCCGGCGCGTAATACAGGCCGAACGGTGCGGCGGCCTGGGAGATCGCCAGGTTACGCACGCCCGGCTGGACTCGCGCCGTGCGCGCGGCGGGGTCGATGTGCAGGATGTTGTTGAAGCGCGCCATCACCAGCAGCACGCCTTTTTCCAGCGGCAATGCCCCACCGGATAACCCGGTGCCAGCACCACGGGCGACGACCGGCACCTGCCGTTCATGGCACAGGCGTAGCACGCCTTGCACCTGCTCGATACGGCGCGGCAGCACCACCAGCATCGGCGTGGTGCGATAGGCGGAGAGCCCGTCGCACTCGTACGGCTTGAGTTCTTCGCGCTGATGCAGGACTTCCAGGTCCGGCCACTGCGCCTGCAAGTCCTGCAGCAACGCGGCTTTGTCCACGTCAGGCAACACACCGTCGACGCGCTCATCGTAGAGAATATTCATAGTCGCTTTACGATACTCCGTTCACGAAAGCCCGTAATGCTACGTGTAGGAGCGAGCTTGCTCGCGATGAACTCAAGAACGCCGCGTGTAACAGGACAAACGCGTTTTTCTTGACGACCATCGCGAGCAAGCTCGCTCCTACACAGAATTAGAGCAAAGGGCCTGATTAACAGCGTTGGCGGTCAATGCCCGCCCACCACCATATGACTGAACGGCGCCACATACGCCTGCAACGTCACCAGCCCGCCGACCAAAATCGCCAGGATGATCGAGTGGAAGAACACATAGCGCAGGATTTCCCCTTCATGGCCATACCAGCGCGTCGCGGTGGACGCGACCACGATTGATTGGGCATCAACCATCTTGCCCATGACCCCGCCGGAACTGTTGGCGGCGGCCATCAACACCGGGCTGATGCCCAACTGCTCGGAGGTGACCCGTTGCAAGCCGCCAAACAGCACGTTCGACGCGGTGTCCGAGCCGGTCAACGCCACGCCGAGCCAGCCCAGCAGGGTGCCGAACATGGGGTAGAAAATCCCCGTCGCCGCGAACGCCAGGCCCATCGTCGCGTCCAGGCCTGAATAGCGGGTGAGATAACCCAGGGCAAGCATGGCCGCAATGGTAATCAGTGAATAACGCACCACCCACAGCGTTCGCACATACTGGCGTACCAATTGCGGGATGGAGTAGCCCATCAGCAGGCCGCCAAGAATGGCTGAGAACAGGATGCCGCTGCCGGTCGCGGTGAACCAGGTGAACTTGTAGATCGCTTCCTCGGTTTTAGGCGCGGGCACCACGGGCGGCACCTTCTCGACTTGCAGGTGCAGGGTGGTGAAGGTCAGCGCCGGCGAGAAAATCGGGTTCGCTTCGCGCATCGGTTTGCCCTGAGGGTCGAGCTTGGCCGAGTGGGTCTGCGGATCGATGGCCGGGCGGGTATCGAACATATTCTTGAAGCCCTGGGTGCCCCAGGCGAAAACGAAAATCGTCAGGATGATCCACGGCATCCACGCCCGCATCACGGCTGGTTTGGCATCACCGGAAAACGTGGCGGTGGGGGTGGGTTTTTCGTCATGTTGTGCGTCGATCTTCGAGTTGTCGACACGTCCCGACAGGGCCGCAGAGGTGTGCACCGTGGCCGGTTTCCAGACCTTGAGAAATAGCGTGAGGCAGGCCATGGAAATCAGCGCCGCGATCACGTCCACCAGCATCGGGCCGTGGTAGTTGGACACGATGAACTGCGGCACGGCGAAGCTGACCCCGGCGACCAGGATGGCGGGCCAGATCTCCAGCATCTTGCGCCAGCCGGCGAAGGCCCAGATCAACCAGAACGGCACCAACACCGAGAAGAACGGCAATTGCCGGCCGACCATCATCGACAGTTCCATTTCGTCCAGCCCGGTCACCTTGGCCAGGGTAATGATCGGCGTGCCCAAGGCGCCAAATGCCACCGGCGCGGTGTTGGCGATCAGGGCCAACCCGGACGCGGCCAGCGGCGAGAAGCCCAGCCCGATCAGAATCGCCCCGGTCACCGCCACCGGTGTGCCGAAACCGGCGGCACCTTCGAAGAACGCGCCGAAGCAGAAGGCAATCAGCAGCAATTGCAGGCGTCGGTCGTCGGTAATGCGCGCCAAAGAATCTTGCAGGACCTTGAACGAGCCGTTCTCGGTGGTCAGTCGGTGCAGAAAAATGATGTTCAACACAATCCAGCCAATCGGCAGCAGCCCGTTGGCGGCGCCGAACAACGCCGCCGAGCCGGCCATGTTCGCCGGCATGCCAAACGCGAAGATCGCGATCAGCAATGCGGACGCGAGGGCGAGCAGGGCCGCCATGTGGGCCTTGATGTGGAAAAACGCCAGGGAGGCCAGCATCACCACGACCGGCACTGCCGCCATGATGGTTGAGAGCACCGGGTTACCGAACGGATCGTAGATTTGCTGCCAGACCATGTTCCACCTCTGCTTTTTATTGTTGGGAGTGCAGACCCCGTAGGGGAAGGTGGTTTGTAGTATAGGTGGCATTACGCCGCTGTCAGGGCAGGCCTGATTTGGTCTGAATGAACGCGGTTGGCAGGCGTCAGTGAGCTAACATGGCCAGTAGATATTTGCGTGACTCGGGTATCAACGACGGGAGGAATGCAGCAATGACTGAGCGCCATGAGGTCCATAAGGAGACGCTGTCCAACGGATGCAGGATCGAGGTCAAGGCCGAGATATTGAGGGATGGCTCGCTGGGGATGTTCATCGGCGTCTACGCGCCCGATGGGTCGGTCATTTCCGAGGACCGCCATCCGAGGCCGCACCTGCTGGACATGGAGGCGGCGCTGGATTGGGGGGTCGATATCGCGAAGGGCATCGGCAATAGCCAGAGAACACTCTGAAGCCTGCACCTGTAGGAGCGAGCCTGCTCGCGAAAAACCTAAGCGCACCGCGGGGTGTCAGGTGCCCCGCGTCATCGTTAACCTCCATCGCGAGCGTGCTCGCTCCTACAGGTACAGCGCTATGCCTGCGATGCTTTTTTAGTGCTTGAACATTACATGCCGAACCACGGTGTAGTCCTCCAATCCGTACATCGACATGTCTTTCCCGTAACCGGACAATTTCTGACCGCCATGGGGCATTTCGCTGACCAGCATGAAATGCGTGTTCACCCAGGTGCAGC
>NZ_RWIN01000154.1 GCF_009761815.1 Pseudomonas sp. PB120
TCGCTCCCACATTTGGAATGCATTCCCCTGTGGGAGCGAGCCTGCTCGCGATGGCAGTCTGACTGACACCAGAAATACAAAGCCTCACTCCCAAGGCTTGGGCTCTCCAAATAACCGCCCCTGAACCCCATACACTCCCAATTCACGAATCACCGACAACTCCCCTTCGGTCTCGACCCGCTCGGCAATCAACGGCAAGTCAATGCTGTGGGCGGCACGCTGGATTGCTTCGATGAACAGACGCTTGTCGCTTTCCTGATCAATCGAGCGGATGTAACTGCCGTCGATTTTCAGGTAGGCCAGCCCGAGCCGAGCCAGATTGCCGATCATGCTGAACCGTCCACCAAAACGTTGCAGGCTCAGGGAGAACCCGAGCTCACGCAGACGTCGCGTCAGCGCTTCCAGCACCGCTTGCTCCGGCAGTTGTTCCTCGCCGATTTCCAGGGTCAGGCGCGGCCCCAGGCTGGAGTGCGAACGCAGAATGTCGAAGATTTTATCCAGCGCCTGCGGGTCGGCCAATGTTGCCGAAGACAGGTTCAGCGCCAGCGACTCTTGGTGGCCGCCCATCTGTTCAAGCACACGCTCCAGCATCAGGCGGTCCAGTCGCGTCGTCCAGCCAAAACGCTCCAGCCACGGCAGAAAACGCCCGGCGGGGATGCTCTGGCCTTGATCGTCGGTCAAGCGCGAAAGCACTTTGTAATGAAGCACCAGTTGCGTGTCCTGGCTGGCCACGACCGGCTGGAAAAACAACTCGAACCGACGCTGATTCAACGCCCGATCGAGCAAACCGTGCCAGGCATGAGGATCATCGCCAACACGGGCCGATGCCGTGTGATCCAGGCAGACCCAGTTCGTATCGCCCTGGCCTTCGGCCTGGGCCAATGCTTGATCCGCCAGCCCGATCACCGCTTGGGGTGAGTCGCCATGAACGAACGGCGCCAGCCCGATTGAGGCGACCGAGGCCACATCGGTTGCCCCCGTTGCATGCAGGCTGCCCAAGGCACTGTCGAGGTTCTGCGCCAGTTGCAGCGCTTCTTCGCGTACAAGCCCCGGTGCCAGTACAGCAAATTCACCGCCGCGAATCCGCGTGACAAGGTTCAGGGTTTCCGGGTAACGGGCACACGTCCGGGACAGCTGTTCACCCACCGCCTTGAGCAAGTTGTCCGTGTGTTGACCGCCCAGGCGCTGGTTCTGCCCGGCCAGGTCCTTGACCCTAAGCAACAGCAGATAACCCGAGCTGGCCTGCTCGGGGTTACTCACGCGCGCGTTCAATTGCATCTCGAAATAACGCCGGTTGGCCAACCCGGTCAAGGTGTCCTGATAGGACTCGACCCGCAGTTTTTCACTGCGCTCGGCCTGCTCCTGAAACAGCGCTTTAAGCTTTTCGACCATCTGATTCATCGCCTGCACCACACGACGCAATTCCGGAGTGCGCGGCAGGTCGGGCAGGCTGAGAAACTCTCGTCGAGCAATGGCGTGGGATTGCTGAACCATGTAGTCCAGCGGTCTCAATTGCCGACGCAGCAACAGGGCGCCCAGCGCCGCACTCACCGCTCCACACAGCAACAACCAACCGAGGCTGCCCAAAGCGCTCTGCCAAAGCTTGGCCAAAGCGAACATTGGGTGACTGACCACCTCGACTCGCGCAGCTTGCTCCCAGCCGCGACTGACGATCGCATCGCCGCCCGCCGCTTCAAGGCCGATCATGTTGACGAACCAGTCCGGAACGTTGTTCACCGCCGGAATACCGCTGCGCTCGACCAAGGTCTTGTCGTTCGACAGGTCGACCACCCGAATGCTCGCGTAATAACCGCTGTCGAAAATCGAGCTGACAAGTAGCTCTACCATCGCCGGGTCGTCGATATTCGGCGTGAGGGACAACGCGAGCGCCGTCGCGGCATCCTGGGCATGCGAGCGCAACTGGTTGACGTACTGAGTACGCGAACTCTCCAGGCTGACCATGAAGCTGCCAGTGAAGGCGACAACCAGGAACAGACAGATTGCGATCAACAGCTGTTTGAACAAAGACATCTGAGCGTGTGCTCCTAATTAGTCGTCTCGACCGGGAATCCTTCGGCCTGCATTTTTTTCAGCACATCCTGCCAGCGAGACAGCCGCTTGGTGTCCCCGACCTTCTTGTTGCCCTTGGCGCCGGGCAACCACAACCCTTCGGCATTGAAAGAGTAGACCGGCAATAGATCGGCTCGTTGGCTGGCGGGCTTGATCGTGTCGATCAGGCTATCGAGCACCAGCGGCATGGCCTCAGGGTTTGAGTAATACGTCAGCACCATGTGCGCGCGATTCAAACTCAAGGCCTTTACGTAAGTAATGCGCAACTTGTCACTGGAAACGCCTAGATGCCGCAAGCTGAAATACTTGGCGATGGCGTAGTCTTCGCAATCGCCGGCACCTTTCCACAGGGCTTCGATCGGCGTCTCCCAGTAATCGACCTCATGCCACAGGTCGATGTCTTCTTCGTATCGCAGCTGTTTGTTGAAGAATTGATTGACCACTTCAAGCTGTTCCAGCTCGCTGATTTGCTTTTGAGTCGTCAACAGATGCTGCCAGTCATCAATACGCTGCTGCCCCGGGCCCAATGGCCCGTACAATGCCTGCGCCCGGCGGCTGATCAGGGAGAAATCCCAGTCGGCATGCAGCCCGCCCAGCATGATGCCGGCCAGCAGCAGCGCGCAGCCTAGCCAGCGCAGAGTCCGAGGGATCGCGAAACGTACCGCCAATGCAAGGCATCCAGGTAGACGAATGGAAGTCGGTTGATGGTGGAGGTTAGCCGGTCAAAAGACAATGGCACGATGCAATCACTTGCCGCGCGCTAGACTTGTATGTTGAGGGTCATAAAAACGTCAAAGCCGTATTTTGGTGGGTTTGACAACCTGCAGGCCAGTCACTAGTGTCCTCTTGGATCCAAATTTATTTCAGTCAAAACAGGGTGCGTTGTTGTGACACAGAAACCCAATCCTCTGAACAGTATCAAGGTCAACGGGCCAATTCCCGCTCATCTGGCACGCTCGGTGATTGAAGAAACATTGCGCTCGGCGATTCTCGACGGGCGCATTCCCTGCGGCACTGCGCTGCGCCAGCAGGATTTGGCCGATCTGTTCGGTGTCAGCCGCATGCCCGTCCGCGAAGCCTTGCGCCAGCTCGAAGCACAGGCGCTGCTCAACGTGATTGCCCATAAGGGGGCGGTAGTCGCACCACTGGTTCAAGGCGATGCCGTGGAAACCTACGCGTTACGGATTCTGTTGGAGTCAGAAGCGTTGCGTCTGTCGATTCCGTTGCTCGATACAAGGGATTTCCAACAGGCAGCGCGCTACATCGATGAGATGGAAACAGAACAGGATTACGCCGAGATAGGCCGGCTCAATCGCCTGTTCCACATGTCGCTGTACTGCAAAGCTCCCAATCAGCGGCTATTGAGGCTGATAGAAGACGGGCTGAACGAAGAAGAACGCTTCCTGCGGTTCAACCTGGAAGCCATGGGTCTTGGCAAGCTGTCACAGGAAGATCACCGGGCGTTGTTGCTGGCCGCCGAAAACCGTGACATTGAAGGTTCTGTGCAACTGCTCGCAAACCACCTCAACCGTGGCGTCGAGGTCATCACTCGCTACCTTGCCAGCCCTGAAGCGTTGAACAAAAAAATCTCGAAATAAATCACAGTGGGTCACTTGAGCGAGCAGTCATGACTGCTGATGACGCGATGAACAATGTGCTGAGACAATTTTTATAGAACCCCAAAACGACAAAACCCCAACTGCTTGCGCAATTGGGGTTTCGGAATTCAATCTTGACGATGACCTACTCTCACATGGGGAAACCCCACACTACCATCGGCGATGCATCGTTTCACTGCTGAGTTCGGGATGGGATCAGGTGGTTCCAATGCTCTATGGTCGTCAAGAAATTCTGTGACCTGCCCGTTACCGAAGTAACGTGCCAGCAAAAAATGGTGACTTCTACTAAAACAAAACCCCAACTGCTTTCGCAATTGGGGTTTCGGAATTTAATCTTGACGATGACCTACTCTCACATGGGGAAACCCCACACTACCATCGGCGATGCATCGTTTCACTGCTGAGTTCGGGATGGGATCAGGTGGTTCCA
>NZ_RWIN01000155.1 GCF_009761815.1 Pseudomonas sp. PB120
TCCCACAGGTTCAGTTGTGATCCCTGTGGGAGCGAGACCGGCTTGCCGGCGATGGCGTCAGCGTGGACAACACTTAATCGCGCACCATTTATCCGTCAATTACAAAGCAACCTAACTATTACGTTGACATTCGCTGCCTAGGCAGTAACATCTCGTCATACATTCACTGCTTAGGCAGCTAATTGGTGGTCAGATGAAACATTTCGCCCCAGACGATTTCAAGAATTGCCATCTCGGCCTCCTATTGGGGCGCGCTGCGTTGCTCAAGGACCGGATTATCGACACGCACATGGAACCTCACGGCATTACCGCCGCGCAGTTCAAAGTGCTGATCATCATGGCCCAGTACGGCGTCGATACCCCGGCCGAGCTGTGCCGGCACCTGTCGCTGGACAGCGGTTCGATGACACGCATGCTCGATCGACTGGAACAGAAAGGTTTCCTCGCCCGCCAACGCTCCGAGGCGGATCGCCGGCAGGTGCAACTGGTGCTGACGGTAGAAGGCCAGACACTCGCGGATCGTTTGCCGCACATCGGCGCCGACGCCATGAACGAACTGGCCGGCGCGATCACCCCGCAAGAGCTGAAAACCCTGGAACAGATCCTGAAGAAAATTTTGGTAGCAGCCGGTGACTCGATCACGCTGCTGCGGGTAGGTGACCAATGAGCAGCAAAACCTTGCGTACCGGCCTTAGCCTGGTGCTGGCGGCCATGACCCTGGCCGGTTGCGCCAGCTACAGCGGCCTGACCACCGAAGGCGTCAGCCTCGATGCGAAAAACCTCAAGGCCGGGCAATCCCTCAGCGGCGTAACCCTGTCGCCCGCGGCCTGGCCGAAAAGCGACTGGTGGAAAAGCCTCGGCGACCCGCAACTCGACGGTCTGATCCGCGAAGCCCTGCACGACAGCCCCGACATGCAGATCGCCGACGCCCGCGCCCACCAGGCCAGTGCCGCCGCGTATGCCGCCGATGCGGCGCGCATGCCGACACTCGATGCCAGCGCCGGCGTCAGCCGTTCGCGCCTGGCCAAGGATCAGGACCCGCGCGGGCAGGGCGATGCCTACGCCACCGTGCGCAATATCGGCGCCAGCTTCAATTACAACTTCGACCTCTGGGGCGGTCAGCGTGACGCCTGGGAAGCCGCACTGGGCGAGGCCCGTGCCGCCGAAGTCGATCAGCAAGCCGCGCAATTGACCTTGTCTGCCGACGTCGCCCGCGCTTACAGCGATCTCGGTCAGGCGCACATCGTCTATGACCTGGCCAACGAAGACCTCAAGCGCACCAGACAAATGCTCGACCTGAGCCAGCGTCGCTTGAACTCCGGGATCGACAGCCAGTACCAGTTCCAGCAGACCGAAAGCCTGGAAGCCACGTCCGAAGCCAGCCTGATCGACGCTGAAAAACGCCTGCAAAGCGCGAAAATCGCCTTGGCGGTGTTGCTCGGCAAAGGCCCGGATCGCGGCAACGACATCGCGCGCCCGAAAATCCTCCAGGCCAGCGCCGTCGCATTGCCGTCGGTATTGCCCGCCGAGTTACTCGGTCGTCGTCCGGACCTGGTCGCCGCACGGTGGCGGGTCGAGGCGGCGAGCAAAAACATCGCCGCCGGCAAAACCCGGTTCTATCCCAACCTGAACCTTAGCGCCGCGGCCGGTGCCGAATCTTTATTGGGCGATGCGATGTTCGGTTCGGCGAGTCGTTTCTTCAATGTCGCGCCAACGATCTCGTTGCCGATTTTCGACGGTGGCCGCCTGCGCGCCGACCTCGATTCCCGCGACGCCGATTACGACCTCGCGGTGGCGCAGTACAACAAGAGCCTGGTGAAAGCGCTGGGCGATGTCAGCGACACCATCAACCAGCTGCGCGATATCGGCCGGCAGATCGGCGCTCAGCAACATGCGACTGACATTGCTCAGGATTCCTACAACACCGTGGTCCAGCGGTACGGTTCCGGCATCGGTAACTACCTGGACGTGCTCAGCATCGAGCAGCAATTGCTGCAGGCCCAGCGTCAGCTGGCCAACCTGAATGCCGAGCAGATCGACCTGTCGATCCAACTGATGCAGGCGCTGGGTGGCGGTTTCCAGGGGGAAACCATTGCTTCGGCCACTCCAGCTACAGCCCAGCTGAACAACTAATTCAAGGTATCTGTCATGGCCACTGCCGATTCAACTTCTGCTCCAACTGACAACGCTCCCGACACCAGCAACCCGCGCAAACGCAAAGTCATGCTGGTGGTGCTGGCCATTGTGGTGATCCTCGCCGGTGTCGGCGTCTGGGGTTATCACGAGTTCTACGGTCGCTGGAACGAAAGCACCGACGATGCCTATGTGAACGGCAACGTGGTGGAAATCACGCCGCTGGTCACTGGCACCGTGGTCAGCATCGGCGCCGATGACGGCGACCTGGTCCACGAAGGCCAGGTGCTGATCAACTTCGACCCGAACGACGCCGAAGTCGGCCTGCAAAGTGCCCAGGCCAATCTGGCGCGTACCGTGCGCCAGGTTCGCGGCTTGTACAGCAACGTCGATGGCATGAAGGCCCAAGTCAACGCCCAGCAGGCTGAAGTGCAGAAAGCGCAGGACAACTTCAACCGCCGGAAAAACCTGGCGGCGGGCGGGGCGATTTCCCAGGAAGAGCTGTCCCACGCTCGCGACGACCTGACCTCGGCGCAAAACGCCCTGGCCAACGCCAAGCAGCAACTGAAAACCACCAGCGCCCTGGTCGATGACACCGTGGTGTCGTCGCACCCGGACGTGATGGCGGCGGCGGCGCAACTGCGTCAGGCCTACCTGAACAACTCGCGCAGCACCTTGATCGCACCGGTCACCGGTTATGTCGCCAAGCGCTCGGTGCAATTGGGCCAGCGCGTCCAGCCGGGCACGGCGTTGATGGCGGTGATTCCGCTGGATCAACTGTGGATCGACGCCAACTTCAAGGAAACCCAGCTGCGTGACATGCGCATCGGTCAACCGGTGGAGATTCAGGCCGACCTGTATGGCAGTGACGTGAAATTCAACGGCACCATCGACAGCCTCGGCGCCGGTACCGGTAGCGCGTTTGCCCTGTTGCCGGCGCAGAACGCCACCGGTAACTGGATCAAGATCGTGCAGCGCGTGCCGGTGCGGATTCACATCAACGCCGAGGAGCTTGCAAAACATCCATTGCGGGTGGGGCTGTCGACTCAGGTCGATGTGAGCCTGCGCGACCAAAGCGGCCCGGTGCTGGCGCAACAGCCACCGCAGAAGGCGTCGTTCAGCACCAACGTCTACGACCGTCAGTTGGCCGAGGCCGACGCGATGATCACCCAGTTGATCCACGACAACAGCGCAGCGGTCAGCAAAACCGTTCAACGCTGATTCGTCCCCGTAGGAGCGAGCCTTTGTGGCGAGGGAGCTTGCTCCCGCTGGGTCGCGAAGCGGCCCCAAAATCTTACGACTGCTTCGCAGCCGAGCGGGAGCAAGCTCCCTCGCCACAAAAGCTCACTCCCACCAGGTCAGCCGCGTCAGTAACAGGCGCGGCGCCCCTCTGGCTTCAAAGGATTCGCGATGAGCAATAACGCGTCTTTCACCCCGCCCAGCCTGGTGCTCGCCACCATCGGCCTGTCGCTGGCGACCTTCATGCAAGTGCTCGACACCACCATCGCCAACGTGGCGTTGCCGACCATTTCCGGCAACCTCGGGGTGAGTTCGGAGCAGGGCACCTGGGTCATCACGTCCTTCGCCGTGAGCAACGCCATTGCGCTGCCGCTGACCGGCTGGCTCAGCCGGCGCTTCGGTGAAGTGAAGCTGTTTCTGTGGGCGACCGTGCTGTTCGTCCTGGCGTCGTTTCTCTGCGGTATCTCGACGTCGATGCCGGAACTGATCGGCTTTCGAGTCTTGCAGGGGCTGGTGGCCGGTCCGTTGTACCCGATGACCCAGACGCTGCTGATCGCGGTCTATCCGCCCGCCAGGCGCGGCATGGCCCTGGCGTTACTGGCGATGGTCACGGTGGTGGCGCCGATTGCCGGGCCGATCCTCGGCGGCTGGATTACCGACAGTTATAGCTGGCCGTGGATCTTCTTCATCAACGTGCCTATCGGCGTATTCGCGGTGATGGTGGTGCGCCAGCAACTCAAGGCGCGCCCGGTGGAAACCAGCCGCCAGCCGATGGACTACGTCGGTTTGATCACGCTGATCATTGGTGTGGGCGCGTTGCAGGTCATTCTCGACAAAGGCAATGACCTGGACTGGTTCGAATCCAGTTTCATCCTGGTCGGCGCGGCGATTTCGGTGATTGCGCTGGCGGTATTCATCATCTGGGAAATGACCGACGAACACCCGGTGGTCAACCTGCGGCTGTTCGCCTACCGCAACTTCCGTGTCGGCACGTTGGTGCTGGTGTTGGGTTACGCGGGGTTCTTTGGCATCAACCTGATCCTGCCGCAATGGTTGCAGACCCAGATGGGCTACACCGCGACCTGGGCCGGTCTGGCGGTGGCACCGATCGGCATCCTGCCGGTGGTCCTGTCGCCGTTTGTCGGCAAGTACGCGCACAAGTTCGACTTGCGCGTGCTGGCGGGCGGCGCGTTCCTGGCGATTGGCTTGAGTTGCTTCATGCGCGCCGGGTTTACCAACGAAGTGGACTTCCAGCACATCGCGCTGGTGCAACTGTTCATGGGCATCGGTGTGGCGCTGTTCTTCATGCCGACCTTGAGCATTCTGATGTCGGACCTGCCACCGAGCCAGATCGCCGACGGCGCGGGCCTGGCGACATTCCTGCGGACCCTGGGCGGTAGCTTCGCGGCATCGCTGACCACCTGGATCTGGATCCGCCGGGCAGATCAGCACCATGCCTACTTGAGCGAAAGCATCACCGCATACGACCCGGCGACGCGGGAAGCCTTGCACAACCTGGGCGGGGCCGGCAGCCCGGCGTATGCCCAGTTGGATCACGTGCTGACCAGTCAGGCGTACATGCTCTCCACCGTGGATTACTTCACGTTGCTGGGGTGGGGGTTCATGGGGTTGATTTTGATCGTGTGGCTGGCCAAACCGCCGTTTGCGGCGAAGGCCGGGCCGGAAGCGTCCGGCCACTAAATTCACCTCAGATCCTCTGTAGGAGCGAGCATGCTCGCGATGGTGTGTCAGTCACTTAAATGTTGACTGACACACCATCGCGAGCAGGCTCGCTCCTACAAGGGGGTTTGGGGTTGGCAATCAGTTGGTGGGGGCTGCCAGCTGCGGCGGCGGGGCGAAGTCGAAAGGCGCCAGCGCAAACCCGCTCTCATCCACCTGCAACGCCCATCCCTGACGGTCCCAATCCCCCAGCACAATACGCTTGGCCGCTTGCTCGCCAATCTGCAACTTGTGGATGGCCGGGCGGTGAGTGTGCCCGTGAATCAGGGTGTTCACGCCGTAGGCCTGCATGATCCGTGGCACTTCTTCAGGCGTGACATCGACAATGTCGTTGGCCTTCATCCGCGTCTGCGCCCGGCTTTCGCTGCGCAGCTTGCGCGCCAGTTTATGGCGCGTACGCAACGGCAGGTGCCGCAGGATGAACAGGGTGATCGGGTTTCGCAGGTAGCGACGCAGCTTCATATAAGCCTCGTCGCGGGTGCAGAGGCTGTCGCCGTGCATCAATAGCACCGGCTCGCCGTTGAACTGCACGACACTCGGGTCTTTCAGCAAGGTGCAGCCGGCCTGTTTACAGAAGGCCTGGCCCAGCATGAAATCGCGATTGCCGTGCATCAGGAAAATGGCCGTGCCGCTGTCGCTGAGATCGCGCAGGGCCTGGCAGATGGAACGCTGAAAGGGTGTCATGGCGTCGTCGCCAATCCACGCTTCGAAAAAGTCGCCCAGAATGTACAACGCACTCGCCGAGCGGGCGCGTCCGGCGAGCAAATCCAGAAACGCCCGGGTAATGTCCGGGCGCTCCTCTTCCAGATGCAAGTCTGAAATCAGCAATATCACTCAATGATCTCGGCTTTCTCGATGATCACGTCGTCTGCTGGAACGTCCTGATGGCCGGCCTTCATGGTGGTGGAAACGCCTTTGATCTTGTCGACAACGTCGGTGCCTTCAACGACTTTGGCGAATACCGCGTAGCCCCAGCCCTGAGTGGTCTTGGCGCTGTGGTTCAGGAAGCTGTTGTCCGCCACGTTGATGAAGAACTGGGCGGAAGCCGAATGCGGCTCCATGGTGCGCGCCATGGCCACGCTGTACTTCACGTTCGGCAGGCCGTTGTCGGCTTCGTTCTGGATGCTTGGGCGCTTGTCTTTCTTTTCTTTCATGCCGGGCTCGAAACCGCCGCCCTGGATCATGAAGTTACCGATGACGCGGTGGAAAACGGTGTTTTCGTAGTGACCGGCTTTGACGTATTCGATGAAGTTGGCAACGGTCAGCGGTGCCTTTTCAGCGTTCAGTTCCAGGACGATGTCGCCATGGTTGGTGGTCAGTTTGACTTGGGTCATGATCGGTACTCTTTCTGGGAATTCGTGGGTTTTGGGGCGTTTGGGCCCGCAACCGGTCTGGTCTGCATCAACCAAGGAGCGCAGTTTAGCGCGACAGGCGTGAATTTCGAGGCTGTTTTTCATTTGCAGCCGATTAAATGCAGCCGTTTTCGGGCCTGCTCTGTCAGCGGCTTGACAGCTTCGGCTATGATAGCGGCTTTGTTTTGTCAGGCCTTTCGTTCCGGCCGCGCACTTGTACGTCCAAGGATCCTATGAGCAAGCCCACTGTCGACCCTACCTCGAATTCCAAGACCGGACCTGCCGTACCGGTCAATTTCCTGCGCCCGATCATCCAGGCGGACCTGGACTCGGGTAAGCACACGCAGATCGTCACCCGTTTCCCGCCTGAACCCAACGGTTACCTGCACATCGGTCACGCCAAGTCGATTTGTGTGAACTTCGGTCTGGCCCAGGAATTTGGCGGCGTCACGCACCTGCGTTTCGACGACACCAACCCGGCCAAGGAAGACCAGGAATACATCGACGCGATCGAAAGCGACGTCAAATGGCTGGGCTTTGAGTGGTCCGGTGAAGTGCGCTACGCCTCGCAGTACTTCGACCAGTTGCACGACTGGGCCGTCGAGCTGATCAAGTCTGGCAACGCCTACGTCGACGACCTGAGCCCGGAACAGGCCAAGGAATATCGTGGCAGCCTGACCGAGCCGGGCAAGAACAGCCCGTTCCGTGACCGCAGCGTCGAAGAAAACCTGGACTGGTTCGCCCGCATGCGCGCCGGCGAGTTCCCGGACGGCGCACGCGTGCTGCGGGCCAAGATCGACATGGCTTCGCCGAACATGAACCTGCGCGACCCGATCATGTACCGCATCCGTCACGCGCATCACCACCAGACCGGCGACAAATGGTGCATCTACCCGAACTATGACTTTACCCACGGTCAGTCGGACGCCATCGAAGGCATCACCCACTCGATCTGCACCCTGGAGTTCGAAAGCCACCGTCCGCTGTACGAGTGGTTCCTCGAGCACCTGCCGGTCCCGGCGCAACCACGCCAGTACGAGTTCAGCCGCCTGAACCTGAACTACACCATCACCAGCAAGCGCAAGCTCAAGCAGCTGGTCGATGAAAAACACGTCAATGGCTGGGACGACCCGCGCATGTCCACGCTGTCGGGCTTCCGCCGCCGTGGCTACACGCCTGCATCGATCCGCAATTTCTGCGACATGGTCGGCACCAACCGTTCCGACGGCGTGGTGGACTTCGGCATGCTTGAATTCAGCATCCGTCAGGACCTGGACCAGAACGCCCCGCGCGCCATGTGCGTGCTGCGTCCGTTGAAGGTCGTGATCACCAACTACCCGGAAGACCAGGTCGAAAACCTCGAACTGCCGCGTCATCCGCAGAAAGAAGAACTGGGCGTGCGTGCGCTGCCGTTCGCGCGTGAAATCTACATCGA
Organism: Pseudomonas sp. PB120; assembly: GCF_009761815.1. Taxonomy (GTDB): domain Bacteria; phylum Pseudomonadota; class Gammaproteobacteria; order Pseudomonadales; family Pseudomonadaceae; genus Aquipseudomonas. Next base: position 7,900 of record NZ_RWIN01000155.1, read on the forward strand.
CCACGATGACTTCATGGAAGAGCCGCCGAAGGGCTACAAGCGCCTGGAGCCGAATGGCGAAGTGCGCCTGCGTGGCAGCTACGTGATCCGCGCCGACGAAGCGATCAAGGACGCCGACGGCAACATCGTCGAACTGCGTTGCTCGTATGACCCGGAAACCCTGGGCAAGAACCCTGAAGGCCGCAAGGTCAAAGGCGTGGTGCACTGGGTGCCGGCCGCGGCCAGCGTCGAGTGCGAAGTGCGTCTGTATGATCGCCTGTTCCGTTCGCCAAACCCGGAAAAGGCTGAAGACAGCGCCGGTTTCCTGGACAACATCAACCCTGATTCGCTGCAAGTGCTGACCGGTTGTCGTGCCGAGCCTTCGCTGGGCAATGCACAGCCGGAAGACCGTTTCCAGTTCGAGCGCGAAGGTTACTTCTGCGCGGATATCAAGGACTCGAAACCCGGTCATCCGGTGTTCAACCGTACCGTGACCTTGCGTGATTCGTGGGGCCAGTGATTCAAGGATACTGACGTGCTTTCTATCTACAACACGCTCACCAAGAGCAAAGAAGTTTTCAAACCGCTGGATGGCAACAAGGTGCGCATGTACGTCTGCGGGATGACCGTGTACGACTACTGCCACCTCGGCCACGGCCGCAGCATGGTCGCGTTCGACCTCGTGACCCGCTGGTTGCGGTTCAGCGGCTACGACCTGACCTACGTGCGCAACATCACCGACATTGACGACAAAATCATCAATCGGGCCAACGAGAACGGCGAATCGTTCGAAGCCTTGACCGAGCGCATGATCGCGGCGATGCACGAAGACGAAGCGCGCCTGAACATCAAGAAGCCGGACATGGAACCGCGCGCCACCGGGCATATCCCCGGCATGCACGCGATGATCCAGACCCTGATCGACAAGGGTTACGCCTACGCCCCGGGCAATGGCGACGTGTATTACCGCGTCGCCAAGTTCATGGGCTACGGCAAGCTGTCGCGCAAGAAAATCGAAGACCTGCGCATCGGTGCGCGGATCGAAGTCGACGAGTCGAAACAGGACCCGCTGGACTTCGTGCTGTGGAAAGGCGCCAAGCCGGGCGAGCCGAGCTGGCCTTCACCGTGGGGCGACGGGCGTCCGGGCTGGCACATCGAATGCTCGGTGATGTCGACCTGCTGCCTCGGCGAGACCTTCGACATTCATGGTGGCGGCAGCGACCTTGAGTTCCCGCACCACGAAAACGAAATCGCCCAGAGCGAAGCGGCCACCGGCAAGACCTACGCCAACGCGTGGATGCATTGCGGCATGATTCGCATCAATGGCGAGAAGATGTCCAAGTCCTTGAACAACTTCTTCACCATTCGCGATGTGCTGGAAAAGTACCACCCGGAAGTCGTGCGTTACCTGCTGGTGTCGAGCCACTACCGCAGCGCGATCAACTATTCGGAAGACAACCTCAAGGACGCCAAGGGCGCACTCGAGCGTTTCTACCACGCGTTGAAAGGCCTGCCGAACGTGGCGCCGGCCGGTGGCGAAGCCTTTGTCGAGCGTTTCACCCAGGTGATGAACGACGACTTCGGCACGCCGGAAGCCTGCGCGGTGCTGTTCGAGATGGTGCGTGAGATCAACCGTCTGCGTGAGAGCGATCTTGATGCGGCGGCCGGCCTGGCGGCGCGCTTGAAAGAACTGGCGAGCGTGCTGGGTGTGTTGCAGCTCGAAGCCGATGACTTCCTGCAGGCCGGCGCCGAAGGGCGGGTCGATGCGGCTGAAGTCGATGCGCTGATCGCTGCGCGCCTGGCGGCACGTGCCGGTAAAGACTGGGCCGAATCCGACCGAATCCGCGACCAGCTCACCGCCATGGGCGTGGTGCTGGAAGACGGCAAGGGCGGTACGACCTGGCGTCTGGCTGACTGATTGCTTTATTGGCTACAAACAAAAACCCGCCTTGTGCGGGTTTTTGTTTTTGCGCAGGGATTGAATTCAGCGGTGGCTGGGCTGACGTCTTCGCGGGCAAGCCCGCTCCCACAGTGATTGGGGAGAGTCCGGATTTTGCGAACGGCACAAAACCCTGTGGGAGCGGGCTTGCCCGCGA
>NZ_RWIN01000156.1 GCF_009761815.1 Pseudomonas sp. PB120
CTGCTGGCGATGGACGTCAACGATAACGCGCCCAGTCTGGATGATCGCGTTGTCTGGAAGTCCATCGCCAGCAGGCTGGCTCCCACAGGGGAATGTGTACGCCAGAAAATCACCGTAAGGGCTAAACCATTGGCAGCCGTTACGCAGAAACGGATATGCCCGCAATCTAATAACCACCTCCCCCAGAACTGCGCGAAGGCTCCCGGGCTTTCTGCTGCACGGCACTCCACTCCGCACAGGTCATGAAACTCTTGTGATCAACCCGGCCCCGATCATCAAAGCTCACATTGAACGCCTGCTTGTGCCCGCTCTTGATCAGCTTGTAATCGAAACACGTACCAGGCTCAACCTCGCGATCAGAGATCGATACCGGCTGGCCGCCAATCTGCTGAACCTGCTCCTTGGTCATGCCATTCTCGACCTTGGCCACCAGCGGCTGATCTCCATAAAGCCGTGATTCACTGCTGCAACCCGCCGCCGCTGACAGGACAACCATCAACGCAAACAGGGGCTTGTTCATGGCAAACGCTCCCGCTAATGAGGTTTCGTTCGAGTGATGGCCCGCGCCTTGATTTCTTCGGCGTAGCCTGACAGTCGTTCTTCATCTCCTTGAAACAGGTCACACAGTCGCATCACTGCCTCGGCGTCCGTATCATTTCCGGCCCGACGCAATTGCTCTGATAAACGCAACAACTCAACCGCCGACCACCGAAGATCCGATGCCACGCCTTGCAGGTCGCGTCGAAATTCTTGTTCAAGTTCGTTAAGTCGCATGGTGATCTCCTGCTAATTTCCGCTACCCAAGATTAGTCCCATTTCGCAGGCGAGGCGTTGTGTTCGTCTGATCCAAAAGAGCTGCCATTGGTCGGGAATCTGCAGGCGAACGAGCAAGCGTGCTGTCGTAGTGGGGTAGCAACTTCTCGCCAGGGTGGGGCAGCCTCAAATGACGACTACCGATGACTTCAGGTTCCACGCACACGAGCTGATCGTCGATCTGGACGCGGCCACCTCGGCCATGATGAAGCTGATTTCGGCTCATCAACTCAACGGCCCGGAATGGGAACGGGTGACTCAATGGCAACATGAGGCCTATGAACGATGGATGACCTATCTCAATACGCGGTCATACGCCGAGCCCGGGGAAAACAGCGCTAACCCTTAAATCGATACCGCGAATGGATGTCCGGGCAACGACACGCTACATTTTCCTTTTTAAGGAATAAGGACGTGTCATGCGGATGTTGATGGGGGGCGTGTTGCTGGCACTGCTAGCGGGTTGTTCGTTGCCCGCTTCGCTGGTGCCGGGTGAGCCGAATGTCAGCAAGCACAGCGAAAAGCCGCCGAAGGAGTACGCGGCGTGCGTGCTGCCGGCCTGGCAGCAGGAGGTTCCGAAAACGGCGCAATCCACCATCTCCAATGGCTACAGGATCACCGCGCCGAGCATCATCACGGCGGACGAGATTCTCGACATCGTGAAATCGAAGGACGGCAGCCAGGTCTCGCTGTATCAGGGGCCACCCTGGGCGAAGTCGGCGGCGATGCGCAAAGCAGTCCGGGACTGTCTGTAGAGTCAGTCGGCGATTTCGGTGACCTGGATCAACGCCTCGTCACTGGCGGGTGCGCCTGACGCGCTTTTCCTTTCCCGTCGATCATTCATCCAGTGGTCGACCTTCGCGCCAAACTCCGCCGGGGCTTTTCTGCCGACCCTTCTGGCGAGGTCCAGGATGGTCTGCTGGGCGAGGGCGTCTTCCATGCGTTTCTGGGCGGTCATCATGACCGCATGAACGGCGCAGGGGCCGGCCACTGCCCAGTCGGGGGTGTTGCCTTCGAACAAGGCACAACGCCCCCGAATCTCCCGGCAATCGAAAATGAGCTTCTGGCCATCGATGGCGTTGACGATGTCCAGAACGCTGATCTCATCCGCCGGCCGGGCCAGCTTGAACCCGCCGCGCACGCCTTCGGTGGCCACCACCAGTTTTGCCTTGGCCAGTTTGGTGAAGATTTTTGCCAGGTAATCCAGAGGCACGCCTTGCAGCTCGGCCAGGTCGCGCACACTCGCTTCACGGGTATCGCCGCAATTGCCCACCAGAAAAATCAGGCAATGAATGCCGTACTCAACGCCCGCGCTATAAAGAGACATCGTTATCTCCGACTAATGTTGTCGTAAATATTAACAGCGGTCCGTGCGCCAAGCAACGAAATGCCTGTTTTCCCATGCTTTTGATTCCTCAGGGCCATTCTCTATGAGCCTGCATTTATGGCGCTGTTCGGACGAATTGACGGCGGAGATGACAGCCATTCGTAAAAAAAGAGTTGTGCGTTATAACTCGGATCGATAGAGTCGTAGTTGTTCGGTCGGCAACGGCAATCTTCCTGCCGAGGCGCATGACCTCAACGCATTCAACACTCGGTCTTTCCTGGAGTTAAAAATGAAACAGCAAATCCTGGTAATCGGCGCAGGTTTCGGTGGCATGTGGACGGCGTTGAGCGCCACGCGTCTTTTCGACATCCATGGTCACAACGACGTTGAAGTCACTGTGCTGGCGCCTCAGGCCGAGTTGCGTGTTCGTCCGCGCTTCTACGAACCGAACGCTCATCAGTTGGCCGCACCGATTGGCGAACTGTTCGATGCTGTGGGCGTGAAGTTCATCAAAGGTGCCGCCGAGACCATCGACGTGGACAAGAAAACCGTCGGCTACACCGATGCGTCCGGCCAACCGCAAGTGGCCAGCTACGACAAACTCGTTCTGGCCACTGGCAGCCGTCTCGCTCTGCCAGACACCCCTGGCGTGGCCGAGCACGCTTTTGACGTCGACCAGATCGAACAAGCCGTGCGCCTGGAAAATCACCTCAAGTCCTTGGTCAACCTGCCAGAAAGTTCTGCACGCAACACCGTCGTGGTGGCCGGCGGTGGCTTCACCGGGATTGAAACGGCGACTGAAATGCCGACACGCCTTCGTGCCATTCTCGGTGATCGCGCCGACATCAAGGTGATCATCGTGGATCGCGGCGACACAGTGGGCGGCTCCATGGGCGCCGAAATCGCTGAAAAAATCGCCGAGGCCAGCACCGAAACCGGCGTGGAATGGCGTTTGAAGTCTTCGGTCGTGGCGGTCGATGAAAACGGCGTCACCCTGGCCGATGGTCAACGCATCGAGACCAAAACCGTGGTCTGGACCACCGGTGTACGGGCCAGCTCGCTGACCGAACAGATCCCTGGCGAGCGCGACAAGCTCGGACGCCTGCACGTGGACGGCCATTTGAAAGTCATCGGTCAGGACGACATCTTCGCCACCGGCGACGTGGCTTACGCCGCCTCTGACGACATCGGCAACTACGCGTTGATGACCTGCCAGCACGCCATCGTGCTGGGGCGTCATGCCGGTAACAACGTGGCCGCGCAGATCCTGGGTGTGGACCCGACGCCGTACAGCCAGCCCAAGTACGTGACCTGCCTGGACCTTGGCGCCTGGGGCGCGGTGTACACCGAGGGTTGGGATCGCCAGGTCAAGCTGGTCAAGCAGGAAGGCAAGTCGTTGAAGACGCAGATCAACACGGTGTGGATCTATCCTCCGGTCGCCAATCGTGAAACAGCGTGGGCCGCGGCCGATCCTTTGATCCCGATTGCCTGATCGCTTCTGACTGTTTAAGCAAAATCCCGCCCAGGTTTTCCTCGGCGGGATTTTTTTTGCGTCTGGAACAGTTGCAGGCGTGAAATATAGTGTGTATTTTTTCATGAAATTATAAGTATAAAATTTCATGAGGCCCGTATGTTTCAGCACTCAACCCAGCATGTTGCCAGTTACTACGCTCACACCTGCGCTGATCGCCTGGTGGATCGCGCGGCATTGGAAGGTGAGCACGAAACCGAAGTGCTGATCATCGGCGCCGGTTTCAGTGGCTTGCACACGGCGTTGCGATTGGCGTTGGCCGGCAAGCGCGTGACGGTGCTGGAGGCGAGTCGGGTCGCGTGGGCGGCATCGGGGCGCAATGGTGGTCAGGCCATTCTCGGTTGGTCGTGCGACATGCCGCCGCTGGAAGCCGCGCTGGGTCATGAACGCGCGCGGCGGTTGTGGGACAGCATGCGTTGGGCGGCGCAGGAGCTGCGCGCATTGCCCGGACGTCATGAATTCGATTGCGACTATCGGCCCGGGCACCTCTGGACGTCGGTCATGCCGCGCCGGGTGAGCCTGCTGACCGAGTGGCAACACGAAGCCAGCCACAAGTGGGGGCACGACAGCCTGCAGTTCATCCCGCGTACGCAGTTGCCGGAATGGGTCGCCAGCGACCGTTATCAGGCGGGGCTGTTCGATCCCGAAGGCGGGCATCTGAACCCCCTGAAACTGGCGCTGGGCCTGGCCGCCGCGATTGAGCGCGCCGGTGGGCGAATTCATGAACAAAGCAAAGCGTTGAGCTATCGCGAGGAGGGCGATCACTACGTGGTCGATACCGAGCGCGGGCGGGTTCGCGCCGATGTCCTGGTGCTCGCATGCAACGCCTACCTGGACAAGCTCGATCCGCAACTGGCGAGCTGCGTATTGCCGGTCGGCACGTATCAGGTGGCCACCGCGCCACTCACTCAGGCACAGGCGAACGCGCTGATCCCGAGCAATGTGTGCGTCACCGACAATCAGTTTGTCCTCGATTATTTCCGCCGTACGCCGGATAACCGGCTGCTGTTCGGCGGCGGCTGCACCTATCTGGGCGGGATGCCGAAGGACATCGCGGCCGCCACCCGGCCGTTTCTGGAACGGGTATTTCCCCAGCTCAAGGGTGTCGGGCTGGACTTTGCCTGGGGCGGGCACATTGACCTCACCCTCAAGCGTACGCCGGACATCGGTCGACGCGGTGCGCTTTATTGGCTGCAGGGTTACTCCGGGCACGGGGTGCTGCCGACACTGGCCGCGGCGCGCGCCGTCTCCGATGCGATACTCGGTCAAACAGACGAACTGGCCTTGTACCAGGCGCTGGTCAACGACCGTTTTCCCGGTGGCAAATACATGGCGGCACCGCTGGAGGCCATCGGCAAGGCCTGGTATCGGTTACGCGACAGCATTTGAAGTATCTATTTCTGGAAGCCCGTGCATGGACATGCAAGAAGAAATATCGGCGTTGGCGATCCTGATCCAGGACCTGCGCAAACACAAAAAATACACCCTGAAGGAACTGGCGGACAAAATCGGCCGCTCCGTCGGTTTTCTCTCGCAGGTCGAGCGCGGGTTGTCTCGTCCCACCGTGGCGGATCTGACCGCCATCAGCGAAACCCTGGGCGTGCCGACCACCTATTTCTACAGCCTGCCTAAACCCATGGCATTGCCATGGGTCACCCGGCCGGATGAGCGGCGCACGCTGTACTACGCCGACGGGATCACCGACATCCTCGTGTCGCCGAAAATGCGCGCGTCCTTTTCGATGCTTGAAAGCCAGTTGGAGCCCGGCGCCAGCAGCGGCGACCGGCACATGAACGACAGCTCGGAGCAGGGCGGCTACGTCCTGGAAGGCGAATTGACGCTGTGGCTCGATGACGATCAGCCGGTGACGCTGCGCACCGGCGACAGTTTTCAGCTGGCCAGTCATACCCATTGCCGCTACGGCAACCTCTCGGACCGGCTGGCCCGAGTGCTCTGGGTCTACACCTGATAAAGACAACAAGGAACACCAACGATGGAAGCTGTTTGCTCTGATCTGCTTGCCGAGGTTCGCGCGTTTCGCCAGCGCTACCCCGATGTGCGTTATGTCGACCTGATTGCGCTGGATATACCCGGGCATTTCTACGGCAAGCGCTACCCGATTGAAATGCTCGAGAAGGTCGCCGCAGGCAGCGCCCTCAAGTTGCCGCAAAACTGCGTATTGCTCGGCACCCAGGGTGGGCTGTTCAAAATCGGTGACTACTGCTTCAACGACGGCGATCCGGACGCGCCGCGCCGCCTGGTGCCCGGCACGCTCAAGCCAGTGAGTTGGGAAAAACAACCGCTGGGGCAGATGCTGATCACGTCCGATGGCACTGAAAAGCCCATTGAGTTCGAGCCGAGAGAAGTGCTGGCCCAGGTGCTGCAACGGTTGCGGGGTAAGGGTATTTGCCCGGTGGTGGCGTTCGAGCTGGAGTTCTATCTGTTCGATCGGCAGCTGCGTGACGGCTTGCCGCAATTCCCCCGCGACCCGCTGACGGACGATCCAGACGATCAGCCGAACATGCACATCGAACGCTTGTCGCGGTTTTCCTCGGTGCTTGATGACATGGTCGAGAGTGCGCGGGCACAAGGCATTGATGCCACGGTGATCACCGCCGAGTTGGGCCCGGGCCAGTTCGAGATCAATTTCGGCCACCTCGACGATGGCCTGCGTGCCGCCGACTGGGCTGCCCTGTTTTGCCGCAGCACGCGCGGTGTGGCACAAAAGCACAACTACCGCGCCAGTTTCATGGCCAAACCATACTTGCAGCACCCGGGCAGTGGCATGCACGTGCATGTGAGCCTCTACGATGAGGCCGGCAATAACCTGTTGGCGGCCGACGGCCAGCGGCCATTACGCCATGCGGTGGCGGGTTGCCTGGAAGCCTTGCCGCATTGCATGCCGATCTTCGCCCCTAATCACAATGCCATGCGCCGTTTGAGCGGCACGGTGAACGTCGCGACACGCGCCAGTTGGGGCTTTGAAGATCGGGATGCCTGTTTGCGCGTTCCGGAGTCGGACGCTAAAAACCTGCGGATCGAACATCGCCTGGCGGGTGCCGATGCCAACCCGTATCTGGTGCTGGCGGCGATTCTGGTTGGTCTGGAGCAAGGGCTTGAGGCGGGCCGTGAGCCGATCGCTTCACTGAACGAAGATCGCGGCAGCGGCATCGATTTCCCGACGGAAATGCTCGAGGCCGTGCGGTCGATGCAAAGCAATGCACTGCTGCGCGAGGGCCTGGGGGCCGAGTTTGTCGAGGTGTATTGCGAGAACAAACGCCAGGATCATCTGGCGTTCATGCAGGAAATCAATGCGCGGGAATATCGCTGGTTTCTCTAGTGCCCATTAAAATTGTGTGGATATATAAGAGGTTAGAAAACTTAGTAACTGGATGGTGAATAAAAATATCTTGTTACAGCGGGAAACATTCCGTAATATCCGCGCCGCGTTCACCACCACGGTTTATGCATTTTTAAATCCCAGGCGTCCATCAGCTGCCTGGGATTTTTTTTTTTTGCCCGGGTTTTACAGTTTTTTGTAGGCGCGAGCTCGCTCGCGATGGGCGTTAACGATGATGTGGGCGCCCTGGATGAGCGCGTCGCTCTCGGGTTCTTCGCGAGCTCGCTCGCTCCTACAGTATTAAAAGCTTTGATTTGTAGCGGGGGCAGCCGTTCAGCGCGAAATGATCCCGTGATCGATCGCGTATTTGACCAGCGCGGCGGGTTTGTCGATGTTGAGTTTGCGGCGGATGCTCAGGCGATGGGTTTCGACCGTGCGCACGCTGATGTCCAGTTCGCGGGCCATTTCCTTGTTGTTCAGCCCTTGGGCCATTTTGTACAGCACCTGGCTTTCACGCGGTGTGAGCTCGTTGTCGGTGCTTTTATCGGCGATGAGCCGCTGGGCAATGTCGGCGCTGTAGAACGTCCCGCCGCTGGCGATGGCTTCTATCGCGGCGATGATTTCCCGTGACGGCGAGTTCTTCAAGACGTAGCCGCTGGCCCCCGCGCGAACGGACTCGCTCACGTATTCGTTGTTGTCGTACATGCTCAGCATCAACACCTTGAGCGTCGGGTATTGCGCGCGCAACACGCGGGTCAGTTCAAGCCCGTTCATGTCCCGGAGGCTGATGTCGACCAACAGCAGGTCGGGCTTACAGCGTCCGACCATCTCGATCGCGTCGGCGCCACTCTCGGCTTCGCCCACGACCTCCAGAGGGGCCATGACCGCCAGCAAGGCTTTGATCCCGTCACGAACCAGGGCGTGATCGTCGACCAGGGCGACGCGGATGGGGTGGGGCAGGTTCATCGCAGGCAATCACTCTTGTTGTTGGGGGCGAGTCAGCGTTTTACGCCGGGCGTTTTCATCGGCAGCCAAACGTCCAGCTCACTTCTGCCGGGCATGGAGATCAGGTCGAAGCGACCCCCGAAATGCTCGACACGTTCACGAATATTACGCAGGCCGATGCCCGCGTGGCGACGCTCGACCTGGGCGACGTTAAAACCGATACCGTCATCGACCACTGTCAGGCGCACGGATTCTTCACAGCCGTGCAGGGTAATGTCGACATTTTTAGCCTGGGCGTGACGCTCGATGTTGGTCAGGCCCTCCTGCACGATGCGAAACAGCGAGACCGCGGCACCGTCGACCAGGTGACAGTCGAATTCATTGTCGTTGAAGGTCACCTTGAGGCCACTGCGTTGCTCGAATTCCGCCGCCAGTTGGCCGATGGCCGCGGGCAGCCCCAGGGTGTCGAGCAACGACGAGCGCAAGTCATGGGAAAGGCTGCGCACCTCGCCAATCGCGTCGCCCAGGCGCTCGGTGGCTTCTCTTAATATGCCCAGGCCCTTGTCGTGGTCTTGTCTGTTTTCCAGCACATGACTGGCCAGTTCGAACTGAAATTTGATCGAGACCAGCACCTGGCTGATGCCGTCGTGCAATTCACGGGACACTCGCGTCCTTTCCTCTTCCTGCAAGCTGACAATACGCTGGGTCAGGCGCTGCAGTTTTTTGTCGGCCAGACGGTGCTCGCTGACGTTCAGTGTCATGCCGCTGGCGAACACAAACAGCACCGCGACCAGCGCCACTACGGCAATCGCCAGCATGGTTTTGCGGATGCCCTGGGCCACTTCGTCGCGTGCCTGTTGGGTGGCGCGTTCTACGTCTTCAAGGTAGATGCCGGTGCCGAGCATCCAGCCCCAGCGATCCAGCATCACCACGTAGGCGAGCTTGTCGGTGACCTGGCCGGAGGAGGGCTTGTTCCAGGCGTAGCGCTGAAAACCTTCGCCGGATTCCGCGCTTTTCAGCAGTGCCTGGATCACCGGCAGGCCATGCGGGTCCTTCATGTCCCACAGGTATTGGCCCACCAGTTCCGATTGGCGCGCATGCATCAGGCTGCGGCCTTCATGGTCGTAGACAAAAAAGTAGCCATTGATGCCGAAGCTGAGTTTGCGCAGTTCTTCCAGCACTTGTTGCTGGGCGTGCGCGTCACCGTGGCCATCGTCGTACAGCGGCGCGATCAGGCTCTGCGCCATTTCCACGTAGTTTTTCAGTTCGGCGCGCTTGCTGGCCAGGATGCTGTCTTCGATCAGCTGCGCCTGTTGATCGCCGAGTTGCCGGTTCAGGGAAATGACCAGCGCACAAATGACCGCGATCGCCAGGACCAGTGGCAGGATTCCGAGTGCGACGATTTTGTGTTTGAGCTGCATCTGTGCTCCTGACCGGACCGAAGGAGGGCGAAGGGCCGGCATCATATGCCAAAGATACGCTTTTGTATTTCAACAGACAGATCGGGGTTTTCTACGTAGAACTACGTAGAGCGCACGTACGTAGTAACGCGGATTTTTTTGTAGACGCCATGCGGGGATAGTGGGCCAGCTCCGCCCAGCGGACACAATTATAAAAATTACCGCCGCAGTCACTGGCTGTCGGCAGGAGACACGCTATGCCCCGTCTGGCTAAACACCTCGCCTGGTTTGCCGTGGCTGTCCTTGGAGCGTTTGCGCTAAGTGTCGTGGCCCTGCGCCGCGGCGAAGCGATCAACGCCCTCTGGATCGTAGTCGCAGCCGTCGCTATCTATCTCGTCGCTTATCGCTATTACAGCCTGTTCATCGCCACCAAGGTGATGCAACTCGACCCCAATCGTGCCACGCCCGCGGTCATCAACAACGATGGCCTGGACTACGTGCCGACCAATAAACATGTGCTCTTCGGCCACCACTTCGCGGCTATCGCCGGCGCGGGCCCGCTCGTTGGTCCAGTCCTGGCGGCGCAGATGGGCTATCTGCCCGGCACGCTGTGGCTGATTGCCGGCGTGGTGCTGGCCGGTGCGGTTCAGGACTTCATGGTCCTGTTCATGTCCACCCGCCGCAACGGTCGCTCCCTGGGGGACATGGTCCGTGAAGAAATGGGTCGCATCCCCGGCACCATTGCGCTGTTTGGCTGCTTCCTGATCATGATCATCATCCTCGCTGTATTGGCGCTGATCGTGGTCAAGGCCCTGGCCGAAAGCCCATGGGGCATTTTCACCGTGATGGCGACCATCCCGATTGCGATGTTCATGGGCATTTACATGCGCTACATCCGCCCGGGCCGCATTGGTGAAATCTCCGTGGTCGGCGTGCTGTTGCTGCTGGGTTCGATCTGGCTCGGTGGGCAGATTGCCGCTGATCCGGTCTGGGCCAAGGCCTTTACCTTCACCGGCATCCAGATCACCTGGATGTTGATCGGTTACGGTTTCGTGGCGGCCGTGCTGCCGGTGTGGCTGATTCTGGCCCCCCGTGACTACCTGTCGACCTTCCTCAAGATCGGCACCATCGTCGCGCTGGCCATCGGCATTCTGATCACCATGCCCGACCTGAAAATGCCGGCCCTGACCCAGTTCATCGACGGCACCGGGCCGGTATGGAAGGGCGGTCTGTTCCCGTTCCTGTTCATCACCATCGCCTGTGGCGCGGTCTCGGGTTTCCATGCGCTGATTGCTTCCGGCACCACGCCGAAGCTGTTGGCCAGTGAAGGTCATGCCCGCTACATCGGTTACGGCGGCATGCTGATGGAATCCTTCGTCGCCATCATGGCCATGGTTGCCGCGTCGGTGATCGAGCCAGGCGTGTACTTCGCCATGAACAGCCCGGCGGCCCTGGTGGGTGCCGATGTTGTTTCGGTTGCACAAACCGTCAGCAGCTGGGGGGTTGCCATTACCCCGGATGCGCTGCAAGCGGTGGCCAAGGACATCGGTGAGACCACCATCCTGGCCCGTGCCGGCGGTGCCCCGACCCTGGCGGTCGGTATCGCGCAGATCCTGCACCACGTCCTGCCGGGTGAAAACACCATGGCGTTCTGGTACCACTTTGCGATTCTGTTCGAAGCGCTGTTCATCCTGACGGCGGTTGATGCGGGTACCCGCGCCGGTCGCTTCATGCTCCAGGATTTACTCGGCTCCTTCGTGCCGGCACTGCGCCGTACCGATTCCTGGCCGGCCAACCTGATCGCGACCGCCGGTTGTGTGGCGATGTGGGGTTACTTGCTGTACCAGGGCGTGATCGATCCATTGGGTGGCATCAACACCTTGTGGCCGCTGTTCGGTATCTCCAACCAGATGCTGGCCGGTATCGCGCTGATGTTGGCGACCGTCGTGCTGATCAAAATGAAACGCCAGCGCTACGTCTGGGTCACCATGCTGCCCGCGGTATGGTTGTTGATCTGCACCGTCACCGCCGGCTTCATCAAGCTGTTCGACGCCAACCCGGCGATCGGCTTCCTGGCCCTGGCGAAGAAGTACAGCGATGCGCTGGCCAACGGTCAGATCCTCGCGCCGGCCAAGGACATCACGCAGATGCAGCACGTGATCTACAACGCCTACACCAACGCAACCCTGACGGCGTTGTTCCTGTTCGTGGTCTTCAGCATTCTGTTCTTCGCGCTCAAAGTCGGCATCGCCGCCTGGGGCACCAAGGAACGTACGGATAAAGAAGCACCATTCCAGGCCGTGCCACAGGCTTGATGGAGAAGGGTGCCCATGTTCAATGACCTGAGTCGCCTCGGTAAATACCTCGGTCAGGCCGCGCGCCTGATGGTCGGCATGCCCGACTACGACAACTACGTCGAGCATATGCAAAGCAAACACCCGGACAAACCGGTGATGAGTTACGAGGCGTTCTTCCGGGAACGCCAGGAAGCTCGATACGGCAGCAAGGCAGGGCCGAAGTGTTGTTGATGCAACACCAGGCTTGATGCCACTCCCTGTGGGAGCGAGCCTTTGTGGCGAGGGAGCTTGCTCCCGCTGGGTCGCGAAGCGGCCCCAAAAGCTTTGCGACTGCTTCGCAGCCGAGCGGGAGCAAGCTCCCTCGCCACAAAGGGTCGCTCCTACATTTGTTTTTGCGATCGCATAGGGATATGGCGCAATGCCATTGAACCAGAGCCCAAAGTGCGGGACTATCTGTGCAGTTCGCCCGGCCGCCGAGCCGGGCTTTTGCCATGGAGTCACACGAGGCGATGGATATGCCAGGCGAAAACGCTCAAACCCCTTTTCCCGTCAGGCGCACCACATGGCGCTGGCGGATTCTGTTCATCAAGGTCTGGCTGATTGCAGCCTTTCTTCTGGTGATCTTCTTGGGCTTGGGTGTGACCGCCATCATGGCGGGGACCAGCGACGAACTTGAGTGGGGGCAGCGTGTTTCTGCCTTCGGCGTCGGGGCGCTGATCATTGTTGCGGGCCTGGGCATTCTGAAAGCGCTGATCCCGGAAAAAGCCTTTGCCGTGTTGCTGCGCAAAGGCACTTGAGTGAAGGTTGTTACGGTAACGCGCGCCATTTAACCTCGGTCAAGCCGCAGCGCTCGGCATGCTCGCGCAGCGTCGCGTGGGATTGGTCGGAAATGTTTTGTGCATAGGCGAGCCCGATACCGGCATGCAGGCACGCGTAGTACCACGCGTCTTCATCACTCATGTGCGAGTCGAATTGCACAAACACCTGCGCATTGGCGTGTAGGCAGTAGGTGATTTGAAAGTGTTTGAGGCCGGGCATTAAGTTCTCCTGCAGTTCCCACTATGACACTAGTGGCTCCGTGCCAGTTCGATTTTTTTCATCCTGCGCTGTACCCAACGGTCACACTTAAGGTTTAGGATTAAGTTGTGTAAGTAAATGGCTGTTTGCATTGAGTAAGGCTATGCTCCATTTACTTTCGTTTTCCCGATGACTAACAGTGACCGCATGAACCAGTCAGAGAAACGCGCAACGGCCCTAGCGCTATACCCCGAGGACACCCGCGAAGCGGCTGCGTTGCTCAAGCAGGCGGTGCCGCTGATGGTTCGTCACAATATTCCGCCGAACCCGGTGCACTACGCGCTCTGGTACACCTACAGCAAGGGGGCGAACCCCGAACTGAACCGTCACATTGATCGAGTGGTGCGGGATTTCGAGAGTTTTCCGCCTGAATCGGCCACCAAACTGTTCCGCGAATACATCATTCGCGACGAACTGGAAGACGCCCGGGTCGGGCAACAACAGGCGATCAACCTGGTCGACGGCATGGAACGGGACGTTTCGCGCAGCGTCAGCGGCAGCCTCAACTACCAGAACAGCCTTGGGCATTGCCTGGAAATGCTCGATTCGCCGGTCGAGAAGAGCCTCCCGACGATCCTTAACGAGCTGCAACAAAGCACTCAACTGATGCAGGATCAGCAAGCCCTGTTCCTCTTCCAGTTGCGCTCCGCCCAAAACGAAATCAAAACCCTGCGCGAAAAACTCGAGCAAGCCAGCCTGGCCGCATCGCTGGATGGCCTCACCCAGTTGCTTAACAGAAACTCCTTCAACCGGGTGCTGGAACAGGCCTTGAGCAAGGCGCCGAAAAAAGTCGCCCTGGTCATGCTGGATATCGACCACTTCAAGAAATTCAACGATGAATACGGCCACCCGCTGGGCGATCGCGTGCTCGAACACGTCGGGCAGGTGCTGCGCAACTCATTGCCGCCCGACGCCGTGGCGGCACGTTATGGCGGTGAAGAGTTCTGCGTCGTGATGCATGAATGCAACGATCTGGACACGGCCCGTGCGTTTGCCGAACAACTGCGCCTGAAAATCCAGTCGTTGCGGATCAAGGCGCGAGGCACCGACACGGTGCTCGACACCATCGCGGCGTCCTTTGGTGTGGCCCTGTCCAAACCGGGCGACACGCTGGAAACCCTGCTGACCCGTGCCGACGATGCGCTCTACCTGGCCAAACGCAGCGGGCGCAATCGCGTGCAATAACCGGCGGCGGAAGGCCGACCTGTCAGTGCGATCACTGACGGGCCAGCGTGTGACGCGTTATTACAGCAGCGGAATGCTGTAACTCACGATCAAGCGGTTCTGATCCTGATCGCGGGCTGCCTCGCTGTTGGATTTGCCGTTACGCCATCCGAATCCGACCCCTTTGAGCGCTCCGGACTGCAGCACGTAATCCAGGCTGATGTCTCTCTCCCACTCTTTCTGGTTGTCGCCGGACACCGTCTTGATGTTGTCCCCGCTGAGGTACATGACCGACGCTTTCAGGCCGGGCACGCCCAGCGCCGCGAAGTCGTAGGCGTATTGGCCGAACGCCGTGCGTTCGCCTGCGCGGGTGAACGTTTGAATCAAACGATCGGTGTACAGATAAAGGCTGACCCCGGCGGCGCCCTTGTCTGGCAGGCCGCCCTGATTGAGCTGCGTGAAGCCGCTGCCACTGGACACACTCTGATAGCCGCCCGTGATGGCGTGGCCACCCAGGGTGTAAATCAGCGCGGCACTCCACGTTCGATTGTCGATCTCGCCATCACCGTGCTCGGTAAAGCCGCTGATTTTGTAGCCGGAGGTGCCCGAGCTGTTCGCCCCTGAAGCATCTGTCTTGAAGTAGCGCAGGTCGGTTTTCAGGGATTGATTGTCCGAGATCGCCAAGGTGTGGATCAGCCCGAAAAACTGCTGCGTGTAATAGTCGTCGAGGTGCGCGTAGTAATACTGGGCCGTCAAATCCTTGGTGATTTTCCAGTCGCCCCCGGCGAAGTCGAAGGCGTTGCTTTCACGGGTGCCGCCCGTGGCGGCCAGGCCGGTTTGATCGCTGGAGGCCCGGCCGGTCGAGTGTTCAAGACGGCCGCCCGAGAGCGTCAGGTCCTTGAACTCGGCCGAGGTCACCTGGCCCCCTTCGAATGTCTGCGGCAGCAGACGGCCATCGTTGGACACCAGGATCGGCAGTTTGGGCATCAATGTGCCGAGGCGAAGTTCGGTCTTGGACACTTTGACTTTGCCGGTCAGGCCCAGCCGGCTCCATTCGTCGACAGCGCTGTTGTCGCTGTCTGACGGAATCATGCTGCTGCCGACGTGCCGTCCCTTGCCGCTGTCCAGCGTGATGCCCATCAGCCCCAACGCATCGACACCAAATCCCACCGTGCCAGCGGTGTAGCCCGACTTGTAGTCGAGCATGAAACCCTGCGCCCATTCTTCGGTTTTCGACGGTGCGGCGGTGCCATCGCGGTTGTCGTTGTTGAAGTAGAAATTCCTCATCCCCAGCGTGGCTTTGCTGTCACTCAGGAAGTCCGCGTGTGCCTGAGTGCTCAGTGCCACGGCACCCAGTGCGAAGGTTAAAGCGGTTCTGTTGCTGCGCATGTGTATCGCCCCATTTATTTTTGTAGTTTGAAGTCGGGAGCGGACGTGTCCGCGAATGCTCAATGGTGGTGGCTCCCGCCGTGGCGGGTGTCGGCAAATGACTGTGCCGGCGGGAGCGTGAAGCGCCTGGGTCAGATCCCTAATACGTTGGCGCCGATGCAGGGGTCGATGCCGCGTTCGAGCCGGCGCTGATGGACGATGACCGTGATTTCCATCGAGCCGGTGGTGACTTCAAAGTCGAGGATGTGGCCGCCGTAGGCTTGGAACGTGGCGTCACCGGCAACGCCGTGCATGTGGATCGAAGGCTGGTCGTTCTTCCAGGCCACGGAGCCGGTGATGCTGGCCATCTCGACGCTGTTAAGCGTCTTGGCGTCGAAGTCTTTTTTATCCTTGTTCCAGAACCCGAACTTCACGTTGCCAAAGCCGATACCGCTGATGGAGGCACTCGGGATCTTTTCGGCGATGGCCAGTTTGGTCAGTTCCTTGAACGCGTTGTCGCCCATGCGCAGGACCATCAGGTAACCGGTGGGGGTTTTGGTGTAGCGCGGTGTGGCTTCAGTGGCACATTGCATGGGCGCTGTCGTCGCGGTGGGAGTGGTTTCGGCAACGGCCAGTTGGATGACCGCCGTGTTGATCATCACGGCGGCGGTAACGGCCAGCATCAGTTTGCAAAAGCGCTGTTTCGGGTGACGTTGAACGTGCATGCGACTTCCTCGGTTTTTGTTGTTGTGTGGGTGAAGCGGTTTTTGGGACGAGCGAATCCGACGCCTGTTGTTCAACAGGCGCGGAGGGTGTGGCTGACGGTGGGTGTCAGTTGAAACCGGTTGGCTGAGAGTTACAGCGCGTCGCGGCTGCTGACGCCGTCAACCAGTCGGGCGATGCCCAGCGGGTTGGCGTTTTTCAAGGCCTCGGGTAACAAGCCATCAGGGCAATTCTGGAAGCACACCGGCCGCAGGAAACGGTCGATGGCCAACGTGCCGACCGAGGTGCCGCGCGCATCCGACGTGGCCGGGTACGGCCCGCCGTGAACCATGGCATCGCAGACTTCCACGCCGGTGGGGTATCCGTTGAACAGCACCCGTCCGACTTTCAGTTCCAGCAGGGCTAGCACGTCGCCGAGGGTATCGAGCTCCGTCTCTTCGACCATCAGCGTGGCGGTCAATTGCCCGCGTAAACCATGCAATGCCTGGATCAGTTCAGCGTGGTCGGCGACTTCCACCACGAGGGTGGTGGGGCCGAACACTTCTTCCTGGAGCAATTCATCACCGTTGATCAACAGGCTCGCGTCGGCCTGGAACACTTGCGGCCGCGCCCGATCGCCTTGTTGTTCGGCGCCGGCCAGGTGCGTGATGCCGGGGTGCGCCCGAAGGTTGTCCAGGCCGTGGCAATAGCTCTTCAGCGCGCCGGCGTTGAGCATGGTTTGCGCCGGTTGTTCACTCATCAAACCGCTAAAGCGATCGAGGAAGGCCGTGAACTCCGGCGAGCGAATCCCCAGCACCAGACCGGGGTTGGTGCAGAACTGGCCGGCACCCAGCACCACAGAAGCGCTCAACTCGGCGGCGATTTTTTCGCCCCGTACCTTGAGCGCGTCGGGCATCAGCACCACCGGGTTGATGCTGCTCATCTCGGCGAACACCGGGATCGGTTGAGGGCGAGCGGCCGCCATGTCACACAAGGCTCGGCCGCCACGCAACGATCCGGTGAAGCCGACTGCCTGAATGGCCGGGTGCTTGACCAGCGCTTCACCGACACTGCCATAAAGCAGGCTGAACACGCCGTCAGGCATCCCGGTTTTTCGGGCGGCGCGGCTGATTGCATCCGCGACGTAATCGGCCGTTGCCATGTGGCCGCTGTGGGCCTTGAACACCACCGGGCAACCGGCGGCGAGGGCGGAAGCGGTGTCGCCGCCGGCGGTGGAGAAGGCCAGCGGAAAGTTGCTGGCACCGAACACGGCGACCGGACCGAGCCCGGTGCGGTACTGACGCAGGTCGGGGCGCGGCAACGGTTGGCGGTCCGGCAGCGCACGGTCGATGCGCGCGCCGTAGAAATCGCCCCGGCGCAACATCGTGGCGAACAGGCGCATCTGGCCGCTGGTGCGGGCCCGCTCACCTTGAATGCGTCCGGCGGGCAGGGCGGTTTCCCGGCACACCAGGGCGATGAACGTCTCATCCAGCGCATCGAGTTCCGTGGCGATGGCATCGAGAAAAGCGGCGCGGCGAGCGGCGGACAGGTTGCGAAACGTCGGGTATGTCGCGGCTGCCGCTTCTGCGGCTGCATTCACTTCTTCCACGGTCGCCTGATGGAAACGATAGGGCAAAGCTTCGCCGGTGTTCGCATCGTGGCTGTGCAGGGTGGTCGAGCCTTGCGCCGAACGGCCGCCGGCGATGTAGTTGTGGCCTGAAACTTCAAACATGGTGGACTCCTGATGAGCAGTTCAAATAGAGATCAAGCGAGCCGGTAGATGCGCCGGGCGTTGTCATGAAACAGGGCCAGCCGATCCGTGGGCGAGCGGTCGCGGACGATGGTCTTGAAACCGTCGAACACTTCGCTGAGGCTGTTCACCACGCCATCGACCGGGTAATTGCTGGCATACGCGCAGCGGCTGACACCGAAAATCGAGATCGCGTCGTTCACCACCACGCGGTTGGCCTCGACGGGCCATGCCTGGCCAGGAATGCAAATGCCGGAAATTTTCAGCACGACGTTCGGCTCCTTAGCCAGCAGCGCGAGGTTGTTCCGCCAACCGGACAGGCCTGCTTCGGAACGGTCGGCGGGCAGCGCGGTGTGATTGATTACGAGCGTCACGTCGGGAAAGTCCCGGGCCAGCTCGGCGGCTTCCGGCAGATGCCACCACGGCGCCTGCAATTCGAAGTGCAGGCCGTTTTGCGCCAGTTGCGCGTAGCCCTCACGCCAACGTGGATCGCGCATCGAACCGGGGGCGACAAAATCCTCGCGCCAGGCTTCACGACCGGTCACGGCGGGTTTGTGGCGCACGCCGCGCACCAGCGGGTGATGGCCGTAGTGACGCAGCAGCTCGGACGCGTCTTCGCGGTCCAGCCAGACCTGCGCCACCATCGCGGCCAAAGTGGGTTCGCTCTGAGCCAGCGACTCGACAAACCGCACTTCCTCCAATGGCGTCGTCGGGTCCCATTCGCCCTCGATGACCACGGTGTGCACCACGCGATGGTGACCCGCCAATCGGTGATAGTCGCCGGGCAAAAAATTGCGGCAGATCGACGAGTAATCGCCGTAACGGAACGGTCGCAACGGACGGTCGTTCAGCCACGGGTAGTAATGGTTTTCGATATCGAAATAGTGCTGGTGAGCGTCAACGATGGGCAGGTCCGCGTCTTCGCCGCTGGCCAGGAAACGCGCGCGCCAGTCGATGGCCGATACGTCATTCATGGTGTGGCTCCAGGCGATAAAAGCGCCGTGCGTTGCCGGCGAACACGGCTTCCTGCACGGCACGGCCCATGGGCGCGAGCATGGCGGCAACACCCTCGACAATCGTGTCGTAGGAGGCGCGCAAGCCGGCCACCGGGAAATTGCTGGCGAACATGCAGCGCTGCGGCCCGAAAATCTCCAGCGCCGTGAGCACCACCACCCGGTTGTCGTCGTAGCGCCACGGCGAGTCTTTCAGGCCGAATTCCGAGAGCTTGATGTGCACGTTGGGCTGCATCGCCAGGGCTTCCAGGCCTTGGCGCCAGCGTGCCATGCCTTCGGCGCTGCGATCCCAGGCGAAGCCGGTGTGGTTCAGCACGATGCGGATGTGCGGAAACATCGCGGCCACGTCGGCGGCCTCGACCAGGTGCCAGGGCGGCACCCGCAGGTCCCACGACAAATCATGCTCGGCCAGCCGCGAAAACCCCTCCAGCCACTTCGGGTCCTGCATCGTTCCCTTGGCCCCGGCAATGCACACATCCGGTGATGCCGAGGTGACCGGTTTCGAACGAATACCCCGAACCAACGGCCGTGCCGCCTGGGCTGCAAGAATCTCGGCGCTGTCGTCGCGATCAAACCAGGCGTGGGCGACCACCGCGTTCGGAAAGCCGTAGCGGGCATTCACCTGTTCCAGCCAACGGGTTTCGGCCACTTGCTCATCCCGCGCACGCTCGGCTTCGACGTGCACCGTGCCCACCAGTTTTTGTTTTTCGGTGAGGGCTAGGAAATGTTCCGGCAGGAAATCACGGCACAGGCTGCGGTAGTCACCGAGGAAAAAGTCCTCGTGATATTCGTCCTGCAACCACGGATAACGACCGTTGCCCAGGTCCCACAGGTGATGGTGAGCGTCGACAACCGGCAGTGCATCCTCGGCGGCGAAGTTCGGCAAACCGTTGCGCTCATGCAGGGTGATCATGTCGTCGTCCCTTCGCTCAGCGTGACGCGGTGAATTGCGACGGGCTGAGCACACCGTCTTCGACTTCCCCGGCGGCAGCCGCCACGGCTTTGGCCTGGACGCGGCTGCGCAGTTTGGCGACGTTCACCACCACCCGCGTGTGCGCCGCCGTGGCAACCAGCTCGACGTCATCGCGCACCTCGACGTTGAAGGTGACGCTGCGGCCATCGATGCGGGTGACCGTGGCGACGATGCTGACCGACATGCCCAGCAAGGTGGCCCCGACGTGACGAATGTCGACCGCCGCGCCCACGGTGTTTTCGCCGTCATCGAGGAAGCCGAGCAGGTAGTCGAGGCACGTCTGTTCGATGTCATCCACCAGGCGGGGCGTGGCGTAGATGCGCAGGTCTTCGCCCAGGAACGAGATGGTGCGCTCGCGGTCGACGATCAACTGGCGTTCGGTGGATGTGCCGCTTTCCAGCGTGGAGAAATTCATAAGCAACCTCGTGTGTGAAGGACAAAAATTGATTCAGGCAGTGGGCAGGAATCCGATGGAAATCCACGGCACGGCGATCAGCACCCCAAGGGCGACGACCAGGGCGCCGAGGTACGGCCAGACCCGACGCATCGCGCCGCTGGGGTCGACCTTGGCGATGGCGCAGGCGGCGTAAAAACCCACGCCGAACGGCGGCGCGAACAGGCCGAGGCCCATGGCGAAGATGGCGACCATCGCGTAGTGCACGTCGTTGATGCCCATGGTTTTGGCAATCGGGAACAGCAGCGGCCCGAACAGCACGATGGCCGGGATGCCTTCCAGGAAACTGCCGAGAAGGATGAACGCTACGGCCGAGATGATCAGGAAGCCCATCGCGCCGCCCGGCACCGTCGCCATCACCTGCGCCAATTGATGCGAGAAGCCCGACTGGGTGAGTGCCCAGGCCATGGCGGTCGCGCTGCCGATGATGATCAGGATCGCGCCGGACAACGACGCGGTGCTGACCAGGATCGGATACAAGCGGCGCCAGTCGAAGCAGCGATAGCACAGCAGGCCGACGATAAAGGTGTACGCCACGCCGATGGCGGCGACTTCGGTCGCGGTGGCGACGCCTTCGACCACGGCCGTGCGGATCACGAAGGGCAGGGCCAGCGCGGGCAGCGCGACCAGCAGCGAGTGCCCGATTTCCTTGGCCGACGCGCGTTTGCCGGTGGAGGCCTCGCCCTTGCGGTTTTTCCACCAGATCACCGCCGCCATGGCAATCGCACCCACCACCGCCGGCATGAAACCGCCGGTGAACAGGGCCGAGATCGACACGCCCGTCACCGAGCCGATGGTGATCAGCACCAGGCTGGGCGGGATGGTTTCGGACATGGCACCGGACGCATTGAGCATCGCCACCAGTTCGTTTTCGTCCTCGCCTCGTTTCTTCATTTCCGGAAACAGCGCAGGCGCGATGGCCGCCATGTCAGCCGCTTTCGAGCCGGAAATGCCGGAGATCAGGTAAATCGCCCCGATCAGCACATACGACAAACCGCCCCGCACATGGCCGATCAACGAGCAGAGGAAACGGATCATCGCCCGCGCCATGCCCATGGCTTCGATCAACGCGCCCAAGAACACGAACAGCGGAATGGCCAGCAGAATCAGGCTCGCCATGCCTTCGTCCATACGCCCGACTACCAGGGTCAGCGGCGTGCTGGTCATGGTCGACAGGTACGCCACGGTGGCCAGGCCGAACGCGACCATGATCGGCACGCCGATGACGATCATGGCCATGACCCCGATCATGAAGAAGATCACCAGGTTCCAGTTGCCCATCAGCAACATCCAGCCTTCCGCGGCCCACAGCAATCCGCCGAGAGACGCCAGCATCGCCACCGACACCGAGAAGTCGATCAGGCGCGCGCTGGTCAACAGCCGTGCGACGCAGGTCATCAGCATCAGGCTCAGGCCGACGGCGATGGCCGACACGCGAAAGGCGTTGGGGATTTCCAGGGCGGCGGTGGTGATGATCCACTCATCGCTGACGTACTCCCAGGCCGGCGTGAACAGCAAGCCGATGAAGCTGATGACGATCACCGCGCCCAATGTGTCGACAAAGGCGCTTTTTTCCACCGGCAACCGCCCAATGAACGACGTCAGGCGCATGTGTTCGCCACGCCGCATCGCCACCACCGAACCGAGCATCGCCAGCCAGAGAAACAGCAGCGAAGCCAGTTCGTCACCCCAGACAATCGGCTGGTTGAGCACGTAGCGCGAGAACACGTTGCAGAACAGCAGCGTGACTTCGATGACCACCAGCAGCGCCGCGCTGCCCTCGGTCAGCCAGCGCAGGCCGGTGTCCAGTGCACGCCCAAGGCGAAAGGTGGTTTGGTGGGGGCTGAGTCCTTCAGCGGGAGCAACGTCCGTCATTGGCAGTTCGTTTTTCATGACTGTGTCTCCGGCTTAGGACAGTTGACCCGCGTACTGCTCGAGCAAGCTCCAGGCTTCGGGGCCGTATTTGTCCTTCCACTGGGTGTAGAAACCTTTGGATTGCAGGTCGGCCCTGAACAATGAACGGTCGACTTTGTTGAACGTGATGCCATGGGCAGTCAGCGACGGCTCCAGGCTGGCGTTGAGGTCGATCACTTGCTGGCGCTGTACCAGTGCGGCGGCGTTGATCTGGCGGGAGACGATTTCCTGCACGTCGGCGGGCAGTTTCGGGAAGGTCTTGCCCGAGGCGACGATCCAGAAGCCGCCCCAGATGTGGTCGGTCAGCGAGCAGTATTTCTGCACTTCATAGAAACGTGCGGATTCGACCACCACCAACGGGTTTTCCTGGCCGTCGACGACTTTGGTCTGCAATGCCGAATAGGTTTCGTTGATGCTGATACCGGTCGGTGACGCGCCCAGGGCGCTGAACATGGACGTCCACAGGGGGCTGACCAGCACGCGCAATTTGAAACCGGCGAGGTCTTGCGGGGTGTTGATCGGCCGTGTCGAACTGGTGATCTGGCGGAAGCCGTTGTTCCAGACTTTCTCCATCGGGATCAGGCCGACCTTCTCGGTCTTGGCGCGCACGTGCTCGCCCAGTTTTCCGTCCAGCGCGGCCCAGACACTCTCGTAGTCCTTGAAGGCGAACGGCATGCTTTCGATGGACATGGCCGGCACCAGGGTGGAGAGAATCGCGCCCGGCAAGGGGATGAAATCGATTGCCCCGGCGCGCACCTGGGACAGCATGTCGGTGTCGCCGCCCATGGCGCCGTTGGCGTACACCTGCAGGTCGACCGCGCCGTTGGTTTCGGCCTTGATCGCTTCCGAGGCGGCCTTCATCTGTTTGTTCAGCGGGTGGGTGTCGGGCAGGCTGCTGGTGTAGCGCAGCACGATCGGTTTGGTCGCGGCGAAGACGCCGGACGGCAGCAGGTTGGCGGCAAAAGCGCCGCCGACGGTAACGCCGGCAGATACCAGGAATGATCGGCGGCTGACAGACTCGGTCAAGATACGGCTCATGGGGTTCACCTTGTTGTTTTTGTTGTTGTTCTAAAAATTCGAATCACTGAAACAATCGCGGCTTTCCTGTAGGAGCGAGCTTGCTCGCGATGGACCTGAGGGCGCCGCGTTAAACCAGGCAGCCCACGTCATCGTTTACGTCCATCGCGAGCGAGCTCGCTCCTACAGGTTTATGTGTTCAGGAGGCGAGGGCGACCACCGCCTGGCTGCGAATCAGCTCGTCGATTTCGTTGTCTGCGTAGCCGCTTTCCTTCAGCACCTCGCGGGTGTGTTCGCCGAGCAGCGGAGCAGGGCGGCTGGTCGGTGGCGCGGCGTTGTCCATGTCGGAGAAGTGGATCGGCAAGCCCATGCCGCGCACCCGGCCTTCGGTGGGGTGTTCGGTTTCGACGACCATGCCCCGCGCTTTGGTTTGCGGGTGAGCCAATGCCGCAGCGATGTCCAGCACCGGTCCGGCAGGCAGGCCAAGGCTGTCGAACAGCACCATCCATTCATCGGTGGTGCGGGCGACCAGCACTTCATTGAGGATTTCCACCAGGGCGAGGCGATGCTCCATACGCAGCGTGTTGCTGGCAAAACGTGGGTCGGCCTTGAGTTGCGGCACGGCCAACGCCTCGACCAAGCGCTCGTAGTTGGCCTGGTTGGCGGCACCAATGTTGATCCAGCCATCGGCGGTGCGGAACACCTGGTACGGTGCGCTGGTGGAGTTGGCCGAACCCATTTTCGGCAGGATGGTGCCATCGGCAAAATAGGCCGCCGCTGGCCAGTACATCTGTTGCAGGCCGGCCTCGAACAGCGAGGTGTCGACCATCTGCCCCAGGCCGGTTTTCTGTTTGGCGGCGTAGGCGGCGGCAATGCCGAGGGCAGCGAGGATGCCGGAGTTGATGTCGGCCACCGGCGAACCGGCCTTGACCGGCTCACGCCCGGCTTCACCGGTCATGCTCATCATGCCGCTCATGCCCTGGGCGATCAGGTCGAAACCGCCTTTCTCGCCGAACGGCCCGCTGCGCCCGTAACCGGAGATCGCGCAGTAAATCAACCCCGGGTTGAGGGTTTTCAGGGTGTCATAGCCCAGGCCGAATTTTTCCATGGTACCGGCGCGGTAGTTTTCCGTGACCACGTCGGCGTCCATCAGCAGTCGGCGCAACACGTCGCGGCCGCCGTCGGTTTTCAGGTTCAGGCCGATGCCGCGCTTGTTGCGGTTGACCACCATGAACGAAGCGGATTCACCACTGGCCATGATCGGCGAGAAGCGACGCGAGTCGTCACCGTCCGGGACTTTCTCGACCTTCACCACATCAGCGCCCATGTCCGCCAGCATCATTCCGCACACCGGGCCGGACATGATGTGAGCCAGTTCTACCACGCGCATTCCTGTCAGCGGTCCCATGTTATTTCCCCTTGAAGTGTGGTTTGGCTTTCGCGATGAACGCGTTCAGGCCGATCTGAAAGTCTTCGGTGTCGTAGCAGAAATAACTGTTGTCGATCTGCTCGACGGTGGGGGCCTGGCCGGCTTCGAGCTGGCGTGCGGCCTGGCGATGCCAGCGCGCGACGAGGGGCGCGCCGCTGACGATGCGCCGGGCAGTGGCGAGGGCTTCGGCCTCGACCTCGGCGTCGGGCACGACGCGGGTCACGATGTTTTTCACGTAGGCGTCGTGGGCGTCGAGGATGCGGCCTTCCAGCAGAATCTCGAGGGTCGTCGAGCGCCCCGCGAGGGCGACCAGGCCGGCCATTTCGTCATAGGACATGA
Source organism: Pseudomonas sp. PB120 (assembly GCF_009761815.1). Lineage (GTDB taxonomy): Bacteria > Pseudomonadota > Gammaproteobacteria > Pseudomonadales > Pseudomonadaceae > Aquipseudomonas. The sequence continues at coordinate 24,854 of NZ_RWIN01000156.1, forward strand.
CCAGGCCAAGCTTGCCGACCGGCGCACCGAAGCGGCTGGAAGTGCCGCAGATACGCAAGTCGCAGAGGGCGGCGATCTCCAGGCCGCCGCCGACGCACACGCCGTGGATCATCGCGATCACCGGGTGCGGGCAGTCGACCACGGCGCGCATGGCCGCCGAGGTGACCTCGGCGTACACCCGGGCCTGGGCCTGATTGGCGCGCACCGCCGGAAACTCACCGACATCGGCGCCAGCCGCGAAGGCCTGTTCCGCTGCGCCGCGCAATATCACGCAGCGTACGCGGGTGTCGGCAGACAACTCGGTCATCACATCGCCCAGGTCCTGCCACATGGACAGGGTCAGGGCGTTCATTTTTCCGGGGTTGCTGAGGGTGACAATGGCAACTGAATCTTGCCGTTCGATAAGGACGGTGGGCTTCATGATTGTTCCACTGGCGTCGGCCTGGCCGACGACGTGGATGCCTCCTGATTTATTATTGTTGGATAGCGATTGCCGGTGGTTACAGCGATTGTTCGAGCATCGACAGGTAGTCCGCCGAGGATGCTTCCCGGGGATTGGTCTTGTGGCTGTGATCGTGCAGCGCGCCTTCGACGATGCCGGCGAACAGGCTTTCGTCGACGCCAATTTCACTCAGGCGGGTCGGCAGGCCGAGGCGGCGGGTCATGTCCTCAATGGCCGTGCCGATATTCGCGCCAGCGTCCAGGCCCATGGCGTGGCGCAGGCGTTCCAGCTTGCGCTCATTGCGAACGGTCGGGGCGTTGGCGTTGAAGTGCACGACCGCCGGCAGGAAAATCGCGTTCAACGTGCCGTGGTGCAGCTTCGGATTGATCCCGCCCAAGGCATGGGACAGGCTGTGCACGCAGCCCAGGCCTTTCTGGAAAGCGAGGGCGCCCTGCATCGACGCGCTCATCATGTTCATCCGCGCTTCGCGGTCACCGGGTTCGGTGGTGGCCCGCTCGATGTGCTCCCAGGCACGCCACAATCCGTCGAGGGCAATGCCGTCTGCCGCAGGGTTGAAGGCCGGCGCCATGAAGGTTTCGATGCAATGCGCGATGGCGTCCATGCCCGTGGCGGCGGTCAGCATGGGCGGCAGACCCAGGGTCAATTCAGGGTCACAGATGGCAACGCGAGGCACGACATAAGGTGAAATGACGCCCACTTTGCGACCGTCATCGAGGATCAGTATCGCGCCGCGACCCACTTCGCTGCCGGTGCCGGCCGTAGTCGGCACGGCAATCAACGGAGCGGTCGCCGAGGTGATGCGGTCCAGCCCGCCTTCGATCACCGCAAAGCTGTGCAGCGGACCGTCATGGGTGGCACAGACGGCGACGCCTTTGGCCAGGTCGATCGAAGAACCGCCGCCCACGGCAATGATGCCGTCGCACTCGCCCTGACGGTAACGCGCAACGGCTTCCCGTACTGCGTGTTCGTTGGGGTTGGGCGGAGTGGCGTCGAAAATCGTGAAGGGACGGTCAGCGCCGAGGGCCGAGACGACCTTGTCGACGATGCCGGCATTGCGCACGCCTACGTCGGTGACAATCAGCGGGCGGGTGATGCCGGCGCGGTCGGCCTCAGCCGCCAGATGCTGCAGGCTGTCGTAGCCGAACTGGATTTTGGTGACGTAATTGATGAGGGACATGATTCACCACAAGTTATACAGGATTGTTATTGTTGCAATCGGGCTGCGGCGGGAGCGCTTTCGTGCTCTGGTCAAACCCATTGCATTGCCTGGCTGTGGGGCGGACTATAGGTCCGTCGTGGTGACCCCGATACTGACAACTTTCGATACCTCTATAACTTTTAGTTAACCCTGATGACGCCCTCACTCAATTCGATCATGTCCCGCTTGCACATCAAGCAACTGCGCTTGCTGATAGCCCTGGATGAGCACGGCTCCTTGCTGGGCGCGGCCAAGCAGGTCGCGCTGACCCAGCCCGGCGCGAGCAAAGCGCTGCAAGAAATTGAAACCACCTTCGGCACGGCACTGTTCACCCGCACTAACCGTGGGCTTGAACCGAACGATGCCGGGCGCTCGGTCATCCGCTACGCGAGGTTGATCCAGACCGACCTTGCGCACCTGCGTGAAGAGATCATCGGCATCATGAGCGGGCAGGGCGGGCGCGTGTCGGTCGGCACCATCATGGGCGCCGTACCGCTGCTGACCACGGCCATCAGCCGGGTCATTGCCGACAACCCGAAGCTGTCCATCGAAATCGTCGAAGACACCAGCGCCGCGTTGCTCAGCCAGCTCGACGCCGGGCGACTGGATCTCGCGATCTGCCGCACGACCGTCAGCACCACGCCCTACTTGTATGAGAGCGCGACGTTCGTCGAAGAAACCCTGGCGGTGATTGCCAGCACGCAGCATCCGTTCGCGTATGCCCGGCGATTGTTGCTCAAGGATCTGGTGGATTACCGCTGGGTCGTCTATCGCGCGAACATGCCGATGCGCTTGCTGCTGGAGCGCGAGTTTCACGAGGCGAACCTGCGTTTCCCGGTGCACCTGCTGGAAACGACATCGGCGTTCGCTACTTTGTCGTTGCTTCAGGAAAACCCGACGCTGGTGGCGCTGGTGTCAACGGACGTGGCGAAGTTCTGCTCCGGCTACGGTTTCACCACCACGCTGCCGCTGGCCATTACTTCGCGCAGCGAGCCGTATGAGCTGGTATCTCGCAAAGGCGTGCCGGACTCTCCAGCGGCCAGGCTGCTGCGGGAGGCGTTGTTGAATCCCGCCTGATTCGACATTCGTGCGGCGCGAGCAAATCTTATTTGTGACAGGCACGGTGTTTGAAACCGGTTAACGTCGCGATACTCCTCAGGATTACGCGTCTCCCACAACTGGCCCACGGATGGCCATCGCGAGGTTAAACCATGATTGTGCCCAGCCGATTTGTGCTGCTGATGACCACTGCCGCGTTGCTCACCGCCTGTGGTGAGTCGTCCAAACTGCCGTTCCAGGCCGGTGTCGGCCCGACTCCGCAGTTGCCGGAACCCAGCACGTCGCTGATTCCCACGTTAAAGGTGTCCAAGGCTGTCGGCTGGACGGGCAGCGCCATGCCCCAGGCGCCCGCCGGTTTCAAAGTGACCGCCCTGGCGGAAAACCTCGACCATCCCCGCTGGGTCTATACGCTTCCCAATGGCGACGTACTCGTCGCTGAAAGCAATCACCCGCCGATGCCGGAAGGCGCCACGGACGGCGGCACCGGGCCGCTGGCCTGGGCGCGCCGCACCGCCATGGGGTTTGTGATGGGGCGGGTGGGGGCCGATGCGCCGAGTGCCAATCGCATCACCTTGCTGCGCGACGTCGACGGTGACGGCCATGCCGAGGTGCAAAAAGTCTTCATGACCGGCCTTACTTCGCCGTTTGGCATGGCCTTGGTGAATGGGGAACTGTTCATTGCCAACGCCGATGCCTTGGTCAAGGTGCCTTATGTCGACGGGCAAACCGACATTGAAGCCAAACCGGTGAAAGTCACCGATCTGCCCGCCGGCATTAATCACCATTGGACCAAAAACGTGCTGGCCAATCGTGAAGGTTCCAAGCTGTACGTCACGGTAGGCTCCAACAGCAACGTCGGCGAAAACGGCCTTGACGCTGAAGACGGGCGGGCAGCGATCTGGGAAGTCGACGTTAAAAGCGGCAACAAGCGCCTGTTTGCCAGTGGCCTGCGCAACCCCAACGGCCTGGCCTGGAAACCGGGTACGAGCGAGTTGTGGACGGTGGTGAACGAGCGCGACGAAATCGGCAGCGACCTGGTACCGGATTACCTGACCTCGGTGAAGGACGGTGCGTTCTACGGCTGGCCGTGGAGTTACTACGGTGCCCACGTCGACAGTCGCGTAGAGCCGCCGCGTCCGGACAAGGTCGCCCAAGCCATCGCCCCGGACTACGCGCTGGGCACCCACGTCGCTCCATTGGGCCTGGCATTCTCCGACTCGCGGGCAATGCCGGCCGCTTTTGCCGAGGGTGTGTTCGTCGGTGAACACGGCTCCTGGAACCGTAATCCGCAGGCCGGGTACAAGGTGGTGTTCATCCCCTTCAGCGCTGGAAAACCGTCAGGCACCCCCGTCGATTTCCTCACCGGTTTTCTCAACGCCGACGGCGAAGCACAAGGCCGGCCGGTGGGTGTAGCGCTTGATCAGCGTGGCGCCTTGCTGGTCGCCGATGATGTCGGGAACAAGGTCTGGCGAATCGCAATGAGCAAACCTTAAAAATTTGCGCGCGCGGTTCACAATTCGTTGAACTGTGAACCGCGCGTAACGTCGAACCAGAACAAATCGACTGACTGCCGAGGCAGGAGGGTGTGATGGAGAGGCGGGCAATGCTCAAGTTCTTTGCGGCGTACTTGTCCATTTGCATCTTTGTCGAATGGGGGGTCGCCAAGGCGTCGCCCTGGATCGCCTCTCATGTGCTGCTGAAGTGGATGCTGTAGCGGGCTCTTTTAGCGGGACCAAAACTTGTTTTTGCTGAGCGCGCTGGGGGACTGCTGCTCGTTATGGCCGGCCAACTATTGTGATTGATACCGCTGTCTCCGGTTGTCAGACAGGCGCGGTATAGGTCGCGCCAATCGCAGCCTTATCGCGTCGGCAACAGGACGGCTGGTTGTGAAGGCTGGAACACTGATAAGCCAGTAATCTCAAGCTCTAGTGAATGCTGATATTGCTAATCGAGAATCGTTCGACAATGATGTCGTATTGGCATCTTTCGTTGGGCGGGATATGAACAAAGTAATCAGCTTCGCTGCGTTATCGTTGGTTATGGTCAACCTTTCCGGGTGTATCGTTGAAATGGTTACGGGCAGCATCGCGGAAGCTTCTTTCGCCAGCGAAACGCCAGAAAGCATGGGCATGTCACCCGCTAACTTTCGCGGGCAATCCTGTCTCCAGCTGGCGGTTGAACGACAAAATGCGGGTTACTTGATTTCACATACAGGCGAGCACGCTGAGTATGTGCAAAAACATGGACGTTGGAAGCTCGCATCGATTGAGCAAGTTGAGCAAGAGCAGGGCTGTCTGGCGGGCACTACTGTGCAACAGGCGGGTGCTGTTGAATATGTTGCGAAGCACCCAGAAGCTGCAAAAGAACTTGAGTCACAGTTGCCACCGGGAGCACGTTCTCCTGCTGGCCCTGGTGCTGCTTCAACCAATGCGGGTTCGCCAGTCATAACGGCTTCTCAACCAATAAAACCGGCTGTGACGCCGCCGCAGAACTTTGGACCTGGCTACGGATCGGCATCGCTTGCATCTGGTTTGCCACAGACGTCGCTTGCCCAGTGGATTGCAGAAGAAACACCAGAGAAATATAAAGGTAAGTCCTGTGAATACCTTCGCCAAGCCTATGCGCGTAGCAATGAAATTTTAGCGGTAAATACGCCAGAAGCGCAGGCTTGGGGAGCAAGCAAGAAAACGGCTATCGATCAGGTTTTGAGCGGTAAGGATTGTCCGCCCCTGGTCACTGCTGTCCGGGGGCGAATTGGCGTCTCTATCGGTAGCATTGATCCTGTGAAAGCCGCGCGCCTGGGCATGCCGCTTAAGGGCGCATCCGTAGAAAAGGTTGCGCCAGGTGGTAACGCTGAAAAAGCAGGTCTGAAATATGCGGACGTGATAGTGAGTGTCGATACAACATCCGTAGGCGATGACATCGATTTTTTGCTGGCCGTGGGCAAGGTCTCGATAGGCTCAAATACGTTGCTTAAAGTCTGGCGAAAGGATGCTTTTATCGATATTCCTGTGTTAGTGGGTCCTCCTGCATAAACATCCCTCCACCCAAAGGACAGGGTCTGTTCTCAGTGGGAGTTGGGCAAGGGGGGCGACTTGCAGTCTCTCCCCATGCTTCGGCTGGGTGAGCGGATGCTGATTGACTGCTTGGGCATCAGTCCATTTTTCACTCTTAAAATAGTGCATAGCTAAATGCCGTTCGAGGAATACGCTCCGTCGCAGTCCTTGCTTTGTAGTAGGTTTCTCCTGCCCCTTCGAGCTTTGCCTCGATCATCTCTCTCACATCAGTTTCCTGGTCGTAAGGGAAAATGCCCAGTGCCCAAATTGATCTCAAATCAAGCTCTGACTTTCGAATCCTGGCAACTTTGGCCAAGTCGGCAACCATGTTTGTCAGGCAGTTTCCGAGTTGGGTGTGCTGTTTTATTTCCAGCGCAACAAAACGTTCCCGTGCCCATTGCTTTTTCCTGATGATGAAATCCGGCTTGAAAAAATACCGTAGTTTTTCTCTGCGATAGTCAAACTCCACTGCACACTCGCGCTGCCATTCGGGTTCTGAAACATGCTCCGCTAGAAAACGAGCAAATTCGATCTGGAACCAAATTTCCCAGCCGGTGATTTCCTGCTGGTTGATGACCCTTAGCGCTGACCGAATGTTGGGTCGCTTAAAAAAATCCTTGAGGAGCCCATGCATGTACTCGAAGTCAGCTTGGGGTTTTTTCATGCTCATTCCTTAAATTCTATCCGTCACCGCTTTGCGCGGCGCGTAGTGATATCGGCAACGCGCCACTATTTCAAGAGTCGGAGTGATCCCATGACAATCCGGCGGGGAGGTTATCGAGCGCGCCAGTCGGGCGTGGCTGATAGCAGTTATTGTTGCGTCATCAGGAGGACGGGATTCATTTATATGAACTCAATCCATCCAGCACAGCCTCTATCACCCGGTCCTGCCGTGTTTCATCGAGCGTCGGGTAAATCGGCAGACAGAGCACTCGCTTTGCCGCCGCTTGTGCATTGTCCAGGGAGGCGAGCCGGCAGTGCGGGATGAATGCCGGCTGCTGGTGCAAAGGGGTGGGGTAATGCACGGCGACCTGAATGCCCCGACCGCGCAAGCGTTCGGCCAATGCGTCGCGGTCGTCCAGCAGAATGCAGTATTGAGCATAGGCCGAGTGGGCGCCGGGAGTGATTCGTTGCAGTTGCAGGGCGCCATCGGCGACGGCAGCGGCGAAGCCTTCATCATAGCGTCGAGCCAATGCCTGTCGGCGGGTGATTTGCTGGTTCAGGCGACCCAAGGCGGCCAGCAAGGCGCAGCAGGAGAGCGAATCGAGGCGGCCGTTAGTGCCCAGTGAACTGTGCAGGTATTTGCTCGATTGGCCGTGGTCGCGGGCTTCGGCAATGCGCCGGGCCAGTTCCGGATTCCGGGTGAAGAGTGCGCCACCCTCACCGGCGCCGCCGAAGGGTTTGGTCGGGAAGAAACTGGTACAGCTGATCTCGGCGAGGCTGCCACTGCGTTGGCCGTGCAGGGTGGCACCGTAGCTTTGAGCCGCGTCCTCAATGAGGTGCAGCCCGTGCTTCTGTGCCAACTGGCCAAGGCGCTGGAAATTGGCCGGCAGGCCGAATAACGAGACGGCAATGATCGCGCGGGTGCGCGGACCGATCATGGTGGCGCAGGATTCAACATCCAGGTTCAAACTGTCCGCACAGATATCCGCTAGCACGGGTGTGGCCCCCTGCAACAGAACCGCTTCCAGCGGCGCGGCGAAGGTGAAGGCGGGCACGATCACTTCATCGCCGGGACCGATGCCCAAGGCCATGAGCGCCAGTTGCAGCGCCATGGTTCCCGTGCTGCTGGTCAGGGCATGGTCGACCCCGACGTCGGCGGCGAGGCGCTGTTCGAGCTCGATAACCTCGGGCCCCATGATGAACTGACCGTGTTCGAACAGTCGCTGAATGCGCTGCATGACCTCATCCTTGAGGGGTTGCCAGTCATTCACCAGGTCGACGAAAGGAATCGAGGCGGGCATGAACTCTCCGGTGCCTAGCAGGTTATGACTTCACTGATTGAGCAATGTTGTCGGATGCGTTCGCTCAGATCCATGACGGCCAGAGCGTCACGGCCCAAGGCGATGGCCGACCGTCGACCACCCAAGGACTGCACAAAGGCCAGAGCCTGACGGGTCAGGGCATCCGGTTGATGGCTGAGGCCGGTCTGGTCCAGGTCGATGATCCGGGATTCGTCGGGACCATGCAGGATGACTTGGCGGCGTACCTGGTCTTCTCGGCAGGCCGTGAGGTTTACGCGCTTGCCGCCGGCGAAAGCCAGTTCGCAGCGTACGTGGGAAAGCTGGCCGGCACTGCGGCGGTGCTCGAGGATGCGGATCTCTCCTCCCGGTTCGCCCAGCGTGTCAAGGAGCCAATCGATGTCGTGCACCATCAGGTCCAGGACCACGTCGGTGTCGGCCATCCCGGCCATCAGACGCGGTACCACGCGAAGGATATCCGCTCTGCTCACAGGGCCAGCCAAGGCCTGTTGGGCCAGTTGGATGGCGGGATTGAATCGCTCGCTGTGGCCGACCGCCAGTAACACCTGGTGTTGCTGGGCGGCGAGGACCAGTTGACGGCAGGCAGCGAAGTCTAGCGCCAGGGGTTTCTCTACCAGGCAGTGGATTCTGCCTTCGAGCAATGGCAAGGCGCTGCCCAGATGTTCACTGCTGGGGGTGGCGATGACGGCAAGATCGACCTTGCCGAGCAGGGCACGGCTGTCGCTGAAAAACTCACAGCCTTGCTCGGCGGCCCACTCAGCCTTGCCAGGATCGTTGTCTACCAGGGCCCGCAGTTGTATACCCGGCACCTGTCGCCAACTCTTGCAGTGCAGGCGACCCATCTTGCCGAGACCGACAATACCCAGGCGCAGGGGCTTGTTCAGTGACGTCATCCTTTGCGCAGCCATTTTCTGAGCTTTCGATAATGACCCAGTGCACGCCAGGTGCGTGAACCGGTGATTGCCATAAGGTCGCGGGCAGTGGCTTCGGCCTGAAGAGCCAGTATCGCTTGCTGTTGCTGCGAGTGGTCGACGAGCCGCTCCAGCTCCTGAATACGGGCCTCGACCTGCTGATCACGGCCTTTGATCGTTGGTGTGAGCCAGCGCAAGTAGGCCGATCCTGCACGTAACTGGTCATGCAGCCGGTCTGCAGGCTGCCTGGCAGTGGCGGCTGCTTCTGCGCGCAGATCGTCGTAGATCTGCAGCCAGCGCTCGACCACTTTCTCCATGTCCGCGTCTTCGCGTATCCAGTGACTGACCTGTTGAGCATCCGCGCTATCGTACCGCTGGATTTCCCGCAGGATATTCTCTTCGCTGAGCGTATGACGCTGCATGCTGCGCACACCGAAGTTCAGCCGGCGCAGTTCAGCCAGGTTGCGGGTATCGACCATCCCGGCCAGCCCGACCTGGTCGGCGACGACCACTGCGCAACCACAGGCCATGGCTTCGAGGGCCGCGCGGGCCTTGGCAAATACCAGGTCGTACTGGCCCAGGAGCTTGGCGGGTTCGGTAGCGGCGTTTCCGATTTGGCTGCCGACCACATCGAGCTTTTCGATCCCTGCCTGTTGGCAGGCATTGCGAAAGGCGGTGATGGCCTGGTCGTCGGCGTAGTTACTGAAGATCAGGGCCGATTTCGGCCGCTTTGGCAGTGCAGCGCGTGGTTTGAAACGTTCAAGATCCACAAAGTTGTAAAGCACTTCGATGCGTTGCGGATCAATGCCCGGAGTGATCAGCAGGCGCTCGCGGCACAGGTCGTCGACGGCCACGTAGCGGCCAATGCCGGGCATCACCGGCGGCAGCTCTTGCCATGGAAGCCAGCCATGGCAAATGTACAAGGCCGGTACCAGGGGGAAATGCAGCATCGCGGTGACCGCATCCAGGTGGTGCTGGCCGTGGATGATGTCCGGAGGGCTGTTCAAGGCCCGCAGGTCATCAATCACCGGTACGGTAGCGCGGCGTAGCTCTTCGGCAACCTCACCCAACTGCGAGCTGTAGGCGATCGGATGATGCCCGCGTTTCATCAGGGCGATGGCCAGATCGCGGACATACAGTTCGGAGCCGGCCCGTCCGGCCAGCGAGTTGTTGGTAATGAGAATACGCAAGGCGCGATTGCCAGAATCAGACATGCGAGGAAAGTCCCAGTGCAGCGCGTACCGCCTTGGCGTTGGCGGGGCGCTTGTCGAAGAAGCCTGCAAGGTCGATCACGCGTTGTACCAGTTGCGCATTGCTGGCCAACTGTTCGCGATTGCCGTCCAGCCAGAGATAATCCTCCAGCCCGACCCGTGCCCCGTTGCCATAAAGCAACCCTTGAGTATTCATCGCCAACTGGCAGGCACCAATGCCGCCACCACACCACAGCGAGTTCGCCGGCAGCTCATTGATCAGCAGGCCGAGCGCTGCCGGTCTGGCTTGGGCGCCGGCGATGTTGCCGAGGAGGAAATTAAAGTACAGCGGCGGACGGATCAGCCCGCGGTCCAGCAAGTAATGGGCGTAGTTGAGCATGCCCGCGTCGAAGACCTCCAGCTCGGGACGAATGCCGGCCTCGGCCATGCGCTCGGCCAGGCGCTGGATCATTTCCGGGCTGTTGAGACTGGCCGTGCGGCTGAAATTCATTGAAGCCAGGGTCAGGCTGCCCATGTCGGGCTTTAGGTCTCCGGTCAACCCGAGCGGGTCGGCGCGTTGTTCGAACTCACTGAAGTCGCGTCCGCTAAGCGAAACGCAGATCACCACGTCAGGATGGGTTTCCCGGATGCTGCCGATCAACCGCGCATAGACCTCCTTGCGATAAGTCGGGTGTCCGCTGTCGTCACGGGCATGCAGGTGCAGCATATTTGCACCCAGGTCGATGCAGCGACGGGCGTCAGCGACAATTTCCTCTACCGTCAACGGGACATGCTGAGTCATTGCCCGGGTGGGCAGCATGCCCGTGGGGGCCAGGTTGAGAATGAAACCATCCATTTGGGTGTGCTCAGTCCGGTTTTTCGGCACGTACTCGTGCGGGGTTGCCGACGACGGTAGCGCCTGCTGGAACATCCTTGGTGACCACACTTCCTGCGCCCACCACTGCGTTTTCACCAATGGTCACGCCGGGCAGTATCACGCTGCCACCGCCGATCTTGGCGCCGCGACAGATGCGCGGATAGACCATGGCACCCCCGGTGAGCTTGTCATTCAGAGTGACCACTCGAGGGCCAATGAAGACGTCGTCCTCAATGACCACGCCACGGGTGATGTGGCAGGCGGTCTGTATCGAGACCCGGTCGCCAATGAGGCAATCGCATATGTTGCAGTGCGAGCCAATCGTTACACCGCTACCGATGCGAGCGCCCTGGTGGATCAGGCTCATCGAGCCGACGCGGCTTTGCGGGCCGATCTCCACATTGTCCTGGACCTCGGTCAGCAGCGGATTGTAGAAACGTACCTCGGGGAAGCGTTGCTCGAGCTCATGCATGATAGTCAGGGTTCTTGCGAGTGTTAGGCGGGATGGGCACTGAGCCACAGCCTTGGGGCTGTACGCTCACGGTGTTAGGCAAATAAGCCATGGTGTAGATCCAGCCCTGTTCGGCTGGCAGGACTTTGAACGAAAGGGCGACTTCGATAATGTCGTGGAATACCGCCTGCGCGTGTTTCTCGATCGGTTCGGTGACAGAAAGGCGCAGGCTGTAGTCGCCGTTCATCAACGGCAGGCGGGTCCGGTATTCGATGCAATGGAGCTCGCCAGGGCGCATCTCCAGCAACGGGTGCCCGCTGATCAGGAAGTCTGCGCCGACTACCGAGACCAGGTGGCGGTCGCGAATCTTGTAGTTCACTGAGACCTGAGCGGTTTTCATGCATTCGACATGGATGCGCACAATGGCCTCGGCATTGAATGCACAAGCGCCGATGGGCTCGCCGTTGGGCGTGAGCAGTTCGACCAGGCGAATCCGACTGTCTCCAGTGCCTTGGCGTTTGTCGATCCAGCGTTGTTCAAACGCGTTGCTACGGAGGCGAAAGGCCTCGTCGCCTTGCTCGCAAGGAGGTGTGACCTGGTTGAGAATGGCGGGACGCGGCACCAGGGCGCTGTTCTGTGACTGGTGAATGTCGTGCAGGTAAAGGTCTGTGACTTCCCCGGTCGGTCCCTCTGCCTTCACGCGACCTTGCTCCAGATAAAGTGCACGATGGCAGATCGCGCGCACCGCAGCGATGTCATGGCTGACGAACAGCAGGCTACCGCCAGCCTTCTGAAAATTGCGAAGCCAGAACATGCACTTGGCCTGGAACGCGGCGTCGCCGACCGACAGGGCTTCATCGACGATGAGCACCTCCGGGTCGGCATGGGCGATGACGGCGAAGGCCAGGCGCACATACATGCCGCTGGAGTAGTTTTTCACCGGCTGCAAGGCAAACTCGCCTATTTCGGCGAAGGCGAGGATCGCCGGTAGTCGTTCCTCAATGACTGAGTGTGGAATACCCAACATCAAGGCATACAGGCGGGCATTCTCCACTCCGTTGAATTCCGGATTGAAGCCGACACCCAGTTCGAGCATGGCGCAGACGCGTCCGTTGACCTGGATCGAGCCCTCGGTCGGGTCGAGTGTGCCGGCGATCAGTTGCAGCAAGGTGGACTTGCCCGAGCCATTACGACCAATGATTGCCATGGCTTCGCCATGAGCAAGACTGAAGCTGACATTGTCCAGGGCGCGGAACTCCCGCGTGCTGTTGCGCGACCTCCTGCCCAGCAAGCGCTGCCAGCGAGCGTAGAGACTGTCGAGGAGCCGATCACTCGGCCGGTGATACAGCCTGTAGCGTTTACCCAGTTGCGTGCAGCTTATGACTTCGGTCGCGTGTTGATCTGACATCGTTCCCTGACCGAAAAGCCCGCAATCGCTCCGCGCAACATGTCATTGAGAGGGCGGCAACTTAGCGTTTGGCATGTTTTTTTGTAGGAAATATTTTGTCACGCGAGGATAGCATCAGGGGAAACGTACAAGCCAACACTCGTCGTCGGCTTATATAGGAGGCGAAGGGCCGGGCATTTGACGTCGACAGGCTACTCGATTGGATCCAATATGCTAGAGTATGGCGGCCCGCCTGACTCTGGCTCTTTACCAGGCACGGATTGCCAGGCCAGAGTCAGGCGAGGCCTTGGAGAGCAGCAGTGGGGCAACAATTGCATTTCTTCTTCTCGGTTTTTCTGTGCGCGTTCGATTGAGCGTTCAGGCCGAGGAGGTTGTTTTGGTTCGACAGGACGTCGGGTGTGGGGATGATCAGGGAAGAGGTTTGCTGAAGGCTTCAGTGAGTTGCGGAAGCCGAAAAGATGCGGAAACAATCACTCGGGGTGCTCAGCCAATCCCCAAACCCCAAAAACGACAAAGCCCTGAATAATCAGGGCTTTGTCGTATAAAGATGGCGGAGGCGATGGGATTCGAACTCATGGACCTGTTACAGTCGACGGTTTTCAAGACCGTTGCCTTAAACCACTCGGCCACACCTCCGTTTGCGTTGCGGGCGCCATAATACCTGAATGAAACACACTGTCAAACTCTCTCCATAGCTTGTTACAGAGCGTCTGTTATGATCTTTGCGACTGAACGTTTCAAACCAACAGGAGTGTCGCCATGCGCGAACAGGATTACGCAGTTAATAACAGCGTGCAGGCTGAGCAGCTAGAGGTTAGCCGCGTCCTGCGCAACACTTACGGCTTACTCGCACTCACCCTCGCATTCAGCGGCGTGATGGCGTTCGTTGCCCAGCAGATGCGTGTCGGCTACCCGAACGTTTTCGTGGTGCTGATTGGCTTCTACGGCCTTTTCTTCCTCACCAACAAACTCCGTGATTCGGCCTGGGGCCTGGTGTCGGCATTTGCCCTGACCGGTTTCATGGGTTTCCTGCTCGGTCCGATCCTCAACCGTTACCTGGGCATGCAGGGCGGCGCTGAAGTGGTCAGCTCGGCCTTCGCAATGACCGCGCTGGTGTTCGGCGGCCTGTCGGCCTATGTGCTGATTACCCGCAAGGACATGAGCTTCCTCGGTGGCTTCATCACCGCCGGTTTCTTCGTGTTGCTGGGTGCGACGCTGGCCAGCTTCTTCTTCCAGATCAGCGGCCTGCAACTGGCGATCAGCGCAGGTTTCGTGCTGTTCTCCTCGGTCTGCATTCTGTTCCAGACCAGCGCCATCATTCAGGGCGGCGAGCGTAACTACATCATGGCGACCATCAGCCTGTATGTATCGATCTACAACCTGTTCATCAGCTTGTTGCAGATCTTCGGCATCATGAGCCGCGATGATTAATCGTCGGCGTTAAGTAAAAAACCCGCTTCGGCGGGTTTTTTATTGCCTGTGATTCGGGGCGAGGGTTACGCCATCGGTGGCAGCCGGCGCTTGACCGGGGTTTTCTTGACGATCGCGGTGTTGGTCTCGGCGTGGGTGTTGAGGCGATCAAGCAGAGTGTCCAGCTGCTCCATCGAGCGAACATGCAGGCGGGCGATGAAGCAGTCGTCGCCGGTCACCTTGTCGCACTCGGTGAATTCAGGGATGGCCTGGATCTGCCGTTCCACTTCCTGCAACTGGCCCGGCAGCGGACGGATGCGGACGATGGCCTGGAGTTGATAGCCAAAGCATTTGGGATCAATCTCGACGGTATAACCCTTGAGCACGCCGCGTTCTTCGAGGCGACGCAAACGCTCGGCAACACTGGGTGAGGACAGGCCGCTGAGGTGGGCCAGGGCCTTGAGCGAACGCCGTGAGTCTTCCATCAACGCGCTAATCAGCACCTGGTCGATATCGTCAGTCATGGCGCAACCCCTGTAAGGCAATTAATCGAATCCGCCTTGATAAAAAAGGCAGATACGGAGTTTAGCCTGCTTTTTGCGCTGGAGAAGCCCCCCGACGGATTGGCATACTTTGGGCTCAAACACAGGAGTCTGATGATGGACAAAACAATTCGTCACGGGTCATTCGAAATGACCGCCGCCATGCTGATCTCCGGGACCATAGGCTGGTTTGTACTGGTATCCGGGCAGCCGGTACTGGACGTGGTGTTCTGGCGTTGTTTGTTCGGGGCCGGCACCCTGTTGCTGATTTGCACGGCATTCGGCTTCCTGCGTCCCGGCATTTTGACCCGTACTACTTTCTTGCTGGCGGTGCTCAGCGGCGTGGCGATCGTCGGCAATTGGGTGTTGCTGTTCGCGTCCTATTCACGTGCCTCGATTGCCATCGGCACGGCGGTCTATAACGTGCAGCCGTTCATGCTGGTCGGGTTGGCCGCGCTGTTCCTCAACGAAAAAATCACCCTGCAGAAACTGTTCTGGCTGGGCGTCTCGTTTCTCGGGATGCTGGCGATTGTCAGTGCTCACGGAACCCAGGGCGAGAGTGGTAATGAGTACTTGATGGGCATTGCGCTGGCGCTGGGGGCTGCATTCCTTTACGCGATTGCAGCGCTGATCATCAAGCGCCTGACCGGCACGCCGCCGCACCTGATCGCGTTGATCCAGGTCTCCACCGGTATCTTGTTGCTTGCGCCGTTCGCGCATTTTTCCGCATTGCCGCAAGCGCCCAGCGCTTGGGCAAGCCTGGTGACGCTGGGCATCATTCACACCGGCGTGATGTACGTGCTGCTTTACGGCGCGATACAAAAATTGCCGACCGCGCTTACCGGCGCACTGTCGTTTATTTACCCGATTGCGGCGATTTTCGTCGACTGGTTTGCCTTCGGCCATCGTCTGGAAATGCTGCAATGGATCGGTGTTGCCGCGATTCTCCTGGCGGCTGCCGGTATGCAGCAGGGCTGGAGCTTGAGGTTTCGTCGCGTTGCGACGCAATGATCAGCCCGGAGCGCAACAAACCCGCTTCAGATATTCCAGCGCGGCGCCGTCCTGGCGAGGCGCTGGCGCATCTCGCCAATGTTGCTTGCCAGTTGCCGAATCAGTAACTGATAGCCATCCAACGGGTTATAAACCGGCGCATCCAGGCTTGAAGCGATGGGCAATTCCACCACGCGACCCAGTCGCTGGGTCGCGCCGGATTTCAACGCCCGTGCCATCCCCACCAGTTGCACTCGAATCAAACGATGCTCCGCTCTCAGCGATGCCTGCAGATGCGCCATGGCGCTGGCGTCATTGGCATCCGGTCGCGTATTGCCGAGGATTTCCAGCGTGCTGACACACATCCGCAAATGGCGCTGAATGGCGTCGAGTTCGGTCATGGAAATTTTCACCTCCTTGGACACCGACGGCATCAGTGAGCGCAACTGCACCATCACCGTGTTCAGGCGACCCATGAGCCTGTGGTGCTCGTCATCCGTGACGGATTCGCCGTTGATGATGCGCCCATAAATCGTTGCGCAATCGCGCAAGGCATCCGCCAGGTTGTATCGCCAGGAGTAAACCGCGTACAGCGGCAGCGCAAAGGAAAATGCGAGGGCCAGGGCAATCCCGATCAGGATGTCCACCCCGCGCCAGAGTCCGTCGGTGATCGGGTTGTCGCCATGTCCGGCCACGATAAACACGGTAATCGCCGCCAGTAACGCGGTGTAGCCGCCCTTGCCGATGGCGTGATACGCGAAGACTCCGCACACCACGGACATCGCGAAGTAGGTCAGCCATGGCATGCCGAGCCAGGCCTGTTGCACCACCAGCAGCAAGCCAACGCCCGCCCCGATCAGGGTGCCGATGGCGCGTTCGGCGGCTTTTTTGCCGATGTTGCCGTGGTGCTGCAATCCGCCGATAACCACCAGCATCGTCACCGACGCCCACTCGCCGTGGGGCAGGTTGATGCCGGTGGTCAGCAGGATGGAGGCCATCAAACCCAATGACACCCGCACCGCGTGAATAACCCTGGCATGGCGATAGCGCTGATACGGGTCCAGTAACGGACGCAGCAATCGGCGCATCAGCGCTGGCAGTCTATTGGCCCTGAGTGTGCTCAGATTCAGTGTCCTCAGAAAATATAATCAGTGGTCAGGAAACTCGAACTGCGCCCGCTGATGATCTCGCTGATCAGTTCCTTGTTGGTCTCCTGGAACTTGGTCGCCACCAACGTGCGAATCGAGAATACCCGCAGTGCATCATGGACCGAGAGCGTGCCCTCGGCGGAGTTCTTGCGACCATTGAACGGATAGGTGTCCGGGCCACGCTGGCATTGGGCGTTGAGGTTGATGCGCCCGACCTGATTGGCGAAGGTGTCCACCAGCCGGCCGACGGCCACCGGGTTGGTGCCGAAGATGCTCAGTTGCTGGCCGAAGTCCGACTCCAGGACGTAATCAATCACCGTGTCCAGATGGCGGTAAGGCACGATCGGCACGACCGGACCGAATTGTTCTTCCTGATAGACACGCATCTGTGGCGTCACCGGGTACAACACCGCCGGATAGAAGAATGAGGCGCGGGCTTCGCCGCCACCCGGGTTGACCACCCGTGCCCCCTTATCGACCGCATCAGCCACCAGCGAGTGCAGGTAATCGACCTTGCCCGATTCTGGCAATGGCGTCAGCGCCACGCCGCTTTCCCATGGCATGCCGGGTTTGAGGTTGGCGAGTTTGGCGTTGAATTTTTCGATAAAGGCCTCGACCACGTCTTCATGGACGAAGAGGATTTTCAGCGCCGTGCAACGCTGGCCGTTGAATGACAGGGAGCCGGTGAGCGCTTCGCTGACGGCGTTGTCCAGATCAACCTCGGGCAACACGATGCCGGGGTTTTTCGCATCCAGGCCCAGCGCCGCGCGCAAGCGATGAGGTTTTGGGTGGAGTTTTTTCAGGTCGCTGGCGGCCTTGTTGGTGCCGATGAAGGCAAAGATATCGATCTTGCCGCTGGCCATCAGCGCGCTGACGGTCTCGCGGCCGCTGCCGTAGATGACGTTGATCACCCCGGCCGGGAAGCTGTCGCGGAAGGCTTCCAGCAACGGCCGGATCAGCAGCACGCCGAGCTTGGCCGGTTTGAACACCACGGTGTTGCCCATGATCAGCGCCGGGATCAGCGTGGTGAAGGTTTCGTTCAGCGGGTAGTTGTAAGGGCCCATGCACAGCGCCACGCCCAGCGGGACGCGGCGAATCTGCCCGAGCGTGTCCTGTTCCAGTTCGAAGCGGCTCGATCGGCGGTCGAGCTCCTTGAGTGCGTTGATGGTGTCGACGATGTAATCGCAAGTGCGATCGAACTCTTTCTCCGAGTCCTTGAGGTTCTTGCCGATTTCCCACATCAGCAACTTGACCACGGCTTCACGCTGCTCGCGCATGTGCCCCAAAAAGGTTTCGACGTGCTGGATACGCTCGGCCACGCGCATTGTCGGCCACAATCCCTGGCCCCGGTCATAGGCGCGCACGGCCGCGTCGAGGGCGGTCAATGCGGTTTCGGCGTCAAGCAGCGGAGTGCTGCCGAGAATGACTTGTTCGTCGCCATTTTCGCCCTTCAGGTACACCGGGCTGCGGACCTTGGCGAGGGGGCCGGACCAGGTCTTCAGCTCGCCATCGACCAGGTATTCCCGTTGTTCGGTCTGGCCGTCGAGGCGGTATTTCTCAGGGATGTCAGTGGCGTCAGGAAACAGGTTGCCGAGGATAGGTGCTGTGGTCATGTCGCTACTCCATGTGATGTAAGCCATGCGCTGGCGGCTTGCAGTTCGAATTCACTTCAAAGGTTATACGCCTTATTGGGCGGTCTTTTTAAGTGCCCTCGCTCACTAACCTGCGTTCTTTTGACCTGAGAACACACAATTGCCGATGCGGGAGGTAAACTTCGGGCTCTTAATCAAGGAGTTCATATGAGTTACTACCAGCCGGGCATTCTCGCCACCCCCGTTCCGCCTCAAGCCCGTCATATGTTCTTCGCGCTCGAATCCGTCGATGCACTGCCGGCCGCGCTTGGTCAATTGATGCAGCTGGTGGACGGGCAGTCGGCGGTGGTCGGTTTCGGTGAATCCCTGGTTAAGGCCCTCGATGGCAAGGTCGAAGGCCTGCGTGCGTTTCCGGCGCTGACCGGTGTCGGCGTCGACAACCCGTCGACCCAGCACGCTCTCTGGTGCTGGTTGCACGGCGTCGACCGTGGCGAATTGCTCAATCGCAGCCATGCCATCGAAGCCGCACTGGCGCCTGCCTTGCGCCTGGTGCAGATGAACGAAACCTTCCGCCACATGACCGGCCACGACCTGACCGGCTATGAAGACGGCACGGAAAACCCCCATGACGAAGCCGCCGTGGCGGCCGCGCTGGTGGGTGAGGGCGCTGACGGCACGGTCGGTGGCAGTTTTGCCGCGATCCAGCAGTGGCAGCATGACCTGAAAGGCTTCCATGCGATGCCGCCCCATGAAAAGGACAACATCATGGGCCGTCGCTTGATTGATAACGAAGAAATCGACGACGCGCCGATTTCCGCTCACGTCAAACGCACCGCCCAGGAAAGCTTCGCCCCCGAGGCGTTCGTGGTCCGGCGCTCGATGCCGTGGATCGAAGGCGATCGCGCCGGCTTGATGTTCCTCGCGTTCGGCTTCTCGCTGGACGCGTTCGAGGCTCAACTGCGCCGCATGAGCGGACTGGAAGACGGCATCACCGACGGTTTGTACCGCATCAGCCGACCGATCACCGGCGGCTACTACTGGTGCCCACCGCTCAAAAACGGGCGTCTGGACCTGCGCGCACTGAACATCGCCTGACCATCCCTGTAGCAGCTGCCGAGGCACGAGGCTGCGTCGGGCTTCGCAGCGGCCTCCGAGGGCGGTCCTCGGACACGCAACGCAGCCTCGTGCCTCGACAGCTGCTACAGGAATCGGTGTTGGTTCGACACATCTAACCTTATTCTCAAACGGTATTTCTCAACCTCGCCATTAGAACTCTAAGATCACATCATAACTCGTTATAACAAGTGATCTGCCATGACCGATAACGTTCTCTCCCTCAGCAGCGTCCCGCTGCACACCCAGCTGCGGGATGTGCTCCGTGCGCGCATCCTCGACGGTGAATACCCGCAAGACAGTCAGATGCCCTCCGAAAGCGAACTCGGCGCGCTGTTCAAAGTCAGTCGCATCACCGTGCGCCAGGCCCTGGGCGATTTGCAGAAAGAAGGGCTGATTTTCAAGATCCACGGCAAAGGCACCTTCGTCTCCAAGCCCAAGACCTTTCAAAACGTCAGCACCCTGCAAGGCCTGGCCGAGTCCATGACCGGTCGCGGCTACGAAGTGATCAACCGCCTGCGCAGCTTCAAATTCATTGCCGCCGACAAACTGGTCGCCGAGCGTTTGCAGGTGGCCGAAGGCGAGACCGTGGCGCAGATCAAGCGTGTTCGCCTGATCAACCGCGAGCCGATCTCGCTGGAAATCACCTACCTGCCCAAAGCCATCGGCGAGCGTCTGGAAAAGGCTGACCTGGTCACCCGCGACATTTTCCTGATCCTCGAAAACGACTGCGGCCTGGCCCTCGGTCATGCCGACCTGGCCATCGATGCCGTGCTCGCCGACAGCGACCTGACCCAGGCACTTAATGTCGAACCCGGCTCGCCGATCATGCGCATCGAACGCCTGACCCACGATGCCAATGGCCGCCCCGTGGACTTCGAGCACCTTTATTACCGTGGCGATGCGTTCCAGTACCGCCTGCGGATCGACCGGCAAAAAGGGGAGCAGGCATGAGCCGAAATACACTGGAGCAGGAATACGACATCGTCGTGATCGGCGGTGGCACGGCAGGGCCGATGGCGGCGATCAAGGCCAAGGAGCGCAACCGCGATCTGCGGGTGCTGTTGATCGACAAGGCCAACGTCAAGCGCAGCGGCGCCATCAGCATGGGCATGGACGGCCTGAACAACGCGATCATTCCGGGCCACTCGACGCCGGAGCAATACACCAAGGAAATCACCATCGCCAATGACGGCATCGTCAATCAGGCAGCGGTGTATGCCTACGCCACCCACAGCTTCGAAACCATCGAGCAACTGGACCGTTGGGGCGTGAAATTCGAGAAAGACGAAACCGGCGACTACGCGGTTAAAAAAGTCCACCACATGGGCGCCTATGTGCTGCCGATGCCGGAAGGGCACGACATCAAAAAAGTCCTGTACCGGCAATTGAAGCGGGCGCGGGTCAGCATCACCAATCGCCTGGTGTGCACGCGGTTGCTGACGGACGACGAAGGCGCGGTCAACGGCGTGATGGGCTTCGATTGCCGCACCGCCGACTTCCATGTGATCAAGGCCAAAGCCGTGATTCTGTGCTGCGGCGCGGCCGGGCGCCTGGGTTTGCCGTCTTCGGGCTACCTGATGGGCACCTACGAAAACCCGACCAACGCCGGCGACGGTTATGCCATGGCGTACCACGCCGGCGCCGAACTGGCGAACCTCGAATGCTTCCAGATCAACCCGTTGATCAAGGATTACAACGGCCCGGCCTGCGCCTACGTCACCGGCCCGCTGGGCGGCTACACCGCGAACAACAAGGGCGAGCGCTTCATCGAGTGCGACTACTGGAGCGGCCAGATGATGTGGGAGTTCCACCAGGAGCTCGAAAGTGGCAACGGCCCGGTGTTCCTCAAACTCGACCACCTGGCCGAGGAAACCATCCAGAACATCGAAGAAATCCTGCACAGCAACGAGCGCCCGAGTCGCGGCCAGTTCCACGCCAATCGCGGCACCGATTACCGCACGCAGATGGTCGAGATGCACATCTCCGAAATCGGTTTTTGCAGCGGGCATTCGGCGTCGGGGGTGTGGGTCAACGAGAAGGCCGAGACCTCGGTCAAGGGCCTGTACTCGGCGGGTGACATGGCCGCCGTGCCGCACAACTACATGCTCGGCGCGTTCACCTATGGTTGGTTTGCCGGCACCAACGCGGCTGATTTTGTCGCCGGGCGCGAGTTTTCAGCGCTGGATGCCCGGCAGATCGATACGGAAAAACAACGGGTCTACGCACCGCTGGACCGCGAGCACGGGCTGCCACCGGCGCAGGTCGAGTACAAGCTGCGGCGTTTTGTGAACGACTACCTGCAACCACCGAAAGTGACCAAGAAGATGCAAATCGGCCTGCAGCGCTTCAGCGATATCCAGCGCGACCTCGACCAGATCAAGGCCCACAACGCCCACGAACTGATGCGCGCCATGGAAGTCAGCATGATCCGCGACTGCGCCGAAATGGCCGCCCGTGCGTCGTTATTTCGCGCTGAAAGTCGCTGGGGGCTTTACCACTATCGGGTCGATCACCCGCAGCGCAACGACAGCGACTGGTTCTGCCATTGCCACCTGAAGAAAGGTGACGACGGCCAGATGACCAGTTTCAAGAAAGCCGTCGAGCCTTACATCATCCCGCTCGATGCCGAAGAAATGCAGGCTTACGACCGACTGCGGGTCGGTGCCTTTGCCGCCTGAGCATGCCCCAAGAGAGAGACCGCGAAATGGCCTATCAGCCCCAGGAAATCTTCTTCCGCTCCAATGCGCCGGTCACGGTCGACGAGGACCTGTGCATCGCCCACAAAGGCTGCACCGTGTGCGTCGACGTTTGCCCGATGGACTTGTTGGCAATCAACCCGGCCACCCAGAAAGCCTACATGGCCTTCGACGAATGCTGGTACTGCATGCCTTGTGAAAAGGACTGCCCGACCGGGGCAGTGAAAGTGGATATCCCGTACCTGCTGCGCTGAAATGCAATCCCTGTAGGAGTGAGCCGGCTCCGGGCGGCGTTCCGACGATAGCGGTAGGACAGGTAAATAGATGTTGGATGTGCCATCGCCATCGTCGGAACGCCGCCAGGAGCAGGCTCACTCCTACATTGGTTTTGTGACAACCCAAAAATGCTACCCGGCAACACCGGACGCCAAATTGAAAAACACCCCTCGTTTCCCACCACGCTCTGATCGTGGCGGAGACGAACATCCTATAAATGATTCGAGGGGATTCACCATGTTATTGCGAGCAACACTGGCCGGCCTGGTACTGGCCTCATTCACCTTGTCTGCGCAGGCAGAAACCATCCGCATTGCCATCGGCACCCAGGACACCACCATCAACTGTGCCGCCGGTGGCCTGCTGATCCGCGAGCTCGGCTTGCTGGACAAATACCTGCCCCATGACGGCCCCTACAAAGACGCCCACTACGACGTGGAGTGGAAGAACTTCACCAGCGGTGCGCCCCTGACCAACGAGATGGTGGCCGGCAAACTCGACTTCGGCGCCATGGCCGATTTCCCGGGCGCGTTCAACGGCGTGGCGTTTGAAACGGCAGGCAAGCACAGCCTGTTTATCAGCGTGCTGTCGGGCAGCATCAAGGGCAGCGGCAACGGCATCGTCGTGCTCAGCGCTTCCGGTGTTCAATCCCTGGCCGAATTGAAAGGCAAGACCATTTCCGTGCCGTTCGCCTCGACGGCCCATGGCATGTTGTTGCGCGCCGTCGCGGCTCAGGGTTGGGACCCGCTGAAAGACGTGAACATCATCGCCCAGCCACCGGAAGTTGCTGGGTCCGCGTTGCAGGCCGGGAAAATCGATGCGCACGCCGACTTCGTGCCGTTCGCCGAGCTGTTCCCGAGCCGTGGTTTTGCTCGCAAGATCTATGACGGTTCCCAGGCCAGTGCGCCGACGTTCCACGGTGCACTGGTGGATCAGGCCTACGCGAAAAAGTACCCGGAAATCGTCGTTGCCTACCTGCGCGCGAGCCTCGAAGCCAATCAGCTGCTCGCTGCCGAACCGGAGAAATACAGCGAGTTGATCGCCAAGGTGACCGGTGTCGATGCCGAGGTGAATTACCTGTTCCACGGCCCGCTCGGCGTGCAGACCCGCGACCTGAGCTGGAAACCGGAATACCGCCAGGCCGTCGGCACGGCCATCGATACCCTCAAGCTGTTGAAGAAGGCGGATCGCGGTCTCGATCTGAACACGTTCATCGACGACCAATACATCCGCGCCGCGTTCAAGGCTTCGAACCTCGACTACACCACGCAACTGGCCAACTACGCGCAGACGCCGCTCAAGGCCAATGATGCATCGACCGGCAAGGCCATCACCGACTTCAGTCATGTCGCCGAAATCTGGGTGCGTGGCGAGCCGAAAGTCCGACAGTACGGCTCGGCGGAGTCGGCGTTCGCGGCGTTGGCGAGCCTGAAGCAGGAAGGCAAAAACATCCGCGCGGTGTATGCCCAGGCCAGTGACAGCGGGATCAAGTTGCTGGCGGATCAGGCGTGGTTTGCCAGCGATGCGAAAGGGCGGCTCAGCGCGTTCCTGCTCAAAGGCCAGGCCCAGCAATACGCCACGGCCCAGGGCGGAAAAGTCTTCGATTTCACCGACGCCACCACCCAGGCCGTGGCTGCCCGCTAACCCAAGGCACAACTCGGTCAATTGTGGGAGCGAGCCTGCTCGCGATGGGGCCGGATCAGTCGGCATCAATGTCGACTGACACACCGCAATCGCGAGCAGGCTCACTCCCACAGGGACCAAGGTTGAGAGGAAGTATTGTGTTCGGATCATTTAAGCGCTGGATTCCAAGAGCCGCTTCGCTGCTGCTCTGCCTGCTGTTCTGGCAGCTCGCCGCCAGCCACCACTGGAACCTCGGCCTGGTGACCTTCGCCAATGTGCCAACACCGGTGGCCGTGATTGAAGCGGCGCTAGGCCTTGGCGATTCCGGCAAACTCGGCCAGCACCTGAGCAGCAGCCTCAGCCGGGTCTTCGCCGGTTACCTCGCCGCCCTGATCATCGGCATCGCCTTGGGCCTGGCCATCGGCCGCTCGAAATGGGCCGAAGATTTACTGCTGCCACCCCTGGAAGTCCTGCGTCCGATCCCGGCAGTCGCGTGGATTCCCCTGGCCATCCTCATGTTCCCGTCCTCGGAATTGTCGATGGTCTTCATCACCTTCACCGGCGCGCTGTTCCCGATCCTGCTCAACACCGTGCATGGAGTCGAAGGCGTCGACCCCCGGCTGATCGCCTCGGCGAAAAGCCTCGGCGCCGGGCGTCGGGCGATTCTGCTGGAAGTGATTCTGCCGGGCGCCGCACCGAGCATCATCACCGGCCTCGCCATCGGCATGGGCACTTCGTGGTTCTGCCTGGTCACCGCGGAAATGATCTCCGGCCAGTACGGCATCGGCTATTACACCTGGGAGTCCTACACCATTCAGAACTACGCCGACATCGTCGTGGGCATGTTGCTGATCGGCGTGCTCGGGATGGGCAGCAGCCTGCTGATCAAACGCCTCGGCGGGCTGTTCACGCCCTGGCATCGACCACGAGGAAAAACCTGATGAGCGTTTTTCAACACCCTGAAGGGCGGATTGATATTCGCCAGTTGTCGATCAGCCTGGGGCAGGGCAGCGCTGCTTTCGAAGCCGTGCAAGGTCTGGATTGCCAGATCGAGCCCGGCCAGTTCGTGTGCATCCTCGGTCCGTCCGGTTGTGGCAAATCCACGTTGCTCGGCGCCCTGGCCGGCCATTTGCAACCCCGTGCCGGCAGTCTCAAGGTCGACGGCGCGGACGTGTCGGCGCCATCGCCGCAGCGTGGCATGGTGTTCCAGCATCACACGTTGTTTCCGTGGCGAACCGTGCGCGACAACGTGGCGTTCGGTCTGAAAATGCGCGGTGTCGGCAAGACCGAACGTCACAAGGCCGCCGATGAAATGCTCGCACTGGTGGGGCTGGAAGGCTTTGCCGAGCGCTGGCCGGATCAGCTGTCCGGGGGCATGCAGCAACGGGTGGAAATCGCCCGGGTCCTGATCAATCGGCCACGACTGTTGTTGATGGACGAACCTTTCGGCGCCCTCGATGCGTTGACCCGGTTGAACATGCAGGAGCTGCTGCTGGACATCTGGGCGCGCATTCGCACCACCGTGGTGTTCGTCACCCACGACATCGACGAGGCGCTGTTTCTCGCCGATCGGCTGCTGGTGATGAGTTCTCGTCCCGGCCGAATCATCGAAGACCTGCGCCTCGACTTCCCCCGGCCGCGCACCACCGAGCTGGTGACCCGCCATGAATTCTCGCGCCTGAAACGCCATTGCCTCGAATTACTGCGTCACGAAGACGGTCGGCAGTTACCGCGCCTGAACCCTCTCGGACTTCCCCCTCAAAACAAACTGCCGCGATTTGCCCTATGACCTCTCTATTCGATGTAACCGATAACGACGACATTCTGGCCCTGCAACCGCGCCTGACCGATGAAGATCCGGTTGTGCGCCGGATTGCGCTGATCGAACTGGCCGATCTCGAAGAGCCAGATGGCTTGCTGTGGCTGGTCAACCGCCTGGCTGAAGACCCGACTGAAGAAGTTCGCGCCGAAGCCGCGCGGCTGCTGGAAGCCTGGGAGGACAGGCCGGTGGTCGAGGCGTTGTGCCAGGCCCTGACCGATCCCTCATTGGCCGTGCAAGCCGCCGCTGCGCAAAGCCTTAGCCTGCTGAAAAGCGAAGCGGCGGGCCAGGTGATTCTGCCGTGGACCGGGCATGCGGACATCAGCGTGCGCATCGCGGCGTTCAGGGCGTTGCGCGAGTTGCGTTTCCCCGGCGCCGCCACAGCCGCGACGGGTGCGTTAAATGATCAAGACGCCAGCGTTCGCCGCGAAGCCGTCGGCGTACTCGGCTGGCTCAAGCAACTCGATGCGCTGCCTGCCTTGGCCAGATTGGCCAGTGATGACCCGGACACCGACGTCCGCCGCGCCGCCACCGGCGCCCTCGGCCTGGCCTCCGACGCACAAGTGCTGCCCGCGCTGCGTCAGG
The DNA here is from genome assembly GCF_009761815.1 of Pseudomonas sp. PB120. GTDB lineage: Bacteria > Pseudomonadota > Gammaproteobacteria > Pseudomonadales > Pseudomonadaceae > Aquipseudomonas. Next base: position 51,246 of record NZ_RWIN01000156.1, read on the forward strand.
CGTTGCAGGACTCCGCCTGGCAAGTGCGCGAAGAGGCCGCCACCACCCTTGGCAAGGTCGGTCACCTCGACGGCGGGCCCGCCTTGGTCGAGGCATTGAGCGACGATTACTGGCAGGTCCGTCTGCGCGCCACTCGCAGCCTCGGCCGCTTGCGGTATGCGCCGGCCTTGGCAGCGCTGATCGACACCCTCGGTCATCGCATCAGCAACCTGCGCAAGGAGGCCGCCCTGGCCCTCGGCGAATTGAACGACAAAGGCGCGATCGCACCCTTGCAGGCCGCGCAAGACGATGGCGATCCGGAAGTGCGCAAAGCCGTGCGTATTGCGCTGAGTCAGCTGCAATGAACCCGCTGGCGATTGGCAATTCCCAAGGCAAACGGCAGCTGCGCCTGAACTGGCCGGACGGCCGCGAACAGTTGCTCGATCACGCCGAGTTGCGCCGGCAGTGCCCGTGTTCGCAATGCCGGGCGTTTCGTTTGCAAGGATTGGCGCCTTTGGTCGATGACCGGATTCGCGTTATCGAATTGAACGCCCAAGGCTACGGCCTGCAATTGATCTTCAGCGACGGCCACGAGCGCGGCATCTACCCGTGGCCCTACCTGGCACAACTCGCCCCCGAAAAAATCCCCCTGTAGGAGCGAGCTTGCTCGCGATGGACGCCAACGATAACGCGCGCTGCCTGGATGAACGCGGTGCCTGGGCGTTTTTCGCGAGCAAGCTCGCTCCTACAAAGGCTTGCCAGGGAAAAGCCAAAAGAGTACAAATGTACTCCATGACGACTTTAACTCCCCGCCGTACCGCCATCCTGACCTTCATCCGCGATCGAATCGCGGAGCACGGCCAGTCCCCGAGCCTCGCTGAAATCAGCGAGGCGTTCGGTTTCGCCTCCCGCAGCGTGGCGCGCAAGCATGTGCTGGCGCTGACCGAAGCCGGTTTCATCGAGGTCAATGCGCATCAGGCCCGGGGCATTCGTCTGCTCGGGCAACCGGCGCGGCCTGAGTGGCTGGACATTCCGGTACTCGGCCGGGTGGCGGCGGGTGCGCCGATCGGCGCCGACGCCGAGGTCCACAGCCGCTTGCTGCTCGACCCGTCGATTTTCTCCCGGGTGCCGGACTACATGCTGCGGGTCAAGGGCGATTCGATGATCGAAGACGGCATCCTCGACGGCGATCTGGTGGGCGTGCACCGCAATCCCGAGGCGCTCAATGGCCAGATCGTCGTGGCGCGGCTTGACGGCGAAGTGACCATCAAGCGTTTCGAGCGGGTCGGCGACGCGGTGCGCCTGTTGCCACGCAACCCGACGTACCAGCCGATTATCGTTCGAGCCGATCAGGACCTGGCCATCGAAGGCGTGTTCTGCGGCCTGGTGAGGCAAGGGTGATGGGCGCCGTCGTCGCGCTGGATACGCTGTTCAATGGCGGCCAGGTCTGGAAGGGCCGGCCTGCGCCACCGGCTGTCAGCCCGCAACCCACCGGGCATGCCGCGCTGGATGCGGCATTGCCCACCGGTGGCTGGCCGGAAGCCGCGCTGACCGAAATCCTGCTGGCCGGGCAGGGCGTTGGCGAGTTGCAACTGGTGTGGCCGGCACTGGCGCGGTTGTCGGCGGCGGGTGAGCGCATCGTGCTGGTGGCGCCGCCGTACGTGCCCTATCCGCAAGCCTGGCAAAACGCCGGGGTCGATCTGCGGCAGTTGTCGATCATCCGGGCCAGCGAGCGCGAAGCGCTGTGGGCCGCCGAGCAATGCCTGCGTTCGGGCAGTTGCGGCGCGGTGTTGTGCTGGCCGCACAAGGCCGATGACCGGGCGTTGCGCCGCTTGCAGGTGGCGGCGGAAACCGGCTCGACCCTGGCGTTCGCCTATCGCTCGATCCATGAAGCGGTCAACCCGTCACCGGCCGCGCTGCGTATCGCCATCGATGCCAGGCCCGCGCAATTGCGCGTGCTCAAGTGCCGGGGCGGGCTGGCCCGTTCGGCGCCGATTGCCTTCCCAGTGGGGCATTGAGGTTGCCATGCGCTGGGTGTGCATTCTCTTCCCGCAATTGGCGCTGGACGCGGTACTGCGTCAGCGCGCCGACCCTGATGAACCGCTGGCGCTGCTGATCGGCCCGGCGCAGCGTCGGGTGTTGCAGGCGGTCAACGCGTCGGCGCGTGCGCTGGGATTGCGTCCCGGCCAGTCGATGACCGCCGCGCAGGCCTTGAGCAAAGGCTTCGTCACCGCAGACTATGACGCTGCCGAGATCGAACACTGGCAGCAGTTCCTGGCCGCCTGGGCATACCGGTTCAGTTCCCAGGTCAGCGTGCATTACCCGCGTGCCGTGGTGTTTGAAATCGAGTCCAGCCTCGGTTTGTTCGGCTCCTGGCCGCAATTCGAAGCGAGGTTGCGGGCCGAACTCACCGAGCTGGGGTTTCGCCATCGGATCGTTGCCGCGCCCAATCCGGCGGCGGCTCGGGTATTGGCCAATGCTTATGACGGTCTGGTGGTGCCGGACGATCAGGCCTTGCAGCACTATCTCGGGCAACTGCCCGTCGACCGGATTGCCCTGGAACCGGCGGTGGCCACGGCGTTGTCACGCATGGGGCTGCGCACCTTGAGCCAGGTGCAGGCGTTGCCCCGGCAGAGCCTGGCCCGGCGCTTCGACGCGCAAGTACTCAAACATCTGGACACCTTGCTCGGTGCGCGGCGACTGGCGCTGGCGTTCTACCTGCCACCGGACCGGTTCGATGTGCGCATCGAGCTCAATTTCGATGTGCAGTCCCATCAGGCGCTGCTGTTTCCTCTAAGGCGCCTGACCGGTGATTTGTCGGCCTTCCTCTGCGGGCGGGACAGCGGCGTGCAGCGTTTCGACCTGCACCTGGAGCACGCCGGGTTGCCGGACAGCGTGATCAAGGTCGGCCTGCTCAGCGCCGAGCGCGATCCGGCGATGCTCTTCGAACTGGCCCGGGGGCGGCTGGAGCAGGTCCAGGTCGAAGCGCCGGTCCGTGGTTTCCGCCTGCGGGCCGAAGACCTGCCCAGCTTCGTCCCGCAGCGCCAGGAACTGTTCGACGACCGCCCGCAGCAGTCCTTGCCCTGGGAGCAACTGCGTGAACGCTTGCGTGCGCGGCTGGGGGATGATGCCGTGCAAGGCTTGCGGTTCCAGGCCGATCATCGACCCGAATGCGCCTGGCAGGCGCGTGCCGACAAGCAGCCGTGCGCCGGATTGTCCGGCGTGCAGCGTCCTGGCTGGTTGCTGACCGAACCGCTGGCGGTCCACGAAGGTTCGGCGCGCATCCTCATGGGACCGGAACGTATCGAGTCCGGCTGGTGGGACGGCGCCGATGTGCGCCGCGACTACTACCTGATCGAAACCCGTTCCGGCCAGCAGGGCTGGGCCTATCGTGCGGTGGGCGAGGGCGGTCCGTTGTGGCTGCAAGGCTGGTTCGCATGAGCATCGACTACGCCGAACTGCATTGCCTGTCGAACTTCAGTTTCCAGCGCGGTGCTTCCAGTGCCCTCGAACTTTTCCAACGGGCGAAAAAACATGGCTATCAGGCGTTGGCGATCACTGACGAGTGCACGTTGGCCGGCATCGTTCGTGCTTGGCAGGCGGCTAAATCCGTGGAACTGCCGCTGATCATCGGCAGCGAAATCCGCATCGAGAACGGCCCGAAATTGGTGTTGCTGGTGGAGAACCTCGAGGGCTACCAACATCTGTGTCGGCTGATTACCCAGGCCAGGCGCCGCACGCAGAAGGGCCAGTACCAAGTCCTGCGCGAAGACTTCGGCGCCCCCTTGCCGGGGCTTTTGGCGTTGTGGGTACCGGACGCGGTCGACGATATTGAACATGGGCACTGGCTGAAACAGGCCTTCGCTGAGCGTTTGTGGCTGGCGGTCCAGTTGCATCGTGGCCAGGACGACAACCGACGGCTGAACGAACTGTTGATGCTGGCAAGGGAGCTGCGGATTCCGGCCGTGGCCAGCGGCGATGTGCACATGCACAGCCGTGGCCGGCGCGCCTTGCAGGACACCATGACCGCGATCCGTCACCACCTGCCGGTGGCCGAGGCCGGGTTGCGCCTGCACCCCAATGGCGAGCGCCATCTGCGCAGCCTCGACGCCTTGCAATCGATCTACCCGCTAGCACTGCTCGATGAAACGCTGGCCATCGCCCGGCGCTGCACCTTCGACCTCGGTCAGTTGCGTTACCAGTATCCCCGGGAATTGGTGCCGCAAGGGCACAGCGCCGATTCCTGGCTGCGCGAACTGACCGAGCGCGGCATCCGCGAGCGCTGGCCCGACGGTGCCAGTGACAAGGTGCGCAAGCTGATCGACAAGGAGCTGGGCCTGATTGCCGAGCTGGGTTATGAAAGCTATTTCCTGACCGTCCAGGACATTGTCGCCTTCGCCCGGGGCCAGAAAATTCTCTGCCAGGGGCGAGGCTCAGCGGCCAACTCGGCGGTGTGTTTCGCCTTGGGCATTACCGAGATCGATCCTGAGCGGATGAACATGTTGTTCGAACGCTTCCTGTCCAGGGAGCGCAACGAACCGCCGGACATTGACGTCGATTTCGAGCACGAACGCCGGGAAGAAGTCCTCCAATACGTGTTCCAGCGCTATGGCCGCACTCGCGCGGCGCTGACGGCGGTGGTCAGCAGCTATCACGGTGCCGGCGCGGTGCGCGACGTGGCCAAGGCGTTGGGACTGCCACCGGATCAGGTCAACGCGCTGGCCGATTGCTGTGGTCACTGGAGTGACCAGGCGCCGCCCCTCGAGCGCTTGCGCGAAGGCGGGTTCGACCCCGACAGCCCGGTATTGCGCCGGGTGTTGAGCCTGACCCAGCAACTGATCGGTTTTCCCCGCCACCTGTCCCAGCACCCCGGTGGTTTCGTGATTTCCGAACAACCCCTGGACAGCCTGGTGCCGGTGGAAAATGCCGCCATGGCCGATCGCACCATCATCCAGTGGGACAAGGACGACCTGGACGCGGTCGGCCTGCTCAAAGTGGACATTCTGGCCTTGGGCATGCTCAGCGCGATTCGGCGTTGTTTCGATCTGCTGCGCCGTCATCGGCACCTGGACTTGAGCCTGGCGTCGGTGCCCGCCGAAGATCCAGACACCTACGACATGATCGGCCGTGCCGATACCATCGGCGTGTTCCAGATCGAGTCCCGAGCCCAGATGTCGATGCTGCCCCGGCTCAAGCCGCGCACGTTCTATGACCTGGTAATCGAGGTGGCCATCGTCCGTCCGGGTCCGATTCAGGGCGGCATGGTGCACCCGTACCTGCGGCGGCGAAACAAGGAAGAGCCCGAGACCTATCCGTCGCCGGCGCTGGAAGCCGTACTCAAGCGCACCTTGGGCGTGCCGCTGTTCCAGGAGCAGGTGATGCAGATCGCCATCGTCGCCGCCGACTACAGCCCCGGCGAGGCTGACCAGTTGCGCCGCTCCATGGCCGCCTGGAAACGTCACGGCGGGCTCGAACCGCACAAGGATCGCCTGGCCGCGGGGATGAAGAAGAACGGCTACACGGCAGACTTTGCCGCGCAGATCTTCGAGCAGATCAAGGGCTTTGGCAGTTACGGTTTTCCCGAATCCCATGCCGCCAGTTTTGCCTTGCTGACCTACGCCAGTTGCTGGTTGAAATGCCATGAGCCGGCGGCTTTCGCCTGTGCGCTGATCAACAGCTGGCCCATGGGTTTCTACAGCCCGGACCAGATCCTGCAGGACGCGCGTCGGCATCAGTTGCAGATTCGCCCGGTGGATGTGCGCGCCAGCGACTGGGATTGCAGCCTCGAGCCGATTACCGGCGCGCAGCCGGCGATTCGCATGGGACTGAGGATGATCAAGGGCTTTCGCGAGGACGATGCCCGGCGTATCGAGGCCGCCAGGGCGAGGGGGGCGTTTGTCGACATCGCCGACCTTGGCGAGCGCGCGCGACTCGATGCCCGTGCGCAAGAACAACTGGCTGATGCCGGCGCACTGCGCGGGCTGGCCGGTGACCGGCATCGGGCGCGCTGGGAAGTGGCGGGGGTGCAGAAACAACTCGGCCTGTTTGCCGGACTGCCGAGCCAGGAAGAGGACATGGTGGCGTTGCCCAAACCCACGGTGGGCGAAGACCTGCTGGCGGATTACAACAGTGTCGGCACCACCCTCGGCCCGCATCCGCTGGCGTTGTTGCGCGGTGAATTGAGAGCTCGACGCTGCCGCAGTTCCAGGGAACTGCTCGATGTCGACCATGGGCGCCCGGTCAGCGTCGCCGGGCTGGTCACCGGCCGCCAACGCCCGGGTACCGCCAGTGGCGTGACCTTCGTCACCCTTGAAGACGAGTTCGGCAACGTCAACGTCATCGTCTGGCGCGACCTGGCCGAGCGGCAGCGGCAGGTGTTGGTGGGTTCGCAGTTGCTGAAGGTCGATGGGCGCTGGGAAAAGGAAGGCGAGGTGCGGCATTTGATTGCCGGACGTTTAAGCGACCTGAGCCCCTTGCTCGACGGCATCAGCGTGCGCAGCCGGGATTTCCGCTGATCTCCAAGAGGCGTGCGCTTTTGTGGCGAGGGAGCTTGCTCCCGCTCGGCTGCGCAGCAGTCGTAAACCCGGTACGCGCGGTGTCATTGAATTCACGCGATCACCGGTTAGGGGTTGCTTCGCAACCCAGCGGGAGCAAGCTCCCTCGCCACAGGTGACGCGTGATGCCCCCTCTTATTTGGCAACCGGCCAAAACCGCTCACCACCCCCCGGCGCATCGGTCCACGCCTGCAACGACCGCGTCGGCAAATCGAAATAATCCCGCGTACGCGCATACCCGTGGCCACCCATCCGCCCGATCGCGTCCAGGCCCAGCTGATCGATGTACAGGGTTTTCGGGTCGATCAACTCATCGCGCACATGCGCCATCAGCACTTCGCCAAAGATGATCTCCCGCGACTGCCCGATGGACAGCGCCATCATCCGCCGGCATTCCAGCGCCACTGGCGCCTCGCCGATTCTCGGGCATTTGACCGTGGTGCCGGGAATCGCTGTCAGCCCCGCCGCCGTCAACTCATCGAAGCCGGGCGCGAAGGGTACGGCGCAGACGTTCATGGCTTCGACCAAGGCATCGCTGACGATGTTGACGGTGAATTCCTGATTGAGCTGGATGTTGCGGGTGGTGTCCTTGGGGCTCTGGTCACCGTAGTTTTCCACGCCCAGCGCAAGAATGGGCGGATCTGCCGACAGGGCATTGAAGAAGCTGAACGGCGCGGCGTTGATCCGGCCTTCGCCGTCCACGGTGGTCACCAAGGCAATCGGCCGTGGCACCACGCTACCAATCAGAATCTTGTATTTGTCCCGTGCACTCAGTGTGCTGAAGTCGAAGCTTTGCATAGGCAGAAATCTCTAAAGAAGGGGATCAATCGCGCTCAAAGGCGCGTGTGCGCTGTAGTCGTCGGCGAACGGGATGGCCGGTTTGAACAGGGTTTTCCAGTCCGGTTGGCCGAAGGCCCGGTCGCTGTGACTGCGCATCAGTTTTTCGAATTGTATTTGGGCCTGGCGCTGCAGAGCGGGGTGGTCGGCGCCTTGGACCTGACTGTCCTGCATCACGCAACGGCCATCGATGTAACTGGCGATGCAGTCGTCCCCGCGTCCGGCCAGCACCAGGTTTTTCAGGGGATCGAACAGCGGCCCCAAATGCTGGCCGCGAAGGCTGAACACCGTGATGTCGGCCTTGCATCCCGGCGCCAATCGTCCTAGATCATCACGCCCAAGCGCCTGGGCGCCACCGAGCGTGGCAGCGTTGTACATATCCAGCGTGCTGGTCAAAGAAGAACCGCCCTCCATCAAACGAGCGATGTTCAGGCCCTGACGCATGTTGTCCAGCAAGTCCGCCGGCCAGGTGTCGGTGCCCAGGGCGAAGTTGATGCCCTTGGCCCGATAGCGGCCGAATGAGTTCAGCGCCTCGCCATCCCGGGCAAACACCACCGGGCAATGCACCAGGCTCGCGCCGCCATCCACCACTCGCTGCAGGTCTTCATCGCCACGGGTGTAAATGCCGTGGGGCAGCAAACTGCGCGGGGTCAGCAGGCCCAGATGCTCCAGCCAGCCCAGCGGCGAAAACCCGCGAAGGCTTTCAACCATCGCCACTTCGCCGAGGCCCTGGCAGCAATGCAGGCGCATCGGCGCGTTCAGCTCGCGGCTCAACGCGGCGGTGCGTTGCAGCAGCGCCGGGGTGCAGGTCTGGATGCGGTCGGGCAGCAGCGCGCCGCGAATCAGGCCGTCATGTGAACCGTCGAAGTCCTGGAAAAACCGCACAGCCGCCTCAAGCCCGGCCATTCCCCTAGGCTCATCCCAGTGATGGGCCAGGGTTCCATCGGCGCGCCAGTAACTCATGCCGCTCATGTAGCAGGGGCCCAGGTACGTGCGCAGGCCCAACTCGCCAGCGACCTGCGCCACCGCCGCAAACTCGTCGTAAGTCTCGGCCCATTCGCGGTAATACATCGAGGTGATCGGCATGGCCGTGGTGATACCGTTGCGGATCAACTGGGTGAAGGCGTAACGGTATTTGAAAACTTCTTCCTCCGGGCTGTAGCTCTCCCGGGGACCAGCGGCCAAGTAGTCCTCGGACCACATCCGGCCCATGTCGCGCTCGTCGCCGTTATCCAGGGTCAACACCGTGGAATCGAGATCGCCGAGGGCATCCAGGTCGATGAAACCGGGACCGATCAACGCGTTGCCATAGTCGACCCGTTCATCCACCGGCCCCGGGTAACCACGGCCGACAAATACGATGCGCGAGCCTTCGAACACCACTTCGCCGTCGCGCCACAGCACATGCTGCGTACCGTCGAAGCCCACCACGCAACTGGCTTTCAGGGCGACTGTTTTGGCGGGTATGCGCTTCACAAGCGGCTTTCCAACAGCTGCCCGCCGGAGGCGATCAACTGCCCGGCGCGATAGACCTGCCGCAGCGGCCGCGAGACGACAGCCTCACCCAGCGTCTGTACTGGCATCAGCAAAAAGTCGGCCGGCTGCCCGACCTCCACGCCGTAACCTTCAACGCCCAATGCTCGGGCGCCATTCACCGTCGCCGCCTCGAACGCCGCCGCCAGTTCCTCGTCCTTGTTCAAGTCGAATCTAAACGCGAGCAGCATCGCCCGTTCCAGCATGTCGCCATTGCCCATAGGCGACCAGGCATCGCGGATGCCGTCCGAACCCAGACACACATTCACCCCGGCTTCGCGCAGCGCGAGAAACGGCGGCACCGCGCAATCGGCCGGGGCAGAACTCATCAATGAAATCCCCAGCGCGGCCAGACGCTGGGCCACCGGTTTGACCTGACTCCAGGGCAACATGCCCAGGCAATAAGCGTGGCTGATCATCACCCGGCCCTGACGCCCGAAACGCTCGGTGTAGTCGGCAATCAACGCGACCTGCCAGAGGCCCAGTTCACCTTTGTCGTGCAGGTGAATGTCCACGCCCCGGTCGAATTCGCTGGCCAGTTTGAACACGAAATCGAGCTGCGCAATCGGGTCGTTGTCGATGCCGCACGGGTCGAGACCTCCGACGTTTTCCACGCCCAGGGCCATGGCTTCGCGCATCAGTTCGGCGGTGCCGGGGCGGCTGATCAGGCCGGTTTGCGGGAACACCACCAGTTGCAGGTCGATCAGGTCGCGGTAACGCTCGCGCAGTTGTTGCATGGCTTCGACATGGCGCAGGCCGAAATCCGGGTCGATGTCGACGTGGCAGCGCAGGGTCAGCGAGCCACGGGCGATGCAGTTTTCCAGCAGCGCACCGGCGCGCTCGGCGATGGGGCTGTCGACTTCACGCAGCACGCGGCGCTCGTTGCTGATGTAATCCTTCAAGGTCGGACCGGCGCTGTTCGGGCGCCAGGGTTGACCCCAGAGGGTTTTGTCGAGGTGGACGTGGCTTTCCACCAAAGCCGGGGTGAGCAGCTGGTGTTGGCCGTCGATGTCGGTGGCCGACAGGGCTTCGTTCGAAGCGGGGCGGCGTTGGCTGAACCGGCCGTCTTCGATCAGCAGGTCTTCGGCGGTGGCGCCGTAGGGGCGCACGTTGCGTAGCCAGCGGGGTTGGGTCATACGAACCTCATTCAGGTCTTCTAATTAGCGGTGTTCAGACTGACCTCATCGCGAGCAGGCTCGCTCCCACAGTGGTTATGTGTGGGACACAGAATCCGGGGCACACCCGAACTCTGTGTCTCCCACAGTGGTTTGTGTGGGACACAGGATCCAGGGCACACCCGAACCCTGTGTCTCCCACAGTGGTTTGTGTGGGACACAGAATCCAGGGCAATCCCCGAACCCTGTGGGAGCGAGCCTGCTCGCGATGGGGGCGACTCGGTCTCGGATCAGCCCTTGAGCTTCGCCCAAATGCGGTCCTGCAGCTCCCGCGCCTTGTTGCTGCACTCTTTCTCAGGCCGCAGGCGCGAGGCGAATTCGTCGGGCATGTTGATGGCGTCCATCACCCGCCATTTGGCGTCGATCAACTTGTCGCTCTGAATGCCGTTGGCGTAGGCGATGGCGTTGGACACGGCGGCGGCGTTTTCCGGTTTCATCATCCAGTCGATAAAGATCTTCGCGTTACCCGGGTGCGGCGCGCTTTTCGGTACGGCGAAGTTGTCCTGGAACATCGCCACGCCTTCTTTCGGATACACGTACTTGATCGTGCTCTTCTGCAACGTGGCCCGGGCCGTGGAACCGTTCCAGTTCTGCATCATGATCACTTCGCCGGAGGCCATGCGGTCGACGGTGTTGTCCGAGCTGTACATCTTCAGGAATGGTTTCTGTTTCTGCAGCAGCTCGAGGATGCGCTTGGCGTCCTGCGGGTTCTCGCTGCATTCGTCGACGTTCAGGTAATGGCTGGCGGCGTTGATCACGCTGCTGGACGTGTCGAGGGCCGCGAGCTGGCCTTGCAGTTCCTTGCGTGGTTCGAAGAACTCTTTCCACGAATCGTCCAGCTTGCCGCCAGGCACGCGCGCGCTGTCATAGGAAAACCCGGTGGTGCCCCACAGGTACGGCGCCGAGAACTTGCGGCCAGGGTCGAAACTCGGGTCGCGGAACGCCGGCTTCACGTACTGGAAGTTCGGAAGGGTCGAGGTGTCGATTTCCAGCAACAGGTCCTGATTGATCAGCGTGCGCATGATCGATTGCGACGGCACGATCACGTCATACGCCGCGCCACCGGCCTGCAATTTGGCCAGCAGGGTTTCGTTGCTGTCGTAGCCGTCCATGGTGACCTTGATCCCGGTCTCCTTTTCGAACTTGGCCAGCAGATCGACCGGGTAGTAGTCCGTCCAGTTGTAGAAGAACAATTCCTTGGGCTCGGCGGCCTGAACACCGAACGCCGTGAAGCAACTCAGGGCCAGGCTGGCGACAGCGAAACGCATGCTTTTTGTTTTCATTACAGAACGCTCCAGACTCATTGTTGTTTGCCGCGCTGTCCCAGCCAGAAGGCCAGCACCACCAGCACGATGGAAATCACCAGCATCAGGGTCGAGATCGCGTTGATCTCCGGCGTCACGCCGGCCTTGATCGCCGAGAAGATGTACACCGGCAAGGTGGTTGAACCCGGCCCGGCGACAAAAAACGTCATGATGAAATCGTCGAGGCTGACCACAAACGCCAGCACCGAACCGGACAACACCGCCGGCCACAACAGCGGCAAGGTCACCCGGCGAAACACCTGCCACGGGTTGGCGTACAAATCGTTGGCCGCCTCCAGCAGGCTTTTGTCCAGGTCATTGAGCCGCGCACGGATCGGCAAGTAGGCGAAGGGGATGCAGAAGCCGATGTGCGCGACGATCACCGTCAGCAAGCCGAGCTTGATCCCCAGCGCCATGAACAACAGCAACGTGGCCACGGCGGTGACGATCTCCGGCAGGATCAGCGGCAGGTTGATCCCGCCCTCGACCATCTTCTGTCCGTAGAACGGCCGATACGTCGCCAGTGCCGCAAGCAGCGCAATGGCGGTGGCGCAGACCGTGGCAATGCTGGCGACGATGATTGAGTTCAGCGCCGCCGTCTGGATCGACGGGTTGGCCAGGATTCGCCCGTACCAGGCAAAGGAGAACTCGGTCCATACGGTCGCCGAGCGGTTGGCGTTGAAGCTGTAGGCAATCAGCACCAGGATCGGCAGGTACAGATACGCCAGCATCAGCAGGCTGACTTCGCGGGTCAGCGGCAGTTTTTTCAGGTGCAGGGCAATCATGCGGTAGCTCCCCGACGAAGAGTTTTGGCGGCGCTGCGGCTATACAGGGCGTACAGCACCAGGGACAGCAGCAGAATCCCCAGCAACAGGAACGACAGCGAACTGCCCAGCGGCCAGTTACGTGCCGTGCCGAACTGTTGCTGGATCAGGTTGCCGATCATCAGCGTTTTGCCGCCGCCGAGAATCGCCGGGGTGATGAAGGCACCCAGGCTCGGCACGAACACCAGCAGCGCACCGGCAATCACCCCCGGCATCGACAGCGGCAGGATGATCCGTTTCAGCGCGTGCCAGCGATTGGCGCCGAGGTCGTAGGCGGCTTCCACCAGGCGCCAGTCGAGTTTTTCCAGGGTCGAGTAAATCGGCAAGATCATGAACGGCAGGAAGCTGTAGACCAGCCCGACGCTGACTGCGAAGTCGTTGTAGAGCAGGGTGATGCCACCGGCCTGAGGGAACAGCGCGTTGAGGCTTTGGGCGACCCAGCCTTGTTCGCGCAGGATGATCAGCCACGCATAGTTACGGATCAGCAGGTTGGTCCAGAACGGAATGGTGATCAGCAGGACCATGAGGTTGCGTCGGCGCGGGGTCAGGCTCGACATCCACAGCGCCACCGGGAAACCGAACAGGAAACACAGCACCGTGGTGCCGCCGGCCTGGAACACCGAGCGCAACAAGGCCTGGGCGTAGACCCAGTTCAGTTCCAGTTCACCGTCGAATCCTTCCTGGAAAAACAGCTGCACGTAGCTTTGCAATTGCCAGTTGGCCTGCCAGTCGACGCCGCCATACACGTTGCGCGGCAACAAGCTGATGTAGCCCATGATGCCCAGCGGAATCGCGATCAATGCCAGCAAAGTCAGAACCACCGGGCTGAGCAACAGCGCGCGGTTGAGTGCGGGAGAAGTGCTGCTGACGCTCATCTCAGGCCTCCATCAACAGGCAGGCATGGGGCGGCAGATTGACCGCGACGCGATCACCGACCACCCGGCCACGACTCAGGCCTTCGTTGTTCTCGCGCAGCATGACCTTGATGTCGTTGTTCAAGCGGCACTGATAGAGCGTCGCGGTGCCGACATACAACACAGCCTCGATCACGCCGCGCAGGTGATGCGGCTGCGTCGGGTCGACCAGTTGCGAGCGCTCGGGGCGGAACGCCAGCTGCACCTTGGCGCTGTCCAGTCCCTGGGACGGGCAGGGGATCTCAACGGGCATGCCGCTGGGCACAAACAGGTTTTCGTTCTGCTGGCCGCGCTTGAGGTGACCGGGCAGGAAATTGATGTCGCCGATGAACTGGGCGACAAACTGATGCTGCGGCCGTTCGTAAATATCGTTGGGTGTGCCGATCTGCAGAATCTTGCCGGCGGACATCACCGCAATGCGATCCGACAGGGTCAGGGCTTCTTCCTGATCGTGGGTCACGAAAATGAAGGTGATCCCGGCTTCCTTCTGCACGCGCTTGAGTTCGACCTGCATTTCCTTGCGCAGCTTCAGGTCCAGCGCCGACAGCGGCTCGTCGAGCAACAGCACTTTGGGTTTCGGCGCCAACGCCCGGGCGAGCGCGACGCGTTGTTGCTGGCCACCGGACAATTCGGCTGGTTTACGCTTGGCCAGGTGCGTCATTTGCACCAGCGCCAGCATCTCATCGACGCGCTGGGCAATTTGCCTGGCATCAAGACCCTGCATCTCGAGGCCGAAGGCGATATTCTGCGCGACACTCATGTGGGGAAACAGCGCGTAGCTCTGGAACACCGTGTTGACCCGACGCTTGAAAGGCGGCAAGTGATTGACCGTTTCGCCCGCGAGACGGATCTCGCCGTCGCTGACATGCTCGAAACCGGCGATGGTGCGCAGCAGGGTAGTCTTGCCGCAGCCGGAAGGGCCGAGCAGGGTGAAGAATTCGTTGTCGGCAATGTCGACTGAAACGTTGTCGAGGGCTGGAGCCAGCCCCGGATCGTCGGAATACCGCTTGAAGACGTTACGCACTTCGATCGCTATTGGTTGACCCATAATGGTGCAATCCTCTAATTATTGTATGCAATATCTGGATGCAATCTACAAATAACCGGATTATTCTGCTGTTGCAACCCCCTTTTTCAATGGCTGCTCATCGCCAGGGGCCGGTTGTTTAGCGCTATAGGAGTGTTCAAATGGCCGAAAAAAAGCTGGAAACCACGGTCGACCGCGTCTACCAAGGGGTTTACGAGGCGATCAGCAAACGTTCGTTGCGTCCCGGGATGAAGCTCGGCGAGGCGTCACTGGCTGAACTTTTTAATGTCAGCCGGACGTCGGTCCGTGCCGCGCTCAAGCAATTGGAAGCGGATGGGCTGGTCACCACCGAGCCCAATAAAGGTGCGTCGGTGTCGTTGCCCAGTGACGAAGAGATTCGTTCGTTGTTCGAAACGCGGCGGCTGGTCGAGATCGGCATCGTCAGCGAGCTGTGTCGCCGTCGGGATACGGCGGTGACCCGGGACCTGCGGGATCACCTGTTGCTGGAAGAGGACGCGCGCCGCAGTGGCGACCATGATCGGCTGATTCATTTGCTCGGCGAGTTCCACATCAAGCTTGCGCAAAGCCTGAACAACCCGGTGCTGCTCGACTGGTTTCAGAAGCTGATCTCCCGCGCCTCGCTGTACGTCGCCGCGCTGGACGACGAAAGCCACGAAGCGTGCCGCGACGACGAACACCTGCGCCTGATCGAGTACATCGAGGCCGGTAACCAGAGCGCCGCCATCGAACTGACCTGCATGCATTTGAACGGCATCGAAAAAGCCATCCTCGACGTCGCGGCAACGCTGAAAACCGGCTATCACCCGCTCAAACACTTGATTGAGGTGTAGCGCTGAAGCTGTTCAGGCCACTTTCTGTGGCGAGGGAGCTTGCTCCCGCTGGGTGCGAAGCACCCCAAGCCCCTCTGCGCGATCAACAATTTGCGACTGCTGCGCAGCCGAGCGGGAGCAAGCTCCCTCGCCACAAAAAGCTTGCGATGGGTGAATCAGCTATACCTCTATGAAACCATTGGCGTGCATGAAGCTCGAAACAAACGGACGCCAATCACAGGGGCTAAAAGCAGTCGATGCCGTTTCTAGACGATAGCCACGGGTGTGCGGGTTGGAACGGTGAAATGGCCGGGCGCATTCGCGCGTTCGACTGGAGCACCACCGAGCTGGGGCCCCTCGATACCTGGCCCCGGAGCCTGAGCAATACGGTGCAACTGATGCTGGCCTCGCCACTGCCGATGGTGATGCTGTGGGGCCCGCTCGGCTATATGATCTATAACGATGCTTACTCGGGATTTGCCGGTGGCCGCCATCCGTACCTGCTGGGCTCCCCGGTGGAGCTGGGCTGGCCAGAAGTGGCTGATTTCAACCGGCATGTGGTCGATACCTGCCTGGCCGGCGGTACCTTGTCGTACAGCAATAAAGTGTTGGTGCTGCTGCGCGATGGTGTGCCGGAAGACGTCTGGCTGGACCTTTATTACAGTCCGGTCGCCGATGATGAAGGACGCCCGGCCGGGGTCATGGCGATGGTGGTCGAGACCACCGAGCATGTGATTTCCGAACGCCGGCGCCAGGCCGCCGAAGACGCCTACCGCGCCGACAACGAGCGGGTGCGACTGGCCCTGAATGCCGGCGCGCTGCTCGGTTCGTTTGTCTGGGACATCAAGGCCAACGTGCTGTCCGTCGATGAGCGGTTTGCCCGCACGTTTTCCCTCCCGTCCGATCAGAACCTGGCCGAGCTGTCGGTCGACATCGCCGAATCACGCATTCATCCCGACGACTACAGCTGGGTCCACGAGCAGGTCAATCAATCCGTCACCACCGGCGAACCATACAACGCCGAGTACCGCGTCCTGCGCCCGGATGGCAGTTATCTGTGGGTGCTTGCCAGTGGTTGTTGCGAGTTCAATGAGCAGGGCGAAGCGTTCCGCTTTCCTGGCGTCTTGATCGACATCCATGAACGCAAGATCGCCGAAGAATCCTTGCTCAAATTCACCCGCAACCTCGAGCAACGGGTCGCCGACGAAGTGGACGCGCGGCTGGCGGCCGAAGAGCAATTGCGTCAATCCCAGAAGCTGGAAGCCATCGGCGGCCTTACCGGTGGGGTGGCCCATGACTTCAATAACCTGTTGCAAGTGATCGCCGGCAACCTGCACTTGCTGGCGCGACACGAGCCGGACAATGCCAACGTGCAGCGCCGGGTCAGCGCTTCGATTGCCGCCGTCGAGCGTGGCGCGAAGCTATCCTCGCAATTGCTCGCATTTGCCCGTCGCCAGCCGCTGTCGCCGGCCGTGCTCGATCCACGGCAAATCTTCGAGGGCCTGACGGAGTTGCTGCAGCGGGCGCTGGGGGAAACCCTGCAGATCAACATGACCACTCCAGAAGCGCCGTGGCACCTCTACGTGGATCGCAATCAACTGGAAAACGCCATTCTCAATCTGGCGATCAACGCCCGGGATGCCATGCAAGGTGAGGGGACCCTCAGCCTGAGCGCCGAGAACATCACGCTCGATCGCGCTTTTTGCGCAGGCAAGGGCATCGTTGCCGGCGACTACGTGGGCGTCACGGTGACTGACACCGGTATCGGCATGTCACCGCAGGTGCTCGCGCAAGCTTTTGAACCCTTCTTCACCACCAAGGCTGACGGCCAGGGCACGGGCCTGGGGTTGAGCATGGTGTTCGGTTTCGTCAAACAGAGCGGCGGGCATATCGAGATTTCCAGCGAAGTCGGGCAGGGGACCCGGGTGCAGTTGTATTTCCCTCGCAGCTGGCGTTCGTTGCAAGGCGAAACGGTCAGCCCGGATGCATTGCACCGTGGCGGGCACGAACACATCCTGGTGGTCGAAGACAATGAAGCGGTGCGCGCTGCGGCCGTGGAATTGCTGCGCGAAGAGGGTTACCAGGTCATCACCGCGCCTAACGGTGACGTCGCCATGCAGATGTTGCTGGAGGGGGGGGCGGTGGACCTGATTTTCACCGACGTGGTCATGCCCGGGCTGATCAAGAGTTCGGACCTCGCCGCCTGGGCCAAAGTGCAGACGCCCCCCGTGGCGGTGCTGTTCACCTCGGGTCACACCCGTGACATTATCTCGCGCAATCATCAACTCAGTCCTGACACGCATTTGCTGAGCAAACCTTATGGACCGCAAGCCCTGACCCGGATGGTTCGTATGGTCCTGAACGGTTAAGCCCGGTGAGGCATGCTTTTGTGGCGAGGGGATAAATCCCCTCACCACAAAAGCCCGCACCTACAGAGGTCGGTGTTTATTTTGGAAATTTTTGAGGCCATCCAATGACATCAAAGCGCACCCCCAATCCACCCTCCGGCATGGTCAGGGTGCGCGGCGCCCGGGAACACAACCTCAAGAACGTCGATGTCGACATCCCCCGGGACGCTTTGGTGGTGTTCACCGGCGTGTCCGGATCGGGCAAGTCGTCGCTGGCGTTTTCGACGCTCTATGCCGAAGCGCAACGGCGCTATTTCGAATCCGTCGCACCCTATGCGCGGCGCCTGATCGATCAGGTCGGGGTGCCGGACGTCGATTCCATCGAGGGCCTGCCCCCCGCCGTTGCCTTGCAGCAGCAACGGGGCACGCCGAGCACGCGTTCCTCGGTGGGCAGCGTGACCACGTTGTCGAGCCTGATCCGCATGCTGTACTCCCGGGCCGGCAGTTATCCGCCGGGCCAGCCGATGTTGTACGCCGAAGACTTTTCGCCCAATACGCCCCAGGGCGCGTGCCCGGAATGCCATGGGTTGGGCCGGGTATATGAAGTCACCGAATCCTTGATGGTCCCCGATCCCAGCCTGACCATCCGCCAGCGTGCGGTCGCTTCCTGGCCCACGGCGTGGCAGGGCCAGAACCTGCGCGACATCCTCGTCACGATGGGCTACGACGTCGACAAACCCTGGCGCGAGCTGCCGAAAAAACAGCGTGACTGGATTCTCTTCACCGAAGAAACCCCGACCGTCCCGGTGTATGCCGGGTTCACGCCGCAGGAAACCAAAGTCGCCCTCCAGCGCAAAATGGAACCGAGTTACCAGGGCACCTTCACCGGCGCCCGGCGCTACATCCTGCACACCTTCAGCCACTCCCAAAGCGCGCTGATGAAGAAACGCGTTTCACAATTCATGCTCGGCAGCCCTTGCCCGTTATGCGACGGCAAACGCCTCAAGCGCGAGGCGCTGTCGGTGACATTTGCCGGATACGACATCGGCGAGCTGTCACAGATGCCGTTGCTGCAAGTGGCGCAGGTGCTGAAACCGGTGGCGGCTCACAGCTACCTCGAACAGGCCGATGAGTCCGGCGAGGTGTTGACCCACGATCAGACCCGCGAAGCGCGTGAGCAACGGGTGGCCCATGGCGCCAGCGGCCATTCCAATGCGCCCGATGTGCGCCACACGCCCAATCTTTCGGTTGAAAAGCGTCTGGCCGCGCAACGCATTGCCCAGGACTTGCTCGAACGGGTCAGCACGCTCACCGACCTGGGGCTCGGGTACCTCGCGCTAGACCGCAGCACGCCGACGTTATCATCCGGCGAGTTGCAGCGCTTGCGCCTGGCGACGCAATTGGGCTCGCAATTGTTCGGTGTGATCTACGTGCTGGACGAGCCATCCGCCGGCCTGCACCCGGCGGATGGCGAGGCGCTGTTCGAAGCCCTGCAACGCTTGAAAGCCGCGGGCAATACCTTGTTTGTGGTCGAGCATGACCTGGAAACCATGCGCCGCGCCGACTGGCTGATCGACGTCGGCCCGGCGGCTGGCGAGCATGGCGGCCAGATCCTCTACAGCGGGCCGCCGCCGGGGTTGGCTGACGTGAAGGCTTCGCAGACCCGCGCCTACCTGTTCGCCGAGCACGTCATCGAACCCCGCGCCCGACGCAAGGCGACCGATTGGCTACGCCTGGAGGGCATCACGCGCAATAACCTGAACAACCTCAACGCCGAGTTTCCGCTGGGCTGTTTCACGGCGGTGACCGGCGTTTCAGGCTCCGGTAAATCGAGCCTGGTCAGCCAGGCATTGCTGGAACTGGTGGGCGCGCACCTTGGGCGCGCGGCCGGTGACAGTGAGGCTGAAGAACGGAGCCTGGAGGACGACGCACCGCAAGTCAGTGGCGGTCAGGTCAGCGCCGGACTGGACTCGATCAAGCGCCTGGTGCAAGTCGATCAGAAACCCATCGGCCGCACGCCACGTTCCAATCTGGCGACGTACACCGGGCTGTTCGACAACGTGCGCAAACTGTACGCCGCGACACCCCAGGCGCAGACCGCCGGTTACGATGCCGGCCAGTTTTCGTTCAACGTCGCCAAAGGCCGTTGCCCGACGTGCGAGGGCGAAGGCTTTGTCAGCGTCGAATTGCTGTTTATGCCGAGCGTCTACGCGCCATGCCCGACCTGCCACGGTGCGCGCTACAACGCCGAGACGCTGGCGATTACCTGGCAGGGGTTGACCATCGCCCAGGTGTTGCAATTGACCGTGGATCAAGCGGTCGAGGTGTTCGTTGAGCAGCCGGGTATTCGCCGTTCGCTGGAGGTGTTGCGTGACATCGGCCTGGGCTATTTGCGCCTTGGGCAACCGGCGACCGAGTTGTCAGGCGGCGAAGCCCAGCGCATCAAACTGGCCACCGAGCTGCAACGCAACCAGCGGGGGGCGACGCTGTATGTGCTCGATGAACCTACGACCGGTCTGCACCCGCGGGATGTCGACCGCTTGCTGGAGCAGTTGAACACGCTGGTGAGCGCGGGGCACACGGTGATCGTCGTCGAACATGAAATGCGTGTGGTGGCGCAAAGTGACTGGGTGATTGATATAGGCCCGGGGGCGGGGGATCAGGGCGGGAAGATTGTGGTGGCGGGGACGCCGGAGAAAGTCGCCAAGAGCAAAAAAAGCCGGACGGCGGTGTTTCTGGCCAGGGTTCTTTCATGAATTAGCGGTGACAGGCGGCCCTTTCGCGGGCA